>JAZJXO010000028.1:0-158795 GCA_040390855.1 Pseudomonadota bacterium
ATCTCCTCCAAAGGGAATCCCCTTTGAATCAGTCATATGTCATCCCGCTCTAATGGCGGAGAGGGTGGGATTCGAACCCACGGTACCCTTGCGAGCACGCCGCATTTCGAGTGCGGTACTTTCAACCACTCAGCCACCTCTCCGCGAGATGCCAGCCGGTTGCCCGGCGGTATGGAAGCGGCGCGGAATGTAAACCGAGGAGTCGGGGGGACACAAGCCTTCATCGGGCGTCTCTCTTCCCAATTTGCCTTTTTACACGCGGCATTTGCCCTCATTTGTCCATAGCGCCTCAGATGCCGCCTGATAGACTGTGTGAAACGGGGGAGCGGCCTTTATGAGTGATCCACAAAGAAAAGGCTTAACAGGAGGCGTGACCGGTAGAGCACTGATGACACTCAGGGCCCGCATTGCCGCCGCCTGGGCCGTCCATGCCTTCACGGCGTCCGGCGTCGTCACGGGGCTACTAGCCATTGCCGCCCTCATTTCGGGCGACTTCCGCCTTGCCCTTCTCTGGCTCGGCGCGGCGCTCCTGATCGACGGGTTCGACGGGCCGATGGCGCGCAAGGTGGATGTGAACGCTTATGCACCGAGCATGGACGGGGCCGTGCTCGACCTTGTGATCGACTATTTGAACTACACGGTGATCCCCGCGCTCCTCGTCTATCGCTTCGGTCTCGTACCCTACGGGCTCGCCATCCCGGCAGCGGCTTACATTATGATGACCTCGCTCTATTGCTTCGGAAACCGCGATATGAAGACCGAAGACAATTACTTTCAGGGCTTTCCCGCCGTCTGGAACCTTGTGGTCCTCTACTTCTATCTGACGGCGAGCCCGCCTTGGCTGAATCTTCTCATCATCATCGCTTTGGGCATCCTGACCTTTGTGCCGCTCAAATTCGTCCATCCTTTCCGCGTCGTCCGCTACCGCGCGCTGACCATCGCCATGACGGGGGCCTGGGGGGCTCTCACTATGGTTCTGGTGCTCGGAAGCTCGGCAGGCACTACGCCCGCCGCTGCCAACCCCACCGCATATTGGGCATTTTTGGCGGTTTCCCTCTATTTCTTGGGCCTCACCATCTGGCGGAGCTATAAGGGTACGACGCCCGCTTAAGGTGCGGTCCGAAACAGCGGCAAATTGGCCGGATTTTCGGCTCTTTTGGCCACGCTTTCAGGCGGTCCGCGCCTTGACAGGGAGACCTCCCCCTGTATATTGCGCGCCAATCCGGCTCGCGCTCACGGAGTTTTTTGCGCGCGCGCCCTTTATCGTTACATGGTGGTATCCAAAATGTTCGCAGTCATCCGGACAGGCGGCAAGCAATACAAAGTCGCGCAAGACGACGTTCTCGAAGTCGAGCGCGTCGAAGCGAATGCTGGCGACAAGATCCAGCTCGACGTGTTGATGCTTGGCAACGGCGCCGACGTTACAATCGGCTCGCCCCTCGTTTCCGGCGCCAGCGTCACCGCTGAAGTCGTCGAAATGACACGCGGCCCGAAGATCATCATCTTCAAGAAGCGTCGTCGTCAGAATTACCGCCGCAAGAACGGTCATCGCCAGGATCTGATGCTGGTGAAGATCGTCAACATCGCCGCCGCCTAACCGGTACGCAGAGGAGCAATCTCTCATGGCACATAAAAAAGCAGGCGGTTCATCCCGTAACGGTCGCGACAGCGCCGGTCGCCGCCTTGGCGTGAAGAAGTTTGGTGGCCAGGCTGTTGAAGTCGGCAACATCATCATTCGTCAGCGCGGCACCAAAGTGCATCCCGGCGACAATGTCGGCATGGGCACAGACCACACCATTTTCGCGAAAGCCGAAGGCGTCGTCGCCTTCCGCGCCAAGAAAAACGGCCGCACCTATGTGTCCGTACTCCCGGTCGCTATGCCGGCAGTTGCTGCGGCGGATTAATCGCGAGGCTCCGCCACCTCGCAAGGTGGCGGCCATCCGAATACGAGAGGGAGATGGATTGCCATCTCCCTTTTTTATTTCCCGCTTGGGGCAAAGGAGTCCCCGATGGAAAAACATATGACAACGGACCGGCTTGTTCTCCGGTCATTCAATTTAAGCGATGCCGCCTGCGTGCGCGCACTCGTCGGCAACTGGAAAGTGGCGAGCATGTTGGCCCGCGTGAAATATCCTTACGGTCAGGACCTTGCCGAACAATGGATCGCAAGCCACGCGGATGGTCACGCCAATGCCACGCATATTCCTTTCGCCATTGAAAAAGACGGAGAGCTAGTCGGCTGCGTCGGTCTCGACCGCGACGACAATCAAGATGCCTATGAAATCGGCTACTGGATCGGCGAACCTTACTGGAATCAGGGCATTGCGACGGAAGCCGCCCGCGCCGCCGTCAGCCTTGCCTTCACAGCGCTCAAAGCCAAAGACGGCACGGCCCTCACGCGCCTCACCGCCGGACACATGGTTGAAAATCATGCGTCAGGCCAAGTGCTGACAAAGCTCGGCTTCCGCTATACTGCCGAAACCGATCTTTGGAGCGAGGCCCGTCGCGCCAAGGTCCATGCCCTGCGCATGGTGCTGAAACGGACCAACGGACAGAACACATGAAGTTTCTTGATCAGGCCAAAATCTATATCCGCTCCGGCGACGGCGGCGCCGGAGCGGTGAGTTTTCTGCGCGAGAAATTCAAAGAGTTCGGCGGACCTGACGGCGGCGACGGCGGCAAGGGCGGCGACATCATTGTCGAATGTTGCGAAGGTCTCAACACGCTGATCGACTTTCGCTATCAGCAGCATTTCAAAGGCAAGACCGGTATGCACGGCATGGGCCGCAACCGCCACGGCTTCAACGGCGAAGACGTGATCTTAAAAGTTCCCGTCGGCACTCAAGTGATCGACGAAGACGAAGAAACACTGATCGCCGACATGACGCGCGTCGGCCAGCGCCTCGTCCTCATCAAAGGCGGCAATGGCGGCTTCGGCAATGCACATTTCAAGACGGCGACAAACCGTGCCCCGCGCCACGCCAATCCCGGACAGGAAGGCGAAGAGCGCTGGATCTGGCTGCGTCTCAAACTCATTGCCGATGCGGGTCTTGTCGGACTTCCCAACGCGGGCAAGAGCACATTCCTTGCGGCCACGAGTGCGGCCAAACCGAAGATTGCCGATTATCCTTTCACGACATTGACGCCCGGTCTCGGCGTCGTCTCCGTTGATGCGCGCACATTCGTGCTTGCCGACATTCCCGGTCTCATCGAAGGCGCGAGCGAGGGACTAGGCCTCGGCGATCGCTTCCTCGGTCACGTCGAGCGCTGCCGCACTCTCATTCATCTGGTCGATGGTACACAGGATGATGTGGCCGACGCCTATAACATTATCCGTGGCGAGCTTGAAGCCTATGGCGGCGGGCTCGAAGACAAGCCCGAAATTCTCTGCCTCAACAAATGCGATGCGCTTAGCGAAGACGAGCGCAAAGAGAAAATCAAGGCGCTGAAAAAAGCCACCGGTCGCGGCAAGAAAGTCTATGAGATATCCGGCGTCACCGGCATGGGCGTCACCACGATCTTGCATCTCGTTGCCGACGCGATTGTGGCAACAAATGCAGAAGAAAAAGCGGCACTCAACACACCTGATGATGACGGCTGGCGTCCATGACCTCCACTCTCTCCGGCATTGAACGCCTTACCAAAGCCGAACGCGTCGTCGTAAAAATCGGCTCGGCGCTACTCACCGAATCAGAATCAGGCAAGCTCAACCGCACATGGTTACAAGCCTTCGTCGAAGACATAGCGACGATGCGTGCACGTGGACAGGAAGTACTCATCGTCTCGTCGGGTGCCATCGCGCTCGGACGCCGCGCGTTGAGGCTCGCACCCGGCAAACTAAAGCTCGAAGAAAGCCAGGCGGCGGCGGCTGTGGGACAGATTTTTCTCGCCCACGCCTTTCAGGAAATCCTGTCGGCCTATGGCCGCACCTGTGCTCAAATTCTCCTCACGCTGGATGACACCGAGGAGCGCCGCCGTTACCTCAATGCGCGCTCGACACTTAACACGCTTTTGAAATTCGGCACGGTGCCGGTGATCAACGAAAACGACACGGTGGCGACAAGTGAAATCCGATACGGCGACAATGACCGACTGGCCGCGCGTGTTGCCTCGATGATTTCGGCTGACTGCCTCGTGCTGCTCTCTGACATTGACGGGCTCTACACCGCCCCGCCTTCGATGCCCGGCGCGACACATCTGTCGGAAGTCACGGAGATCACAACGGAGATCGAAGGCATGGCGGGGGACGCGGCAAGCGAGATGAGCCGCGGCGGCATGAAAACGAAAGTCGCCGCTGCCAAGATTGCGATTGAAGGCGGTTGCAATATGGCGATCGGCAATGGCCGACACTTGCACCCCTTGCGAGCGCTGGAAGAAGGCGCGCGCTGCACATGGTTTCTAGCACATAACACGCCAGTCGCCGCGCGCAAGCGCTGGATTTCGGGCGGACTTAAAACACTTGGAACACTGACGATTGATGACGGCGCGGTCAGAGCGCTGGCGCAAGGCCGTAGTCTGCTGCCCGCAGGTGTCACACGCGTCGACGGCATCTTTGATCGCGGTGATGCAGTGAGCGTGCGCGACCACGATGGCCGCGAAATCGCGCGCGGTCTCATCACTTATTCGAGCGCAGATGCGGACCGTTTAAAAGGCCGCAATTCGAGCGAGATCGAAGCGCTTCTGGGCTTCGCCGGTCGGGCGGAAATGATCCATCGCGATGATCTTGTGGTGAAAAGCTGACCATTTTCGTCAGCGCAATCACCGCCGTGCCTCTCTCCTTGCAATGACGAATAGCTAGAACGCGCCTTTGCCGATCTGGAATGTGTCGGGGGCCTTGGGGTCGCCGATATAGGAGAGTTGCAGGGTCTGGCGGTATCGGGTTTCGGGTTTTGCGCCATCCGCTGGTGCAGGAGTTGCAGATGGAGAGGTCATCGCTTCGGCGCGGCGGACCAGTTGGACAAGTCGTCCGTTCACATCATACCCCTGAAAAACCAACATCGCCCCTTTGGCGATTTTGATATTGGCTTTGACGTCTCTGGCAGCGAAACCCTGTCCGACGAAATAGCGTTGCAGATTTGTCGCAATCACGGCGAGCTGTTCGGACGTGACGCCGGGCGACAAAGGCGTGCCCCAAAGGAGATTGATCTGCATCAGCGCTTTGGTTTTGTAGCCGAGCACATAACCGATTTCGGTCATGCCTGCATCGGGAAAGAGATCGGGCACGCGCACGACAAGAATACGGGTGCGCTCGACTTTGTTCTCGATCACCTTGATCGCATCGGCTGCCGGTCCGATCTTCGCACTGAAATCGGTGGCAATGGCCGCACGGACTGCGCCTTCGTTCATACCGAAATGCGCCGAGCGGAACCCGTCAATGACGGCGCGCGACGGCGCTGCCGATTGAGTGCGCATGGCGCCCGTCCCGGATGTGTTCACATAAACAAGTGCGCCTGCCGCAATCACCACACCGACAATAACCGCCGCAACAAGGCTCAACCGGCGCGACCGCGCGGGCCCTTGTGTTCCGAACCAATCACTGACCATAGACATTGTCTTCATCCTTTCAGAAATCTGATCGGGCGCGTTCTGTATCACGCCATCTCACCAAGTTCTTTCACCAGCGGTTCAATCGCCGCTTGCCGGCTTCAAGAAACTCCTTCGATCAGGTGTAGTACAAGCTCTGGGCGATGCCCTCCTTGCGGCATAACTCGGCTATGCTGTCCTCGCCGCGCAGGCCTTCCGGAACGATCCTGATCTTGTCTTCCGCCGAGAAATGCCGACGGGTCGCTCGCCGGATGTCTTTGACCACCTGCTCGGCAGGCTTCTTGGGGCTCGAGTATTTGCTTCTCATGTTCAGTCCTCCGTCACGACGACGAGAAGCAAATACTTCTTAAATTATAACCGCAAATCTGTGCCATAAGCCCTGACGGGGAACACAAGGATTTATTGGCAATTCCATCGGCCGCGTTACCATCAAGGCGTATGCCGGCCGCGTCACGATAGAGGCTCGTTTCCGACGACATGACGCCCGCTGTCAGGCTCGCCTCGACCGTGATGTCACCATCATTGATCAGACTATCTGCAACCTCGGCACCATCAGTGATGTAAATGCCGTTGAGCGAGCCGTCATATTCGGCCAGACCCTCTTCATCGAGACCCTCGTCGGTCACATGGATAATGCCGGAGGACGTATTGATGACCGTATAGGCCCCGTTGCCCGCTCCAGTCACCACCAGCCCGTCAATGCCCTGATCATTGTCGAGCGTTGTCAGAACCTCGATGAAATCTGTCATCCCGCCTGAATTGTAGACTTCATTCGTGTTGGGTGCGTTGTAGGACGTACCCGCAAACGCGCCCGAACTGAAAACGCCAGATGTGGTCGCGAGCAAAGCAGCAACGGATGTGGTGGTAAAAAGACTGCGGAACGGCGAACGAGCTTTCATTAAATTCCCCTGACCTAGCGCCAGCCCCCTCTGAGGTCCGACGCATCGCATCTGAACCGGCCATATTTGACCGTCCACAACTTCAGGTTGTTGAGTGAAAGAGCGGCCTTCTGCGCATTTGTTAATTTAATTAACTAAATCAACATGTTGTGCTGAAATCTCCGCCCCCCAAAATCTCCCGAAAAGAGACCTCCCCCCAAGGTTGTGTGATTCGAGACTCCGGGGATTAGCTCAAAAGGTCAATTCCACTAGACCTTTCGATTAGTTCATTTTGGGATTGATTCCCTGAAATATGTGCTCGGAAAGTCACAATCCGGCGCGGATCAGCATTTTTAATCCTTTGCTAACCAAGTCTTTAATGGCGTGAACTGATGAATTGCATGGGCTAAGTTGCGTAAATGACCTCCGCACCCCATGTTTCGGATCGCAAAAAGAGAATCAGAGAGTCAATTCAAGCCCTTATCCTGAAAGCCAGAACGCCGTGACCGCCGAGACCAGCAAAGTCGTTGAGCTGCTGAACGACAAAGAGAGCGAAGCCATCCGTACACTGATGAGCGCGATGGGAATGAAAGCCCGCGCCGCCGCCAGTCGTCTCGCCCGCACGCCGACAAAGCAGAAAGACGCAGGTCTCCTCTGCGCCGCCATGGTGATCCGGGCCAATGCCGGTGACATTCTGGACGCCAACGCCAAAGACATGGCAACCGCCCGCGCCAAGGGCCTCTCGGGCGCGTTGCTCGACCGCTTGCTGCTTGATGACGCCCGCGTCGAGGCCATGGCTAAAGGCATTGAAGCAGTGGCAGCGCTTGCCGATCCCGTCGGCACGGTGATCGCCGAATGGGACCGCCCCAACGGCTTGCATTTCGAGCGCCGCCGCACGCCCCTGGGCACCATCGGCATCATCTATGAAAGCCGCCCCAATGTGACGACGGATGTGGCCGCGCTGTGCCTCAAATCCGGCAATGCCGCTATCCTGCGCGGCGGTTCGGAAGCCATGTATTCCAACCGCGCGATCTACGATGCGCTGATCGAAGGTTTCCTCGCCTCCAATCTGCCCGAAGCCGCCGTGCAGCTTGTCACGACCACGGACCGGGCCGCTGTCGGCGAGATGCTGTCAGGGCTCGACGGAGCCATCGACGTCATTGTACCGCGCGGCGGCAAGAGCCTTGTCGGGCGCGTGCAATCGGATGCCCGTGTGCCTGTCTTTGCGCATCTGGAAGGCGTCTGCCACGTCTATGTGCATGAGGCCGCCGACCTCGACATGGCCAAAAAGATTGTGCTCAACGCCAAGCTGCGGCGCACCGGCGTCTGCGGCTCGGCTGAGACGCTGCTTGTCGACAAGGCCTGTGCCGCAACGCATTTGGCTCCTTTGGTGAAAATGCTGCTGGATGCCGGATGCGAGGTGCGCGGCGACGAGGCGACACGCGCTGCGGATGCCCGCGTCATCGCTGCCACAGAAAATGATTGGTATACAGAGTATCTCAACACCATCATCGCCGTGCGTGTGGTTGACGGTATCGAAGCCGCCCTCGCCCATATCAGCACCTATGGCTCACACCACACAGAGGCGATCGTCACGAACGACAAGGCTGCCGCCGAAACGTTCTTCGACGGGCTCGACAGCGCGATCCTGCTGCACAATGCCTCGACGCAATTTGCCGATGGCGGCGAGTTCGGCATGGGTGCCGAAATCGGCATCGCCACCGGCAAGTTCCATGCCCGCGGTCCCGTCGGCGTCGAGCAACTCACCAGCTTCAAATATGTCGTGCGCGGCAGCGGCCAGATCAGGCCGTAATGCGCGAAGAGGTTTCACGCGGGCAAGCTCTTTTTGACGGAATGACGATTGGTCTCCTCGGCGGATCGTTCAACCCTGCCCATGAGGGCCATCTCCATGTCGCGCGTGAATCCCTGAGAGCACTCAAGCTCGACCGCATCTGGTTCCTTGTCTCGCCGCAAAATCCGCTCAAATCCATGGAAGGCATGGCCCCGTTTGCGCAGCGATTGGCGCAGACACGCGCATTGGTGAAGACGCGCGGCGACAAACGCATTGCAGTCAGTGATTTTGAAACACGTGCAGGCACGACGCGCACCGTGGATACACTCGCCGCACTCGCCCGCACCTACACCCGTGTGAGTTTTGTCTGGCTTATGGGCTCCGACAATATGTGTCAGTTCTCGCACTGGGCGAGTTGGCAGGTCATTGCCGCCACAGTCCCGATCGCGGTCTATCCAAGGCCCGGCTCGACACTCAAGGCGCGTCTTTGCCTGCCTGCACAATATCTTCGGCCCGTCACCCTCGACCCGTCGGACGCCGACCTGCTGCCGCATCTTGCCCCGCCTGCGCTTGTCTTTCTCAACGGGAGCCGACACGGCGCCTCCTCGACAGCGATAAGAGACGCCCGCGTCACAAAAGCGTAATGGCCATCATGCGTTGATGTTGTGCGCCCCGCGTTCTATCCTGCGCGAAACGGGCGCGAAACGCCCGACACCGACCGATTATAAGGAGCGCTCTCCTGAGCCCTAAATCCAAAGCCAGCAAAACCGCTGCAAAGCCGAAATCCGCTCCCGCCAAAGCTCCGGCAAAGAAGGCCCCCGCAAAGCCCAAAGCCAAAGCGGCACCTGCTCAGGCAAAAGCCCGGCCAGCGACGAAGACGTCGGCTCGAAAGCCCGGCGCAAAAAAACCTGCCGCCAAAGCCAAACCGGCTGCCAAAGCAACCGCGCCGAAAAAGTCTGCTGCTTCAAAGACGGCGGCACCTGTAAAAAAGACAGCGGCACCCGCAAAGAAGCCGGTTGCAGCGAAGAAGCCTGCGGCAAAGACGGCTGCCAAGCCCGTTGACAAACCGAAAGCCAAAGCGGCACCGAAAGCCAAAGCGGCTCCCAAAGCACCGGCCAAAAAGTCGGCGGCTAAACCCGCACCCAAGGCAAAAGCAAAGCCGAAAACCAAAGCGAAGGCAGTTCCCACGACCATTGCAGCACCGCCCGCGCCGGAAGTGCCTGCAGCTGTTCTGACCCGCCAGAAGGCGGATGCCGAGGCCCATGCCGCGTCGGTCAGGCAGGTTCAGGCCATGCTCACCCTCATCACGACAAGCCTTGACGATGACAAGGCCGAAGACGTGGTGGCGATCAATCTCGCGGGCAAAACGCCGATGGCCGATTACATGGTCGTGGCGACAGGCCGTTCAACACGGCATGTAAGCTCCATCGCCGACCATGTCATGCGCCGCCTCAAGGACGAGGGCTTCGGCCTTGCCCGTGTGGAGGGCATGACGCAGGGCGACTGGGTGCTGATCGACGCGGGCGACATCGTCGTCCATATCTTCCGCTCCGAAGTGCGCGAATTCTACCGCCTCGAAAAAATGTGGGCGGCTGACATTCCTGAAGACAGCGCCACCGCGTAAAGACATGCGGATAGGGATCTGCGCCATCGGACGGTTGCGGTCTGGGCCTGAAAAGACCCTGATCGACGACTATCTCGCGCGCGGGGCCGCTGCCGGTCGGTCATTGAGTCTCACCGGCTTCAGACTCACCGAAGCGGAAGAAAAACGCAGCCTCACAGGTGACGTGTTGAAAACCGCTGAAGCCGCCCTTCTGAAAGCCGCCATGCCGCGCGGCGCGCGCCTTGTCATGCTGGATGAGCGCGGACGTCTGGAAGGCAGCGTGAGTTTCGCAAACCGCATCGGCACATGGCGCGATGCAGGCACGCAAGACCTCACCTTCATCATCGGTGGTGCGGACGGGCTCGACGCAGATTTCCGCGATAGCGCCGATCATCTGATGGCTTTGGGTCCTATGACATGGCCGCATATGCTGGTCCGCGTGCTTCTGGCCGAACAGCTTTACCGCGCCGTCTCGATCCTTTCGGGCCATCCCTATCATCGCGTCTGAGCCCGAAACAGCACATCTTCTCCTCATTGAATAATTTTCTTCGGGACTTTGCCGCTTTTGCGTCCCCTGATACATCCTTTGCGGCGCGGACACATGGACAGGATTCGCGCCTTCGACTAATTTCATCACTTGGGCGGGGCGACACTGATTTTCCCAAGGGACAGTTCCGCATTTTTTGCTCGGTAAAGGGCAAGGACTACATTTAAGAATGAGCGGTATGGTCGGCGTCAAACCCTTGGTCCTGGTTCTTCTGGACGGATGGGGCATCCGCGCGGAGCGGGAAGCAAATGCGCTCGCGCTGGCGCGTACGCCCGTCTATGACCGGCTGGCCGGAACCTATCCGCATACTATCTTGCAGGCTGCAGGCACCGCCGTGGGCCTCGGCCCCGACAAGCCCGGCAATGTGCAGGCGGGCTATATGACCATGGGAACAGGCGTGCCCGCCGAGCAGGACATCCTGCGCATCAACCGCGCCATGCACGATGATAGCCCGCGCGGCCTTGTCCATAATCCGACTTTGCAAAAGCTCATTCAGCGCGTCAGGTCTCTGGGTGGCGCGGTGCATTTGATCGGCATGGTCTCGCCCGGCGGCATTGCAGGCCACCAGAACCATCTGGCGGTACTCGCCGCACGCCTCAGCCATGAAGGACTACAGGTCTATATTCACGGCATTATGGATGGGCTCGACGTCGCGCCCCAAAGCGGCATTGTCTGCCTGAGTGAGCTGATCGACGATGTCGCCGGTGCCGAACATGTACAACTGGCGAGCCTGACGGGCCGTGCGCTCACCATCGACGAGACGGCGGACGCCTCAAGCCTCAAGACCGCATGGAAAGCCATCTGCGAGGCCGTTGCACCGCGTGCGGACTATCTTTCGTCGCATCTTGACCAATGTTATAGCAAGGGCATCAACGACGACCGCATCCCTCCGGCCATCGCCCAGAAATACCGTGGCATCCGCCGCGACGATGCGGTCTTTTTCGTCAATCTGCGCCCCGACCTCGGCGCAAGGATGATGCAGGATCTGATCAACTCCGAAACCGGCGCGATCCTGTCCGGCATCGCCTCGCTGGTGCAGTTGGAAGGCACAGGTCTTGACCGGATCGAGCCGCTTTTTCCGCGCCTGACAAGCCCCGCGAGCTTCAGCGAGACACTGGCACGCGCCGGTGCCAGCCAGTTGCTGCTCACCGAAACCATGGCGGAAAAAAACCTCTCGGTTTTCTGGCGCGGCGGCATCAATCGTATTTTCGACAACGAGACTCTGGCGCTGGCCGAAACGCCGGTGACGAAACTCGAAAAGCGCCCCGATCTGAGCGCCGCTGACCTCACGGCTGAAGCGATGAACACGATCAAAGCAGGCGACCGCGATTTTCTCCTTATCAATTTTGCCAATGTCGGCCTCATCGGTCGCACCGGCAATTTGCGTGCAACGATAGAAGCCGCCGAAGCTATCGACAAATATCTCGGCAAGATTGCCGCGCAAGTTGAAAAGCGCGGCCTGACCATGGCGATCACCAGTGCTTACGGGCGCGGCGAGATGATGATCGACCCAGACAGCGGGAAAGTCTGGCGCGGCCCCACCGCATCGAACATGCCCTTCACACTAGTCGGGCCCGGCCTCAACAATGCCCCGCGCGACAGCCTGCGCTTTGGCACATTGGCCGATGTTGCACCGACGCTGCTCTCCCTGATGGGCATTACAACACCGGACAGCATGACGGGCGGATCGCTTCTCACCGGCGATAACGCACCCCCGCGCGCGACATCCGACATCCCCGGCATCAGTGTGAATAGTGTTCCGGCCTGATCCGCTTAAAAGCCTTCGCCCTCTGGCCTGCGCCCTTATTCTGCTTGGCCCCCTTCAGGCGCGCGCCGAGGTCACGGACCCGTCCAAACTCGAAAGTCTGAAACAGGACGTTGATAAAAGCCTTGAGCGCAAAAAAGCGCTGGAGCAGAAGGCAAACAAGGCTGCTGAAGATGTTGCCGCCACCCGCGCCAAACTGATTTCAACCGCCGCCAAAGTGCAAAAGAGCGAGGCCGAAGTCTCGGCCTCCGAAGCCCGTCTCAATGAATTAAAGACAAGCGAGGCCGATCTTCTTGTCCGTCTCGAAGCCCGCCGCGCCCGCCTGTCATCGCTTTTAGGCGCATTGGCCCGTCTAGACCGCAATCCACCACCCGCCCTTGCCGCCAAGCCCGATGATGCACTGGGCGCTGTCCGCGGCGCGATCCTGCTAGGCGCTGCTGTGCCCGAACTCAAAGCGGAAGCCGACGCCTTGCAGGCAAAACTCGTCGAGCTTCAGTCTCTGCGGGTTGCCATTATGGCCGAGCGGACAACTTTAAGTCAGGCCACCGCCTCACTCGGACGCGACCGCGCTGCTCTCGAAACCATCCTCAACACCAAGCTCGCCGCCCAGAAAAAACTGGCCGCTGACGCCTCGTCCGCCGAAGCCCGCGCCAAGGCGCTGGCCCAGCAGGCAACCGACCTGAACGACCTGATCGCGAAGCTCGAAAACAAAGCGCAGAACCGCTTGCCCCAGAGCCGTCCCGATCCGGCGTCGGTCAAGCCCGCGCCGCCGCTTGAAACCGTCGAACAACCTTCCGGCCACCCGGTCGAACTCGCCCTTCTTTCGCCGCCATCCGAGCCTGTACCTGACGCCATGCCTTCCTCGCGGCTCTTTTCCCAGTCGCACGGTCTGATCCGGCTCCCCGCCACCGGACTTCTGCTCAGCGGTTTCGGCAGCCGGACCGCTGAAGGCACGCGCTCGGAAGGCATGACCATCGCGACGCGACCCGGCGCACAGGTCATCGCCCCTTTTGACGGCAAAGTCGCCTATGCCGGTCCGTTCCGGCGTTATGGGCAACTTTTGATCCTGTCGGTGGGCGAGGGCTACCATGTACTACTGGCTGGTATGGACCAAATCGACGCGACCGTCGGCCAATCAGTGCTGGCGGGCGAGCCTTTGGGGCGGATGGGAAGCACTTTTTCATCTTCATCTGATGAAATATCGGAAAGCCCGCAGAAAACCGCGACAGACGGAAGACCCTCCCTCTATATTGAATTTCGCAAAAACAGCGACCCGATCGACCCCCGACCGTGGTTAAAGATGAGTGACACAAAGGCGCGTGGATAAATGAACAAGTCAGTGCTTGCCGGTTTTGCCCTCGGAACCGTGATTTCGGCCTTTGCCGTTTTCGCCTTCCAGTCAGGCAGTTTGGACACCACCGCCAGAGCCGCAGAAAGCGAAACCTACCGTCAGCTTGATTTGTTCAGCGACGTCTTTGAAAAAGTCCGCGCCGACTATGTCGAGCCGACGGATGACAGCAAACTCGTCGAAAACGCCATCAACGGAATGCTGACCTCACTTGATCCTCACTCAAGCTACATGAATCCCAAAAACTTCCGCGACATGCAGGTGCAGACGCGCGGCGAGTTCGGAGGCCTCGGCATTGAAGTCACGATGGAAAACGGGGTCGTGAAAGTCGTGACACCGATTGATGACACGCCCGCCAGCCGCGCCGGTCTTCGTCCCAATGATTACATCACGCATATTGATGACAAGCAGATCCTCGGTATGACCCTGTCGGACGCCGTGGACCGGATGCGCGGGCCGGTTGACACACCGATCAAGCTAACCGTTGTGCGCAAGGGCGTCGATGAGCCTTTCGACGTCAAACTCAATCGCGCCATCATCACAATCAAGTCGGTAAAATATCACCGCGAGGGTGACATCGGCTATATGCGCATCACGTCGTTCAATGAACAGACTGGCGATCTTCTCGAAGAGGCGATCAACACGCTGCAAAAGCAGATCGGCGCGACAAAAATCAAAGGCTATATCCTTGACTTGCGCAACAACCCTGGCGGTCTGCTCGATCAGGCAATCAGCGTCAGCGGCGACTTCATCGAAGATGGTGAAATTGTCTCCACACGCGGTCGCCATGCCGATGACACGATGCGCTACAATGCACGCGGCGGCGATCTCACCAGAGGCAAGCCCGTCATCGTTCTCGTGAACGGCGGCTCGGCCTCTGCGTCCGAAATCGTTGCCGGTGCGTTGCAGGATCATCGCCGCGCCGTCATTCTCGGCACGCGCTCCTTCGGCAAAGGCTCCGTCCAGACGATTATTCCTCTGGGTACGGACGGTGCTCTACGTCTCACCACAGCGCGTTATTACACACCGTCCGGTCATTCCATCCAGGCCAAAGGCATCGAGCCCGACATTCTCGTCGAGATGACGGACCCGACGTCGAAGACGAAAAAGAAAATGCAGATCACCGGCGAAGCGGAATTACCGGGCCATCTGGCCGCCGAGGAAGGCGCGTCTGAAGTCGCAGGCTCCGACAGTTTCGTGCCGACCGACAAGAAAGACGACAAGCAGCTTCTTTATGCAATCGACCTTCTGAACGGTGTCAAAAAGAACGCTGCGTTCAAAGCCGCTGCCGCAACAGGCGCCAACTGATCAACAGGACGGGCAAGAGCGGGCAGGCACGGGTATGCCGATCAGGATGCTGAATGACAAAGGGGCAAGACGGCGGTCACCAAGCATATTGGTGCTCGCGGCTTCGATCATCGCGCTTATCTATGGCGGCGTCCTCCTCTGGCTCGCCCTGACCGATGGACGTTTTGCCGGCAAACCCATTGTCGCGATTGCGCTTGCGCCCGAGGTGGTGGCCGAAATCCCGAAAACGGAACCGCCGAAACAGCCTGATGCTGAGGCAGCGGACAAACTTCTGCGCGACAGTACGGAAACGGCCGCAGCTGAAAAATCCGCCGAGAGCGATACGCCGGGCGCAACACCTCTGTCACCCGACACATCCTCATTAAGCCCCGAAGAACTGACGCTGCTTGATGCCGCCAAAAGCATCAAGGATAGCGGCAGCAATGACGATGCAGAAGACAGCGCCGACGGCGTGAAAATCGTCGGGGCCGAAACCGTTGACGGCAAACAGACGGACAAGGGCAATACGAGCACCCCGCCGCCTGCCAAAGCCATACCGCTCGCGCCCGTGCCTGATCCCGCCCTTGTCGCCAAATCGGCGCAAGGCCCGCTTCCTGTCATCGCAAAAGACGGACGGAAGGCCTATCAGATCTACGCACGACCACCGCCTGCCGATCTCGGCGGCAAACCGCGCATCGCACTGGTCGTCTCCGGGCTTGGCATTTCTGAAAGCGCCACCGAACATGCGATCAAGGTGCTACCAGCCGAAGTGACGCTCTCGTTTGCACCCTATGGCAGCAATCTGCAAAAATGGATCAAGAGTGCACGCGATGCGGGCCATGAAGTGCTGCTCGAATTGCCGATGGAGCCTTTCGGCTTTCCGCAAAATGATCCGGGCCCCTACACGCTGCTCACAAGCCTTTCAGCCGCTGACAATGTCGCCCGTCTCGAATGGCTACTCTCACGCTTTTCAGGCTATGCGGGAGTGATGAACTATCAGGGTGCCCGCTTCACATCGACGCCGTCAGCTTTGTCGCCGGTGCTCTCCGCCATCAAATCGCGCGGCCTTATGTATATCGACAATGGCGCGTCAAACCGCAGCCTCGCACCCAAAATCGCCGGCGAAATAGCTCTTCCCGCCGCTGCAGCCAACCGCAATATCGACCCCGTGCAAAGCGTGGATGTGATTTCCGACAGCTTTGCGAGCCTTGAGACGAGCGCCAAAGCCGATGACATCGCCATCGGCGTCGCCTCCGGCTTTCCTGTCACAGTTGACGCAGTGGCCGAATGGGCCCAAACCCTGCGTGACAAAGGCTTTGTATTGGTCCCTGTGAGTTCCGCTGCCCGCACATTCTGATGGATTGCATCCATGTCCTCCCCCAAGACCCCCGTCGATCCCCTGAGCCTGCCCTATCGCCCCTGCGTCGGCGTGGCTCTCTTCAACAAGGACGGGCTCGTCTTTGTCGGCAACCGCATCCAGCTTTTCGATGTGGGCCCAAATACATGGCAGATGCCGCAGGGCGGTATTGATAAGGGCGAAGAACCCTCCATCGCTGCCTTCCGCGAATTGCAGGAAGAGACAGGCGTGAAGCCCGAACATGCCGAGATCATCGGCGAGGTCAGCGACTGGCTCACCTATGACCTTCCCGCTGATCTGGTCGGCAAAGCGCTCAAAGGCAAATATCGCGGCCAGAAGCAACGCTGGTTTGCCATGCGGTTCACCGGTGAAGACAATGACATCGACCTCACCGCTGACGCGCATCAGGAGTTCACCGACTGGCGCTGGGTGCCCCTACCCGAAATCGTCACCCTCATCGTCCCCTTTAAACGCGCCATTTATGAACGTATTGTGACAGACTTCGCAGCCCTTGCCCGCCCTGCCTGATTTTTTTATTCTCGTTCGCTTTTGCTCTATTCAGTTTTCGTTCAGATCGCAACGCTCAATATGCTCTCCACGGATCAAATCCTGTCGTTTGCTCCTCCAGGGCTCCTGATAAGACTCAACAGTGAAATGTGCATTTGACCAATAAATGAGCCGGAGTAAGCTCCCTCTATGGGCAAAGTAACGACACTTGCATGAACATTCTTCTTGCCGACGATCACCCGCTGTTCACCGACGCGATTGAGCGCCAGCTCGTGGCTGCCTATCCCGATGCCAAAGTTCACGCGGTCGACAACCTGCCTTCCGCCACAGCAAAGCTCGGCGACGGCACGGATTTCGACCTCGCCGTGCTCGACTGGGATATGCCGGGCATGGACGGCGCACCAAGCATCGAAGCATTGCGCCAATCTTATCCCGACATCAAATTCGTCATTCTTTCGGGCCGCATTGATGATGCGACGGTGCATGAAATTCTGGCGCTCGGTGTCAAAGGCTTCATTCCGAAATCGTCGCCGGGCAACACAATCGTCGCGGCCCTTGCTGTCGTCCTGAGCGGCGGCACCTATATCCCCGTCGAGACCGCGCTCTCACAAGGCCGCACGCCCGTAGACAAACTCGGCGCACGCCATGTCGGCACGCAATCGCTTGCCAAAGCACTCACCGACCGCGAGATCGAGATTCTGAAACTGCTGGCAGCCGGTGGCTCGAACAAGGAAATCGCGCGTCAGCTCGGCGTACAGGAAATCACGATCAAGATGCACGCCAGCCGCATCTTCGCAAAACTGCGTGTACGCAACCGCGTGCAGGCAGTGAGCTATGCGCTCAAGGCGGGGCTTCTCACCGAAGAACATCTCTCGTCCTGAAGTCAGATATTCGGGATGAGGCAGTTCACAATATCGGCCGGCGCAGCATCCGCACCGAGCGGCATCGCCGACATATTGGCAAGCAGCAGAGCGGTGTCATCATCCGCCGTACAGGTATAAAGAGAACCGACAACAAGCAACAGATCGATACCGAAACGGTCCGCAAAAACCGTGTGGAGCGCGACCGCATCTTCGTGGGCAATACCGTGACGTGGTACACGGACGATCACGACATGCCGTCCGCGCGACGCTGTCTTCAGTTGTACTGCAACGTCCGCCACACTCGCGACTTGCCGCGCGGGCCAGCCCATCAAGCCTAAAAGCGTTTCCGTCGCCGCCCCCCATTGCACCAGCGGATCAACGATCAGCACCTGCGATGCGGCAACATCGCTCTCATCTGAGGGAGGGGCCTCAGCCACCTTGTCATTGACCGGCAGATAAGCGGTGAAGCACGTCTCTTCATTTTGCGCGACACCAAGCGCGCCGCCGCGCCGTTCGACAATCGCGACGGCAAAGGCGAGGCCGAGCCCCAAAGCTGTTTTACGTTTTGAGCGCGAGACAAAAGGCTGGAAAGCCGAAACCGCATTGTCTTTCAGTCCTTCGATAAAGCCGCAGCCATTGTCATAAACACGTAACGCCACTGCAGACCCTTTCGGCATCGTCCCGCGCACGAAAGTCTGCGTGGTCATTTCATCATCCATGTCAGCAGCGCTCACCTCTTCGAGCAGGACACGGATTTTAGCACCCGCGCCGTCAGATATATCCGCCGCATCGCAAGCATTGCGCAGAAGAATGAAAAGCAGAATGGAAAACTCGCCCTGTGTCAGCTCCATCACTTTGTCGGTACTGGGAGGCACAAGCTCGAAAGCGATGCGGGGGCCAACGAGATGCCGCGCCATCTGCGTGACCGTGTCGGACGCGGTGGCCATATCAAGCGAAGGCAAACCGTGACTCCGCGACACTGGAAGCAGCGCCTGGTTGACAACAACCTGCAATAGACGTGCTGCAGCGGCAAGGCGTGTTGCAATCGCATTCACCTGTTCAGGATCGTCCGCAATCGCGGGCAGCACTTCCGAAAGGCCTAAAATCGCGCCGATATAATTATTGGCATCATGCGCCAGCTTCTCGGCATAGGCGACGACGGCATCAAAGGCAATGTCCTGACCGGAGCGGGCCTTGTCGGTCTTCGTCGTCATATCATTCGTCATTTCATCCATTTTCTTTATCAGGGTCGTTCCTTCAGAGCCCCCGATCCTGTCTGGCGATCATGCCGACAGGAAGCTTGCACATGATGATGCTGGAAAATACGACAGCCACAGAACACATAAAAATCAAAAATCAGCCACGCCATCCGCCAAGTATGGAGGAAATTTTTTCAGACAGCGGCAGGACTTTTTGCTTGAAGGCAAAGTCAGCATAGTCCCAGCGCGGCGTCGGCTTCAATGCCATGATGTGGCCAAGCTCGGTGTCTGATTGGGTGAACAGATAGGTAAGACGGTCAAGACGGGATTGGTCATTCGGCCCGACCTGATTGCGCAGCGCAGCAAGTGCGGCAAGATCAGCACGGAAGCTCACATATTCGCTCATTAGCTGCGTCGGTGCGGCTTTGGCAGATGATGTGAGGTAAACATCGAGGCTTGCACGCAAGGCTCTGAGATCGCCGCGAATATGGGCAAGTGTGTCAACACGCACCGCAGCGCCCTGACGATTCGACTGCATCACGGAGGCAAGCGTCACATCGAGCAGACCTTCCGCGTCGGTAAGCGCACGCTCCGTCGTCTCGCGATAGAGCCGCAGACCCGGATAGCGATTGGGCGTAACGGCAAGACCGGCCAATGTTTCCTCTTCGGTTTTCAGCATGGCCACCACGCCGCGCAGATCGCGTAACTGCATGATGCGTGCGCCATCGGTCCAGTCACGGCTGTCAACTTCGATAGCCATTTGAGCTGCGGCAAGACGGGCAGACGCCTCTTGCCATTCATCGAGGAACCCTTCGCTGCCGGTGATGAGATAGCCGCGCAGCGCGACAAGGGCTGCTTCATTGGCGTCGGCAAAACGCACCAACATGCCTTCAAGTTCGATATTTTCTGGCGCTGCTCCGTCTTTGGGTGCGGCCTTGGCGTCAGCCGCGACAAGCACCGCCGGTGCCTCTTTGCCAAGCCCGACATAGGCTGCACCGAGATCGGTGCTCGCGGGCGCAGGCTGCACATAAACAAGGACGAAGCCACCCGCCCAGACCGTGCCGACAACGGCAAGACTGAGCTTGAGAAGGGCCATCCGCGACAGGCGGTATTTTGATTTTTTAGGCTTGAGACCTTTGGCCTGCAAGGACGCCTGAAGCGAGGCCTGCATGGCGCGCGCAGTGCCGGCCTGCATACGCGGAGCCTTGCGCGGACGAACGATGGCGCTGGCACCTTTCGCAACAAAGGCAAATAAGCGGAACGGCGCTCCGATGAGTGCCGGTGCCTTGCGCCAAAGGGCACGTCCGGCTGATGAGCGGATGCGGACACGGTTCACGTCGCAGGCGTGGGCGCGGGGCGGCATTCCACAGCGGTCGCGCCAATAGTCTTCGCTATAGGAGAGGTTCGCGGGGGAAAGCATCGGGGACACCTGACCGGTTAAGCTGCACATTCTCTTTTTGCCAGACCCGCCTTAACGAAGCCGTGTTCGGAGGGGGGCAAAAAATTGTCAATTCGGCAATCTTTTGCGGCGCTAAAGCAGCGAGCCCAGAAGCAAAGGCCGGTTTTGCTGTCCAAAAAAGCCGGATTGATCAGTGGAGAGTGTCTGAAACCATAGCGTCTGACGCTAGGGGCGCATTCGCATAGCGACCACAACACAGATCCGGCGAAGGTATAGGCCTGTGGAAAAAGTATACACAAGACACAGACTTTTAAAATTTTGAACTGATTCGAACAATCGTGCAACATTCATTTTCTAGTTACATGCTTAACGGTGGGGTAAGACATGGCACGCGTACTGGTTGTTGAAGACAATCCGGATTTGGGCGATCTGCTTTTCACTTTCATCACGGCCGCAGGCCATCAGGTCACGTTGCGCGGTTCAAGCCTTGATGCACTCGATACACTTAACGAGCAGAGCTTCGATCTCATCATTACCGACATGTTCATGCCTGACCGCGACGGACTCGAAATTCTACGCGCGGCCAAACACCTCTCGCCCGACACGCCGGTTCTCGCCATGTCCGGCGGCAGTCGTCTCTTGCCGACATTCGACCCGCTCTCCTGCGCCCGCCAGCTCGGCGCGTTTGCGACCCTGCCCAAACCCTTCCGTCGCTCCGAACTTCTCGCCGCCATTGAAGCGGCACTCGCCAGCGCCGTCATCGTGCCGCTTGGCATAATGGGTCACACATCAATGCCTTTGCCGCTCTCTGTACCACTCGGACACAAATCCAGATGACACTCTTTCGCCGATCCCTAATCGCCTTCGTCTTCGCACTGTCGGGTGCTGCCGCACTCGAATGGGCCGATGACGCACGCGCTCTGGACCGGATCGGCCTGACAAGGCAAGACCTAGCCACCCGTCACGATGTCAATTTGGGCGACTGCCTACTTGGCCGGACAGACCCGTCATGGCCCGCCGCCTACCGTGCCATCTGCGCCGACCTTGTCAGAGGCGGCGGCGGCCCGCCACAGATCATTTCTGAATCTCCTGTTCTCGACGCACCTGACAAACTCGCCGCGGTCAAAACCGATGACAAATCCGCTTTGGACCTGCGCGACAAAGCACCGATCCCCGTTGCCAAAATCCAACCGCCCAAAGAAAAAATTAAACCAGTTGTCGTCGCGAAACCCGTAGACGTAACGCTCGCCGTCGCGCCAGCAAAAGAAATGATTGCGCCACAGGCCCAAAAGCCCGTCTGCTTCATTAACGAACGCGGGGCCACAACCTTGCAGAAGCAGGGCTCACCCCGCGTGCTACCGCCGCTGCTCGCGCACCTCAAAGCAAACGGCGTTCCCCAGCCCGGCGTCGCCCTGGTCGTTGAAACATTCTGCACCGTCGCTAGCCCTGTTGACGGCAAGGTCATGTATGCCGGTGACTTCAAGGGCTATCGCGGCGTTGTCATCATCCGTCTGAAATCCGGCCAGCAGCTGATCGTTGCAGGCCTCGACCGCATCGACGTCAAACGCACAAGCCACGTCACGCGCGGCACGGCACTGGGCGCGACATCATCGGAACTCGCGCCCGCTCTCGCCTCCGCCTATGGAAAGACACCCGACACGACACTTCTTTATTTTGATTTGCGCAATGCCAAGGGCATGGGCGAAAAACTGAGCTGGTTGCCCCAAGCCGGTTAGGTCAAGCAGCACTTGCCAATCGTTTCGTGCGAAACCGCCAGAAGGCCCAGACGCCTTTTGCCACCATACGCATCGGTATTCCATGCGGCTTCACGCCGATAGCCTTGCCGACCATGGCAACCAGACGGTCCGTATGCTGACGACGATAAAGCGAGAAAGCCCGTTTTTCATAGAGCTTGGCGTAGCGCGCACGATCATAAACCGCACCGTCGCCCGCTTTCGTATTCGCCGCGAAATAGGCGTATGACAGTTCATCATCATCGGCTTCCGAGACGCGACCAATAGCAATGAGGGCCCGCTCCAGACGCGAGGGCAATGTCTCGTTCAAACCCTTGAACATCTCGTAGAAAAGTTTGTAATGGCGGAATTCATCTGCTGCTATATTGGTCACGATCTGGCGCAGCACCGGCTCGTCGCAAGCATCTTTGATCGCCGTGTAATAGGACGAGGTGCCGCTTTCGACGACGCAGCGTGCCACCAACTCGCCCGCACGACTGCCACGCACCGATTGCACCGCATCGACCGGAATGGAATAACCCTCGCGGAAGCGCCTGAAGGCCTCATCGAATTTGAACGTCGGGTCGGCCAGTTCCGCCCACCGGGCAAGGGCTGCCCCGTGCTGGATTTCCTCTTTACCCCATGAGGTGATCATGGCCTTCACGTCCGGCCGGTCGGAGAACACGTTACAGAGATAAGTCACATAATCGGGCGCGTTATATTCAACCAGCGCGGCTGCTTTGACAGCAGCCAGAATCCCCGCATCGACCTTGGAAGGCTCGAAGCTCTGCCAGTGAATATCGTTCAATGTCCAATGGGCGCGCATGGTCCGAAAGGTCTCGTTATTAGGGTCGCGTCACAAAATATATAACAAACATATTTGTCCGTGCACCCTGCCACAACAGCGCGGGCAATTTCTGGGCACGAAAAAGACGGCCCAAGCATAAAAAAGGCGACACTTGGAACAGTGCCGCCTCGTTCATTCCGTAAACAGCCAGCTTTAGAGAGACTGGCGGACCTGCTTCAGATGGTCGAGCTTTTCCTGCGCGGCCTGACGGCGTTCATCCGATTTCGCGTCCGTTATATCGTCCTGCGCGTCGGCGATTTCCTGATCAATTTTGGCCATATCGAGATCGGCCAGAGGCACCGCATATTCAGCAAGGACCGTGAGGCCTTTCGCTGTCACTTCGGCAAAGCCACCACGCACGAAAATGCGTTGCTGCGCCTTGCCCGCCTCGTCGACATTGATGACGCCGGGGCGCAAAGTCGCCATCACGGGCGCATGGCCTGCAAGGACGCCAAAGTCGCCTTCCGCGCCGGGCACAGTCACCATGTCAACGCTCTCCGAGAGGAGGAGCCGTTCGGGTGACACGAGGTCGAAATGCAGCTTGTCAGCCATGGACCTTTACTTTCGCGTTCTTAGGCAGCTTCAGCCGCAAGGCGCTCGGCCTTTTTCACGGCGTCTTCGATCGTGCCGACCATGTAGAAGGCGGCTTCCGGCAGATGGTCATATTCACCATCGCAGAGACCTTTGAAGCCCTTGATCGTGTCTTTGATGTCGACAAGCACGCCCGGCGAGCCTGTGAACACTTCGGCCACGAAGAAGGGCTGGCTAAGGAAGCGCTCGATCTTGCGGGCACGAGTCACGACGAGCTTGTCTTCTTCGGAGAGTTCATCCATGCCGAGAATGGCAATGATGTCCTGCAGCGACTTGTAGCGTTGCAGGATTTCCTGCACGCGACGCGCTGTGTCGTAATGTTCCTGACCGACGACGCGCGGCTCAAGAATACGGCTGGTCGAGTCGAGCGGATCCACGGCGGGATAAATACCCTTTTCCGAGATCGCACGGTTGAGCACGGTTGTCGCGTCCAAGTGAGCGAAGGAGGCGGCAGGCGCCGGATCGGTCAAGTCGTCGGCGGGCACGTAAATGGCCTGCACCGAGGTGATGGAACCCTTGGTTGTTGTCGTGATGCGTTCCTGCAGCTGGCCCATGTCGGTGGCAAGTGTCGGTTGATAGCCCACGGCGGAAGGAATGCGGCCCAAGAGCGCCGACACTTCGGAACCGGCCTGCGTGAAGCGGAAAATGTTATCGACGAAAAAGAGCACGTCCTGGCCCTTGTCGCGGAAATGTTCAGCGACGGTGAGACCTGTGAGAGCGACGCGCGCGCGGGCTCCCGGCGGCTCGTTCATCTGGCCGAACACGAGGGCGCATTTGGAACCGGTCGTATCGCCGTTATTCTCATGCGGATCCTTGTTCACGCCGGACTCGATCATTTCATGATAAAGGTCGTTGCCTTCGCGTGTGCGCTCACCGACACCGGCAAACACAGAGTAACCACCGTGGGCTTTCGCGATGTTGTTGATGAGTTCCTGAATGAGCACGGTCTTGCCCACACCGGCGCCGCCGAAAAGACCGATCTTGCCGCCGCGCGCATAAGGCGCGAGCAGATCCACAACCTTGATGCCCGTGACGAGCATTTCAGCTTCGGTTGACTGTTCGACGAAAGCAGGCGCGTCCTGATGGATTTCGCGGCGCGCTTCGTGTTTCACGGGGCCCGCCTCGTCCACCGGCTCGCCAATGACGTTGATGATGCGGCCGAGCGTACCATCTCCCACCGGCACCGAGATCGCCGAACCTGTGTCGCGCACTTCGTCGCCGCGTGTCAGACCTTCGGTCGTATCCATGGCGATGGTGCGAACTGTGTTCTGGCCCAGATGCTGCGCCACTTCGAGCACCAGACGCTGACCATTATTGGTCACTTCCAGCGCGTTCAAAATGGCGGGCAGATGGTCACCGAACTCAACGTCCACGACGGCACCAATGACTTGGGCGATCTTTCCGACTGCTTTGCTCATAGCATTTCCTTCAATCTTCCCGGTTTCGGGACCCCAACACGGGGAAGTATCTTAGAGGGCTTCTGCACCCGAAATAATTTCGATCAGTTCTTTGGTGATCATCGCCTGACGTGAACGGTTATAGGTGATGTTCAGCTTCTTGATCATCTCGCCGGCATTGCGCGTGGCATTATCCATCGCCGACATTTTGGCACCGAACTCACCTGCAACATTTTCCAGCAGCGCCTTGAAAACCTGCACCGCAAGATTGCGCGGCAGCAGCTCTTTCAAAATTTCCGCTTCGTCGGGTTCGTATTCATAGACAGCGCCGCCAAGATCGGCGCCGCCGCCTGCCGCACCCGTCGAGGGCACGCTGGCGGGAATGAGTTGCTGGGCTGTCGGGATCTGCGTCACGACATTGACGAACTTCGAAAAGAACATCGTCGCCACATCGAACTCGCCCGCCTCGAACGACGAGAGCACATAATTGGCAATGTCTTCGGCCTGCGGGAAGCCGATCTGGCGGATACCTGTGAACTCGAACGATTTGACGAACTTGTCACCGAAGAGACGCTTCAGGGCATCGCGGCCCTTGCGACCGACAGTGACGATCTTCACCGTCTTGCCCTCGCGGATGAGCTTGTAGATATGCTCACGCGCGAGACGCGAAATCGACGAGTTGAAACCGCCGCAGAGACCGCGATCGGCCGTCGCCACGATGACGAGGTGAACCTGATCGCTGCCCGTGCCAGCAAGCAGCGCCGGTGCGCCTGCGCGCCCCGCCATACCCGAGGCCAGGTTTGCCATCACGCCGTCCATACGTGTTGCGTAAGGACGGGCCGCTTCCGCCGCTTCCTGAGCGCGACGCAATTTCGCTGCCGCCACCATCTGCATGGCTTTGGTGATCTTCTGCGTCGACTTCACGCTCGCGATGCGGTTTCGTAGGTCTTTAAGGCTCGCCATAGGCCGTTACCCGATTTCGTTCGTATTCGTCAGTTGTCTCAGGCAAACGCTTTGGCGAATGCTTCAACAGCCGCCTTGAGTTTGGCTTCGGTATCGTTCGAAACGGCTTTCTCGTCGCGGATGGCGTCGAGGATGCCGGGATGGCTCGTGCGCACATTGCGCAGGAACTCTTCTTCGAAGCGACCCACATCCGAGACGGGCAGCTTGTCGAGATAGCCGTTCACGCCGGCATAAATCACGACGACCTGCTCTTCGACCTTGAGCGGCGAGAACTGACGCTGCTTCAGAAGCTCGGTAAGACGGGCACCACGATTGAGCAGACGTTGTGTCGCGGCGTCAAGATCGGAACCGAACTGGGCAAAGGCCGCCATTTCGCGGTACTGCGCAAGCTCGCCTTTGATCTTGCCTGCCACCTGCTTCATCGCCTTGATCTGGGCGGATGACCCCACGCGGCTCACCGACAGACCGACGTTCACGGCAGGACGGATGCCCTGATAGAAGAGGTCCGTTTCAAGGAAGATCTGACCGTCGGTGATCGAGATCACGTTGGTCGGAATATAGGCCGACACGTCGTTGGCCTGCGTTTCGATGATCGGGAGAGCGGTAAGCGAGCCCTTGCCGTTTTCATCGTTCAGTTTGGCCGCACGCTCAAGCAGACGGGAATGGAGATAGAACACGTCGCCCGGATAGGCTTCACGTCCCGGCGGACGACGCAGCAGAAGCGACATCTGGCGGTAAGCAACGGCCTGCTTGGACAGATCGTCATAAACGACGAGGCCGTGCATACCGTTGTCACGGAAATATTCGCCCATCGTACAGCCTGCGAAAGGCGCAAGGAACTGGAGCGGAGCCGGTTCCGACGCCGTCGCCGCGACGATGATCGTGTACTGAAGAGCGCCGTTTTCTTCCAGCGTCTTCACGATCTGGGCAACCGTCGAGCGCTTCTGGCCGATGGCGACATAGATGCAATAGAGCTTGGCGTTTTCGTCCGTACCCTGATTGAGCGGCTTCTGGTTGAGGATCGCGTCGATGGCGATAGCGGTCTTGCCGGTCTGACGGTCACCGATGATCAACTCGCGCTGGCCACGACCGATCGGGATCAGAGCGTCGATGGCCTTGAGACCGGTCTGCATCGGCTCATGCACCGACTTGCGGGGAATGATGCCGGGCGCTTTCACGTCCACGCGGCGGCGTTCATCCGAAACGATGGGGCCCTTGCCGTCGATGGGATTGCCGAGCGGATCGACAACGCGACCGAGAAGGCCTTTGCCGACGGGCACGTCCACGATGGAGCCGGTCCGTTTGACGGTATCGCCTTCTTTGATGTCACGGTCGTTACCGAAGATCACGACGCCGACATTGTCGCTTTCAAGGTTGAGCGCCATGCCGCGCACACCGCCGGGGAACTCGACCATTTCGCCAGCCTGGACGTTGTCGAGACCGTAAACGCGCGCGATACCGTCACCGACGGAAAGCACCTGGCCGATTTCGGAGACTTGGGCTTCCGCACCAAAACCCTGGATCTGCTGCTTGAGGATTGCAGAAATTTCCGCAGCCTGAATGTCCATCAGGAGGCCTCTTTCATTGAGAGCTTGAGAGAAGTGAGTTTGGTCTTGAGGGAGCTGTCAATCATCCGGCTCCCGACCTTGACAACGAGCCCGCCAAGGAGCCCGGCATCGACTTTGGCATTGATCTGAACATCGCGGCCTGTCGCCGTCTTGAGAGACGCTTTGAGGCTTTGAAGCTGGCCATCCGAAAGCGGATGAGCCGACGTGACGTCAGCCGAAACCTCGCCGCGATGAGCGGCGAGAAGGCTGTTGAAGCCCGTGATCATGTCCGGCAGCGCGAAGAGGCGACGGTTTTTGATCACAAGACCTACGAAATTGGCGACGAGCCCTTTGATGTCAGCTTTTTCGAGCACAGCGGCAAAGGCTTTGCCCTGCTGGTCGGCACCGAAAGCGGGGCTCAGAACAAGACGACGAAGATCGTCGCTCTTTTTGATGAAGGCGGCGATCTGGGCAAGATCGCCTGCCGTAGCGTCAAGGCTGCCTGCGCTGTCGGCAAGCTCGAAGAGCGCCGTAGCGTAGCGGCCAGCCATACCTGAAACGTGATGTTCGGATGCCAAATTGAGGCTCGCTTGAGTTTCCGTGGAGATCACCCGACCGGCACCAGACCGATAGAGTCAACCACTTGAAATCGTTGACTTATTTTTGACCGTAAGAGGGCACGGACCCCCGCATCTCTCAAAGCCGCGCGTTAGGTAACACATGGGTGAGGAGGGCGCAACAACCCCGCCCGATAAATGGCCGCGATGCGGCATTTTGGGCCATAAAAAACGATGTAAATTTTGGGAAACGACAAAGAAAAGGGCAGCCGCACGGCCGCCCTGATCACAGTCGCAATTTCGAAATCTCTAAAGCAAGGGCCTTACGCCGCCTTGGCGACGAAATTGACCGCATTCACACAAGGAAAGGTCATAACGACGCGATAATTATTGTCAGCGCACCAGGCTTCAAACTGGGGGATTTTCGGGCGAAAAACTTCAACCATGAGTGTCGGCTTGTCGCGGCCAATGATGCCTTTGGCGCCCTGCAGCACGTCAAATTCCATACCCTCGACGTCGATTTTCATAAAATCCACCTGCTCGCCTTTGAGCGTCTCATCCAGCGGGAAGACCTCAAGCTCGCCCGAACCTGCCTCAAGACGGGCGGCACCGAGATTGTTTTCACCCGGCAGCATCACCGAGAACTTGCCGTATTCAGCGCCCGCACCAATGCCGATTCCACGCTTATCAATAACCGCTTCAAGCTTGTTGGCGTGAATGTTTTTGTCGAGCAGCGCCACGGCCACAGGATTGGGCTCGAAGGGAAAGATTTTCTTTGCCTCCAGATGCTGGGCGTAAAAGACGAGATGATTACCTATATTGGCCCCCACTTCGACAATCGTTTTGCCCATGCCGACAATGCTCTGAAGCACTTGCAGTTCTTTGATCTCAAAGAAAGTGCCGCGTCCGTGGCAGAACTGAATAATGTCGAAGGGATTATCCATCATAAAATAAGAGGTCTTGTTGTCGAAAGTCACGTCGCAAACAATATCGCGGCCCTTGATGCGCTCCAGCACGATGGTCTCGACCGCCTTCGTCCAGTTTTCACCACCAACCGCATTCGGTGCCGGCTTTTGCGCCCGACGCTCAATCGCAAAAACACGCGCGACTTTCTCGCACACATGATGTTCCCAAAGATCGAGCAGATATTTGTGATCGGCACCAAGTGCGAGGCCGGTATCAAAACGCACGGCATCGGCAACCCCTGTGCGCACAAAATGCGCCAGGCTCACCGAGCGTTCCGGGAGGTAGCGCAACACATCTTCGATTCTGGTCGCAACCGTCGGCTGGGCCGGCATTAATTGAACATCTGGACTGCCAAGTAGATTGATAGCGATATTGCCCCATACCGCATCACGCTCGGCGTGATAGTTTTCCATGTCAGCAAATGCACCGACATTCATCAGATCAATGACATTGAGAAAAAAGAGCCAGTCGCAAGCCCGCGTCTTCGCAATGTCGATACCAAGATTGTGCCGTTCAGCCAGGCTCATCGCATCGGTCGTATCCCAGATCGGAATAGTATCATAAGCGGTAAACGGACCCGACCCCCTGACCCAAGCATCTTCAACAGACTGGACACACGCGTCGAAAAAATCCTGCTGGCCGGATGCAATGGGAACAATGACAGCACATTTCATGGTCTAGACTTTCCGTTACGGCTCAACGCCAATGTTCTTGGACCCAGGGCACTTGTGGCAATTCATGGGGCTTTGGCCGACCGTGAAAATTCACAATACGGACGGATGGACGCAGCGTGTTGGGCACATTGAGGTTCCCGCCTTCGGTTTCACAGACTTCAAACCGAAAAGATTGCACAGCGCTGGGCACAGCTTCATCAACGAAATAAACGTCCTTCATCTGCTGCCAGACATAAAGCTGATCGCCACCTTCAAGATCAAACACACCCGGCATATCGCGGCAGAACGCGTCGTAAATAAAGGTCAACTCACCTGCATTGTAATAGAGCCACGACGAATTCATCTGCGATCCCATCCAGCGGATCGGATCGCGATAGGCACAAAGCCGGGCGCGTGATTTGCGACAAGCAGCAATGAGAAGCGCCAGATCGCCGAGCAAAATCTGGTCAATATCGAGATAAAGCGTTTCACCTTGCGGGACATGCGGCGAAAACAGGAAAATCTTGTTCCACCAACCTGGCACATCCATCGGCGGCGCAATCACGGCGATCTCGGGATCAAGCCCCGCACCATCTTCGGTGATGCAGTAAAGATCGAACGGTTCATGCAAATGCCGCTTCAGCATCGCATACATGCGGTTCACATAGTCGACCGGATAGGCTGTCCCGTATTTGACAGTCGCCACGTTCAATCTAGAAGCCATTTTGCCCTCGCCACCACTTCAGAGCTGATTAATGCCCGATGATGGTTAAGTCCGGGTTAACTATAATCCGGCCAAGCCTAGAGGAAACTGTAAGGATCAATATCCACCGACACGCGCACAGGCACAGGGACTTTGAGCCGCGACAACCACGCCACCATATAGGCTTGGATATTGATCTGGCGTCCGGCCTTGACGAGAAATCTGAGCCGCGTACGGCCTCTGAGCAAGGCAAGCGGCGCGGGAGCGGGGCCGAGAACAGCGACGTCATCGGTCTGCGGTACGGCTCGCGCCATCTCGCGCGCAAAGCTCACGGCAAGTGCGGCATTTTCAGACGAGACCACAACACCGGCAAGTCGACCGAACGGCGGCAGCTTCACGCGTTCGCGCGCTTCACTCTCACGCGCCAGAAACGCGTCACGGTCGCCCGCGATAAGCGCCCGCATCACCGAATGCTCCGGCATATAGGTCTGGAGATAAACACGACCCTTGCGGCTCTCGCGGCCCGCACGGCCCGCCACCTGTTGCAAAAGCTGGAACGTGCGCTCGGCAGCGCGCAGATCACCGTTTTCCAACCCCAGATCAGCATCCACCACACCAACCACCGTGAGCCACGGAAAGTGATGCCCCTTGGCGACAATCTGCGTGCCGATAACAATGTCGATCTCGCGCCGCTCGACGGTCGCAAAGGCCTCTTGCGTCGATTGTGGTCCGCGCAATGCATCGCTTGACAGGAGCGCGACGCGCGCATCGGGAAATTTTTCAGCCACTTCTTCGGCAATGCGCTCCACACCGGGACCGCAAGCGACCAATGAATTCTCCGCGTTGCACGAAGGACAGTTTTTCGGCACGGCGGATGTATAACCGCAATGATGGCAGACCAGCTCTTTGCGAAAGCGATGCTCGACGAGCCATGCCGAACATTGCGGACATTCGATCCGGTGCCCGCAGGTCCGGCACAAGGTCAATGGCGCATAGCCGCGACGATTGAGGAACAGCATCGACTGCTCGCCTGCGGCAAAAGCCTTAGCCATTTCCGCGATGAGCTTCGGCGCAATCCATTGCCCGCGCTCCGGCGGGTCCTGGCGCATATCAATCGCAATAATCTGCGGAAGCTCCGCCTGCCCGTGCCGCTCGGTCAGCGCCACGCGCTCATAGCGCCCCTGCTCGACATTAACGACTGTTTCGAGCGACGGTGTCGCCGAACTCAAGATCACAGGAAAGCCCGCAAGCGAGGCCCGTACCACGGCCATATCACGCGCATGATAATTGACGCCTTCGTCCTGCTTGAAGGCCGCTTCATGCTCTTCATCGACAACGATGAGACCCAAATCCGCAAAAGGCAAAAACAAAGCTGAACGTGCACCCACAACAACCCGCGCACGCCCCTCTGCCACACCGCGCCAAACCCGCGTACGCTCCCGCGTCGACAATTCCGAATGCCATTCGGCAGGCTTCACACCAAAGCGGTTTTCAAACCGCATGAGAAATTGCGAGGTGAGCGCGATCTCCGGCAACAGGATCAGCGCCTGCTTGCCGAGGCGCAAGGCTTCGGCCACCGCTTCAAAATAGACTTCTGTTTTTCCAGATCCCGTCACACCATCAAGCAACAGGCCTGCATATTTCTGTGCGGATACCCGCCCGACCAGAATATCCGCCGCCCTCTTCTGTTCAGCCGACAGCGCCTGCCCGCGCGGCGACAATTCAACCTGCGGAAAATCCGCATCCGCAGGTATCTCGACAGGCGACAAAGTGCCCGCCTCCACAAGCCCGCGCACCACACTATCGGAAACCGCCGTCTCGTCGGCAATCTCGCGCACCGTGCGCAGAACTTCATCCGCGATATGCGCCACCACACGTTCGCGTGCCGGTGTCATCCGGGCCGGTCGCAGATCCGTGAGCCCGTAGGCCACATGCATCTTTGCAGGTTCCAGTGCCGACGGTGCGCGAAGCGCGAGCCGCAACACCGCGCCGCGCGTGTTCAGTGTGTAGCCCGCCATCCAGTCGATAAAGGCGCGAAGCTCCGCCGTCATAGGCGGCACATCCATCACCTGGATAATGTTTTTGAGTTTCTTTTCATCGAACTTGCCCGAGGCCTCACCCCAGACAATGCCGTAAAGACGCTGCGCACCGAAGGGCACCACAACGCAAGTGCCGGGCCCCACATGCATCCCGTCGGGCACCGCATAGTCATAAGGTTCCGGCAGCGCCAGAGGCACCAGCACAGAAACAGTTTTTCTATGAGGGTTAATGCTCATCAATCAACGGGGCCAAATGAATGCAATCCAGAATGAACCTATAGACTTCAAACTGCACATACCACCGTTCCGCCTCCGATTCGTTTTCGTCCTTTGCAAGCAAACAAAATCGCGCCGTTAACGAAAGACCTATTGCACTCCGGCGCAAGAACGATTGTCATGCGTCCTCAGGCGGGGTGCCTCCCTTACATGCGACGAGAGACCGGAACAGACATGAAATTTTTTGTGGACACGGCTGACATTGCCGACATCAAGGATCTGGCCTCGACCGGGATGCTCGACGGCGTGACGACCAATCCGTCCCTCATCGCAAAGTCGGGCCGCAATTTCATCGAAGTCGTTTCCGAAATCTGCACCATCGTGGACGGACCTGTGAGCGCGGAAGTCACAGCGCTCGATCACGCGACCATGCTCGCCGAGGGGCGCAAGCTCGCCAATCTCGCGCCGAATATCGCCGTTAAAGTACCGCTCACATGGGACGGACTCAAAACCTGCAAAGTGTTGAGCGATGACGGCATCATGGTAAACGTGACGCTCTGCTTCTCCGCCAATCAGGCGCTGCTTGCCGCCAAGGCCGGTGCGACTTTCATCTCGCCCTTCATCGGACGCCTCGACGACATTAACCTCGATGGCCTCGAACTCATCGAAGAGATCCGCACCATTTACGACAATTACGGTTTTGAGACCGAGATTCTTGCAGCCTCCATCCGCACCGCCAATCATGTAAAAGACGTCGCCCTTATCGGTGCCGATGTCGCCACCGTACCGCCGGCCGTGTTGCGTGGGCTCATTACACATCCGTTAACCGACAAAGGGCTCGAACAGTTCCTCGCCGATTGGAAAAAAACGGGACAAAAGATTCTATGATTTGTTTCGAACTCAACCATGTCTTTTAACTTCTAAAAAGTGGTTTGCTGACAAGATGCGTCAGTTGGATGACGGGACAGGATTGACCCGTATCGCGTTTAAGGCAGCCCTCAGAAGAAGGGCAGGCTGTTCAGGAGAAAACGTATGATTGAGTATAACGACCGCACAGACGACGCCCCGATCAAACGCTCGACACCGAGCCTTGACGCGAGTGACGTGCGTTCATTCCTTCTTCTCAATCCCGATTTCGTTTTGCATGATGCAGAACTTCTCGCCCAGATGATGCCCGCGCGCGACGACGGCGAAAACGTCGTCGACATGCAGTCCTTCGTCATCACCAAATTGCAGCGTCAGGTCCGCACCTTGCGTGACATCCAGACCGACCTGATCGAAGCCTCCTCGCTCAACTCCCTCGCGCGCGAGCAGGTACACGCCGCAGCGCTTGCGATGCTTGATGCACAAAGTTTCGACGCGCTTGTTGAATATATCACGCTACCCGACGGGCTTGCCGCCACGCTGGGCCTCGCGTCTGCCACCATCTGCATGGAAGCGACAGGTCGCGTCAGCCGCGCCGACACAATCGGCATCCGCCTACTGGAGCGCGGGGGCGTCGCGCGCATGATGGGCGGCACACATGATTATCGCCTCGTTGCCAATGTGCAAGGCTCAACCGGCCTCTATGGCGACCGCGCCCATGATGTGCGCTCCGAAGCGCTCGTGCGTCTCGAATTCAGCCGCATCACCCCGCCCGGACTTCTGGCGCTCGGTGGCCGCGACATGGATCAGTTCCACCCCGATCAGGCCGCCGACCTTCTGGAATTTCTCGCCCGGATCGTCGAGCGCTGTGTGCGCCTATGGCTCGACCTGCCGCCGCAACTCTGACCATCGCCCCCACACCCGACGAAGCCGCGGGCTCCGTTGTCGCATCAGCCGATCTGCGCGCCGAAATCCGCAACTGGTATGCCCATCTCATGGGCGAGAAGCGTCTGGCCGCATTGAGCCTCATCGCCTATCACCGCGATGTCGCGAGCTTTTTCGATTTTTTATGCGACCATCTGGGCGGCCCCGCCGACCTCGCCGCCATCCGCGATCTTCACTTGCGCGATTTTCGCAGCTTCCTCGCCAAACGCCGCAATGACGGCATGACAAGCCGCTCGCTTGCCCGCGTCACGTCGAGCTTGCGCTCACTCTTCCGCTATCTCGACCGCAACGGACTTACCTCGTCGGCTGCCCTCAAAGCGCTCCGTACACCGAAGATTCCGCATTCTGTCCCGAAGGCCCTCTCGCCAAAAGACGCCAAAGCGCTCATCGCCGACACAGGCGCTAATGACGATTTGCCATGGGTCGCCGCGCGCAACGCCGCGATCCTGACGCTACTTTATGGCTGCGGGCTCCGCATTGCGGAAGCGCTCAGCCTCACGCGCGGTGAGGCCCCGCTGCCCGACGTCATGCGCATCACGGGCAAAGGCAACAAGGAGCGCCTCGTGCCGGTACTGCCCGTCGCGCGCGCTGCTGTCGAAACCTATCTGGAACTGACGCCCCATGGTCTAGCACCCAACGATCCACTTTTTACCGGCATCCGTGGCGCAAAACTGAACCCGCGCGAAGTCTCCGGCCTCGTCGCGCACTTGCGCCGCCGCCTGCAACTCCCCGAAAGCGTAACACCCCACGCATTGCGCCACAGCTTCGCCACCCACCTTCTCTCAGACGGCGGCGATCTCAGGACCATTCAGGAACTTTTGGGTCATGCGTCGCTCAAAACCACGCAGATCTACACCGAGGTCGATACGGTGCGGTTGCTCGACGTCTATGACAAGGCGCATCCAGGTGCACAGAAGAAAGCAAAAACTCTCCCCCCCGCCCGTTAGGGGAGAGGGCAGCAGGAGAAACAGATCACATATGGATAGGCAATCCCGTCACAGCGAGCGCCGCTTCCTTGACCGCTTCCGAAAGCGTCGGATGGGCAAAGCACATGCGCGAAATATCCTCTGACGAGCCGACAAATTCCATTGTGACAACCGCTTCGTGAATAAGCTCGCCCGCATTCGCCCCGATAATGTGAACGCCGAGCACGCGGTCTGTCGCCTTGTCCGCAATGATCTTCACAAAGCCTTCGGTTGTCTTGTTGGCCTTGGCGCGGCCGTTCGCCGTGAAGGGAAACTTGCCCACATTATATTCAATACCTTCGGCTTTCAGCGCCTCTTCCGTCTTGCCGACGCTCGCGACCTCCGGCGATGTATAGACAACACCGGGAATGACATCGTAATTCACCGCGCCGTAGTGACCAGCGAGACGCTCGGCCAGAGCCACGCCCTCTTCCATCGCCTTATGCGCGAGCATCGGACCGGCAATCACATCACCGATCGCGTAAACGCCATCGACATTGGTTTTGAACGAAGCGTCCACCACAACGCGTCCGCGCTTGTCGGTGGCAATGCCTGCGGCTTCCAGCCCCAGACCTTTGGTGAAAGCCGCGCGACCCACAGCCACAAGTACAATGTCCGCCTCAAGCACAGTGGTCGCGCCCCCGGCGGCAGGCTCGACACTCACCTTCAATCCACCCTTGGTCTTTTCAACCTTGGTGACTTTCGAGCCGAGCTTGAAATCGAAGCCCTGCTTTTTCAGAATGCGCGTGAAGTTCTTGACGACCTCGCCGTCCATGCCGGGCAGGATCGCGTCGAGAAACTCAACAACCTGGACCTTCGCACCGAGGCGACCCCAGACCGACCCAAGCTCCAGCCCGATGACGCCGCCACCGATGACAAGCAGGCGCTCGGGCACCTTGTCGAGCAGCAAGGCGCCGGTCGATGAGACGATCTGTTTTTCATCAATCTCGATACCGGGCAGACGCGCCACATCCGATCCCGTCGCAATGACAATGTGCTTGGCTTCGAGCACACGCGTACCGACCTTGACCTTGCCGGTACCGGCAACCAAGCCCTCGCCCTTCACCCATTCGATCTTGTTCTTCTTGAAAAGAAACTCGATCCCCTTGGTGTTGCCGTCCACCGCTTCGTCCTTGAAGGCGAGCAACTGCTTCACGTTGATCTTCGCCGCGCCGACCTCGATCCCCATGCCGGGAAAAGCGTGTGTCACTTCGTCAAAAAGTTCAGACGCATGGAGCAGCGCTTTCGACGGGATGCAACCGATATTGAGGCAGGTGCCGCCCAGCGTCGGGTTCTTTTCGACGCAGGCAACCGAAAGTCCGAGCTGCGCTGCCTTGATCGCACATTCATAGCCGCCGGGGCCTGCGCCAATCACCACAAGGTCGAATTGATCGGCCATTTATCGTCTCCCGGAGAAAATGCAAAAAATCAAAGATCAAGCAACAGGCGCTGCGGGTCTTCCAGTGTTTCCTTGACGCGCACAAGAAAGGTCACGGCGTCTTTGCCGTCGACAATACGGTGGTCATAAGACAGAGCGAGATACATCATCGGACGCACCACAACCTGCCCGCCGACAACCATTGGGCGGTCCTGAATCTTGTGCATACCCAGCACACCCGATTGCGGCGCATTGAGAATGGGCGTGGACATCAGAGATCCATAGACGCCGCCATTTGAAATTGTGAATGTGCCGCCCTGCAATTCATCGAGCTTCAACGCGCCGTCGCGCGCGCGCTTGCCGAAATCATTGATCGCTTTTTCAATATCCGCGAAGGAATAATCCTGCGCGTCCTTCAGAACCGGTACGACAAGGCCTTTGTCCGTACCGACGGCCACGCCGATATTGTAATAGTTTTTATAGACAATATCGTCGCCGTCGATGAGACCATTGACAGCGGGGATTTCTTTCAGCGCCGCGATGCAGGCTTTGACGAAGAAGCCCATGAAGCCGACGCGTACGCCATGCTTCTTTTCAAACACGGCCTTGTATTCATTACGCAGCGCCATGATCGCCGACATATCAACTTCGTTGAAGGTCGTGAGCATTGCCGCCGTGTTCTGCGCTTCCTTGAGGCGTGTCGCGATAGTCTTGCGCAACCGCGTCATCTTCACGCGCTCTTCGCGCGGACCCCCATCTTTCGAAACAGGATCGGCAGGCGCACGCACAGCAAGCGGTGTCGCCGGAATGACAATCGGTGTCGCTGCGGCGGCAATGGCATCGCCCTTGGTCACGCGACCGTCGCGACCGGTGCCTTCAATCTTCGAGGCATCAAGATTTTTCTCTTCGACAATCCGGCGCACCGCAGGCGCCTGAGCTGCTGCCACAGGGGCCGGAGCCGGTGCGGGCTTTGCAGCAACAGGCGCAGCGGCAGGTGCAGATGCGGGTGCCGGAGCAGGCACTTCGGCTTTCTTTGCGGCGGGTTTTCCGGCAGAGGCCTTACCCGTGCCTTCACCGATGGTCGCAAGCACCGCACCGATCTCGACGGTTGTGCCGCTTTGAATGAGAAGTTCCGAGAGAACACCCGATGCAGGTGCCGGCACTTCGACCGTCACCTTGTCGGTTTCCAGTTCCACCAGCGGCTCATCAACATTGACCTGATCGCCCGGTTTCTTGAACCATTGCGCGACAGTTGCTTCTGTCACGCTTTCGCCCAGTGCCGGCACTTTGACTTCGGTGGCCATGCTCGTCTTTGCCTTTCAGAGATAAATCAATCGACCCGCAGCGCATCAGCCAGAAGCTGATTGAGTTGCTGGATATGTTTGCTCATAAGCCCGACAGCGGTTGCCGCAGAGGCCGGACGCCCGACATATTTGGCGCGGCGATAGCGTGCGCCGACCTGATCGAGCACCCATTCGATATTGGGTTCCATGAATTGCCACGCGCCCATATTCTTGGGCTCTTCCTGACACCAGACAATTTCGGCCTGCTTGAAGCGGGCGAGTTCCGTCATCAGGGATTTTGCGGGGAACGGATAAAGCTGCTCAACGCGCATGAGATAGACATCGTTGATCTCGCGGTTCTCGCGTTCTTCATAGAGATCGTAATAGACCTTGCCCGTGCACATGACGACGCGTTTGATCTTGTCGTCGCTGACGAGTTGGATCTTCTCGCCTTTCAGCATCTGCGCGTCGTCCCAGAGCACACGATGGAACGTGCTGTCAGGGCCGAACTCCTCAATCTTTGAATGTACGCGCTTGTGCCGCAGCAAGCTCTTCGGTGTCATAATGATCAGTGGCTTGCGGAACTTGCGGTGCATCTGACGGCGCAGGATATGAAAATAATTCATCGGCGTCGTGCAGTTGGCAACCTGCATATTGTCTTCCGCGCACATCTGGAGATAGCGCTCAAGGCGAGCGGATGAATGTTCAGGCCCCGCCCCTTCATAACCATGCGGCAAAAGCATCACAAGCCCGCACATACGCAGCCACTTGCGCTCACCCGACGAGATGAACTGGTCCACCACGACCTGCGCACCATTGGCAAAGTCGCCATATTGCGCTTCCCACAAAGTGAGCGCATTGGGCTCGGCAAGCGAATAGCCATACTCGAATCCGAGCACCGCGTTTTCAGACAGCATCGAATTGATGACTTCGTATTGCGCCTGACCTTCGGCCACATGATTGAGCGGAATATAACGGTCTTCGTTCTCCTGATCGTTCAGCACGGAGTGACGCTGCACAAAAGTGCCGCGTTCCGAATCCTGACCCGACAGGCGAACCTTGAACCCTTCCTGCATCAGCGTGCCAAAGGCGAGCGCCTCAGCCATGCCCCAGTCGATCCCCTCGCCTGTCTCGATCATCTTGGCGCGGTTATCCATGAAACGCTGGATGGTTTTGTGGATGTTGAACCCTTCGGGAACAGTCGCCAGTTTCTTGCCGATGTCGCGCAGGATTTTCAGATCAACGCCCGTCTCGCCGCGATGCGGTTCGCCCTCGGCACGACCGAGCCCCGCCCAACGCCCGTCGAGCCAGTCGGCCTTGTTGGGACGGAAATTATTGGACGCTTCATACTCGGCTTCGAGTTCCGCACGAAAGGATTCAATGTGCTGGTCGGCCTGTTCCTGCGTCAGCAACCCGCTCGCGACGATGCGCTTGGTATAGATTTCAAGCGTAGTCGGATGATTGCGGATCTTCTTGTACATGAGCGGCTGCGTGAAGCTCGGCTCGTCGCTTTCATTGTGACCGAAGCGGCGATAGCAGAACATGTCCACCACCACCGGCTTGTTAAAACGCTGGCGGAACTCGGTTGCAATCTTCGTTGCATGAACAACAGCTTCCGGATCATCACCGTTCACATGGAAAATCGGCGCCTGCACCATCTTCGCAACGTCGGATGGATAAGGCGACGAGCGCGAGAAAATGGGGCTTGTCGTGAAACCGATTTGATTGTTGATGATGAAATGAATGGAGCCGCCGGTGCGATGGCCTTTCAATCCTGAAAGACCGAGACATTCGGCAACGACACCCTGACCTGCGAAAGCCGCGTCACCATGAATGAGCAGCGGAATGACGGAGCCACGCGCACCATCATGCAACTGGTCCTGCTTCGCGCGCGCTTTGCCGAGCACGACGGGATCAACGATTTCGAGATGCGAGGGATTTGCCGTCAGCGACAAGTGAACCTTGTTGCCGTCGAACTCGCGGTCGGACGACGCACCCAGATGATATTTCACATCGCCCGAGCCATCGACATCTTCGGGGTTGGCCGAACCGCCTTTGAACTCATGGAAAATCGCGCGGTAAGGCTTCGACATCACATTGACGAGAACGTTGAGACGTCCGCGATGCGCCATGCCGAGCACGATTTCCTTGACGCCGAGATTGCCGCCGCGCTTGATGATCTGTTCAAGCGCCGGGATCATCGCTTCCGCGCCATCAAGACCGAAACGCTTGGTGCCGATATATTTGACGCCGGAAAAGCGCTCGAAGCCTTCGGCTGCAATAAGCTTGTCGAAAATGGCGATACGGCCCATATCCGTGAAGCTGACTTCCTTGTCCGGCCCCTCGATACGTTCCTGAATCCATGCCTTTTCTTCAGGGTCACCGATATGCATGAACTCGACGCCGATCGTGCCGCAATAAGTCCGGCGCAGAATGTCGAGCATCTGGCGGATTGTCGCGGTCTCAAGGCCGAGCACATGGTCGATAAAGATCGGCCGGTCGAGATCGTCGGGACCGAAGCCGTAAGATTCCGGCTGCAATTCCGGATGCTGTGATTTCGGGCGCAGCTTCAGCGGATCAATGTCGGCGTCGAGATGACCGCGAATGCGATAAGCGCGGATCATCATCAGCGCGCGCACGCTGTCGAGCGTCGCATTGCGGATTTCGTCTTCCGACGCGCCGCCGGCCTTGGCCGCGCGGGCGACGATTTTTTCGCCAATCTTCTGATCGGAGATTTTCGGGTCAGGCTCCGGCCAGTTGCCGTCGAGCGCGGAGACCAGTTCGCCATTGGCATGAACCGGCCAGTCAGTGCGCTCCCATGAGGCCCCTTTGACTTCGGCGCGGATGGTTTCCTGGCTGTCACCGAGGCTGCCGAAAAATGTCTGCCATTCAGCATCCACTGAACTGGGATTCTCGGAATATCGCGCGTAAAGCTCCTCCACAAAGGCGGCATTGGCGCCGCTGAGGAATGAGCTTTGTTCGGCCCGCGCGCGGGCGTCTTGATCCGTCATGTTTGAGCCTATCGTCGGCAGGGCTGCGGGCTTCATCCCGCAGGCCACCTGGTGAATAAGGCAGATAACTCGTTGCCAATCCTAGCGCAAACCTAAGCCAACATAGTCAACAAGCTCTTTACTTTTATGAACGAATCCTCCGCCTTTCGGGGCGATTCGCCTAGTCTCGGCCTTGAGCAAACCCGAACTTCGGCATTGCCCCGCCAAGTATTAACGACCGGCCAGCAACTCAACCAGAGTTGTGCCGAGCGCCGCCGGGGATGAGGCCACGCGGATACCCGCCGACTTCATCGCTTCCATCTTGTCGCCTGCGCCGCCTTTACCGCCGGAAATGATGGCACCCGCATGACCCATGCGGCGTCCGGGAGGAGCGGTGACACCCGCGATAAAGCCGACAACCGGCTTTTTCACTTTCGAGCGTATCAGAAACTCGGCCGCATCTTCTTCCGCCGAGCCACCGATCTCACCGATCATAATAATGGATGTGGTCTCGTCGTCACCGAGGAACAAGTCGAGGCAGTCAATAAAGTTAGTGCCGTTGACGGGATCGCCGCCAATACCGATGCAGGTGGTCTGACCGAGGCCTGCCGCCGTGGTCTGGGCCACGGCTTCATAGGTCAGCGTTCCCGAGCGCGAGACAATGCCCACGCTACCGCGCTTGTGAATGTGGCCGGGCATGATGCCGATCTTGCATTCGCCGGGCGTGATGACGCCGGGGCAGTTCGGACCGACAAGACGTGTCTTCGAGCCCTGCAAGGCGCGCTTCACCCGCACCATATCGAGCACCGGAATGCCCTCGGTGATGCAGACGGCAAGCTCGATGCCTGCGTCGATCGCTTCCAGTATCGCATCGGCCGCAAACGGCGGCGGCACATAGATCGCAGACGCCGTCGCGCCCGTGCGCTCCACCGCTTCGCCCACCGTGTTAAAAACAGGCAAGCCGAGATGCGTCGTACCGCCTTTGCCGGGCGAGGTGCCGCCGACCATCTTCGTGCCATAGGCAATCGCCTGTTCCGAATGGAACGTGCCCTGATTGCCGGTAAAGCCCTGACAGATGACTTTCGTATTCTTACCAACCAGAACCGACATTATGCAGCCTCCTTCACGGCTTTGACGATCTTCTCGGCCGCGTCGGCGAGGTTGTCTGCGGATATAATGGGAAGGCCTGACTCAGCCATGATCTTCTTGCCGAGATCGACATTCGTGCCTTCAAGGCGCACAACGAGCGGTACCGATAGCTTCACTTCTTTAGCTGCCGCGACAACGCCTTCGGCGATAATATCGCAACGCATGATGCCGCCAAAAATGTTGACGAGAATGCCTTCGACATTCTTGTCCGACAGAATGATCTTGAACGCCTCGGTGACTTTTTCCTTGGTCGCGCCGCCGCCCACATCAAGGAAGTTGGCAGGAGCAGAACCATAGAGCTTGATGATGTCCATCGTCGCCATGGCGAGGCCCGCGCCGTTCACCATGCAGCCGATCTGACCGTCGAGCTTGATATAGTTGAGATCGAATTTCGACGCTTCGACTTCGGCGGGGTCTTCTTCCGTCAAATCGCGCAAAGCCACGATGTCCTTGTGGCGGTAGAGCGCATTGCTATCAAAGCCGATCTTCGCATCAAGGCAAATGAGATTGCCCGCACCTGTCACGACGAGCGGATTGATTTCCAGCATCGACATGTCTTCGCTGGTAAAGGCTTTGTAGAGGTTCTCGATGAGCGCGACACCCTGTTTCACCTGATCGCCTTCAAGGCCGAGCGCATAGGCCACCTTGCGACCGTGGAAGGGCTGAATACCCGACGCGACATCGACCGAGAAAGACAGGATCTTTTCGGGCGTCTTATGCGCCACTTCTTCAATGTCCATACCACCTTCGGTCGAGGCGATGAACGAGACGCGCGAGGTTTCGCGGTCCACAACGATCGAGAGATAAAGTTCGCGCTTGATGTCGGAGCCTTCTTCCACATAGACGCGCTGCACGAGCTTGCCCGCTGGTCCCGTCTGATGCGTCACCAGCGTCATGCCGAGCATACGCGTGGCTTCCGCCTTCACATCATCGAGCGACTTCACCACTTTCACGCCGCCGCCCTTGCCGCGACCACCGGCATGGATCTGCGCCTTCACCACATAAACGGGACCGCCGAGCTTCTTGGCTTCCGCCACCGCTTCATCGGCGCTGAAAGCCGCCCCGCCGCGCGGAACCGGCACGCCATATTTAGCCAGCACGGCTTTCGCCTGATATTCGTGGATATTCATTCTCGTTGCCCAACCTGTTCGAAATTATGGCTGTGTCAGGTGCCGCCCGAAATCAGGACAACGCCGGAAGAGTGAGGTGACGGAAGCTATTGTCAGCGGTTATAGCATCCAGACTGTTGCAAGCAATCGCAAACTGGTGAATTATGGTTCACTTCTTTGACATAATTTGCAGACTAAAGAAGACCGACAAAACCTTCAATGAAATGAGGGAGATAGTCGCGCCCGCCCCTACGTCGCCCGCGTACTGGAAGAAACCGTCACCGCGCAAACCGTGTTCCCAACCCGCCATCTGCAACATTAATGTTACAGCCAGCGACACAATGCCCGGAGGTTGAAATTTTATTTCCAACCGTAGCGTTCATGTTACAGTACGTTCCGTAATGAACCGGAAAGCCGCCGGACGTAGAGTGTTGCGGTCGTCACGGTTCGGATGTTCCGGGAGGAACAAGTGCTCAGGGAGTTGGCCTAAGGGGCCGTGTGTCATGTCCAGCATCAACGTATTTTTCCGCCATCGCCTCGACGCGATGAGCCCTCGGGCTCGTATTGCCGCTGCGATGGGCCTTGGCGCTTTTGCAGCCTTCACTGCCCTGCGCCTCTTTCTCCTGACCGCGCTTGCGACCAGTGCAAGCGAACGGACTTACACGGATTTTCTCGCAGCTTTCGCCGCTGGTGCCGTGCGCGATCTCGCCGTCGCTGCCGCCTTCGCGCTGGTCTATGTCCTTCTCTTCAACATTCGCGGCAAGGCCTGGCCCTCGCGTTGGGGTCGCAGCGTGCTGATCGGCTTTGTCGCCGCCGGCATTTTTTTGCTTCTCTTCAGCGCCATTGCCGAAGTGCTTTTCTGGGATGAGTTCAACAGCCGCCTCAACGGCATCGCGCTTTACTACCTGATGTTCCCGCGCGAAGTGATCGGCAACCTGCAACAATCCTTCAACATCGCGCTCTATCTGCCGATGGTCATAGCCGCGACACTTGCCGTCGTCTGGTTCATCCGCCGCCCGATCACAGCGGCCCTTCAGACCCCGATGCAAAAAGGCCAGCGCCTGCGTGAACTCGGGGCTGCCGCCGCCATCGTCGTTGCCACCTATACAATGTCGGCGAGCCTCCCCTTCTCGGTGAGCGCCAACCGCGAAATCAATCAGCTGGCAGACAATGGCTGGCGCACGATCATTTCTGCAAGCCTGACCAATGATCAGGAATATGACGGCGTCTATCCCACCATTCCGGAAGCCGAGGCCATTAAGCGCACCCGCGCGCTTGTCGCGCAGAAAAACACGACCTTCCTCGATCCGGAAACCAAGCGCTCGATCCTGCGCTACGTCAATAACGGCACGGCTCCGAAGAAGCTCAACATCGTCATCGTGACGAATGAAAGTTTCGGCTCGAAGTTCATCGGCGTTCTCGACAACAAGTCAGGCCTTGATCTCACGCCGGCACTCGATAGACTTTCCAAGGAAGGTCTTTTCTTCACCAATATCTATGCTTCCGGCGACCGCACCGTGCGCGGCCTTGAAGCCACCGAGACCGCCTTCACACCGATCCCCGGCATCTCGACCGCGCGCCGCCCCCAATCGGTCGGCATGTATTCCCTGCCCTCGCTCCTGCAAAGCTTCGGCTACCAGACGTCCATTCTCTATGGCGGCCACGCGCTCTTTGATAATATGGGAGCCTATTGGGTCGGCATCGGCTTCAAGCCCGTCTGGGATCAAAGCTCGATCCGCCACGAGAGTTTCACCACCGCCTGGGGCGTCTCGGACGAGGATCTCTACACGGAAGCGCTCTCTCGCATGGATGACATGACGGCGGAAGGTAACAAACAGCCCTTTCTTCTGACGCTGATGACGGTCTCCAATCACCGTCCCTATCGCTTCCCTGAAAATCACATCAAGCAGAACCCGGACTGGCAGTCGCGCTACAATTCCGCACATTACGCAGACTGGGCCTATGGCGACTTCATTGAACGCGCAAAGGCACATAAATGGTTCGACAACACGGTCTTCGTCTTCGTCGCCGACCATAGCGAAAAGATCAACGGCGCGGCTCAGGTACCTTTGCAGGACATGCGCATCCCCATCATCATCTATAGTCCCAAAAACATCGCGCCCCGCACCATCGCCACCATGGGTGCCCAGATCGACCTGATCCCGACCCTTTTGGGTGAACTTGGCTTCTCCTATGTCAGCCCCTTCTTCGGCAAGGACCTGACAATCGAGCCAGACAACGGCGGCTGGAGTTCCACTGCACATAATTTCTCCGTGGCCTTCGCCAAACCCGGCCACGTCGCCGTGCTGCTCCCGAACGAGCCGACGCTCGGCTACAAATTCGAACCCGGTCTCACACCGCTCACACCGGAACAGCCTGATCCCGAAACCATGCGTGACGCCATAGCTCTGACGCAAACCGCCCATCGCATGTTCTATTCTCACCAGTATCACTTACCCGCCGACGGCAAATGGCCGAGCTACACGCCGCCGTCTGACGCCATCGCCCACGAACCGGAAATCAATCCGACCGAAACGCGGTGAGATAAAGCAAGATGAGACAAAGAAAGGGCGGATGAAAAATCACCCGCCCTTTTTTTAAACCCTCTCGCCATTCCTTGCGCGCAGTCGCAAAAAGAAACGACGGGAGAGGATTCTAACGCAAATCCGTCACCTCAATTTCGTCCGACCCTTCAGCCAGCGACAGCATCATCCCGTCAAAGGCGATCTTCGTATCACCCTTGCCACGAGCTTGTGGCACTCCGCGCATGAACATATGTTCCGACAGCGCAGTCGGCAGCGGCGGCACGATATGCGAATAGACAAGCAGCTTTACACCATCCTCGTTGGCAATCTCGGCCGCCTCGACCGGCGACGTGTGATAGTTGATTGTGTCATTCGACATTTTGCCAAGACGCTGATTGCCGATCTCCGTGAGCGATTTCGAAATCAACTGCAACATATGGGGGTTCAGCGCTTCATGGACGAGCACATCGGCCCCCTTGGAGAAACGCTCGACACTTTCCGTCTTCTTCGTATCGCCGCTGAACACGACCACGCGGCCTTTATATTCGGCACGGAAACCGTAAGCGGGTTCGATCGGATGATGGTTCACGAGGAAAGCTGAAATCTTCAATCCGTCTTTCTCGTAAACAGTGACAAGCTCGTCAACCTTAGGCGTCGGGATTTCATGGCCGACAAGACCAGCATTATTGGGGTTCAGATAATCCACACCATGATGATCAATGCGATAGGCGGCATCCGCGTCATAGGCGATGGCGAACCCCTTGACGAGATCATCCGTGCCGGACGTTCCGAAATAATGGCCGGTACTGTCGGGCGCAAGCGCAGACACAGGAAGTTTCGACGGGCCCCAGACGTCGAGCGGCTTGGGCCGACCAGCAATCCAGCTCTGCACGGCAAACTCGCCGAGATCACCGATATGATCGGAATGCAGATGCGTAAGCAGCACCGTATCAATCGCCGAGGCAGGCAGGCGCGAACGTGCAAATTTCGCCCAGGAACCGGGGCCTGTATCAATGATCACAATATGACCGCCCGCAACCACCGCCGAGCAGGCATTGGCCCGCGTCGGATCCGGCATGGGCGAACCTGTGCCGCAGAAGAAGATATGCATCTGACCGTCTTTTAGGATCGGATTGACCGCCCCTGTCGGCGCGCGCGACTTGATCATGCGCACCATGAGCCTGTCCTGCAGCGAAGGCATGGTCCAGACGACACCGTAGGCGACGACACCGGCAACAACAATCGCCGCCCCGAGCCCCGCAACAATCTTTATTATTTTGTTCATCGGTAGCGTCTCCCTTTTTGCTATCATTCAGCGAAGGTCGATTCTTTTTATTTCTTTCGAACCCGTTGGAAGAACAAGCTCAAGCCCATCCCAAGCCATCACCACACCATCGGGCCGTACATCGCTGACACCGCGCAGAAACATGCGCTCGGTAATGCCGTCAACCGGTGGCGGCACCATATGGCTGTAAACGAGAAGCGCCGCACCCGCTTCATTGGCAAGTTCCGCGCCCTCGACCGGCGTCGTGTGATAGGCAGGCGTATCGCGCAAAATATGCCCGCGCTGCTTGTCACCATTATTCTCAAGGGCCGTCGCAATCGCATTGATCATTTCGACATTGAGCGCCTCATGCACCATCACGTCGACGCCTTTGCCGAACCGCGCAAGATTCTGATCCTTGTGCGTATCGCCGCTGAAAATGACCGAACGATCCTTATACGTCACTTTATAGCCGTAGGCAGGTGTCACGGGTTCATGGCTCACACGAAATGCCTCGACCTTGACACCGTCCTGATCATAGACGGTCACAAGATCATCATGCGTCGGCACATTGACCACAACAGGATTGAGCGTCTCGGCTGATGCAGGCATATAAGCCTCACCGTGATGGGCCTGCCGGTAGCCTGCATCAAGACTGAAGGCTTCAGAAAACCCATGGGCGATCTTGTCGATACCTTCAGGTCCGTAGACATCAAGCGGCGCGCGACGACCAGACGCCCAGGTGTTGAGCATGATCTCACCAAGACCCCCGATATGATCGGAATGATAATGCGTGAAAAGCACGCCGGTGATCCCGCCCACCGGGATCTGCCAGTTTGACAGATTGAGCCAGCCACCGGGACCGGTATCGACCAGAAAGAATTTGCCGCCCGCAAAGACGCCGATGCAAGCCGACGCACGGTTGCGATCCGGATTGGGTGAACCCGTACCGCAAAAGACCAGACGCAGCGCGTCCCTGTCATAAAGGTCCGTATGCGGACTTGTTACGCGGTCTTTCAACACCTGTGCAAAGACAAAGTCCTGCAAGTCCTGCGAATGATAAATCGCATACCAACCGGATAAGCCCAGAACCAAAACCACTGCTGCAACAAATCCCGCAATTTTCTTTGGCATCTCGTTCGCCTTCTTTTCTTATCCCCCGGCCCGCCGCAGAAAGGGAGGAGCGTTCCATTTGGGCGCGGAGGGTGAGAGGTAAAATCCCCGCTTGCGGAGAAATCTCCGCTCCTCGACCTTCGACATTCGCTCGCCTTGATTAATGGAAAACATTAAATAAGTCCGAAGCTCTTGGCAAGGTCGCTACACCAAGGGTGGGGGCAGGCGCACAAAAAAGCGGACGGTGCATCAACACCGTCCGCAACGATCTCGACAAGAAAACGCTCGATCTCTTGCAAGAATCGAGAAGTGTTCGTTGCTTATTTCTTCTTGGCAGCCTTCGTCGCAGACGCCTTATCCCCGCCTTTGGCAACAGACGGATCAATCTTTTTGCAGGCCTCAACAAGACCCGCCACGCTGTCGACCGACTTCTGGAAGGCTTTCTTCTCAGCCGTATTGAGTTCGATTTCAACGATGCGCTCGACGCCACCGGCACCGATCACGACCGGCACACCGACGTAAATGTCCTTCTGGCCATACTGACCATCAAGATAAGCCGCACAAGGCATGACGCGTTTCTGGTCGTTGAGATAGCTCTCGGCCATCGCGATGCCGGACGCCGCAGGCGCATAGAAAGCCGAGCCGGTTTTCAGCAGACCGACGATTTCGGCACCACCATCACGCGTGCGCTGGATGATCTGTTCGAGTTTTTCTTTGGTGGTCCAGCCCATCTTCACGAGATCAGGCAGGGGAATGCCACCAACGGTCGAATAGCGCGGCAGTGGCACCATTGTATCGCCATGACCACCGAGCACGAAGGCTGTCACGTCTTCCACAGAAACGTTGAACTCTTCGGCGAGGAAATAACGGAAACGTGCGCTGTCAAGCACACCGGCCATGCCGACGACCTTGTTGTGCGGCAGGCCGGAGAACTGGCGCAGCGCCCAGACCATCGCATCGAGCGGATTTGTAATGCAGACAACGAAAGCGTTGGGCGCGTATTTCGCAATGCCTTCACCAACCTGCTTCATCACCTTGAGGTTGATGCCGAGAAGATCATCGCGGCTCATGCCGGGCTTGCGCGGCACACCGGCCGTCACAATCACAACGTCGGCGCCCTTGATGCCCTTGTAGTCATTCGCGCCGGAGAGCGAGGCGTTATAGCCTTCGACGGGAGAGGCCTGGGCAAGATCGAGCGCCTTGCCTTGCGGCAGACCTTCGGCAATGTCGAACACGACGATGTCGCCAAGTTCCTTCAGGCCCGCGAGCAGGGCAAGCGTACCGCCGATCTGTCCGCCGCCAATAAGTGCGATTTTCTTCCGCGCCATTTAAGAAGCCTCTGTCATTTGAAAGGGCGCAAGCGACGGGGGTCGCCTCTCATGCGCACCATGTTGAATACTGGGTGCGACATAGCGCGAATCCGCCGGAATCGCAATCTCGCGACCGGCCTGTTAACCAAGTTTTGCTAAGATTGTTGACGCTGAGGAAACTCAAGCGCAGTCTCTCATTTTGGTACAGGCCGTTAGGCAGGTGTTAATCCACCTGAACCATTGGCCTGTCGTGGGGGCGGCGATGTTGCGGTTGTTGCGTTGCAGATGGGGCTAGAAATGCTGTTTTTATCGAGTTTTTCGCATAGACGCCGGATAGCATTCACAACGGCGCTACTCCTTACAGGCACGATTGCCGGTTGCTCCGCACCAACGGTGGGCGGCTATACTTTGAGTGACGCGCTCGCCTCCATCAGCGCCGCCATCATGGGCGGGGACACCGCCACCTCATCGCTTTCCGGCAAGGACTGCCGCACTTTAAGTACCCTCATCCGCAACGGCGCGAGCTTCTGCAATGACGAAGTCACCGCAGCCGGAACCGATCCCTACCTCCTTGGCTTCGCGCCCGTCGATCGTCGTGCGGCGGCTGATTTCTCTCTCGAAATCGCGCGGCAGGAAAACGCCGGCATCGACGCACCCATGCTCGCCTTCGGCATGATCTCGGCCACCAATCTCCCGAGCTATTCGTACAATGTGAAGATGCAGGACGGCTCGAAACCGAAGTCCGAGAAGCTCGCCATGCTCCAGCCGACCACGCAAACGCTCCGCACCAGTCGCTAAAACTCCACCATTCCAGTCATTTTCAGAAGGCTTTCCATTTTTGTGGGTGAGCCCTCTTGTTTTCGAGCATCTAAGATATAACTTATATTAGATATATCTTAGTACAATGGAGATACAACATTATATGTTTGGACACCTGAGGGGTCGCCATCGCGACCATCACAAAGTCTGGGGTCACGGCCATGACAGTCATCACAGAGGTGGCCGCCGCCGCGCCTTCGAGCAGGGCGACCTGCGCGTCGTCATCCTCAAACTCATCGCCGAGAAACCGCGCCACGGCTATGACATCATCAAGGCCATCGAAGAAAACTTCGGCGGCACCTATAGCCCGAGCCCCGGCGTTGTCTATCCGACCCTGACACTGCTCGACGATCAGGGCTTTGCCACCGTCGAACAGGAAGGGACGAAAAAGCTCTATACTGTGACGCCCGAAGGTCGCGCCTTCCTTGAGGCCAACAAAGCGACCGTGGACGCGCTTTACGAACGTATGAGCAGAGCCCGCCGCATATTTGGCGGCGGTCTCGCGCCGGAAATTCAGCGCGCCTTGCAAAATTTCCGCACGGCTTTTGAGCTTCGTCTGAGCCGTGGTGAAATCTCGAACGAAACCATCACAGCCATCGCCAAAGCCATTGATGACGCCGCCGCCGCCGTCGAACGCGCATAAAGGAAAAACAAATGGGACGCTCGCTGCTCGCTGACGACATCACGACCTACGTCACCGGCCTCATCGCCACCGAAACGGATGTACAACGCCGGTTGCGCGAGGAAACCTCAAAGCATCCCTTCGCCGTGATGCAGATCGCGCCGGACCAAGGCACGTTTCTCAGCCTCATCGTCGCGGCAATCGGCGCGAAGAATGCCATCGAGATCGGCACCTTCACGGGCTATAGCGCCCTTGCCATCGCCCGCGCATTGCCAAAATCCGGCAAGCTCATCTGCTGCGATGTGAGCACGGAATGGACCTCGATTGCGGAACGCTACTGGAAAGAAGCGCAACTTGATAATCGCATCGAGCTGAGGCTTGCGCCCGCAATCGAAACGCTCGAAGGACTTATCGACGAAGGCCAGGAAGGCGGATTTGATTTTGCTTTCATCGACGCCGACAAGACGGGCTACGACGCTTACTACGAGGCCTGCCTCAAACTCCTGCGCTCCAATGGTCTCATCGCCATCGACAATGTGCTTTGGGCCGGCGCCGTTGCCGACACATCAAAGAATGACGCCGACACGCATGCATTACGCACGCTCAACACCAAGATCAGCAATGACGCCCGCGTCGATTGCTCGCTGCTCACGATCGGTGACGGCGTAATGCTGGTGCGCAAACGCTGATCAATCCGCAGCACGCAGTTTCATATAGTCGAGGCTCTGCATTTCCATGAGCCTCGACACTGTGCGTTCAAAGGCAAAAGCGCCGTCACCTGCCGGATATAGACTTTGTGGGTCTGCTGCCGCCGAGACAATGAGCTTTGTTTTGCCCTCATAGAACGCGTCAATGAGCGTGACAAAACGTTTGGCCTCATTGCGCTTCTCAGGGCTCATCACCGGCACATCATCAATCAGGACCGTGTGAAAGCACTGCGCGATTTTGAGATAATCGGCAGCGCCCAAAGGCTTGGCGCAAAGGTCATTGAACGTGAAACGCGCAACACCATGCACGGCTTCAGGTACATGGAGCGCACGGCCCTTAAGCGCCAGCACCTGTGGCTCGCCATGGGCCACATCCGTGAGGTGCCTGAAGGCATTATCGAGGGCTTCGCGCGAGGAGCCCCCCAGGGGCGTATAATAAACCGGCAGACCCATCATCCGGTCGAGCCGGTAATCCGTTGCGCTGTCAAGATGTACCACATCCATGCGCTCTTTCACCAAGGTGATGAAGGGAAGCAGCCGCTGCCGGTTGAGCCCACCTGCATAAAGATCGTCCGGCGCGATGTTTGACGTCGCAACAACGACAACGCCTAAATCAAAAAGCTGCGTGAACAAACGCCCCAGAATGGAAGCATCGGCTATGTCCTGCACCTGAAACTCGTCAAAACAAAGAAGCGCCGCTTCCTTGGCGAGCGCCCGCGCAACGGGTGGAATGGGATCACCGCCCTTGACTTCGCCAGCTTTCTCGCGCTGACGCCACTGAAAAATGCGCTCATGCACATCCTGCATGAAGGCGTGGAAATGGACGCGGCGCTTACGCGCGAGCGGCGCATGATCAAAGAAGAGATCCATGAGCATCGACTTGCCGCGTCCGACCCCGCCCCAGATATAAACACCCTCAGGTGGCGTCACCGCGCGACCAAGCCCCAGAAGTGCAAAAGTCCCGACCTTCTTGCCGGGCTGCCAGTCTGCAAGATCGTCATGCAGCCGCTGCAACCTTTGCGCAGCGCGCGCCTGCGCGGCGTCAGCCGTAATCTCGCCTGCCTCGATCTTGGTGCGGTAAAAATGGATAGGGCCTTGGGACATCAGACCGGCAAAGATGGGATGAGGAACAAGTCTTCCCATCCACATAGCGCGAAATCACTTTGGTTTCACGCTGAAACTCTGCCCCTAGTGTGTTTCCATCGCCTGCCATGCCTTGAAGTAAGGCACGAGCATTGTGGCTTTGTCAGCCTCGCTCAAATGCAGATCGAAATGCTCGGCCAGCACACCGGCAATCTCATCGACGCTTTTAAGCACCCGCGTATCACCCTTACCGTCGAGATCACGGATCGTAAACAGCGTATTGAAAAGCGTCTTGCGGGTAGTTGGTGTCGGACGCCCCACGATCAGGAACTGCTTGAAGATCGAGGTCGGATGCGTCGAGGTAAACCAGTTGGCCTGTTCATAGTCAACCGGCCCGTTAGACTCCAGCGTGAAGCGATAGATCGGCGTCCATTGCTCACCGAGCAAAGCCTGCAACTCAAATCCGTCACTCCCCGACACATCGCAGGCAAGAAAACGACGCGGCTCATGCGGTGTCAGTAAAATCTCATCGAGCACGAAAGGCACCGGACCTGTCATAGTGATGCCACCGAAACCAATGTCAGCAAGGAAGCGACCTTCGGGCAGATCGACAAGGCTCATCATGTGAGAGCGATTGGTGAGCACATCATCTGGCGCCTTCCAGCGCACACGGCCTATGAGTGTTGTCACCTGAAATCCTAAGGCACGCAGCACAGCGGCAAAAAGACCGTTCACCTCAAAGCAATAGCCGCCGCGATTACCGCCGACAATTTTCTGTTGCAGCGAAGGAAGATCAATCAGTACCGGCGCACCCGCCAGTACAGTCAGATTTTCAAACGGGACGGAGGTTGAATGCGCAAAGTGAAGCGCACGCAAAGTCTCAAGCGTCGGCGCGCATGAGCCTGTATAATTGATGCGCTTGAAATAAGCATCGAGGTCGAGAAGATCGGACATCACAGTCTCCCAAAAAGCGCGTCAGAAAAGCAAATGGCGCGACCCGAAGGAAGCGCCACTCGCATTGAGTTGGTCACCCAACCTATCCCATCGTCGGGATAACGAAGGACGATCCTTCCTTGACACCGCTGGGCCAGCGCGATGTGACGGTTTTAACTTTCGTCCAGAACTTCACACCTTCCGTACCATGCTGATTGGTATCGCCGAAAGCTGAACGCTTCCAGCCACCAAAGCTGTGATAGGCCAGCGGCACAGGAATCGGCACATTGATGCCGACCATGCCGACCTGCACACGCGCTGCAAACGACCGCGCGGCATCGCCGTCACGCGTGAAGATCGCGACACCATTGCCATACTGATGTTTGGTCGGCAGATCGGCGGCTTCTTCAAATGTTTTCGCACGCACGATCTGGAGCACGGGACCGAAGATTTCTTCCTTATAGGTTTTCATCTCGGACGTCACATTGTCGAACAGGCAGCCGCCGAGGAAAAAACCGTTTTCATAGCCCTGCAATTTAAAGCCACGACCATCGACCACGAGCTTCGCACCTTCTTCCACGGCAAGGTCGATGTAACCGCGCACTTTTTCCATATGAGCGCGGGAGACAAGCGGACCGTAATCGCTTTCTGGATCGGTCGATGTGCCGATCTTGAGGCCCTGTACGCGGGGAATAAGTTTTTCGATCAGACGATCCGCCGTCTCCTGTCCGACAGGAACCGCAACGGGAAGCGCCATACAGCGCTCGCCTGCCGAGCCGTAAGCCGAACCGATGAGATCGTTGACGACCTGATCCATGTCCGCATCCGGCATAATGATCGCGTGGTTCTTCGCGCCGCCCATGGCCTGCACGCGCTTGCCATTCGCGGCACCCGTGGCATAGATGTATTGCGCGATGTCGGACGAACCGACAAAGCTGACCGCTTGAATGGTCGGATCGGTGAGTATCGCATCGACCGCTTCCTTGTCGCCGTTCACGACATTGAGCACACCGGCAGGCGCACCCGCTTCGAGGAAAAGCTCTGCGAGGCGGAGCGGCACCGAAGGATCTTTCTCCGACGGCTTCAGGATGAACGTATTGCCACAGGCAATCGCCACGCCGAACATCCACATCGGGATCATGGCCGGAAAGTTGAACGGCGTGATACCCGCTCCAACGCCAAGCGGCTGACGCATGGAATACATGTCGATGCCCGGACCCGCCCCTTCAGTAAACTCCCCCTTCTGGAGGTGTGGAATACCGCAGGCAAATTCAATAACTTCAAGACCGCGCTGCACATCACCACGCGCATCCGCCAACACCTTGCCGTGTTCGAGCGACAGCATCATCGCAAGATCGTTCATATTGGCTTCGAGCAGACGCTTGAACTCAAACATCACGCGGGCGCGGCGCTGCGGATTGGTGGCGGCCCATTCGGGGAAGGTGGCGGCAGCAACGGCGACGGCAGCCCGCAACTCAGTTGTCGTCGCCAGCGGCGTGCGGGCGGTCACCTCGCCGGTATTCGGGTTTGTCACATCAAGAAAGCGACCGCTCGTACCTTTGACATGTTTGCCGCCGATAAAGTGTGTCAGTTCCTTGACCATGACTTCCCGTCCCTCGTGCTCACTGTTTTGCTGCTCCGACCCTTCGATCCGGCGCTTTTCAGGGCACTAGTTAGCCTTTGCACCCCCTCCGGAGCAAGGCTTGGCGGCCCGGCAAACGTGTCCGGACGTTGTATTTTTGCAATGCGTGACCGTAGCGGTCCAGCCCGAGCACAAAATCAGCCGTTCAGGCTTTGATTGTGGGTGGCACAAATCACTGTTTGCACTAGCATCTCACATTGGAACGCCCCGCAACGGCAGGGCACAACCGACCTATGCCCGATCAGGGCAGGGAATGCTGGGAAGAGGAATTACGAATGTCCAATACCGTTAAATTGATTGTGGCCGTCATCGTTATCGTCGGCGTTTTGTTTGTCGGCTACAAAATGACCAACAAGGAAGCCGCTGCTCCCGCTGACGCGATGGCACCGACAAGTGAAATGGCTCCGGCTGCTGAAACTCCGGCAGCGCCTGCTGCTGAAGTGCCTCCTGCCGAAACACCGACCGCACCCGCAGCTGACGCCCCTACCGCTCCGGCAGAAGAACCCGCCAAATAAGTTTCGGGGGGCACAAACGATCAAAGCCCGCGCACTGTAAATCGGTGCGCGGGCTTTTCTTTGACCACATCTCAACGCCACCAAAAGGACCACGACGCCGTACGCTTTCATTTCGAGCACGACTATTGCCTCGGCTTGAAGAAAAAATGCTCGGCCTCACGGCGGTCAAACCCGACATGCCTATCCGCACCATCGCGGAAAAACCCGAAAAACCGGCGGCTTAATTTTTCTGCGTTACAAAATGGTAACCGAAGTTTTTACGCCTCCTTCAGTTCCGTTCACCTGACATTCAACTTCGATCATTAAACTTCAACCACGTCGCCGCACACGACGTGGTGCAAAGTTTGAGCGTGTCGATTTCATGTTCATTTGTGTACAGGCAGAGCCCCGTAAAACCTTGTCAGGCAACGGCATATCTCCTGCCTCTTTAATAAGGCCTGTATCACTCCTCTGATACGGGCCTTTTCTTTTTCGTTTGCGTCCGCAGATTGCCTAGCGCAGCATGAACGTCTCATCGTGAAGGAGCGTTCCCATGCCTTTTGCCAGCGTGCCGTTCGCCAGATGGACCACCCTCGCCTTTGTTGCTGTTTTATTGTCAGGTTGCTTTGTCTCAGTGATGCCGCTCTTCGGACCGGACGAAGCCGACCTGCCGCTCAGCGACGGTGCAAAGGTTACGGGCTACAAGCTCGATGATCAGGGCAACCGAAAAGACCAGCCACCCACGCATATGATCGTGACGCGCAAGAAGGTGAGCTATATCTTCACTCCCGACAAGGACGAGCCTTTCCGCGCCATGTTCGACAGGATCCACGATAATTTCTATATCGGCGTCATACTCGACATCGACATCAACAAGCCGCCTCTCTATGGGCTCTTCCATCAGGTCGGCAATCATTGGCACGGCTACTCACCTGTCTGCTCCGATTTCCAGAAGCTGGCGGCGACCAAGGGCAAGTCGCTTGCCGATTTCAACATCGTCCACAATCCGAACGGCAGCGATTGCCAGTTCCGCAAATATGACGATCTGAAAAATGCGCTCATGTTCCTCGCCGCCTATGGCAAGCCCGACATGGAATATGTGTTGGGGAAATGAACATCTTTTCCCAGAGATAAATTTAGAAACAAAAAGGCCGCCTCGACGAGACGGCCTTTTGAATTTCTTCATCAGTCAAATTCACGCCTGACGTTCCACCATCATCTTCTTGATTTCGGCAATGGCTTTAGCGGGATTGAGACCCTTGGGGCAGGTCTTGGCGCAGTTCATAATGGTGTGGCAGCGATAAAGACGGAACGGGTCTTCGAGATTATCGAGACGTTCGCCCTTGGCCTCGTCGCGGCTGTCGGCAAGCCAGCGATAGGCCTGCAAAAGCGTCGCCGGTCCGAGATACCGGTCACCGTTCCACCAATAGGACGGACAGGACGTGGTGCAGCAGGCGCAGAGGATGCACTCGTAAAGCCCGTCGAGTTTTTCGCGGTCGTCGTGACTCTGCTTCCATTCTTTTTCGGGCGTCGGCGATTTCGTCTGGAGCCAGGGTTCAATAGACGCGTGCTGCGCATAAAAACCTGTGAGGTCCGGCACGAGATCCTTGATCACACCCATACTCGGCAGCGGATAGATTTTGATGTCGCCCTTGCACTCGTCAATGCCTCTGGTGCAGGCAAGCGTGTTCTGACCGTCAATGTTCATCGCGCAGGAGCCGCAAATGCCTTCGCGGCAAGAGCGACGGAACGTCAGCGTCTGGTCGATTTCATTTTTGATCTTGATGAGCGCATCAAGCACCATCGGACCACATTTATCGAGGTCGATTTCATACGTATCGATGCTCGGATTCTTGCCGTCATCCGGCGACCAGCGATAGACTTGGAATTTTTTAACGCGCGTCGCGCCTTCAGCTTTGAAGGTGCGGCCAACGGTGGGACGCGAATTTTTCGGCAGATTAAACTGAACCATGTCTCAACCCTTTGCCCGTTAGTAGACGCGCGCTTTTGGTTTGATGTAATCAATGTCGCTCGACATCGTGTAGGTGTGAACCGGACGGTAATCGACACTCGGCTTGCCGGTCTTGTCATCGACCCAGCACAGCGTGTGCTTCATCCAGTTTTCATCGTCACGCTCGGGGTAGTCTTCACGCGCATGGGCGCCACGGCTTTCCTTGCGGCCCACAGCGCCCTCGACGGTCGCAATGGCCTGCACGATGAGGTTATCGAATTCGAGTGTTTCGATGAGGTCCGAATTCCAGACGAGTGAACGATCCGAAACGCGAATGTCCGGCAACGCGGCATGAACTTCGGCAATGCGCTTGCGGCCCTGTTCGAGCGTTTCGCCTGTGCGGAACACAGCAACATCATCCTGCATCACACGCTGCATCTGGCCACGCAGCACCGAGGTCGGCGTCGAGCCATTGGCATTGCGGTAATGATCGAGACGGGCGAGCGCATTGTCGCCTGCGTCTTTTTTCAATTCCGGCTGACGCGCACCCGGCGTCACAAGTTCAGCGGCCTTGATACCGGCAGCGCGGCCAAAGACGACAAGATCAATGAGAGAGTTGGAGCCCAGACGATTGGCACCATGGACCGACACGCAGGCAGCTTCGCCAATGGCCATGAGACCGGGCACGACTGTATCGGGATTGCCGTCTTTGAGCGTCAGAACCTGACCGTGATAGTTGGTCGGGATACCGCCCATATTGTAATGCACGGTCGGGAGCACCGGGATCGGCTCTTTCGTCACGTCGACACCGGCAAAGATGCGCGCGGATTCAGAAATGCCCGGCAGACGCTCAGCGAGAATTTTCGGATCAAGGTGATCGAGATGCAGGAAGATATGATCTTTATGCTCGCCCACGCCGCGACCTTCGCGAATTTCAATCGTCATGGCGCGGCTCACCACATCTCGGGACGCAAGGTCCTTTGCCGACGGGGCGTAGCGCTCCATGAAACGCTCGCCTGCCGAGTTGACGAGATAGCCGCCTTCGCCGCGCGAACCTTCGGTGATGAGACAACCGGAGCCGTAAATGCCGGTCGGATGGAATTGCACAAATTCCATGTCTTGCAACGGTAGACCGGCACGCAGCACCATGGCATTGCCGTCACCCGTACAGGTATGCGCGGACGTCGCCGAGAAATAAGCACGGCCATAACCACCTGTCGCGAGGATCACCAGCGAGGCACGGAAGCGGTGGATCTCGCCTGTCGCCATGTCGATCGCAATGACGCCACGGCAGGCACCGCTCTCATCCATGATGAGGTCGATAGCAAAATACTCGATATAAAATTCTGCATTGTGACGCAGCGACTGGCCGTAAAGCGTGTGGAGCATCGCGTGACCTGTGCGGTCCGCGGCAGCGCAGGTGCGTTGCGCTATGCCTTCACCGAAATTCGTCGTCATGCCGCCGAAAGGGCGTTGATAAATCTTGCCATCTTCGGTGCGCGAGAAGGGCACACCGAAATGCTCAAGCTCGTAAACAGCTTCCGGCGCATGGCGGCAGAGATATTCGATAGCATCCTGATCGCCGAGCCAGTCCGACCCTTTGACCGTGTCATACATGTGCCAGCGCCAATCATCCGGACCCATATTCCCGAGCGAGGCAGCAACACCGCCCTGCGCCGCAACCGTGTGGCTGCGTGTCGGAAACACCTTGGTGATGTTTGCCGTCTTCAGACCTTTTTCAACGCAGCCAAGCGTCGCGCGAAGTCCCGCGCCACCCGCGCCGACGACGACTGCATCGAAGGTATGGTCGATGAACGTATAGGATTGCGATGCTGACATGATCTTGTCTCGACGCGTTAAATATCAGGAACCAAAGCCGATCTTGAGCGCTGCATAAATGCAGGCCAGACCTATGCCGTAGGAAAAGAAGGAATTGGCGATCAGCGAATAATGCTTTAGCCCTTCCGATTGAACATAGTCCTCAATCGTGATCTTCACGCCGATGCGCATGTGAAGAACGAAAGCACCGATCAACGCGATGAGGAGAATGGAAACAATGGGATGGCCCACATAGGCACGCGCCGTCTCATAGTCAGCGCCAATCAGCGCGACAATGGAGACAATGGCAAAGACGCTGAGGGGCGCAATGGCGAGAGCTGTTGCGCGCTGCACAACATGATCCTCGGTACCGGAACGGGCCGAGCCCAGATGAAGGATTTTCGCCAGAGGCGTACGCATATCTTTTTTAAACATTACATCGCCCCACGCAGGCAGATGGCAGCCACCCAGATGACAATCGTCAGCACGACGCCGCCAATGGCCGCCGACCAACTGATGATGTCGGCGGTCTTCTTTTCGAACGCGAGACCGGCATCCCACCAGAAATAGCGCAGACCACTCAGGAGATGATTGACAAGTGCCCATGTGAACCCGAGAAGCACGACTTTGCCGATCCATGATCCGGCGACATTGAGGAACAATACATAAGCATCGGGACCAGTCGCCAGAGCAATGAGCCACCAGGCGAGAAGCGCGGTTCCCGCATATAGACCGATGCCGGTGATCCGGTGGATGATCGACATCGCCATTGTGATGGTGAAGCGATAAATCTGGAGATGCGGCGAAAGCGGACGCTCTACCTGACGCGGTGCAGCCATGTCTTTTGTTCCCGGAATTACGACGGGCGGATGGAAACTGTTGTTTAGCCCGCGTTGCCCGTTAAGGCAATCAGGAGAGCCGCCAAAATCGCTATCTGCGAACAGTTCTCAAAGATTTACGGTGAGGGTTGGGAAGACTAACGTCGCGGCACCAAGACCCAGTAATCAAGATCAAGAATGACGCCATCGGCATAGCCTTTTTCGAGCGCGCCGGGAAAGACCGCACAATGCAAGTTCTTCGTTGCAATCGTACGTAGACGCAGCGCGCCAATATCATCGCGCCCCTTGAGCGGCGCACGATCCAGAACTTCAGACCACGCAAAAACCGTATCACCCGCAAAGCAGGGGGCAACGTGACGCCCGCCATTAATCGCCGCAATCAGTTGCGCATTGCCCAGCCCGTTGAACGACAGTGACCGCGCGAGAGAAATCACATGGCCACCGTAAATCAAACGGCGACCAAAACGCCCCTCACCTTCAGTGAACTGGTTGAAATGCACTTTGGCCGTGTTTTGATAAAGCCGCGTCGCCATCATATGCTCGGCTTCTTCAATCGTCACACCGTCCACGTGATCAATCTTTTCGCCGACCACATAGTCATCCCAAAGATGGGCGCTACCTGAAGCGGCAAGATCGAACCCCTTAAAATGGATATGCGCGGGCACTTCGAGAAATTCCGCTTCAACCGCATTGGGGAGCGACGGCACATCGGTTTCAGGCGCGGGTGAAGACTTATCGCGCTTGCGCACCATCACCCAGCGGACATAGTCGAGCACAATCTCATCGCGCTGATTGCGGCCTGTCGAACGCACATAGACAACGCCTGTGGTGCCATCTGAATTTTCTTTAAGGCCGATGACTTTGGAAATGGTCGAAAGCGTATCACCGGAAAAAACCGGCTTCAGAAACCGACAATCGGCATAGCCCAAATTCGCCACGGCATTGAGCGAGACGTCGGGAACTGTTTTACCAAAGACAATGTGGAATGCCAGCAGATCATCAACCGGCGATTGCGCATAGCCCGCCTTTCGCGCAACTTCATCTGACGATTGAAGACTAAAGCGCGACCCAAACAGCGCCTGATAAAGCGCACGGTCGCCGTCTGTCAGTGTGCGGGGTGTCGCATGTGTCAACACCTGCCCTACTTTGAAGTCTTCAAAGAAATTGCCCGTGTTAGTCTTGCTCATGCTTCAAGCTCCGCAATGGCGTCAGCAATCGCAACCGTGCGCTTGGCTATTTCTGCGTGCAGGATTTCCACCATGCGGCCTTCCACTTTCAACACGCCCTTGCCTGCATTTTCCGGCAGCTTGAACGCATCAATCGTGAGCCGCGCAAAAGCGACTGTCTCTGGATCGGGCGAGAAGATTTTATTGCAGGGCAGAACCTGGCTCGGATGAATGAGCGTCTTGCCATCAAAACCCATATCGCGGCCCTGCTCGCAAATGGCGGCAAAGCCCTCTTCGTTTTTGATGTCGTTATAGACACCATCAAGTGCGACTAGTCCATAAGCTCGCGCCGCGATGATCGAAAGGCCAAGCGAAGTGAGCATCGGTACGCGATCAGCCGTGTGCGCGGCGCGAAGCTCCTTGGCAATGTCGTTTGTGCCCATGACCCAGACGGACATGCGCGTAGACGAGGCCTTCGCCGCAATCGCCTGTATGTTGAGGATAGCGAGCGGTGTCTCGATCATGCACCAGAGTTGGAGCGTCGCGGGCGCACCGGCGTCCGAAAGCGCCTTGTCGGCACGCAGCACATCTTCGGCAGAATTGATTTTCGGGACGAGGATAGCGTCGGGTTTTGCCGCCACAGCCGCTTTAATGTCCGCTATGCCCCAGGGCGTATCAAGACCGTTCACGCGGATGACAATTTCACGTTTGCCGTACCCGCCTGCTTTGACCGCCGCAATCACCTGCGTCCGTGCTTCGTTTTTCGCATCGGGGGCGACCGCATCTTCCAGATCGAGGATCAGGGCGTCTACCGGAATGTCCCTCGCCTTTTCCATCGCCCGGGCATTGGACCCCGGCATGTAGAGGACGCTGCGGCGCGGGCGGGCGATGATGTCGGTCATGGAACTCACTTTCAGTGGATCAGGCGGCTTTCTTCAAATAACGCGTACCGAGGATTTCGGCAATCTGAACGGCATTGAGGGCTGCACCTTTGCGCAGATTGTCAGAGACAACCCACATCGCAATGCCATTATCGACTGTCGGGTCCGAGCGGATACGGCTGATATAGGTCGCAAAGTCACCGACACATTCCAGAGGCGTCACATAGCCACCGTCTTCACGCTTATCCACAACGAGACAGCCTGGCGATTCACGCAGTACTTCACGCGCTTCATCATCCGAGATCGGATTTTCAAATTCGATATTGATAGATTCTGAATGCCCGACAAAAACGGGAACACGAACACAAGTCGCCGTCACAAGAATCTTGGGATCGAGAATTTTCTTGGTCTCGACCACCATCTTCCATTCTTCTTTCGTGTAGCCATCCTCCATAAACACATCAATATGTGGGATGACATTGAAGGCGATCTGCTTGGTAAATTTTCTCTTTTCAACCGGATCGTTCACATAGATGGCACGGGTCTGCTCGAATAGCTCGTCCATGCCTTCTTTGCCGGCACCCGACGTTGACTGATAGGTCGAAACCACAACGCGTTTGATCTTGGCAAGATCATGCAACGGCTTCAGTGCCACGACCATCTGCGCTGTCGAGCAATTTGGATTCGCGATGATCATCTTTTTTGTGTAGCCCGCAATCGCGCCTGCATTCACTTCCGGCACAACAAGCGGCACATCAGGGTCCATGCGGTAGCGCGATGAATTGTCGATCATAACACAGCCCGCCGCCGCGATCCGGCCCGACCATTCCTCGGCGACTTTGGAACCTGCCGACATGAGGCAAATGTCTGTTCCCTTGAAATTGTAATTCTCAAGCGCTTTCACTTTGAGAATTTTGTCACCATAGGAAACCTCCGTGCCCTGACTGCGGCGCGATGCCAACGCCACCACCTCGTCGGCAGGGAACTGACGTTCTTCAAGAATGTTGAGCATCTCGCGCCCGACATTGCCTGTGGCACCGACAACGGCAACTTTGTAACCCATGTGTGATCTCCGATCAGAGCCGGTTAAGCGTTCAGGCGGTCGAGTTCCTTCAAGATCGCATCGCCCATCTGGACGGTGCCGACTTTGGTCATGCCAGCCTGCATGATGTCGCCGGTGCGAAGACCACTGGCGAGAACAGCATCAACGGCCTTTTCAAGAAGGTCCGCGCAAGCGCCGCGATCAAATGTGTAACGCAGCGCCATGGCAAAGGAGAGCACCGAAGCGATGGGATTGGCAGCGCCCGTGCCTGCAATGTCAGGGGCCGAGCCGTGTACAGGTTCGTACATGGCTTTCGCTTTGCCGTTCGCATCTTTCGCGCCGAGCGAGGCTGACGGCAACATGCCGAGCGAACCTGTCAGCATCGAGGCAATGTCGGAGAGCACGTCGCCGAAAAGATTGTCTGTGACGATGACGTCAAACTGCTTGGGTTTACGCACGAGCTGCATGGCACAATTGTCGGCGAGCATATGTTCGAGCTTCACGTCGGAATATTGTTCCTTGTGGAGCTTGATCACTTCTTCATACCACAGCACACCGGATTTCATCACGTTGCGCTTTTCAACCGACATGACGCGGTTACCGCGCTTGCGCGCAAGCTCGAACGCGACAGCGGCAATGCGGCGGATTTCACTTGTGGTATAGACCTGCGTGTCGATGCCGCGGCGCTCGCCATTAGGCAGATCTTCGATGACTTTGGGTTCCCCAAAATAAACGCCGCCGGTCAACTCGCGCACGATCATAATGTCGAGACCTTCGACAAGCTCGCGCTTCAGAGACGAGGCATCGGCCAGCGCGCCAAAGCAAAGCGCAGGACGCAGGTTGGCGAAGAGTTCCAGATCTTTGCGCAGACGCAAGAGACCAGCTTCAGGGCGACCTTCGTAAGGCACATTATCCCATTTAGGTCCGCCCACAGCACCGAGGAAAACAGCGTCAGCGGCCAGCGCTTTTTCAATCGTCGCATCGGTCACCGCAACGCCGTGCGCGTCGTAGCAACAACCGCCGACGAGATCGCGGTCGATCTCGACGTCAAATTTACGCGTCGTGCTGAACCACGAAATAACGCGCTCGACCTGACCCATCACTTCAGGGCCGATGCCGTCACCGGCGACGATCAGAATTTTCTTGCTGCTCATTCGTTTTGAACTTTTCTCGTAAGTGTAGAGTTAGAGCCAGGGCTGTTCGGCAGCATGACGCGCCTCGAAAGCCGCGATCTCAGCACCCTTCTTCATGGTGAGACCAACGCCGTCGAGACCTTCCAACATGCAATGCTTGCGGAACGGATCGAGATCAAACTTGATGACGCCGCCATCCGGGCCGCGAATTTCCTGTGCTTCAAGATCAATGGTCACAACAGCGTTCTGACCGCGTGAGGCATCGTCCATCAGCTTGTCTACCTCCGACTGCGGCAAGACAATAGGCAGAATGCCGTTCTGGAAGCAGTTATTGTAGAAGATGTCAGCGAATGAAGCTGCGATCACGCATTTGATACCAAAGTCGGCAAGCGCCCAAGGCGCATGTTCGCGCGAGGAACCGCAGCCGAAGTTTTCACCTGTCACGAGAATCTGGGCATGACGATAGGCGGGCTTGTTCAGCACGAAATCAGCGATCTCGTTGCCCTTGTCATCATAGCGCATTTCGTCAAACAGGTTCTTACCGAGACCTGTACGCTTGATCGTTTTCAGAAATTGCTTCGGAATGATCATATCGGTGTCAATATTGATAAGCGGCATCGGTGCCGCAACGCCCGTGAGTTTATTGAATTTATCCATGTTTCAAGCTCCTCAGTTCATCTCACGGAAATCAACAAAGTGACCGGCAATGGCTGCTGCCGCCGCCATTTGCGGCGAGACGAGATGCGTGCGGCCACCGCGACCCTGACGGCCTTCGAAGTTGCGGTTGGATGTTGATGCACAACGCTCGCCCGGTGCGAGCTTGTCGGCGTTCATCGCAAGGCACATCGAGCAACCGGGCTCGCGCCACTCAAAGCCAGCTTCCACAAAAATCTTGTCGAGACCTTCGACTTCCGCCTGCTCCTTCACAAGACCGGACCCCGGAACGACCATGGCGCTGACAGTGGAAGCCACCTTGCGGCCCTTTGCGACAGCAGCGGCAGCGCGCAGATCTTCGATGCGGCCATTGGTGCAGGAACCGATGAAAACGCGGTCGATTTTCACATCCGTGATCGGTGTGCCTGCCGTGAGGCCCATATAGGCAAGCGACCGTTCCAGCGCGTTGCGCTTGCCCTCGTCGGCAACCTGGGCCGGGTCCGGCACACGGTCTGTAATCTTGATCACATTTTCAGGGCTTGTACCCCATGTGATCATCGGCGGCAGATTGGCAATGTCGAGGTTCACTTCCTTGTCGAAATGCGCACCTTCATCCGATGGCAAGGTGAGCCAATAAGCAGCAGCCTTGTCCCAGTTCGCACCTGACGGCGCCATCGGGCGGCCTTTGAAATAAGCGATTGTCTTTTCATCCGGTGCGATGAGACCTGCGCGCGCGCCAGCTTCAATCGTCATGTTGCAAACGGTCATGCGCCCCTCCATCGACAAATCGCGGATCGCTTCGCCTGCATATTCGATCACATAGCCCGTACCGCCCGCCGTGCCGATATGGCCGATGATAGCAAGGGCGATGTCTTTCGCGGTGAAGCCTTCGGGCGCTTTACCCACGACGTTAATGCGCAGATTTTTGGCTTTGGCCTGAATGAGCGTTTGCGTGGCCAGCACGTGCTCGACTTCGGATGTGCCGATGCCGTGGGCGAGCGCACCGAACGCGCCATGCGTAGATGTATGGCTGTCACCGCATACGATGGTTGTGCCGGGCAATGTAAAGCCCTGTTCGGGTCCGACAATGTGGACGATGCCCTGCCGCTTGTCATCCATTTCGAGATACTGGATGCCGAAGCTCTTAGCATTGTCATCAAGGGTCTGAACCTGAATGCGGCTCTCTTCGTCCGCGATGCCGTGGGCGCGATCAGTGGTCGGCACATTGTGGTCGGCCACGGCGAGCGTCTTTTGTGGCGCGTGAACCTTGCGGCCTGCCATGCGCAAACCTTCAAAGGCTTGCGGGCTCGTCACTTCATGGACGAGATGACGGTCGATATAGAGCAGGCCGGTGCCGTCCTCTTTCATCTCGACGAGATGGGCATCCCAGATTTTGTCGTACATGGTGCGCGGTGCAGCCATTTTTCTCTCCTGTTTCGCGCGGTGCCTGTGTCTGATGGGGCGTCGCGAAGTCTCAAATCAGATGTAATGAGCGATGTCTGAAGCCGAAAAGCAAAAAAAGCGGGACGGGGCGTGAGGCCCTGCCCGCTTCTTGCGTCTCGATCCGAAAAAGATCGGATGAAAGCTTAGGCCGCGCCGGACGTTTCGCGGCGCTTGAAATCCTGCTTCTCGACGATGCGAGCGGACTTACCACGACGGCCACGAAGGTAATAAAGCTTCGCGCGGCGCACACGGCCACGGCGAAGCACCTTAATGCTGTCGACGAGCGGGCTGAAAAGCGGGAACACACGTTCGACGCCTTCACCATAGGAAATCTTGCGAACCGTGAAGTTCTGATTGATGCCGCCACCGGCGCGCGCGATGCAGACGCCTTCATAGGCCTGAAGGCGCGAACGCTCGCCTTCGACGACTTTAACATTGACGATCAGCGTGTCGCCGGGCGCAAAGTCGGGGATCACCTTACCGGTGGTCAGCGCACCCATCTGGGCCTGGTCGATCTGCTCGATGATATTCATATCTAAAACCTCGGAATTTCAGGCATCCGGCGGTCTTATCGACCTTGGCGAGGGGAACCTCGTCCGGAAGCGGGCTTCACTAACATACTTCAGTCGGACTTGCGACTGTCTTTGCTCCTGAATCTGAGAAATTTTTCCCAGAGGTCAGAGCGCCTTGATTTCGTTGCCTCTTCAGCCTCGGCACGACGCCAAGCCTTGATGCGTCCATGGTCCCCTGAAGTAAGAACGCTGGGTATTTCACGACCTTCAAAAACCTGAGGCCGCGTGTAATGCGGATATTCAAGCAAACCGCCTTCGAAACTCTCATCCTCGCCCGACAATTCCTTACCCATGACGCCGGGCAGGAGCCGGATAATTGCGTCGAGCAGGGCCAAAGCCGCCAACTCGCCGCCTGAGAGAATAAAATCTCCCAGACTAATTTCTTCCATAACACGGGCCTCGATCACACGCTGATCAAGCCCCTCAAAGCGCCCGCAAAGAAGCGTCACGCCCTGCCCCGCCGCTAATTCCCTGACACGTTCTTGCGTCAAAGGTTTGCCCCGCGGGGACAGATAGATCAGCGGCTCACCGCCCACATGGACCTCATCGACGGCTTTCGCCACCACATCGGCCCGCATCACCATGCCCACGCCGCCACCAGAGGGCGTATCATCGACAGAGCGATGCTTGTCCTCGGCGAAGTCACGAATATCGGTCGCCTGAAGCGACCAAAGACCCGTGGCAAGCGCGCGTCCCGCAAGTGACAGACCAAGCGAGCCCGGAAACATCTCAGGAAAGAGCGTCAGAACCCTTGCCTGAAAACCTTTATTGGCAGAAGCCTCACTCATCAGCCTCCCCCTCATCAAACAATCCGGCAGGCGGATCAAGCGTGAGGCACTGTGCCTCCAAATCGACCACCGGCACATTGCCGTCGGTGAAAGGCACCAGCACTGTGTGGCCACCTTGCGGTCGTGCGATCTCCAGAAGATCACCCGCCCCGAAATTCTGTACGCTCAGCACATGACCATAGAGCCTGCCGTCAGTGCCTTTAGCTGCAAGTCCGATGAGATCGGCGTGATAATAGCCTTCCTCGTCTTCATCAACCTCGGGCAGCGCCGAGCGATCCACATAAAGCTCCGTGCCGCGCAGCGCCTCAGCCACATTACGGTCCGTGATGCCCTGCAACTTGCAGATCACCACACCCTTTACCGTGCCCGTCGCTTCGATTTTGAAGCGTCGTGTGCCGTCCTTCGTCTCAACCGGCCCGTAGTCGCCGACCGCCATCGGATCTTCCGTAAAGGGTTTCACCCGCACGGCCCCGCGTACGCCCTGAGCGCCAACGATGACGCCAAGGCAAACGCGGTTGCGATCCGAAGACATGCCGGACATATGAACCGACCGAAAGATTAGACCGTGGCTTCTTCGGCAGGAGCAGCAGCCGCAGCTTCTTCAGCAGCAAGACGGGCCGCTTCCAGACGTTCCTGAGCTTTTGCCTTCGGCTTGCCCTGTGTAGGGTTGTTCGACGCCACACGCTTCACGACACCAGCGGTATCGAGGAAACGGGCTACGCGGTCTGTCGGCAGAGCACCGACCGAGAGCCAATGCTGGGCACGTTCAAGATCGAGCACGACGCGGTCGGCACGGTCTTTCGGCAGCAAAGGATTGAACGAGCCGATTTTTTCGATAAAGCGGCCATCGCGCGGTGAACGCGTGTCGGCGATCACGATGCGGTAGTAAGGACGCTTCTTGGCGCCGCCACGGGCCAGACGAATTTTGAGAGACATTTCTTTTACCTTCTAGTGAAACGTAGAAACCTGAGAAAACCTTAGAAACTTAAAAACCTATTTTTTCTTGCCGCCGGGAAGTCCGGGGAGGCCTGGAAATCCACCACGCGGTCCCGCACCGGGAAGCCCCGGAAGTGCGCCCGGAAAACCACCCTTGGGCATCATGTTTTTCAGCGCGTCTGGATTGTTAGCAATGTCAGGCGGCAGGTCGGGCATTGCGCCACCGCCACCGAACAATTTACCAAGAAGTCCGCCGCCCTTCTGGCGCGCCATCTGCTTCATCATGTCGGCCATCTGACGATGAAGCTTGAGAAGACGGTTGATCTCTTGAACTTCCGTGCCCGACCCCGCAGCCACACGACGCTTGCGGCTTGCGTTCAGCAAAGCAGGATTGCGTCGCTCCGCCTTTGTCATTGACGAAATGATCGCGGCCTGACGGCGCACGACACTGTCATCCAGATGAGCGTTGGCGGCCGCAGCTTGCGCCTTGGCCACACCCGGCAACATGCCGAGCACACCTTTCATGCCACCCATACGCTTCATCTGTGCGAGCTGCTCTGCCATATCGTCAAGGTCGAACTGACCCTTCTTCATTTTGGCAGCTATGGCATTGGCTTTTTCGGCGTCGATGGTCTCGGCGGCTTTTTCAACGAGGCTCACCACATCGCCCATGCCGAGAATACGGCCAGCCACACGGTCAGCACGGAAATCTTCCAGCGCGTCGAGTTTTTCGCCCGTACCAAGCAATTTGATCGGAACGCCGGTGACGCCACGCATGGACAGCGCTGCACCACCACGCCCATCACCATCCGTCCGTGTCAGGACGATACCCGTCACGCCAATGCGTTCTTTGAACTGCATCGCGACATTGACAGCGTCCTGACCGGTCAGGCTGTCGGCGACAAGCAGCACTTCATGCGGATTGGCAACATCGCGCACTTCGGCGACTTCAGCCATCAGCGCTTCGTCGATATGAATACGACCTGCCGTGTCGAGCATGACGATATCATAACCACCGAGCTTTGCTGCCTCGATTGCACGGCGCGCGATCTGCACAGGCTGCTGACCCGCGATAATCGACAAGGTGGCAACGCCCGTCTGCTCACCGAGAATTTTCAACTGTTCCTGCGCAGCCGGACGGCGCGTATCAAGCGAGGCCATCAATACGCGGCGCTTGTCACGCGTCTCAAAGCGTTTGGCAATTTTAGCCGTTGAGGTCGTCTTACCGGAGCCCTGAAGACCGACCATCAAAATCGCAACGGGAGGTGCCGCCTGAAGCGAGATTGAACTGTCACCGGCACCACCGAGCATTTCGACAAGTTCGTCATGAACGATCTTGATGACCTGCTGACCGGGCGTGATGGATTTGAGAACTTCCACACCAATGGCGCGCGGCTTCACTTTATCAATAAAGTCTTTAACCACAGAAAGCGCCACGTCGGCTTCCAGCAGGGCACGGCGTACCTCACGCAGAGCTTCGTCCACATCAGCTTCCGAAAGCGCGCCGCGCCCCCGGAGCTTGCTGAAGACGTCGCCTAAACGACCTGTGAGGTTTTCAAACATATACGCGGCCTAAAGTCCCAAAAGCTCAAAGCACAAACGCACCCGCGAGCGAATATCGCCGACGGATGTTGACCCGGGCTCAATGCCTCGGGCGGGTCGGGGTGCACAAATATCCCGAAAGTCGAGGCGGAACCTAGGGCTTGACCCCACCTTAGTCAACCTCATGCCCTTTTCTATTTGGTAGCAGACCCCAGCTCCTCAGGGCATAGGGTAAATAGCTGACATTTTAGTCAATAACATTCCTATTTCTTTACAAGGGCTTAAAGCCCCCATGGTCTAATGGGTCATAGTTTGTTGTGTATTAGCGTGTTGAAAGCCTTGTCCCATGACCGATATGTCCGGCATTTCCATCCCGTCCGCCGCCCTCGTGACAGCCTATAAATACGCCACCAATGCGAGCGCCAGCGCCGAGGCTATACAAAATCAGGCTGACAATTTCGGGCCTGCCGTGATCCCGCCCGCGCCGAAACTGTCAGGCGCAACACTCTCGGCCATCAAAGAAACCGCCGCAACGTCGGCCCCCGTCACTGCACCGGCGACACCAAGCCTGCCGAGCTATGACGCGTCGGGGCGGAGCCAGGGCGGTCATCCATGAGTGATGCGCTTCAGACAGCTTTAAGCGGAATGCAGACCGCTGCGACCAAAGCGAACGATGCGGCAGAAAAGATCGCACGCTCCAGCTTCACAACGCCCGTCGCGATCCCCGCCCCCGCTGCGGCACCGACGTCTTCCGTCTCAAGCCTTGTTGCGAGTCCTGCCGTCATCAATGATGTCGGCAAAGGTCTAACCGACGACACTCTGCAGGGCGTCACCGAGTTTCAGCAGGCGGCCCGCGCCTATGAAGCAAGCCTCAAGGCTGTAGAGACCTTGCATAAATTGCAGCAAACCCTTGTAGAGGCGCTCGGCTGGGTATTGCCCGAAGACACCAAAAAAGCCTCGTAATCTGCCCTATCTGAGGGCCTTTAGGAGCAATTTGAGGCTCTCCGCTGCAAAGAGGCGCATATTGGCGACACGGTCTTCAAGAATCCCTGTACTCACCGTTATCGCCTGCAGAAAACGATCAGGCCCTGCAAGCGCGAGACAAGCCGTTCCTGCCGGATTGCCGTAACGGCTCCCCGCAGGCCCCGTCGCCCCGATTTCTGCAAGCGCCCATGTCGCCGAAAACTGATCCCTTAAAGTCCCCGCCAACAAAGTGACGAAGGCTTCACTCAATGGCTTCTGCGCCCCCGCCGCAATGAGCTTGTCGGCGGGGAGGTCAACCAGCACCTCGCGCGCCTTTTTGGTATAGACCACCGCCCCGCCGAGATAATAGGCAGACGCGCCGGGCACGGCGAGCAAGGCGGCTGACACCAATCCTCCGGTTGAGCTTTCCGAAACAGCAACCGTCTCGCCCCGCACCTTCAAAAGACCAGCAATCTCTTCAGCCAACGGGAGAAGTGTCTGCATAATCGGATGCCTTTCAGGCTATCTTGAGGATAACGCGCCTCTGGGACAAAAGCCGACGCCATCCCAAATCAGTGGAAATTTGAGGCAAAAAGGACCATATAGCGGCGACCATGACAACAAGCGGCATACCCTTTCGCAAGATGAACGGCCTCGGCAACGATTTTGTCGTGCTGGACCTGCGCACCCATGCGCTCAATTTAAGCGCAAGCCTTGTCCGCGCTGTCGCCAACCGCGAGACAGGCATCGGCTGCGATCAGTTCATCACCATCGAACATGCGCGCCATGGCGGTGATGTGTTCATGGGCATCCGCAATCAGGACGGCAGCCTTGTCGAAGCGTGCGGTAATGCCGCCCGTTGTATCGGTCAGATCATTCTGAACGAGACCGGCAAAGACGCCGTCACCATCGAAACATTGGGCGGCGATACGGTTGCAAGCCACGGACCGGCCGCCACCATCACCGTTGATATGGGCGAGCCACGCCTCAAGTGGAATGAAATTCCGCTGTCTGAGGAGTTTCAGGACACCCGCGCCATTGAGCTTGAAGTCGGACCGCTCGGCGCTCCGCTCATGCATTCGCCCGCCGTCGTCAATGTCGGCAATCCCCATGCGATCTTCTTTGTCAGAGACCCTGACACGGTTGATCTCGGACGCATCGGATCAATGCTCGAAAACCATCCACTTTTTCCTGAACGCGCCAATATCTCGGTCGCTCAAGTTCTTGACCGTGCGCATGTCAGGCTCAAGGTCTGGGAACGTGGCGCGGGTCTGACGCTTGCCTGCGGTACCGCCGCCTGCGCCACCGTTGTCGCTGCCGTGCGGCGCCGCCTCACAAATCGTCGTATCACCGTAAGCCTGCCCGGCGGCGATCTCGATCTCGAATGGCGTGAAAGTGATAATCACATCTATATGACCGGCCCCGCGACGCTCGACTTTGAAGGCACGCTGGAAGAGCGTTACCTCAACGGGGCCGTGGCATGAGCACAAAGCCCGCAGAAATCATTACCTTCGGCTGTCGCCTCAACACGTACGAGTCTGAAGTGATGAAAAACCATGCCGAAAAGGCAGGTCTGAACGGCGCGATTATTTTCAACACCTGTGCCGTCACCAACGAAGCGGTCCGTCAGGCACGTCAGGCCATCCGCAAAGCCCGTCGTGAAAATCCGGATGCACGCATCATCGTGACAGGCTGCGCCGCCCAGGTCGCTCCAGCAGATTTTTCTGAAATGACCGAAGTTGATCTGGTTATCGGCAATGATGAAAAAATGAAGGCCGAGAGCTGGACTCCTGCTATGGCACTTCAGACCAATGAACGCGTCCGCGTCAATGACATCATGTCGGTCAAAGAAACAGCAGGCCACCTCGTTCAGGGGCTCGAAGGCCGCGCCCGCGCATTCGTGCAGGTACAGAACGGCTGCGACCACCGCTGCACCTTCTGCATTATTCCTTATGGACGCGGTAACTCGCGAAGCGTTCCTGCGGGCGAAATCGTCAATCAGATCCGTGTACTTGTCGAAAACGGCTATCGCGAAGTCGTCCTGACCGGCGTTGATATTACATCTTACGGCGCCGATCTGCCGGGCACGCCCTCACTCGGCAATCTCGCCACCCGCATACTGAAGCTCGTGCCGGAATTGCAGCGCCTGCGCATTTCCTCCATCGACTCGATTGAAGCCGACGACGCGCTGATGCGTTTGATCGGCGATGAAGAACGCCTGATGCCGCATCTCCATCTCTCGCTCCAGTCCGGCGACAATATGATCTTAAAGCGCATGAAGCGTCGTCACGCGCGTGAAGATTCGATCAAATTTTGTAAAGAGGCTCGACGCCTGCGTCCCGACATTGCTTTCGGAGCCGATTTTATCGCGGGCTTCCCCACTGAAACCGACGAGATGTTTGAAAACACAATGCGGCTCGCCGACGAATGCGGCCTCACATGGCTTCATGTTTTTCCGTATTCACCACGTCCAGGCACACCGGCTGCTCGGATGCCGCAGCTTGACCGGGGTCTCATCAAAGCCCGTGCCGAACGTCTGCGCCTCAAGGGCGCGGCCCGTCTTACAACCCATCTCAATGAAGGGCTTGGCGCGACAAAACCCGTGCTGATGGAAAGCGAAACACTCGGACGGACACATCAGTTCACGCCTGTGCGCCTTCTGCCCAATGGCTTACGCGCAGGCGATATTCTACCTGTGCACCTTGCCGCGCATGATGGACAGAGTTTTGAAGGTCAGTTGAGCCTATGAGTGATACCGGAAACGACACCACTGATGTGACAGGCGAAGAAAAGAAACGCTCTCTCTTTCAACGCATGAAAGAAGGCCTGACGCGTTCAACCCGCACAATCTCCGATGGCATCACCGGCATCTTCACAAAGAAAAAGCTCGACCGCGCCACGCTTGACGAGCTTGAGGAATTGCTGATCTCTGCCGATCTGGGTATCGAGGTAGCGGCTGATATTGTCGCCGCTGTCGGCAAAGGTCGCCACGACAAGGAAGTGACAGGCGATGAGATCCGCGGCATCGTTGCCGACGAAATTTCTCTCGTGCTTGATCCGGTCGCAAAACCTTTCATCATTGACGAAACAAAGAAACCTTTCTGCGTATTGATGGTCGGCGTCAATGGCGCGGGCAAAACGACAACCGCAGCGAAGATCGCATCACAAGCGAAAGCACAGGGTAAAAGTGTCATGCTCGCCGCCGGTGACACATTTCGCGCCGCTGCTGTCGAACAACTCAAAGTCTGGGGCGAGCGCCTCGACGTTCCGGTCGTCTCCACAAAAGTCGGCGGCGATGCGGCGGGCCTTGCTTACGAAGCGCTCGCCCGTGCACGCAAAGAAAAAACCGATCTCTTACTCATCGACACGGCGGGCCGGTTACAGAACAAAACAGACCTTATGTCCGAACTTGAAAAAGTGCTCCGCGTCATCCGCAAGCTCGATCCGGAAGCACCGCACGCGACGCTTCTGATACTCGACGCAACAACGGGACAGAGTGCACTTAATCAGGTTGATATTTTCGGTAAAACGGCAGGCGTCACCGGCCTTATAATGACAAAGCTCGACGGTACGGCGCGTGGTGGCATTCTTGTGGCGATCGCCAAACGCTTCGGACTTCCCGTCCACATGATCGGTATCGGCGAAGGAATCGACGATCTTCAGCCTTTTAATGCCAAGACCTTCGCCCGCGCTATCACCGGAGCACAGGAAGCCTAATGAACGATCAGCAGACACAGAAAAGCGGCGACCAGCTTTTGCGCATGGGGCTTGAACTCGGCCCTCTCGTTTTTTTCTTTCTGTGCAACTCCAAAGCCGATCTGATCTTCGGCAATGATCCGTCTGAAAACATTTTTTATGCGACCGGCACCTTCATGCTGGCCTTCGCACTCTCGCTCATCATCACCTATACAAAATTCAAGCGTATCCCCACCATGCCGTTGGTGACCGGTGTGTTTGTGCTGATCTTCGGAACACTGACACTCATGTTGCATGATGACACATTCATCAAGATCAAACCGACGCTGGTGAATCTACTCTTTGCAGGCGGGCTTTTGAGTGCTGCCTTTTTCGGAAAACCTCTGATGAAACAACTTTTCGACAGTGCCTTTGATCTCACCGATGAAGGCTGGATGGTACTGACAAAGCGCTGGGGATATTTCTTTATATTGCTTGCTTTCATCAACGAAGTGGTCTGGCGCAATTTTTCCACCGAGTTCTGGGCGGGCTTCAAACTTTTCGGCATCATGCCGCTCACCATCGTTTTCGCGATGGCGCAGATGGGCGTGCTGACGCGCTACACAACCAAACCCAAAGATGACCAGACACCCGCCGAATAATTAAAGCAACACTTGAACGGTTTTCAGAAACGGCCGCCGCACAGCAGCGTTTTACGGGTTAACGGACAAAATCATCGTCGGCATGTTTCATATCCGTCACCCTTTATGAATATCGCGATCTTTTGTTTCCGGCAGAAAGATGAATCCGATCACGAAGCAGACACCCGCCACGATGATCGGATACCAGAGCCCGTCATACATGCTGCCGGTCGCCGCAATGATGGCGAAAGCCACCGGTGGCATGAAGCCACCGAACCAGCCATTACCGATATGATAAGGCAGGGAGAGCGATGAATAACGGATGCGCGTCGGGAAAAGCTCGACAAGCATCGCCGCAATGGGCCCGTAAGTCATCGCACCGAAGATCACCAACACACCGATGAGCAACACGACCATCATTTTATTGATGTCACTATCAACCGCTTTCGACGGATAATGTGCGTCAGTGAGCGCTGCGGTGAGCGCCGCATCGAAGGCGATTTTGGCTTCAGCACTTACCGTCTTCGCATCATAAGACGCAATACGCGCACCGCCGACATGGATAACGGCCTCATGTCCTGTCGTTACGATATTCTCATAAGGTACGCCGCGCTTTACGAGTGCGGATTTGGCGACATCGCAAGGCGATGTAAAAGCCGCAACACCCACGGGATTAAACTGCAACGAGCATGTGTCAGGATCAGCCGACACACTCACCGGTGCACTGAGGCGCGCAAGTTCAAGTGCCGGATTGGCGTAATGGGTAATCGCGTGAAAAATTGGCATATAGGTGAGGGCTCCAAGCAGGCACCCCGCCAGGATGATCGGCTTGCGCCCGATCATGTCGGAGAGCGCACCAAAGATCACAAAGAAAGGTGTGCCGATCACGAGCCCGCCTGCCACCATAATACTTGCGGCGAGCGGTTCGACTTTCAGCACCTGCGTCAGAAAAATGAGCACATAAAACTGGCCCGTATACCAGACCACCGCTTCACCCATCGATAGACCGAAAAGTGCAAGCAGTACGATCTTGAGATTGGACCAACGGGCGAAGCTTTCACGCAATGGCGCTTTCGATCCCTTGCCCTCGGCCTGCATTTTTTTGAAGGCAGGCGATTCATCGAGCCGTAAACGGATCCAAACCGAAACGCCGAGCAGCAAAAACGACAGAAGGAACGGGATACGCCAACCCCAGACCTCGAAATCTTCGGCTGAGATGAAGCTGCGACACAACATGATAACGATAAGCGAGAGGAACAGCCCGGCCGTCGCCGTCATCTGAATCCATGACGTGTAAGCCCCGCGGCTGCCATGCGGCGCGTGCTCTGCCACATAGGTCGCCGCTCCGCCATATTCACCGCCGATGGCAAGACCCTGCGCCATGCGCAGCAACACGAGGATGATGGGGGCAGCAATACCAATGGACGCATAAGTGGGAAGAAGACCCACGAAAAACGTCGAGAGACCCATAATGACAATGGTGACGAGAAACGTATATTTGCGACCGACAAGATCGCCAAGACGGCCAAAAACAAGAGCACCGAAGGGACGGACCGCAAAGCCTGCTGCAAAAACAAGCAATGCAAAAATAAAAGCGGACGTGTCATTGAGGCCGGTAAAGAACAGCTTGGAAAAGATGGCGGCCAGAGCACCATAGACAAAGAAATCATACCATTCGAACATTGTTCCGAGCGACGAGGCAAAGATCACCCTGCGTTCATCTTTCGACATGCTCGCCTTACGAACACGCGTTCCTTTGGTTTTTGACACTATAGCCCCCCGCTGCAAATCATTTCTTCTATTCCAGAATGCCGTGAACTGATCAATCTATCTCGTGAGACCGGGTCAGCTCAAATCAGACTCCGGCCTCTGGGGTTGGCCCGGCGGAAAACGCAACGCCGCTTCATCTGTCGGATTGCCGAACGGCGCAACAACCGCGTGATCAGCAACCTCTTGAAACTGTTTCAAAGCCCAATAGACACTGGGAAAAGCAAGTTCCTCCCAGGGAATATCGGCCCAGTCAAAGAGCGCAACCTCAAGGCTTTCGACACCGGCTGAAAATTCAGATGTCAACATTTCTGCCCGATACATAATCTGCACCTGAGAAAGTCGCGGAATGCTGTAGACGGCAAGAAGATCGCGAATACGGATAGAAATATTGGCCTCTTCGCGTGCTTCGCGCATCGCGCCTTCTTCCACACTTTCTCCGTGTTCCATAAACCCCGCTGGGAAGGTCCAGAATCCCTTGCGCGGCTCAATAGCCCGCCGACATAACAAAAATTTGTTTTGGAATGTAACGACAGATCCCACCACAATTTTAGGATTGTCATAGCTGATCAGTCCGCAATGATCACAAATGTCGCGTGGGATAGCATCACCCGCAGGCGGACGGCGCGTAAAGGCGAGATCAAGGCCTGCGCCCGCTTCTCGGTGCTTCATTGGCCCTGGCTTCACGGCAACCTGCATTTTAGCACCGGGTCCCGCCTTTTTTGCTTCGGGTAAATTTGTCATTTCATCATACTTTCGTCAGCCCACGGAACGCAGGATTTATTTCATTCGTATAAGGCAGTTCCCAGCCAGACGTCATCTTGCAGAAAGGTAAGAGGACGGCATTATGCCGAAACTAGCACTTTGCCGATTTCTTCCGCAGCCGGAAGGCTGCCTGCGACATTTTCCACAGCGATGCACACTTGCCTCAGGGCGATCAAGGGTGCATATGAAAGATCAACGTGACGGTTCTGTACGAGACCGAACGAACTATCTTTAATCAGTGGACGCCGGTATAGCAAAAATTAAGCTAAACGCACCGCCCCCAAATCATCAGTCGGAGGAATTTAGTATGGCGAGCAAAAAGTCAGCGGGAAGCTACGATCTTGAAACGTCCCTCAGCCACTTGCTGCGCCGGGCACAGCAATTTGCCTATGATCAGTTCGTTCAGCAAATGGGCGACAGCGCCATTACACCGCGCCAGTTCATAGTGCTCTTTGCCGTCAATGACGAAGAAGGTTTGAGCCAGACCGATCTCGTCAACCGCACGGGCATCGACCGCTCGACGCTGGCTGACATGATCAGCCGAATGATCAAAAATGGTCTGCTGGCCCGCAAACGCACGGCTGAAGACGCCCGTGCCAATTCAGTCCGCCTGACAGCCGCCGGTCGCCGCGCCCTCACATCGAGCCTGCCCCGCGCTATGGCCGCCGAGAAGGCCCTGCTGGAGCTGCTGCCCAAAGCTACACAAGCCGATCTTGTCAAAGGCCTGACGCAGCTTGCTAATGCCATCGGCAGCGCCAAAGAAGAAAAGCCGACCCGCGCCGCAACCCCCGCCCGCAAACGCGCCGCGGCGCCCAAGCGCACAGCCGCCAAGCGCAAATAATTCCACCACACCTTTCTTCGCGCGGCCTGTTCTGACTTTAAGGAGCAGCAGCCGCGCGAAGAGCGGGTAGAATTTCGTCGTCCACAATCTGCATTGTCAGTGGACCGACGTGTTTGTAAACAATGCGCTCCTTACCATCGACAATATAAGTTTCCGGCACGCCGTAAACACCCCAGTCTATGCCAACGCGTCCGCTCTCATCCGCGCCGAGCCGTGTGAACGGATTGCCAAGCTCGACGAGAAACTGTCTGGCTCCCTCGCCCGTGTCTTTGTAGTTCAGCCCGAATATCGCAACGTCTGTTTTGCCTTTAAGCGCACTCAAGATCGCATGTTCATCGCGACAAGGCACGCACCACGACGCCCAGACATTGACGATGACGGGCTTACCCCCGCCCAAATCTTCATTGGCAAAACCCGAAAGCCCCGTACCTTCAATCGCCGGAAGTGAAAAGACCGGCACGTTGCGCCCGATGAGCGGCGAAGGCACCAGCGATGAATCTCCGCGAAACACCGCGACAAGAAACAATCCCGCCACGACCAGAAAAACGACGGCAGGGATCAGCGCACCCCATCTGATGGTTTGAAATGACATGACTATTGTTCGGACGCGGTCTGTGCGGACGGACGCGCCGGTGCCCGCTTGCGGGCACCGTTGCTTTCAAGCGCATCAAGTCGCTTTTTTTGTATGGCAATATCAAGACAGGTCGCGATCACCAAAGCGAGCATGACGAAGACCGTCATTCCATAGGCCGACCAGACAAAAGCCGCATAACCGCCCATCGAAAAATATTCGCCCATGCTCACACCTCACCAAGCGCAAGCTGAAGTACCCTTACACGACGGCGCAAAATTTCCGCCCGCATCCTGAGCATGAGAAGCGTCACAAAGAAAAACGTGAAACCGAGCGCCATCAGCATCAACGGAAGAAGCATCTCCGGCGCAATCGTCGGCCCGTCAGCGCGGAACACACTGGCCGGTTGATGCAGCGTGTTCCACCAAACAACCGAATAGTGAACTATCGGCACATTGATGGACCCCACAAGGGCCAGAATTGCGGCCGCACGGCCCGCACGTTGCGGCTCTTCGATCGTCGCCCAAAGCGCGATATAACCGAAATAAAGAAACAGCAGGATCAGCATCGACGTAAGCCGCGCATCCCAGACCCACCATGTCCCCCACATGGGCTTGCCCCAAAGCGATCCGGTGACAAGCGCCAGAAAACAAAAGGCGGCACCGATAGGGGCTGCTGATTTCGCCGCAACGTCAGCAAGAGGATGGCGAAGGACAAGCGCCACAATCGATGCGCCCGCCATGACCATATAGCCCATCATGCCGAGCCAGGCCGACGGCACATGAACATACATAATGCGCACGCTCTCACCCTGCTGATAATCGGCGGGCGAATTGACAAGAGCAAACCAAAATCCCGCACTGATGAGCAAAGCCGTCACCACCGCACAAGGCGCAATAAGCCGGTCACTCAAACCCATGAAACGGGCCGGATTGGCGAAGGCGTGAAAGCGCTGCGTAAAGGTCGGACTGGACATAGGGTTCATTTAGCGGCGACGGGGTTTCAGTGGCAAGAGCGGCTTTAAGGCAATTTGCCGCGTCAGGCTTTAAGGTTTGCCCTGAGTGCGGCGGCGGACGCCCATGGGCCCACGACAATACTCACAAGCGTCACGGCTCCAAGTAGTGCGGTTGCCTGCGCAGTCGCACCCGGCATCGCACCGGCGCTCGCCGTCGCCACGCCGAAGATCAAAACGGGAATATAGAAGGGCATCACCAAAAGCGATGCCAGAAGCCCGCCGCGTCTGACACTCACGGTCAGGGCTGCACCAATGGCACCCATCAGGCTCAGAGCCGGACTGCCGATCAGCATGGCGAGTACAAGCGGCATAAACTGATGCTCCTCAAGATTGAGAAGAAGTCCGAGTATCGGTGCGGCTATGACCAGCGGCAGACCTGTTGTGAGCCAATGGCTCAGGATTTTTGCTACAACCGCGAGTTCAAGCGGCAATGACCCCATACTCAGCACGTCCAGGGTACCATCCTCAAAATCTGCCTGAAACAAACGATCAAGCGTCAGCAGCGACGAAAGCAGCAACGCCACCCATAAAAGGCCCGGCGCGATCTGTCCGAGCAGATTGAGATTAGGCCCGATGCCTAATGGCATCAGCGTAACGGTGACGAAAAAGAAAAAGACTGCCATGCCGCCGCCACCGCCGATCTGCACGGCAAGCGCCACATCACGACGCACAAGACTGAAGAAAGCCCGCTTCATGCGGTCACCTTCAATGATCCGAGTTCAAGTAATTTGCTGTGAGCAAGATTCAACACCTGATGCGTTGTCGCGATCACCACGCCGCCTTGCGCCTGATGCGCCTCAATGACACCGACCAGCCGCTCAAGGCTTGCCACATCAAGCGCTACACCCGGTTCATCAAGAAGCCACAAAGGCCGCTCTGACACGAGCAAGCGAGACAGGCTCAACCGACGACGCTGACCGGCTGAAAGATAGGCAACAGGCAGATCAACAAGACCCGCAAGATTGAATGCCTCCAGCGCATAGTCCGCACCGGCAACATCACCGCCAAAAAAATCAGACCAGAACTGAAGCGTCTGGCGGACAGTCATCGCTGCTTTCAGCGCATCAAGATGTCCGACGTAATGCGCCTGTTCGCAGAGCACCGCATCATCCGCGCCGCCGTCGAACGACAGTGAACCACCGGCAACATCAACCAATCCTGCCAACAGCCGTAAAAGGCTTGATTTACCGGCACCGTTTGCACCTGTGACAATCAGCGCCTCGCCGCTCTCGACCGTAAATTCCACATCCCGAAAGACAGTCCTGCCGCCGCGCTGACAGGCCAGACCCTTCGCAGAAAGGCTCAGCGGCGCAAAATGGCGTTTGATTTCAGATTTCGTCAAACCGCCCGCCCCGTCCCTTGCCGGACGCAAACCGCGCCGCGCCTTTTTGCGTTTCACCGGTCGAGAGCACGGCCACGCCATATGCAAATTCGTTGGCCATTGCCGCATCAAAGGCAAGATCCCATTGCTCATAGGCCGACATCCTGTCGCCTTTGAGACAGGCCTGCGGAAAGCGCGCGATTTCTGCCGCAAGTTTCTCAGCCTCCGCCCGCGCCTGCCCTTTGGGCACCACTCGATTGGCAAGACCCATCGACAGAGCTTCCGCCGCATTGACAGCCCGACCGGTGAGGATCAGGTCCATTGCACGCGAATGGCCGATGAGGCGAGGCAGACGCACAGTGCCGCCATCAATGAGAGGCACACCCCAACGCCTGCAAAAAACACCCAACTGCGCATCTTCTTCGACCACTCGCATATCGCACCAAAGGGCAAGCTCCAGCCCGCCTGCCACTGCAAAACCGGCAATCGCCCCGATCACGGGCTTGGAAAGCACCATACGCGACGGACCCATCGGACCATCGGCGGCGAGCCTGTTAAATCCCAGCTCTGTACCGGGCGGCTTGATAAGATTACCGCGCCGGGCATCACCACCTTCACCGCCTGCAGCCACAGCCTTGAGATCAGCACCGGCACAGAAGACACCATGATCGCCCGCAAAGACCGCAACGAGCGCGTCCTCATCTGCCTCGAAGTCGAGAAACGCATCCGCCAGCGCTTTGGCCGTCGGACGGTCCACCGCGTTGCGCACATCGGGGCGGCTCAGGATTATTGTTGTCACAGGTCCTGATTTTTCAACACGTACCACGCTCATCACGCCTCCCCCTTAGTTCTTATTTGTCGTCATTGTTGTGAGCAATTATCACCGGAGACAAATCGGTCAAACCATAGCCTTCACATGGAAAAGACCTTATAGTCTCGCCCGTCAAGCATATAGGCCCAAAGGCAGCAAAAGCGGTGGCGATTGAAAATTTCCACCTTTCATCACCCCCCTTCGGGTACGCATCATCGAGGAACAATTCATGGCGAAGAAGGCCCCGGCTAAGGCCAAATCCAAAGCGAAAAAGGCAAGCGCAAAACCGGCTGCAAAGTCAGTTGCGAAAAAGCCAGTGGCAAAGAAGCCTGTCGCTAAGAAAGTAAAAGTAAAAGCAGCGACAAAACCCGCCGCTAAAAAAGCAGCGCCCAAAAAGGCAGCCGCTAAAAAAGCAAACATCAAGAAGGCCGCTCCGAAGAAAGCAACTGTTAAAAAAACAGTTGCAAAGAAAGCTCCGGCGAAAAAGCCCGTTGCCAAAAAAACGGTAGCGAAGAAAGCAAAGCCGGTTGCGAAGAAGTCTATCGCAAAAAAACCCGCCGCAAAGAAAACCGCTCCTAAAAAGGCAGCGGCCAAAAAAACTGCGCCGAAATCGAGCCCGAAGAAATCAATCGCGAAGAAACCAGCCGCCAAAAAGACAGCACCCAAAACCGCTCCGAAGAAGTCGGCTGCAAAGAAAACCGCGCCGAAAGCTGTCGCAAAGCCCGTAGTAAAAAAAGCGGCTACGCCCAAAAAACCTGGCGCCAAGAAACCTGCGAAAGCCAAAACCTCAACGGGCAATAGCTTCGGCGCCAAACAGACACTCAAAGTTGGCAAGCGCAGCTATACCTATTACAGCCTCAAGGCTGCCGAAAAAAACGGTCTTCCCGGCACAGCCCGCCTTCCTTATTCGCTGAAAGTGCTACTCGAAAACCTCCTGCGCTTTGAAGACGGTCGAACCGTCACCGCTGACGACATCAAAGCAGTGAAATCGTGGTTGAAGTCGCGCACGTCCGACCGCGAAATCGCTTATCGCCCCGCCCGCGTGCTGATGCAGGACTTCACCGGCGTCCCCGCCGTGGTCGATCTTGCTGCCATGCGCGACGCTGTGAAGACACTCGGTGGTGATCCGACAAAGATCAACCCCCTCGTTCCCGTCGATCTCGTCATCGACCACTCGGTCATGGTCGACAAGTTCGGCACACCACAGGCGTTCCATGAGAACACCGAAATTGAATATAGCCGCAACCGCGAGCGCTATGAATTCCTGCGCTGGGGCTCCAAGGCCTTCAACAATTTTCGCGTGGTCCCGCCGGGCACCGGCATATGCCATCAGGTCAACCTCGAATATCTCGCCCAGACCGTCTGGACGAAGACCGAAGGCACAGAAGAGATCGCATATCCTGACACCTGCGTCGGCACAGACAGCCACACAACCATGGTCAACGGCCTTGCGGTTCTCGGCTGGGGCGTCGGCGGCATTGAAGCGGAAGCAGCCATGCTCGGTCAGCCCGTCTCCATGCTCATCCCCGAAGTCGTGGGCTTCCGCCTCACCGGCAAGCTCGCTGAAGGCGTAACCGCTACCGACATGGTTCTCACAGTCACGCAAATGCTCCGCAAAAAGGGCGTCGTCGGCAAGTTCGTCGAATATTTCGGCAACGGCCTCGACAACCTGACGCTCGAAGACCGCGCCACCATCGCTAATATGGCACCGGAATACGGCGCGACCTGCGGCTTTTTCCCCGTCGACAATGAGACACTCAAGTTTCTCAAAGCGACAGGCCGTTCCGACGAACGTGTCGCACTCGTTGAAGCCTATGCCAAGGCACAGGGCATGTTCCGTGAAAAGAACACGCCTGATCCCGTCTTCACGGACACGCTCGAACTCGACCTCTCGTCCGTCGTACCGAGCCTTGCGGGCCCCAAGCGCCCGCAAGACCGCGTCGCGCTCACCGATGTTGCTTCTAACTTCGGTTCGGCGCTTGCCGGTGAATTCGGCAAGCCCGGTCAGGCCTCGACCCGCGTTGCTGTCGAAGGCAAGGATTTCGATCTCGGTCACGGCGACGTCGTCATCGCCGCGATCACGTCCTGCACGAATACATCCAACCCGAACGTGCTCGTTGCCGCCGGTCTCGTTGCCCGCAATGCCCGCAAACTCGGTTTGCAGGTGAAGCCCTGGGTGAAGACATCGCTCGCACCGGGCTCTCAAGTCGTCACCGACTATCTCACAAAATCAGGCCTACAGGCCGATCTCGATGCTCTGGGCTTTGATCTCGTGGGCTATGGCTGCACCACCTGCATCGGCAATTCAGGTCCCCTGCCCGTCGAAATCAGCCAGACCATCACGAAGCACGATCTCGTGGCGTCCGCCGTACTTTCGGGTAACCGCAACTTCGAAGGCCGCGTCTCACCGGACGTAAAAGCAAACTATCTCGCCTCGCCACCGCTCGTCGTCGCTTACGCGCTTGCAGGCTCCACGCAGATCGACCTCACCACCGAGCCTCTCGGTACCGGTGCCAACGGCCTGCCTGTCTATCTGAAAGACATCTGGCCTTCCTCGCAGGAAGTTGCCGAAACGGTGCATACCTGCGTCACACCGGAAATGTTCCGCAACCGCTACGCCAATGTCTTTGACGGCGATACCAACTGGCAAAGCATCAAAGTTACGGGCGGCCTCACCTATGACTGGGACAATGAATCCACCTATGTCCAGAACCCGCCCTATTTTGAGCACCTCTCCAGTGCACTCACGCCGCTTGAAGATGTGAACAAGGCGCGCATCCTCGGCCTATTCGCTGACTCGATCACGACCGACCACATCTCGCCCGCCGGTAACATCAAAGTCTCGAGCCCTGCAGGATCCTATCTGATTTCCAAACAGGTCGGTGCACAGGACTTCAACGGCTACGGCGCACGACGTGGCAACCATCAGGTGATGATGCGCGGCACGTTCGCCAATATCCGCATCAAAAACCAGATGCTGAACGGCGTTGAAGGCGGACTCACGAAACTTGAGCCTGAAGGTACGCAAATGCCGATCTATGATGCCGCGATGGAATATAAACGCCGCGGCACACCGTTGGTGATCTTTGCCGGCAAGGAATACGGCACCGGCTCCTCGCGCGACTGGGCTGCCAAAGGCACGATGCTCCTCGGCGTCAAAGCCGTTATCGCCCAGAGCTTTGAGCGCATCCATCGCTCAAACCTCGTCGGAATGGGCATTGCGCCCTTGCAGTTCATCGGCGACATGAGCTGGCAAACCCTCGGTCTTGATGGTTCTGAAATCATCACGGTTGAAGGCCTCAAAGGCGTCACGCCGCGCGCCAAGGTGAAGCTCGTCATCGAACGCACGGATGGTTCCACGCAGGTTGTCGAAGTCACCGCCCGCATCGACACGCAGGATGAGCTCGACTACTACGCCAATGGCGGCATCCTGCAATATGTACTGCGTCGCCTCGCTGCTTAAGCGGCTAGTGAACCCAAAAAGAAAAGGCGCGTGCCGCAGGACGCGCCTTTTTATTATCCCAAGAAACCAGAAGCTATTCCGGCAGACCGCCTTCATGGGTCAACAGGTCCATCGACTGCGTAAGCTGTCCGCCCGCATCTTTGGTGAGTTTATAGACCCAGGACGCAACACGTGCATTGATCACCTCGGCCCGCTTGCCCGCCTCCGTGCCTGCCGCACCTTCCGCCGCAATCTTCGCCCATAGCGCACCGCCGCCGCCGGTGATGGTCAACGTCAGCTTCGTACCGTCAAAGAGTTCGATCACAGCCTTGGGTGAGCTATCGGGAAACTCGAACGATGTAACCGGTATGGCATCATCAAAATTCATACCTGCCACAGCGGTCGCCGCACCGTTGACAATCGGGGCACCGCGCGTCGAACGACCTGCCGGAATGTTCTCAATCGTAAAATCGTTCTGATCGACTGAAGCACGCGACAGATAGACCGGATGATCCGTCCCGTCCCACAGCGTGACGCGGCGAATATCCTCGCGTGTCACATCAAGGAACTTCTGGTCAAGCCAGTCCTGCGCTGTCTGTACGAGCGGCAGACGGCCACGCGCCAGATAACTTTGCGCCTCGCCGTCGCGCCGGACATAAATCATGCCCTGACCGCGTGCATCAACCGTCTGCTCCGGCACTTTGCCCGCGAGCAGCGATACGACCTTCTGACTGTCCTTGTCAAAAAATTCGACCCGCACCGCCTTGCCGAGATTTTCAGGCTCCAGCAACCCAAGTTCGCGCTGCCATTCCTTACGAGCCGTGCGCGGCTGATAAAGCTGCAACTCCGAAACGCCGATCAACGTCTTTCGTACAAGATCCTGATCCGCCGGATAGTTCTGGCGTTCAGCGACGACCCATTGATTTTGTGCATTACGCGTCAGCGTAATTTTCTCAGGATCGCGCATACCGCGCGGCAGCGTATAAACGATTTTGCCCACCTGATCGAGCTTGGTCTCAAGGCCGGGATACATCTGCTCCGGCACGAACTGAACTTTGACACCGCGCTCCTGCACACTGACCGCGATGACAGAAGCGACAACAGTTGCCACCGTCAATGCACCAAGCAGAACAAGATTGCGGAGAGGCTTGTTGCTGCGCATATCGTCAAAAGAAAATGCCATGGTTCAGTTTCCTTTGACGGCGCGCTGTTTGCGGCGGCGTTGACGCAGCAGCGCCACGCCGAGAGCCACAAAACCGATGAGAACAGGCATCAGGGCAACATTGGCAAAACGCACACGGGCCGCCAGCGTGTCTATATCGCGCCTCAGATTGCGCTGCACATCGCGAAGCGCTTTGCGGCTCTTCAGAAGATCGGCGCGGAAGGCACCCGCTTCGGCTTGCGCATCGGCCGAAGGCTCCTCACCAGTTGACGTCTGCAAAGCTGTCAGACGCTGCTCGGTTTCGGCAATTTTCGCCGTCAGACGCTGTTGCTCGGCAAGGAAATGTCGGTCAGCTTCCTTGCGCAAATTATCAACCACAACAAAGGGACGATCAGCGCGTTCACGCGCACGCAGCGAGATGAGATCGTCAGACCCCATCAGATTATCAATCGCCGACAGGACGAGCTGCGCATTGTCGGCAATCGGCTGGGCCACACGCTCGCCGTTATAGTCCTGCGTCTGCACCCAGAAACGATCATCAAACAAATCGCTGTCTGCAAGCACAATGATATTGGCGTCTTTCGTCGTCTTGGCCTGATAGGTGTCGGGTTTTTCCAGACTGTCGGAGCGTTTGGTTGCATCAAGACCCGCCGCCATCACCGGCTCGCCCTTAAACGCACTCTTCAAGGGTCCCGATACACGCGCTGCAAATACATGTCTCGCACCTGACGGTTTAAAACTTTCAAGCAAAGCGTCCGGCGTCGGTCCTGACTTCACGTAAGACAAATCATAAACTTCGGAATCTTCTGACGACCAGAAGAGCGGCGTGAAAACCGTCGTCGCACCTGTCTCTGCCGTCAGCTCGCCAACGGTCGCCAGATTGAGATGGTCTATATTGGCCGTGACAATATCGTTATGATCCATGTCCTCGCGCGGCACGGTGAGCCAGAGCACATAATCGCTGGTCTGGCGCCGTGCATCAAGACCGGTCGCCACCTGCATGGCAAGTTTGCGGTCACCAATAATATGGTTGGGATCAAATCCGACACCCCAGCTTTTCATCAGCGGCTCAAGGTTCGAGGCTTCGGTAAAACCCTGCACCGGGGTCCCGTCGCTGCCCGCTGTAAGACTGACTTCAGAATGGGGGTCAATGGCCGCCAGTACGCGACCGCCCCGCATGACAAATTGATCAATCGCATAAAGCGTCGTTTCGTTAAGCGGACGCGGATGCGCGATCAACAGCACATCCACATCGGACGGCACTTTGACAAAATTCTGCTCAAGAAAATTGATCTCAAATCGTCCGCGCAATTCTTCATAAATCATGTAGGGCTTTGACTGACCGCGCATGGCCTCCATAAGACCACCGGCACCCGTATCCATCGGCAGGTTGGTCACGATGCCGAGCACAGGCTTCTTTGGACGGCTCAGATTCTGGATGAGACGCGTCACGTCATATTCAAGATATTGCTGGCGCTCATCGGCAAAGAACGGAATTTGTTCGATGCCATCAGCGAGATTGGTGCCGACAAGACCGAAATAGATAATGTCGCCCTCTGTCGTGCGCGCGCCTTTGAGACCTAGCGACATGGCAAGGTCTTCATCACCTGAAAAAGGTTCCGGATCGATCACTTCGAGAATGACCTTGCCATGCGAACGATCACGGATTTCCTGCAACAGATCGCGTACGCGGCCCGCATAGATACGGATCTGCGGATACTCATTGGCAAGGCTCTCAGAAAAGAAAAACTTCAGCGTCACCGGTTCGTCGATCTTGGCAAGCACGTTCTCGGTGCCCTGCGACAATGTGAAGAGCTTGTTATCAGTGAGGTCGATCTGAGCCGAACGAAAAACAATGTTGGAAAAAAGATTGAGCGAGAGAAAGAACACCGCCAGTAGAAAAAGCATGGCGATGCGGTAGCCGGAGCGCAAATGAGATTGCTGCATGATGATCACCCGGCCTTTTTCATATCGACGACAAGGCCGCAGGCGACAAGCCAGACGGTTATCAACGAACCGAAATAGATAATGTCACGCAGATCAATCACGCCCTGGGTAATGGCCGTGAAATGCATGAGGAACGAGAATGACGCGATTGTGTTCAGCACCTGTTGCGGGGCCCAGCTTGAGAAGAAGTCGATCACCAGCGGCAGACCCGACACGGTGAAGAGGAAGCAGACAACAACACTTACGACAAAAGCGATGACCTGATTTTTAGTGGTCGCAGAAAGACAAGAGCCGATGGCGAGATAGCCGCCTGCAAGAAAGAAGCTGCCGATATAACCGGCTAAGATCACGCCATTATCCGGATCGCCGAGATAATTGACCGTGATCCACATCGGAAAGGTGAGCGCAAGCGCGAGGCCGGAAAAAACCCAGGCCGCAAGAAACTTGCCCAACACCGCCGCCCAGAGCGGTATGGGCAACGAAAGCAGAAGCTCAATCGAGCCCGTGCGGCGTTCTTCCGCCCAAAGGCGCATCGAAATCGCGGGAATCAAGAAGAGATAGAGCCAAGGATGGAAATTGAAAAAGATCGAAAGATCTGCCGACCCGCTCTCAAAATAGCCGCCCATATAGAAGGTGAAAGCACCCATCGTGAAGAGAAAAACGACGATGAAAATAAACGCAAGCGGCGTCGCAAAATAACCACCAAGCTCGCGACGGAAAACGGCAGAAAGCTCTCTCATGCGACGCTCTTTGTGTTGGTGGATTGCTTACGGGCCGCATCATCAATATCTGTACGCGTAAGGGCACGAAAAACTTCATCAAGCCGTCCGGGTTCCCCGTAAAGCGCCCGCACGATCCAGCCCTGCTCACGCGCGACACGCGCAACTGCGTCAACAAGCGTAAGATCAGCCGCGACCGCAACATCAGCCGTCTTGCGCGCCGAGAAAAGCGTGAGCACGGTTTCAGTCCCGCGCGCAATCACATCCATGCTAACAACACCTGAAAGGTTCTTGAGAATCTCAGCCGATTGCACCGTGAGTTGACCTTCAACGGTCAATGTCACCGCATTGTGATAGCGAGAACGTGAAATGAGTTCCGTGGGCGTACCGTCGGCAACCACACGCCCGCGATCAATGATGAGTGCACGCGAGCAGATCGCATCCACCTCTTCCAGAATATGCGTCGAGATGATGATTGCCTTGTCGGTCGACATGCGCTTGATAAGTTTGCGCACTTCATGTTTCTGATTAGGGTCCAGACCGTCCGTCGGCTCGTCCATGATGAGAACAGGCGGATTATGCAGGATCGCTTGCGCCAACCCCACGCGGCGGCGAAAGCCCTTGGACAAAGTGTCAATCGGCTGATCAAGCACGCCCTCAAGTTCTGTGGCCGCAACCGCGTCCGCAATCGCTTTGTCAGCGGCAGCGCCTTTCAGCGCGCGCACACGGGCGATGAACTGGAGAAAACCACGCGGGCTCATATCGCCATAGGCAGGTGCACCTTCCGGCAGATAGCCGATCACGCGCTGAGCGGCCAATGTGTCGGAGACGACATCATGGCCGCAAATACGCGCGGCCCCTTCGCTCGGCGACAAAAATCCGGTGATCATTTTCATAGTCGTGGATTTGCCCGCACCGTTGGGCCCGAGAAAGCCCAGAACCTCGCCACGTGCAACCGAGAAGCTGATATTATCGACCGCCGTGAACGGCCCGAAGCGCTTGCTCAGAGCCTCAATGGCGATCATAGGTTCAGACATCGGCGCGCCCGATGAGCCCGCAGGCTGTGCTGAAAATCCGTTGATGGTACTTCTCCCCATGCAGCAAATTAAGCAGGCCGCATATTACCCCGTTGCCCTTGGCCCTGATGTGTAAGGCAGTGGCCACATGCTCTCAAGTGAAAGATGTTTCATGCTTTTTGCACCTTGGGCACAAAAAGAGATCGCCGCATGGGGGAACATGCGGCGACCCGTTTGGTAGTCTTGGAGAGTGTCGCCTCACATGAGGAGGAGAAGGTGGCCCGATCCTCAAATGCCTGTCCGGTGGGGCTGGGGGGCTGATAAGCCGGAGGGGCGAGAGGATCGGGCCGTGAGGCAACGATTGGAATATGGAGGCCCTATGTGTTCCTCGAAGGGCTGAAAAAAGGCATTTTTGTGATCTCGAAAAAATCGCACAAGAAGTCAAAAAAGTGAGACAATCAGCCGACTTCGGGACCAGATAAGGGATAGATAAGAGGCATGTCAGACAGGTCCGATCCCACAGAAAACAACAATTTAAGCCTTGTTGCGCCCGCTAGCACGTCTGTGGTTCCACCGCGCGAACCTGACATCTTCTTCACCCGCGCTGAATTCGAAGCCATCCTCTCACTTTATGGCCGCAAGGTCGTCGAGGGCGAATGGCGAGATTACGCCATAGGCTCAACGCGTGAAGTCGCGACCTTTGCCATTCACCGCCGCGCGAGCGAGCAACCTCTGTTCCGCATCGAAAAACGCCCGAAACTGGCCCGCAAGCAAGGGGCCTTCTCAGTCATTGCGGCGTCAGGCCTCGTGATGAAACGCGGGCACGATCTCGCACAGGTTTTGAAGGTGTTTGAGAAACGAACGCTCCGCCTCATCGACGCGTAGTCACAAGAGACACATAGCAAAAAAAGCCCCGATGTTGCCATCGGGACTTTGATCATTTTGGATGAGGCAGGTTTAGCGGCGATTGCCGAAAAGCTGCAGCAGGAACATGAACATGTTGATGAAGTCGAGATAGAGCGACAGCGCACCCATGATCGCTTTTTTGGCCGTCGTCGCAGCTTCATCGGCTGCGTAATACATTTCCTTGGTCTTCTGCGTGTCGTAGGCAGTAAGACCTGCAAAAATCAACACGCCAAGCGCGGAAACCGCGAATTGCAAAGCCGAACTCTGAAGGAAGATGTTGACGACCGAGGCCACGAAAAGACCGATGACACCCATGATGAGGAACGAACCCATCGCAGTGAGATCACGTTTTGTTGTGTAGCCATAAAGGCTCAGACCACCAAAGGCGATGGCGGTGACAAAGAAAGTCTGGCTGATCGCGCTGCTCGTATAAACGAGAAAAATGCTCGAAATCGACAGACCCATCAGACCGGCAAAGACCCAGAACGTGATCTGGGCGGTCGAGACCGACATTGACGAAATGCGGGCGCTCAAGAAAAACACAACGCCTAAGGGCGCGAGCATGACAACCCACTTCAAGGCACTCGTGTAAAGCGCCACACCAAAGCTCGTCAGCTCCACCCCGTTCTTCAAGACGGCGACTGTCGTTTCCGGCGAAGTCGAGACAGCAAGCAGCGAGACCACAAAGGCGGCAACGCCCGTGATGGCGAGTCCCGCGGCCATGTAGTTGTAAACACTCAGCATATAGCTTCGAAGGCCCTGGTCGATGCTAGCATCGCCCCGGATGATCGTCGCAGAATTCATGCGGTTCTGGTCATAATTGGCCATGAAATGCACCCTCCTGATAGTGCGTCTCACCAATATCGGGGCTAATCCCCGTTATTACAAGATGAAACAATGACTGCTTTTCACAAGAAGCCGTGACAAAAACGTAATAATTCCAAGCTGTTACCCTAACCACCGCGAAGCCTGCGCGCCGCCGGTGCCGAAAGTGCGCCATAGGTCCCCGCCAAACCCATGACAATGGTCGCCAATGTCGCCAAAACCACGGTTGAAAGAAGCGTCACAGGCAGGAAGTGCCATTGCATCTGCATCATCGTGACAACAACCGCATAGGAAGCGACTGAGCCTGCCGCAGCCGCGATGAGCGCAGTCGCAAGGCCCAGCACAAGATATTCCCGCACATAGATACCCAGAATGGTCAGGCGCGTTGCCCCCAGCACCTTCAGGACCACACTGTCACGCAATCTCGCCCGAAATCCCGCCGCCATCGCGCCCGCAAGGACAAGTACGCCGGACAAAAGCGTTACACTGCCTGTCGAGCGCACAGCGAGCGAAAACTGCGAGAGAACGAGCGAAATCTGTTCAAGAGCGAGCTTCACTCTGACTGAGGTGACATTCGGAAAAGCGGCGGCCAATCCCCGCTCTAAATTTGCCTCTCCCCGCGCCTCCATCGTCACAGTCGCCAGCGCACTATGGGGTGCACCCTCAAGCACGCCCGGCGAAAAGATCATGATGAAATTAATCCCCATGCTCTGCCAGTCGATCACCCGCGTATTGGCAATTTTTGCCGTGATGTCACGACCGAGCACATTGACAGTGATCGTATCACCGAGTTTCAAACCCAAGCCTTTGGCCAATTCCTCATCAAACGAGACAAGCTCTTCGCCTTTATAATCATCCGGCCACCACGCACCCTGCACGAGCTTGGCACTGTCGGGCATAGCATGGGCATAGGTGATGCCCCTGTCACCCTGCAGCGACCATGCAGCATTGGCGGCAGGTTTGATCTGATCGGCCGGAACGCCGTTCAATGCCACAATCCGTCCACGGAGCATAGGCACGCGCTCAAACTTCGTCACATCCGGCGCGGCTCTTACCTGAGCCTCGAAACGATCCATCTGATCGGGCTGAATATCAACAAAGAAAAAAGACGGCGCGCGGCCCAGCAGATCCTTGGAAATCTCGGCGCGCAAATTGCCGTCAATCAGAGAGACGGTGGTGAGAAGCGTAAGCCCCAAGCCAAGCGACAACATGACGGCCGGTGTCGCCGCCCCTGGACGATAAAGATTGGCAAGTGCCAGCCGCATGGATGCCGAGCGCATTTTGATGCGTTTTGCACCATCCATGATGAGCGATGCAGCCACCCGCAGAATGAGAAAGACAAGGCCTGCACCTGCCACAAACCACAAAGCAAATATCGGACGTTCCGCCGTAAAAATCGCGAGAAGACCAAGCACCGCGAGCGACAAAACCGTTGCCGCAATATAGATAGCTCGCGGATAGCTGCGCGTTGGCGCGATGGTGTCGCGAAAAAGCGCAGTGGGCGGCACATCGCGCGCGCGGCCCAAAGGCCAGATCGCAAAGGCAAGCGCCGCAAGCACACCATAAGCACCAGCAAGGACCAAAGGCCCCCAATAAAGACCAAGCGCCGCAGGCACAGGGATGAGATGACCGGCAAAAGTTTCGAGCAGGAATGGCACCGCCGCACCAATGGCCAGTCCCAAAACAATACCGACAATGGCAAGCGCCATCACTTGCACGAGATAGACACGGAAGATCAATGCGCCCGGCGCACCAAGCGACTTGAAAATCGCAATCACATCGCGCTTACCATCGAGATAGGATTTGACCGCATTGGCCACACCAACGCCACCGACGACCAGCGCCGTGAGCCCAACGAAACTCAGAAACAACGCGACACGCTCCACAAAACGACGCAAGCCCGGTGCGCTGTCGGAGCGATCCTGAATACGCCAACCCGCATCGGGAAATTCTTTTTGCAGAGACTCTGTGTAGGACTTTATCGCAGCCGCTTCACGCAGGTTCTCGGGGCGCTTAATCCGATAATGAAAAGAAGCAAGGCTGCCCGGCAGCAACAACTGGGTAGCAGCAAGTGACACATCATTGATCATCACGCGGGGGCCGAGCGCAAAACCGTCGCCGATCCGGTCGGGCTCCTGCACGATCTCGGCGCGAAGTTGAAAAACCTCCGAGCCGACTTTGAATGTATCGCCGATTTTCAATCCAAGCCGCGCAACGAGACTGGGTTCGGCAATCGCACCGTAAACACCATCCTTGGCCGCCAGCGCCTCATTCATTGTCATGTCGGGCGCAAGCTTCATTGCGCCGTAAAGCGGATAGGCCTTGTCAACGGATTTGAGTTCCACGAGGCTTTGCGTCGCATCCGTGCGCGCCATCGCCCGCATTTCAATCGTACGACTGATCTCGTTTTTATCCCGCCCGAAAGCGGCATATTCCGCCGGTCGCGCCTCACGCTGCAGAAGACGCACATCAAGATCGCCGCCCAGAATATCCTGACCGCGTTCCGACAACCCCCGCGTCAAAGCGCTCGACACGGAACCGACGCCCGCAATCGCCGCAACACCGAGCGCGAGACAAGCAATGAAAATGCGAAAACCGGCAAGGCCGCCGCGCAACTCACGCCGCGCGAGACGAAACGCCAGAGAAAAAGACGCCTCACTCATATACTGACCTTGGCAAGCGCCTGTGCCGCTTGACCCGAATCAATCCGCTCGATCAGCCCGTCGCGCAAATGCACCACCTGCTCACAGCGTTCGGCCAATGTCACATCATGGGTGATGAGAAGCAGTGTCGCATTCTTGCGGGTATGAAGATCGAACATCAACTCGATAATATCGCCGCCCGTCGTCTGGTCCAGATTGCCGGTGGGCTCGTCGGCGAGCAGAATTTCAGGATCGCCCACAACGGCGCGCGCCAGCGCCACGCGCTGTTGCTCGCCGCCCGAAAGCTGCCCTGGATAATGCGTGAGCCGGTGACCGAGCCCCACGAGTTTCAATTCTTCCTCGGCGCGGTCAAAGGCGTCAGCACGACCGGCAAACTCAAGCGGGATCGCCACATTCTCAAGCGCCGTCATGGTGGGAATGAGATGAAAGGACTGAAAGACAATGCCGACATGTGCACGGCGGAACTTTGCAAGACCATCTTCATTGAGCTGGGTGAGGTCTTCGCCCGCCACATTGACCGTGCCGGCGCTTGGCCGCTCAAGTCCGGCAAGCACCATGAGCAATGTCGATTTGCCCGAGCCCGAAGGACCGACAAGGCCCGCAGTACGCCCGCGGCCGACGGCAAGATCAATCCCGCGCAGGATATTGACCGGACCTGCCTGGCTGGGCAGGGTGAGCATCACATTTTTAAGCTCAATGATGTTTTCAGCCAAATGTCTGTTGCCTTCCCGCTTGCTTTACCGGACCTTCTTGTCCGCTCTTCTTCCGGCCTACCCTCATAAGCGATATGGCATGTCTCCGACGATTTACAAGAAATTGACCCACGCCCGTGATTTGACCCACGCCAGTGACCTGACGCGTCTTTGCGTCGCAATGATGGCGGCTATAGCACTCGCCGTCATATTCTACGGCTGGCTGGCCACCGTTCCGGCGCTAGCGGACGAAAAAGCCCCCGCCCAAAAGCCCTTCGTCATTATGGCTTTCGGCGACAGTCTGACAGCAGGCTATCTGCTCGGCCCCGACGAAGGCTTCGTGCCCCAACTCCAGAAAGCCTTGCGCGCCAGAGGTCACGGCAATGTCGAAGTGCGCAACGCCGGCGTCTCGGGCGACACGACAGCAGGCGGGCTCACAAGACTCGACTGGTCGGTGGGGTCTGAAACCGACGCTGTCATTTTGGAACTCGGTGCCAATGACGCACTCAGAGGCATTGATCCCGCGCTGACGCGGCGGAACCTCGAACAGATGATCCGCACGTTGCAAGCCCGCCATATCCGCGTGTTGCTTGTCGGTATGCTCGCACCGCCCAATATGGGCGCGGACTACGGCCAGGCTTTCAACCCGATTTACCCCGACATCGCCCGCGAGTTCGATCTGGACCTCTATCCGTTTTTTCTCGACGGCGTGGCAGCACAAGCCTCGCTGACACTTGCCGATGGGATGCATCCCAATCCAAAAGGGGTCGCCGTCATGGTCGAGGGGATCCTGCCCAAAGTTGAAAATCTGATTTTACCGCTCGGCAACTGAGCGCACCCATTCCCGCATATCTGCATAAAACGAAACAGAGGGCGACACTCTATGAACTACCGCAAACTTGGCCGGACCGACCTCAAGGTCAGCGAAATCTGCCTCGGTACCATGACATGGGGCGAACAGAACACTGAAAGTCAGGGCCATGAGCAGATGGACTATGCACTCAGTGAAGGCATCAATTTTTTCGACACATCGGAAATGTATCCGGTGCCGCCCAAGCCCGAAACACAAGGCAGGACCGAAACAATCATCGGCACCTGGTTCAAAGCACGCAAGAACCGTGACAAGGTGATCCTCGCCACCAAAATCGCAGGCCGTTCACCGATGAACTGGTTTCGCGACGACAAATCGCCGACCGAGCAGAGCCGTTCCCAGATCATAGAAGCGGTCGACAAGAGTCTGAAACGTCTGCAAACGGATTATATCGACCTCTATCAGCTTCACTGGCCTGATCGTCCGATCTCGCTCTTCGGCAGCAATGGCCTGACCTACCGCCATGTGGAAGCGACTTCGAATCCGATTCATGAAATTCTTGAAACCCTCAATGACATCGTCAAGGCAGGCAAGGTTCGCCATATTGGTCTTTCGAACGAAAGCCCCTGGGGCACGATGAAATTCGTGGCTGAATCGGACGCACGCAATCTACCGCGTGTTCAGTCGATCCAGAATGCCTATAATCTCATCAACCGCACGTTTGAACTGGGTGGTGCCGAAATTGCACATCAGGAACAGGTGGGCCTTCTCGCTTATTCGCCGCTCGCGCAAGGCTATCTCACCGGCAAATACCAGAATAGCGCACTACCTGCCGGATCGCGCAAAGCGCTTTTCAACCGTTTGCAGCGTTATGAAAGCCCGCAGAGCAACGCGGCAATTGACGCATATCTCGCCATTGCTAAAAAGCACGACCTTGATGCGAGCCAGATGGCCAACCAGTTTGTCACCACACGCTCTTTCGTTACGTCGAACATTATCGGCGCGACAACAATGGAGCAGTTGCAACTGGCTGTGTCCTCACGTCATGTCAAATGGTCGGACGAACTTGAGAAAGAGATCAACGCAGAGCACGCGAAGCAACCGAACCCCTGCCCGTGATTTTCAAATAGAATTGTCACCTCGCCCTTGTCGCGGGGTGACAATTCTTCTTAGCACCGGAAACAATGATCCGTCTTTTCACAGCGCTTGAAATTCCCGACGAGATTGCCGAACGGCTGACGCCCCTTCAGCGCGGCATCGAGCATGCGCGCTGGATTGAATCTGAGAACTTCCACATCACACTGCGCTTCATCGGCGATGTGCCCGAAAATATCGCCGACGATATAGATACCGAACTCGCGCGCATTCCCTTCAAGCCGCTCACTCTGACGCTGGAGGGGGTGGGTGCCTTTGGTGGCGCTGAACCTCATGCGATCTATGCAAGCGTCAGACCCGATGCAAACTTAACGATTTTGCAAGGCCGACACGAAAGCGCAATGCGACGTGTCGGCATGAAGCCGGATTCTCAGAATTTCACGCCGCATGTGACATTGGCCCGTCTGCCGCGCCGCATTGATTTGGGCGAAGTTTTTTCATTCGTCGCAGAACATAATTTGCTCGCAACACCGACATTTGTTGTGCCACGCTTTATCCTGTATTCCGCAAAAGAAAAGACAGGCGGCGGGCCTTATGTAAAAGAGCGCGCCTATCCCGATGGCGTTTATGCCGATGACCTCACCCCTGATGTCGATGAATAGGACCAGATGATGATTGCCAAACTGACGCCCGCTGAACTCGACAAGGCGCTTGCTTCGCTCAAAGGCTGGGAAAAAGTGAAAGGGCGCGGCGCGATTGAAAAAACCTTCACGTTCAAGGATTTTTCCGAAGCTTTCGGCTGGATGAGCCGCATCGCGCTTGCTGCGGAAAAAGCCGACCACCATCCTGAATGGTTCAATGTCTACAAGACCGTGATTGTGCAACTCACCACGCATGACGCCAAAGGCGTGTCTGAGCGCGACATCGCAATGGCCAAACTCATGGACAAGCTCGCAGGCAAAGCGGGTAAGTGAATTTTTGAAAATTCATAGTTGGATGCGAGAAGCAGAAAAAAGCCCCGATATTTCCATCGGGGCTTTCACTTCCGCTGGGGCGAAAAAATTAGCGAGGGGCCATACGAATAGCACCGTCAAGGCGAACGGTTTCGCCGTTGAAGTAGCCGTTTGTGATCATCTGCATGGCAAGCGATGCATATTCATCCGGATTGCCGAGACGCGACGGGAACGGCACCTGAGCACCGAGCGCCTGACGGACTTTTTCGGGCGCACCGGCAAGCAGCGGCGTGTCGAAAATGCCAGGCAGGATCGTGTTGATGCGGATGCCTTCGCGCGACAGGTCACGCGCGATGGGGAGTGTCATGCCAACAACACCGGCTTTCGATGCCGAGTAAGCCGCCTGGCCGATCTGACCATCAACAGCAGCAACCGAACCCGTGTTGACGATGGCACCCCGATCACCGTTCGACTGCGGATCAAGCGTCAACATGCCAGCAGCCGACTTCGCGATGCAACGGAACGTGCCGACGAGGTTGATCTGGATGATGAGGTTGAACTTGTCGAGCGGAAAATATTCCGGCGCGCCTGTTTCCTTATTGCGCGAGGCGGTCTTGATCGCGTTGCCCGTACCAGCGCAGTTCACAAGGATGCGTTCCTGACCGTTGGCCGCACGCAGCTTTGCAAAACCAGCGTCAACGGAGGCTTCGTCCGTTACGTTCACTTTGGCAAATGCACCGCCGAGTTCTTTGGCAATAGCTTCGCCCTTGTCTTCCTGCAGATCGAAAATGCCGATCTTGACGCCTTGCGAAGCGAGGAGACGAGCGGTCGCTGCGCCGAGGCCCGATGCGCCGCCAGTGATAATGGCGGAAATTGAGCTGTCGAGTTTCATGGGTCTGTTTCCTTTGTCCCGCGAGAGGCCCGCTACCGAACGGGCTTTTAATTGGTGCCGATTTAACAAATTAGGCAGGGGTCATGCGAGCCAAAAATGCATGGAAACAGGGGGATTCTGCGAGCTTACCCATTTGACGCAGGGGACGGCTCACTTGCCTACAAGCTCGCCTGCCCCCATGTTTGACAAGACTGAGTGTGAAACGGAGCCTCAAACGCCGATGGTTGAGCAGACCAAACCCCAAAACCTGCCTGTGCTTTACCAAAAGCAGGAAGAAAAAGTGCGTCAGGGCTTTTGGAAAAAGATGGCCCGCGCAGCAGGACGCATTCCATTTGCCGAAGAAGCCGCCGCCGCCTGGTTCTGCACCCGCGACCCCAATACGCCCCTGCGCGTCAAGGCAACGCTCATCGCCGCCCTCGCTTATTTTGTGCTCCCGACCGATCTCGTACCGGATTTTATCGCGGGGCTCGGATTCACCGATGACGCCACCGTGCTCATGGCCGCTATCGGTCTCGTCTCAACCCACATCACGCCTGCGCACCGCGAAGCCGCCAAAAAGGCGCTGGGCTCAAGCCCAGACGCCTGACGCATTGGAGCGATAGCCGAGGCCCTTGTACGCCTCGTCAATCAGCGACTGACAGCGCTCGTTCACCAGAATGCCGTTGCCCATGCGGTTCATATTGTAGCCGAAGCTCATCTTCGCTTCAGGATCGGCAAAGCCGATGGAACCACCCATGCCGACATGACCGAAAGCCGCATCCGACATGATGCAGCTCATATTGTGGGTGTTGGGTACTTTGCGATTGTCCATCGACTTCATAAAACCGAGCGCAAAGCGCGACGGGATCATCAGTGTTGCGTCTTCATGCGTCGCCATTGAGACACGTCCCATGCGGGCAAGCGTATCCGCTGACACGAGCTTGCCGTTTGCAAGCGGCTGATAGAGACCGGCCAACCCGCGACCGTTTGAGATACCGTTGGCCGATCCGATTTCAGCGGCATGGGCCTCGCGCGAATTGAAATCAGCAACACCTCCGTTCATCAGGAAGAGATGCGCTGGCGATGTCGGATCGGACATCACCGTCTGCGTGAATTTGGATGCAAGCGTCGCCGCATCAGGCTGGGCATAGATCATCGGCGCGACGCGGGGCTCAAGCTCTTCCGGCAGACCGATGTGAAACTCGACACCTAGCGGCTTTGCCAATTCATCGCGCATAAACGCCCCGAGACGTCTGCCGGACGCTCGATGCACAAGCTCGCCCACCGTCCACGCAAAGGTCACACCATGATAGCCGTTGCGCGTACCCGGCTGCCAGAAGGGCGCTTCATCTTCGAGCGTTTTCACCATGTAGTCGTAATCGTAATAAGCGCCGTCCTTGAGCTTGGCGCGCACATGCGGCAGACCAACGGAATGATCGAGCATCATAGAGACGAGCGCGTCTTCTTTGCCGTTCTTTGCAAATTCGGGCCAGTATTTTGCAACCGGCGCGTCAAGATCAAGCCGCCCGCGATCAGCAAGCATATGCGCGCAAATCGCCGCGATGCCCTTGGTGCAGGAGAACACAATCGACATCGTGTCACGCGTCCATGCCGCACCGCCGCGTTCCTTCCTGCCGCCCCAAAGATCGACAAGCGTTTTGCCTTCAAGCGTCAGCGCAACATTGGCCCCGACCTCATCATTCTTTTCGTAGTTCTCCACAAAGACATCCACGACGCCTTTGAACTTCGGATCATATTCGCCTTCAAGCAGACCTGCGCTCGTTTCACGCGAGAATTTTGTCAGTGCCATTTTTTCTCTCCCTGATATTCGTTTTTGTTTCTTGATTCTTATTTCTGTCTCGGCGGCGGCGCGTAACCATCGCGGAGCAAAATGTCTTTGATCGAGGCCGCAAGAACGGCGCGGCCCTGACCATTGAGATCGAGACCGAACCAGTCAAACATTTCATCATTCGCCACATCCGCACCTGTTGTGAACGCAGGGGCAACGTCAATGAAATGCAGGCTCTTGTCTTTCGCTGCATAAGCCGCCACCAGAGCGTTGGCTCGTTTACGCCCAAGCCAGCGCGACTGGCGCATGGGTTCGGGCAGGATCGACACGAAATAGACCGGAGCCGTCACATGGGCTTTGCGCAATGTCGTGACAAAAGCCTCGATGTCGGCCAGCACATCTTCTGGGCGGCGTTCATGGGCACCCGACATGTCGCTGCTGCCCGCCATCAGCACAATGGCGCGCGGACGATAAGGCACAACAATGCGAGGAATGTAATAAGTGATATGAGAAATCTGCGCACCGCCGAAACCGCGTGCGATGACAGGAATAGGTGCCATATCCCGCGCCAGACTGTTCCATTGGCGCACATCATCATCGCCAAGAAAAAGCACTGCGCCGCGCGGCGGCGGATTGGAGACATCACGACGCTCAAAGCCTGCAATGTCTCCCGCCCAATAGGTCGGATCACCTGTCGAAAGCAGGACATAGAGAAGAAAGCCGAAAAGCGCGGACGCGGCGAGAAAAATCAATCCGCCGATCATCAATACCGTTCGCCGCATCGGCCTCCGCCCCCTCTTGCCTTACTCAGTATACAAATAATAAATGTTGAAAGACTTAGCGTTGCGGCACCAGCACGATTTTCCCCTTTACCTTGCGAGCCGCCATATCATCAAGCGCCTCGGCCACTTCCGAGAACTTGTATTGACGCGACACATGCGGCTTGAGCTTGCCTGCCTTAAAAAAACTCATCAGCTCTTTCAGATTTTCCTGATGACGCGCGGGTTCGCGACCGGTGAACGCACCCCAGAAGACGCCAACAATCTGGCAGCCTTTGAGAAGCGCAAGGTTCAGCGGAATTTTCGGGATCGGTCCGGCGGCAAAACCGACGACGAGATAGCGGCCTTCCCAATTTGTCGCGCGCAGAGCGGGCTCGGCATAGTCGCCGCCGACGGGATCATAGACAACGTCGGCACCATTGCCGCTTGTAAGTTCTTTGATCTTGTCGGTCAGGGCACGCTGCTGATCTTTGTCGAGCGCGCCTGTGGGATAGACAAAACCTTCATCCGCCCCGTGGTCGCGCGCGACTTTGAGTTTGTCTTCTGACGAAACACCTGCGATCACGCGCGCCCCCATCGCCTTGCCGAGTTCGACAGCAGCAAGACCGACACCACCAGCCGCGCCGAGCACGAGTAGTGTCTCACCCGGTTTGATCTGCGCACGGTCTTTAAGCGCGTGATGCGACGTGCCGTAAGTCATCAGGAAAGCCGACGCGGTTACATAATCCATTTCGGGAGGGATCGGCGTCACACGTGCTTCATCCAGCGCGATCTCTTCGGCAAATCCACCCCAGCCGCAGGAGCCGATCACACGGTCGCCGACTTTGATTTTGGTGACCCCTTCACCGAGCTTCGTCACAATGCCCGCCACTTCGCCGCCCGGCGAGAAAGGCAACGGCGGCTTGAATTGATATTTATTTTCAATGATCAGCACATCGGGAAAATTTATCGCGGCGGAGTGGACCTCAAGCAGCACCTGACCCTTTTTGGGTTCAGGCGAGGGCAGATCTTCGATGACAAGGCTCGACGGCGGACCATATTCCTTGCACAAGACGGCTTTCATGGACGTTCCCTGTTTTTTTTGACGGGCCGCTCTTTACGGCACCCGTCTCCAGTTAAGTGGATTTGGCTTTGGACAAATAGGTATAGGCGAGATTTACCACATTGCTCCCCCGCCCCGCCATAAAAGCTCGCAACTTGAAGATGGGAGGGAGGGAACATCCCATTTCACCAAGAGCCGCTGGAATTTGCCGTTTAACGCCGGTAAGGTGGGGTCAAGAACATAAGTCGTCCTGTGAGCCCACCCCCCCGACATGCGAGCTTTACTGATGCTGAACCGCACTCTCTCTTTTGCAGTCCCTTTGCTTGTCACCCTTGGCCTGATGACAGGACAGGCTTTTGTGGCGGGACAGGCCGAGGCCGCAGATGTGCCGAAGCTCCTCGGCAAATTCGACGATTGGGCGGCCTATACCTATGGCACCGGTCGCGACAAGATTTGCTATGTCCTGTCGGAACCAAAAAAACAGGAACCGAAATCAGCCACGCGCGGCGACGTCTATTTCATGGTGACGCACCGTCCGGGCCGCAATATCCGCAATGAAATCAGTATGCGCATCGGCTATCCCTTTGCCGCGACGTCGAAGCCCTTTGCCATGATCGGCAAGGACCGCTTCCAGATGTTCTCCGGCGTCTCACAAGGCGGCGAACACCAGAACTGGGCCTGGCTCGACAACACCAAGGACGAAGCCAAGATGGTCAAGGCCTTGCGTGCCGGCTCCGACATGGTGGTCAAAGGCACCTCCGCCCGCAAAACACTGACCACCGACACCTATTCGCTTAAAGGCAGCGGCTCGGCCCTCAAGAAGATCGACGGGGCCTGCAACTGACGGATTTCCGGCCCGTTTCTGCGGCATTTGAGCCTGACCGGCCTCTGATTGGCTGAAAAGCCTCCATTTATGTTATGAGAAGCTCATTGACGCCTTCCCTTAACGGAAGGGCGCGTTTCTGTAACCCGGTTCTGACCTATGGCGACCAGCCTCGACCTTGCACATAAGGCGTCCGACGCTCCCCAGAACATGCCCCGCGTGAGCTTGCTGGGTCTTGACCGTGTGCAACTGGGCAAGGTTCTGGCTGACGCCGGTGTGCCCGCCCGTGAAATCAAAATGCGTGTCGGCCAAATCTGGAACGGGATTTACACCCGCGGCCTTCAGGACTTCTCCGGCATGACGGCGTTGTCGAAAGACCTGCGCATAAAATTCGCCGCCGCGTTTTCACTCGCCCGACCTGAAATCGTGACCGAGCAAAAGTCCGTTGACGGTACGCGCAAGTGGTTGCTACGCCTCGTCTCCGACAAGCCCGGTGTACCCGGTCCTGAAGTCGAAGCGGTCTATATCCCCGAAGAGGGGCGCGGCACGCTCTGCATCTCAAGCCAAGTCGGCTGCACGCTCACCTGCACCTTCTGCCACACCGGCACACAAAAACTCGTGCGCAATCTCACGGCGGGTGAAATCGTCGGTCAACTGATGGTCGCCCGTGACGCGCTCGGCGAATGGCCGAACTCAGGCCGCAATTCAGACGACCGCATGGTGACGAACATCGTGATGATGGGCATGGGCGAGCCGCTTTACAATTTCGAAAATGTCCGCGCGGCTCTCGACATCATATCGGACGGTGAAGGTTTGTCGCTCTCCAAACGCCGCATCACCTTGTCGACATCGGGCGTGGTGCCGGAAATCATCCGCGCAGGCGACGAGATCGGCTCGATGCTCGCCATTTCGCTACATGCGGTGAACGACGAAACGCGCAACAAGCTCGTGCCGCTCAACAAGAAATATCCCATCGCCGAATTGCTCGAAGCCTGCCGCAATTATCCCGGCCTCTCCAACGCGCGCCGCATCACATTTGAATATGTAATGCTCAAAGGCCTGAACGACAGCATCGAGGATGCGAAGTCACTCGTCCGTCTGCTCAAAGGTATTCCGGCCAAAATCAACCTTATTCCGTTCAATCCCTGGCCTGGTTCGCCTTACGAATGTTCCGACTGGCCCACGATTGAAAAATTCGCCGACGTTGTGAACCGTGCGGGCTACGCAAGCCCCGTGCGCACACCTCGCGGTCGCGACATCATGGCGGCCTGCGGACAGCTCAAAAGCGAAACCGTGAAAGCCCGCGCAAGCGACCGGTTTAAAAAGGCCGAAGCGGAAGCCTAACTCCTTTTCGCCCACTCAATCGCCACCTCAAGCCGGTCATTGCCCCAGAAGAGTTCTGAACCGACGAAAAAACTCGGTGCACCGAAAATGCCGCGCGTGATCGCCTCTTCGGTTTGTATTTTGAGACGCGCCTTATTGGCATCGGCATTCGCCCGTTTGATCACGTCGCTCGCATCTTGCCCCAGCAATGTCAGCAATCCGCTCAACACCGCCTCATCTGAAATATCTTTCTGCTCAGCGAAATTCGCCGTGTAGACCGCACGTGTAAAATCAGCCCCCCAGCCCTCATCGGCACCGATCAATGTAATGCGCGCCGCCTTCAAGCCGTTTTGGGGAAACCGCACCGGCTCTTTCAAAGCGAGCCCGTCGGCCTCGCAAATACGCGCCATATCGCGCCACATGTATTGGCCTTTAACAGGATAGATATTGAACGGGCTATCATTCCAGCCTTGCGACCCGAAAATGGGACCAAGAAGAAAGGGCCGCCAGATAAGCGTGACGCCCGCCGCCTTTGCCAGCCGCTCCACCCGCATCGCGGCAGGATAGGAATAGGTCGAGGCGTAATCAAACCAGAATTCAAGCGTCACCGGCATCTCCCTTTTTCCTAAAGATGGGGGCACCAAACCGCTCTGTCGAGGCTCATTAACCCAAATGAACTTCGCAAAAACGAAGGAAAGACGTTAAATCGCAGACCAAATGTCGCGAAAGAGGTGGCCCCCCTCAGCCTCACTTGCCGCCCCTCGCGTTTTGCCTATAGTGCCGCAAAATACGCTTCTGCATTGCAAACGGGAACTGACATGAGCGGCGCGAAAAAAGACGTAAAGAAAGTGGTCCTTGCCTATTCGGGCGGTCTCGACACTTCGGTTATTCTGAAATGGTTGCAGGAAACCTATGGCTGTGAAGTCGTGACCTTCACGGCCGATCTGGGACAAGGCGAGGAACTCGAACCCGCGCGCAAAAAAGCCGAAATGCTCGGCATCAAGGAAATCTATATCGACGACCTGCGCGAAGAATTTGTCCGCGACTTCGTCTTCCCGATGTTCCGCGCCAACGCGCTCTATGAAGGTATCTATCTGCTCGGCACCTCGATCGCGCGTCCGCTGATCGCCAAACGCCAGATCGAAATCGCTGCCATGACCGGTGCTGACGCCGTCTCCCACGGCTCGACCGGCAAGGGCAATGATCAGGTGCGCTATGAAGTGAGTTACGGCGCACTCAATCCCGACATCAAAATCATCACGCCCTGGCGAGAATGGGATTTGACCTCCCGCACCAAGCTCATCGAGTTTGCCGAAAAGCACCAGATCCCCGTCGCCAAGGACAAACGCGGCGAAGCTCCCTTCTCGGTTGACGCGAACCTGCTGCACACATCATCCGAAGGCAAAGCCCTCGAAGACCCGTCGCAGGAAGCACCCGACTTCGTCTATCAGCGCACCGTCTCACCCGAAGACGCACCCGATAAAGCGACCTATATCGAAGTCGGCTTCGAACACGGCGATGCATCGTCGATCGACGGAGTGAAAATGTCACCCGCGACGCTGCTGACACGCCTCAACGAACTCGGCGGTTCCAACGGCATCGGCCGTCTCGATCTTGTCGAAAACCGCTATGTCGGCATGAAATCACGCGGCATTTATGAAACACCTGGCGGCACGATCTTGCTTGCTGCCCATCGCGGCATTGAATCCATCACACTTGATCGCGGCGCGATGCACCTCAAAGACGAGTTGATGCCGCGCTATGCCGAACTCATCTATAACGGTTTCTGGTTCTCGCCCGAACGCGAAATGTTGCAGGCCCTGATCGACAAGAGCCAGGAATCTGTCACCGGCACAGTGCGTCTCAAACTCTACAAGGGCAATGTTTCTGTTGTTGGCCGCTCCTCCCCCTATTCGCTCTACTCGATGGCCCATGTGACCTTCGAAGACGATGCCGGCGCCTATGACCAGACAGACGCCACTGGATTCATCAAACTCAATGCGCTGCGTCTGCGTTTGCTGGCAGCGCGCAACAAACGGATTAAAGGCTGATGCGTATCGAAGCCATCTCTATCGGCGTCAATCCCCCCGAAGACGTCAATGTCATTATCGAAGTGCCCCATGGCGGGCACCCTGTGAAATATGAAATGGATAAAGCGTCGGGCACCCTTTTTGTGGACCGTTTCATTCACACAGCGATGCAGTACCCCTCCAATTACGGCTTCATCCCGCACACGCTGTCAGACGATGGCGATCCGGTCGACGTGCTCGTCGTAAGCCGCATTCCCGTAGTACCCGGCGCTGTCGTGCGTTGCCGCCCCATTGGCGTGTTGATGATGATCGACGAAGCAGGCAAAGACGAAAAGATCATCGCGGTGCCGGTCGAGAAACTGAACCCCTATTACAAAAATGTGCGCAACTACACGGATTTGCCGGAAGTCTTCATCAAACGCGTCGCGCATTTCTTCGAACATTACAAGGATCTCGAAGAGGGCAAATGGGTGAAGGTCGAACGCTGGGGCGACGCCGCCGAAGCTGGACGCCTCATCATGGACGGGATCGAAAAGGCAAAGGCCAAAGCCTGAACCTCACGCATCTATCGAAAATAAAATGCAGTACGGATCGAAATGGTCAAAGGCTTCTTCAAACCCCTCAAGGCAAAGACCACACCGCCTCGACCCCTAGAACATTGCGCGCCACATCCTGCGCCAGCTCACCGCCCGCGCGTGCATTGGTGAGCACAATCACACCGGCGTGACGCGCTGGATCCATCACCATCAGGCTTTCAAAACCCATGACAGAGCCTCGCGCCCAATAGGTCACCGTCGCACCATCGGTGCGCACACCGGACACGAGCGACCAAGACAGATTGGCGCTCACCGGCACGGGATCGGCAAAGAGACGTTCACGTGTTTCACGGCTCAGTCTCTCGCCATCCATTAGCGCAATCATAAACCGCGCCATGTCGGGTGCCGTGGTGCGAAAGGAGGTCGCCGCATCCGGCTGCGGATCACCCTTCAATACGCTCATACGCAAAACCGGCACCGACCATTTGAGTGCCGGATAGAACCCGCCAAGCGCGATGACACCGGCGAGTGCCACGATGAGCCCTTCGCGACCGCCGCTGCCACGCGTGATGATGCCGTCACGCGCACGGGCAACCCCGATAATGTAGAGGAGGTAATAAGCAAAGCCCGCAAGCAGGACGACGACGGTCACACATAGAAGCGTAACACCAATGACAAAGAACGCCGGTATCGCACCAAAGCCCCACCAGACAACAGCGCCCGCAAAGAAGGCCGCGCCGACAATCGGCCAGATGAAATCAGATCCTTCGAGACGGCGCTGGAACAAGAACCATGAAATCGCCCAGAAGGCAGCAAGCATGGCAAGAAAGGCGAGCGCAAAGGGCAGACCGAACAGCATCAGCAGAAAACGCAGCGGCACATAGCCTTGCGCAAGTTGCTCGTCAGGCTGTGCAAGAAAATGCGATTGCGTGAGGCCAAGCGGAGCAAAGACCTGCGCCTGCATCACCTCTTCAAACGGTGCCGCCCCCACCACTTCCATCACATGCTGAAGATAGAGAAAGCCGCTGCCGGAAAAGCCAAAGCGGCTCCCCGGCACGAAACCTGTGGCTCGCGAGGGATGCGCCGCATTATCGCCAAGCCCCGATCTGTGCGTCAGCACCTGCCGCAAAGTGATTGCCGCATTATCGCTCAACCACGGCACATCAAGATCACGCGACAGCGGCGCATCAAGAAAGAGAAGTTTGTCATCCACCATGCGCAAGGCGCCGTAGGCTACCACTGGTTCGCCGATCGCCCCCGCTTCAAACAAAGTACCGGGCGTCACCGGCACGTCATTACCCTTGTCAGCCTTGCCGAACGTGCCTGTGTAAACAATCTGACCATCGCGCACGATGGCAACGGCCACACCCGGCACATCAAAGCCCTTCATACGGTTCGGCACATAAATGCCGAGCGCGCGGGTCATTTCGTCCTGCGGCCATGAAAGCATTCCGCCTGTCGCGCGCGGATCGTCCTGCGAACCGTCAGCGCGCGCAATCTGCGGCCACGCTAACGCAGCAAGTGTCAAAAACAGCAGAACAATGAGGCTCTGAAATTGACATGTGCGATCAACAGGTTTCAACCCGGAACGCACATACTCAAGGGAGAGTTGATGTCTGCCTTCGCAGATAAGACGGGCTTTGTTGCCCCCTTTGACACATCCCGTTGCGCTGTCGTCTGAGCCGTCATGCGCGGCCCGCCTTCTGCAGCTTTTCTTCAAGGCAATTCTTCCCATGCCCGACATAGTCATATCTAACATCTCGAAGTTCGAGCAGCGGGTGCTCCATGCGCTCGCGCGAGGCGCGGCCATCCACATCGAAAAAGATAATAAAGGAAAGATTGCGGCGGTCATATGCGTGACATGTGAAGACTGGATTTTATCTGGCTGTACACTCGTCACTTTTCAAAATCTGCAGCGCCGCTGCCTGATCGGTTCGAAAATGGGTAGCCACGACCCGATCACAAAGGCCGTGCTCGCCGCCGTGCGGGGTCAGACTGGTAACCGCTGAACCGACCATCAGATGGGTGCATCAAGCGGCAGACGGGGAAGCTGACGACGAAGGCCAAGGGCTTCGATGCGCGCAAGTGTCTCTGCATCCAGCGGCCCGCGAGCTTCGGCATCAAGGGCAACCCTGAGTTCGGCACGGTTTTTGACGCCCAGCACCAGCGTATCGACCCCGTCGATAGTGAGCGCATAGGCGTGCGCAAGCTCCGCCGGATCGCGGCCAAGCTCGGCGGCCAAAGCACGATAGGGGGCGGCTTTGACAAAATCCTGCTGTTCAGGATGGTCATCCTTGAGCGGACGATCAAGGGCGGCCGTCAGAGCACCTGCCTGCACTGCGCGGATACCCATAACACCGACGTCATTGTTGACCGCTGTGCGGATGATGTTGCGCGCCTCAACCGGCTCTTCAAAGCGACGGATCGCACCGGCGCTATCAAGCAGATTGGTGATCGCCTGAGCGACTTGCGGTTTCGGGTCCGCTCTCAGCGCTTCCATGATCGAGCGCGGCAAGCCGATGCCGGTGATGCCCCACGCGCCGATAAGACCTTTAGCTTTCAGGTTTTCAAAAGCCGGTGCGATTTCGCCTTCATAGACGGACCATGGCACAGTGCCGTAGGTTTTGTAGTCGCCCTCATCCTCGTAACGGTAGTCGTCGGGATGAATGTTGGAGTGAAGGAAAAAGACATCCGCCTGTTCGCGCTTCAACGTCTTGAGACTCTGCACAACGGAGGCTTCAAGCCGTCCGGCGATATTTGAAAAATGCCGCGAACCGAGCATATTTTTCGTCGTCACACGCACGCCGTCTGGCCATTTGCCATCAAAGGCTTCGCCGACAACGGCTTCGGCTTCGCCGCGTCCGTAAAGCGGCGCGAGATCAAGCAGCGTGATGCCGCTATCAACCGCAAGACGCACTGTAGCCACCGCTTCCTCGCGCGTTGTCTCGCCCCAGACTTGTCCCAGACCACCGCCGCCAAGCGTCAAAGCACTGACAGGCCAGAGAGTGCCGAGCTTGCGCATTTCCATATGAGGATTCCTAAAGCCCTTCGGGCACAGCAACGCCATGCTGGCGACAGGCAGCAATGACGGCATTGCGCATAAGACAGGCAACCGTCATCAAGCCCACACCGCCCGGCACAGGCGTGATCGCACCGGCAACGAGTTTAGCCGCAGCGAAATCGACATCACCGACGAGCCGCGTTTTGCCTTCCCCTTTATCGGGCGCGGGCACACGGTTGATGCCAACGTCGATGACAATCGCACCGGGTTTAATCCAGTCGGCTTTCACCATCAGCGGACGACCGACAGCGGCCACGAGAATATCGGCCTGACGCGCAATGGCCGGAAGGTCCGTCGAGCGCGAATGCGCGATCGTGACCGTGCAGTTTTCATTGAGAAGAAGCTGCGCCACGGGTTTGCCGACAAGATTGGAACGTCCGATAATGACGGCATGTTTGCCCGCGAGCTTGCCGCCCGTCGTATGGCGCGCCATCAGTACACAGCCTTCCGGCGTCGCAGGTACCATCGCCGGTAGACCGCTTGCAAGGCGTCCGGCGTTCAGCGGATGCAACCCGTCAGCATCTTTTTTAGGATCAATCGCATCAATCACAGCTTGCTGTGAAATATGATCGGGCACCGGAAACTGCACGAGGAAACCGTGAATCGCAGAGTTTGCGTTCAACTCGGCCACCTTCGCCAGCACTTCGTCCTGCGTTGATGTTGCAGACATTTTATATTCAAAGGAGTTCATGCCCGCCTCAAGCGTCGCATGATGCTTGTTACGCACATAGACTTCGCTCGCCGGATCATTACCGACAAGAACAACACCTAGGCCCGGTGTGAGACCGTGCTTGGCTTTGAGGATCCCCACTGCGTCTGCGACACGCGCCTTCAATGCAGAAGCTAGAACCTTGCCATCAATGAGTGTGGCATCCGCCAATTTTCTTAGTCCTTGTTCTGATCCCAATGCGCTTCCATCAAAAGACCGAGCGCGGCGGGAACACACTCAATGGCAATCACTTTGTTTCTGTCCGTCGCGCCTGACACTACGGACAAAGCGGATTTTGGCAATCCAAATTGCTTGGCGAGCAGTCTGATCACGGCCTCATTGGCTTTGCCTTTATCGGGCACGGCACGGACCGAAACAGTCACAAATTCATTGCCCGCCGCATCGGTCCGCACCTCGCCGATCCGCTCGGACGCGGCCTTCGGCGTGACGCGAAGATGCAGCACCACGCCGTCTTTCGTCTCGCGCCAGACGGCCAAGAATCACAGACCGCCGCCCATCGAACCGAATATTTCCCAAAGAAGGTTCTGAACGAAGAAGAGCAAAAGCAAAAGCACAACGGGGGAAATATCAATCCCGCCAAGATCCGGCAGAATGCGGCGCAGCGGTGCCAGCGCCGGTTCGGTCACGCGATAGATAATATCGACCACCGTATAGACAAAGCGGTTCTGCGTGTTGATGACATTGAAGGCGATGAGCCAACTCAGCACCGCGCCGATGATGATAACCCACGTATAGATTTGGATGACTTGCGTGATCAGAATGAGAAGGGATTGCATAGGTGCCTTCGTTGAATTTGAGTGCAGGCATTGGACCCTGCCGGTAGCCCAAGATGTAACGGGGCGGGCGTCCGCGTTCAAGTATGGCGTATCGGCGCGTGGGCTGCGGAATCTACCTTTTCCTAAAGCACCACCCCCGACTTGACAGAAAGCGTCATGCCGCCTAAAGAACCGAACCACTTTGGGGCCGTAGCTCAGTTGGGAGAGCGCCTCGTTCGCAATGAGGAGGTCAGCGGTTCGATCCCGCTCGGCTCCACCATTCCCAAAGTGGTTTTTACCCCTGTATTCAATGGTTTAGAGCTTAAACGCCATAGCTCATGCATAAGCCATGAGCAGGTGAGCGAAATCAAAAAAATTTCTTTACCTGAAACGAAATCGACCTAGTCGATCACTGCGGTGCTGGGCGAGAGGCCTGCGCTTTCTGGCAGCCAGTTGTCCATGAAACGGGAAAGCCACAAACGCAATGACAGATCGTATTTCTCGCGGCCTTCGACATGGGCTTCCAGCGGTTGCGCGCCGGGTAGAGCGAGACGCGCTTTGCCGAACTCAAGCCAGAGATGCATCATCGGGGTAGTGAGTTCGGGGTGAAACTGGATGCCATAAGCCTTGTCACCGTAGCGCATGGCCTGCACTGGAAAGTCGTGACCTTCGGCGAGCATGGTGGCACCGCAGGGAAGCTCGAAGCCTTCGACATGCCACTGATAGACAAATTGCGGATCGTCGAAAAGAGCGGCCCCTTCGGCTGTCGGGCGGATCGGGAAATAGCCCACTTCGCAACGGCTCTGCGGTAGTCCGAACACTTTGGCACCGAGACTTTTGGCCAGAAGCTGACCGCCGAGGCAGATGCCGAAAAAGGGCTTGCCGGATGTCAGGGCGACGTTCGAAATCCAGTCGAGTTCGGTTTTGATAAAGGGCAGATCGTCGTTCGCGCTCATCGGTCCGCCGAAGACAATGGCACCGGCATGGCTCTCAAGCGTCTCCGGCAAGGCATCACCCAAGGACGGACGGCGCATGTCCAGTTCATAGCCGCGCCGGATCAGTTCCTGACCGACACGACCGGGATTGGAATGGGCCTGATGGAGAACAACGAGAACCGAGCGCGCCATAGTCAAATCTTTGCGGGAGACAACAAGGCCAGTTTGGTTTCAGACCCCGCACCGCACAAGAGCCACAAGGTCACAGCAAAGGGATATTGCGCCTTGAGGCTTTAACAAAATCTCGTCAGGGACATGTGAAGGCTCAAACCAAGCCTTCACATGCCACCAATTTTTCAACCGAATATGGCCGTTACATGGCCGAAATGCCGCCATCCAATTTTAACTCGGCCCCCGTGATGAACTTGCTCTCATCCGAGGCGAGATAGACGACGGCATAGGCCACATCATCGGGTTCGCCGATATAACCGATGGGGACTTGCTTCAACAATTTACGGATCAGCTCTTCCTTCTCCATGCCACGCTTCATATCGTCCAATATCGGCGTGTCGATAAAGGCCGGATGGATGGTGTTCGACCGGATCCTATAGCCGCGCTTGGCGCAATGGAGTGCAACTGATTTTGACAGAAGCCAGACGGCAGCCTTGGCCGCATTGTAAGCGGCCATATTGTGACCGGCGATGAGACCGGCAATCGAGGAAGTGTTGATGATCGAGCCCGGCGCGTGGGGCACCATGTAGGGGATCGCGTATTTGCAGCCCAGAAACACGCTGTCGACATCCACAGCCATCACATGCTTATAGGTGTCGAAATCCGTATCCTCGACCGTGGTGCCGCCGACAATGCCGGCATTGTTGAAGAGCACATTGATGCCGCCCATCGCCTTGTCGGCATAGTCGAGCGCGTCTTTCCATTGCTGTTCGCTCGTCACATCGAGCACGACTGAAAATGCAGACCCCGGATAATTTGCATTGATCTTGTCGGCGACATCTTTCACGCCTCTGGCATTGATGTCGGCAAGCGTGACAAGCGCACCTTCTTTGGCGAGCATCATTCCCGACGCTTCACCGAGGCCCTGCGCCCCGCCTGTGACGAAACATTTTTTTCCTGTGACGCGGCCCATATCAATCTCCCGTGAATATTGGTTTCGTTTTCCAAGAAGGCGCTTACCGCTTCTTCATAATCTTTTGACATGGACGACGGCCCAGTTTTTCGATACGGGCATATCCGTCCGTATCTTTTCCTTACAACATGGCCGTGTTGGTGGGCACGCCAAGGAAGAGCCGCCCCGTGAGTTCGTAAGTTGCGTCGGACACCATCATATGCTGGGTCGCGACATGTACGTCGCGGAAATGGCGCTGGAGCGGGCTCGTCTTGTAGACCGATGTGCCGCCTCCAAGCGTGTACATGAGATCGACCGCACTGGCGGCAACCCTGACCGCATGGGTCGTCGCCAGACGAATGTCGCGGCGATGCTCAACCGTGATCGCACCGTTACCGGAGGCGCAGCCCCAAGCGGCATCGACAGTTTCTTTCAGGTAGGCCCGCGCCGAACGCGTGAGCGCTTCAGCTTCGGAGACATCAAGCTGGGCCTTGGCGCGCAAGGCGAGAGGCTTGGACGAGCCTTGGGGTGTCTTGCCGCCTGCAAGCTCGACGAGCGCGTCGATGGACCCGCGCGCGAGGCCGAGCGCGACAGCGGCAATGCCGATGCCCAGAAGGCCAAAGGTCGGGAAGCAATAAAGCGGGCGTTGCAGCGGCTTGTCTGAAATGAGCGAAGGCGCACGGGCGGCGGGGACAAACACGTCTTTGACCTCAAAGTCGCTGCTGCCCGTACCGCAAAGGCCCGCGACGCGCCAAGTGTCATGCAGAATGACCTGATCACGCGAGAACACCATCATGCGGTTTTGCGGCACGCCTTCCGGGCTCATTTCCGGCTGACCGTCATCGTCGAGAATAAACGCGCCGCCCATGATTGTCTGGGCATTGCGCGAGCCCGACCCCCATTGCCAGCGCCCGTTGACGCGGTAGCCTTGGATGCCGTTCACAGTCTCGTGTCTTGCGGTTCCGCGCGGCGCAAAGACACCTGCGGCAATGGACATGGGGTCACCAAAGGCGGACATGGCCTCGTCGGGCTGCATGAACGCAGCCGTCATGCCCGAGGTTGCGCCGATGAAGACGCACCAGGCGGTGGAACCATCGACACGAGCGAGACGCTCGGCCACATCGACCAGCATCATCGGATGCGCTTCGAGCCCGCCGAGGGAAGCCGGAATAAACAGACGATGCAGACCGAGACGTGCCGCATGATCGGCAATGTCCTGCGGCAGAAAACGGTTTTGCTCGATTTCGTCGACGCGGTGGGCAACTGCGACCGCCAGTTCGTCAGCGGCAATCAACGAATCGGGATATGACATTGGCAAATCCTCACGCGCCTAATTTCAAATGATTGGCGATTTTGTTTTTTGCATTGACCCGCACGTGACACACGACGTGATGCGCACTGATGAGCCTGGCCCTCCCGGTATATTTTCTTGAGATAATTGTGAACCACTGCATTCAAAAGAAAAACCCCGGATCATGCGATCCGGGGTCTCACTCAGATTATTCAGCAGTAAAAAAATCAGCTACCTGTATTGAACTTGAAGCCCACTTCGTCGGCGGCTTTCTTTTCATCATCGGGCTGCGACTTGACGCCGGGCTCACCGAAGACCGAGATCGTATTGTCGGAGCCGGGCAGCACGGCAGCATAGCCGAGGCGATCAGCGCGTGTGACTTCGGTGAAATTCTCACCACCGTCCGTACTGTAACCGACATAGCCCTGCAGGCCGACCAGCACCACGGTGCCATTGTCGAGCTCCCAGCCGCCGCTCACCGATTTGTCGGTGCCGGAATTGATCTTCTTCCAGGTCACGCCGTCATCATCGGTGCGATACACATTGCCGCGCATCCCGAAGACGAGAGCCGAACCGCTTTTGAGGTTCATGCCGCCCCAGAACGAGCCTTCATAGCCCGTATTAACGACGGAAAAGGTAACGCCTTTGTCGGTCGAGCGGAACACTTTGCCGAATTCAGCAGCGACGAGGAGTGTGCCGTCTTTGGTCGCGAAGGCTTTGTTGAGATGGCTGTCTTCATTGTCGCCACTCACCAGTTCACGCTGTTCCCATGTCTTGCCGCCGTCCTTCGTTTCGATCACGAAGGAGAAGGCGCCCATGGCATAACCGTGGTTCTCGTCTTCGAAGAAGACCGTCATAATCGGCGATTGTGCCTCCATATTGTGATAGGAGGGCGTCCATGTGTCGCCGCCGTCTTCGGTCTTGATCACGGTCGTGTCGTGACCACCGGCATAGCCGACTTTGTCATTGACGAAATAGACCGAGGTGAGCGTCACCTGTGTCGGAACGGACTTGGCCTGAACCCAGGTCTTGCCGCCGTCATCGGAATGAATGACGTGACCGAATTCACCGACCGCGATCATGCGCGTACCGGCCATAGTCGCCGAAAGCAGCAGATCTTTTTCAGCTAGGGGTGAGGGCGTTGCATATTCGATGGCAGGAGCCGCGTCTTCAGCCGCTTGCGCCTGGGCGGGGAAAACGAGAAGCGCAAGGCCCAGTACTGATACGGCGCTAAGCCCAGACACACCACCGAGCGAGAGAAATTTCGCGAATGAAACGGATGAAAAAGACACTGACATGTTGATCGAGGCTCCCTGCACTCTGCGTTACAAGCGGCGCTCATGTGCCCCGAGGTGCCCCCTCGACAAACTCACGGTCGCATCGCTTTTATTTTCGTCCCGGCTCTGATGGCGGGTTTGTTGAACTTTGTGAGGCCCCATCTGTCCGGCGTCGCAATCCGGTAACGTACGTGAACCTCTAACATAAGAGGAGCCAATAGCATACCGGCCCCCCTGTCGTCGCGTTTTCTGATTGTGAGGCCCCGCGCCTATTGCCGCAAGCCCTCATAACCGGCCAATTCCTGCCGTTTCGTGACCCTGAAAAAATGAGTCATAAAACAGGCCGAGCCTCGGTTTCCCAAGGCCCGGCCCTTAGATTGTAGCGCTAATCTTAGCGGACGCCAAGCTGGCGGATCGCGCTCGGTGTATAACGGCTCGGATCAAGCTCGTCGGCAAAATAGTTCACCGGCGGCTCTTCGTTCTGCATGGTAAGCGCCAGATAGCGACCGGCCTGCAGATCGTAAACCGTTTCAACGCCCGAACCGCAAAGCGGCACGTTATAGCGCTGGAGCTGTGCCAGCTCCTGGACGCGCCAAAGCTGGCCACGGCCGTCATAGAGTTCGGCAACCGCAACCTGCCATGCATCTTCGTCATTGTGATAGACACGACGCGCATAGACGTGACGCGTACCGGGCTTCAGCTTGGCCTCAAAGTTCCAGGTCCGGTGCAATTCGTAACGGATCGCGTCCTGGTTCAGATGAAGCGGTTTGACAAAGTCTTTGTACTTAGTGACTTCCGACTTGTAGTCGTTGGCAGGAATGATCATCGCCTTCTTGTCGATAGCGACCCAGTCATAGCGATCCGTTGCACCGTTGAAGCCGTCAAAGGCGTCAGAGGTCGACAGACCGTCAGAGTTCGTGCCGGGATTGTCGTAGGAGATATTCGGCGCACGACGCACGCGACGTGTGCCGGGGCTGTACTGCCAGGCTTGACGACCGCCGTTAAGCGTGGCGTTCAGAGCTTCCAGCACGAGGATCACATTGCCGGCTTCGCGGGCGGGCGCAATCGTGTTGGCGATATAGTAGAGCGCGATGTTGTTCAGGTCTTCAGCCGACTTTTTGGTCGGATCGGACCAGTTCAGGATGGCTTCGTCCTGCACGATGGTGAGCGTGTAGTCACCACCACGTGTCACGGGAGCCGCAGCGAACTGACGGACCGTTTTGAACGAGCGGTAACGCAGTGTGTGGTTCCAGATCATTTCGTTGGCGTTGTTCGGGATCGGGAACGGGAAGCCCATGACGGCCCCGCCTACGCCAGAGCCGCCGCCATTGAGAATGCCGACTTTGGCGTTGTTCTTGGTGGCTTCATAAACGCGATCAGGATAAGCGCAGGAACGGCGCGTCTGATAGACGTTCAACTTGTAGTCCGGATAGGCCTTCAGCAGGGCCTTGTGACCGTCCGTCAACACAGCGTCGTACTGGGCGGCATTGGCCGATGTGATCGTGTATTTGATCGGGTCGCTTGCAAACGGATCAGCGAGGTGATCGCCCGGTTTGTAAGAAACATTGCTCGGCACTGTCTGCAAACCGCCTGTCCAAGCAGGAATGTCCCCCTCGCCCGCCTTTTCGGCACCGATCGGGGTGAGATCACCACCCAGTCGGTTGACCTGTGCATCCGGCACTTGTGCCAAGGCGCTTGTGCTCATCGCGCCGAACACAAACGCGGAGACCAACATGGTCGTCCTTTTCATGTACGTTCCCTCCACATAAATATCTTTTTTCAGAACTCGACGGTTTTCCGCCTTAGTTCGGTTCTCCCGCCAACTCTGCGTGAATAATAACAAATGAGCAAGATCTCGCAACGCGAGCGACGTTAGATTCAATGCGTTTCTGTGGCCCAACAGCATCTAATTCTGCGTAAACAAGCCTCTTTTGCGATGAAATGACATTAAATATTTTTAATGTCATCCGCGATGTGTCCGCGACGTGAATTGCATGTCGAGATTTCAGCCACCACCCGATTTCGCGCCGGGCCGCATAATATAACATTCGCCTACGGATGATTTTTGAGCGTTGTGGCACAATTACTATTCCACCGCCGCACCCCGCTTATGCAAAAAGAAAAACCCGGCGGCATCGCTGCCGCCGGGTTCGAACTTTCACGAACGAAGATCAGAATGCATAGGTCACACCGAGCTGCGCAAAGTCCTTATCATACATCAGGTCCTGGAACTCGTTGCCGAAGCTGTGCGTCCAGTTAGCCGACACGGTCCAGGTGTTCTGCAAGGAACTCGAAACACCAATCGTCACCGCTTTGCGCTTCTCAATGAAGCCGGGGCCTGTCGGACCTGCGGAATAACCGCTGACGTCATGCGCCCACTGCACGGACGGCGTAACAGTCCACGCCGTGTTGAACGCATTGTTATAGTTAGCAGCAGCGATCAGACGGTAGCCCCAAGAGAAAGTATCAGCATACTGAGCACCGGGGCAGGTCGCAGAAATCAGATCTGCCGCACTTGCCACCGGATTGCTGCCAGGGCAGACACCCGAGCCAAGCATATAATCGACAATCGCATTGTTCGAATATGAGCCCGACATCGGAACGGCGAGGTTCTTGTGGGTGCCGTTCAGGTATTGAAAGCCGACATTGGCGATGAGCGGCACCAGATCCGCACCCAAAAGTTCCGTTAACGGATTGGACGTGGGAAGTGTCGAAATCGTGTAAATCTGGCCCGTCATGACACGATGGCGATCATAGCCCGGATTCACATTACCAGCCGAGGTCAGAGGACGACCATTGGTCAGATATGTCGTCGGTGTACCACCGGCAAGAGCGGCCTGCGCCTGTGCAACAGTAGCGGTGGGATTTGCCGCAATAAAGGCAGCAAGCTGCTCGGTCAAAGACAAAGCCAAGCTATTGGCGTTGATCGTTGTGTCAGCAACCTGAAACGGCATGTTGGGCGAATAGGTCAGTTCACCGGAAAAAGCCGTACCGCCCAGAAGATCGGCAAGGGTCGTGTTGAAGCTCGCGCCGAACATATGGATATCTTCAGGATACTGAGCAAGTGTGCGGATTTTCCCCGCTGCGGCACCGCCGATCAACACTGCACCAGCCAACGGATCGGAAAGGCACAAAGAGGCTGGAGCAAAAGCCGCCAAAGCACCAAGGGGAGCGGCGCAATAATCTGCTGCATTGACACCCGGTACGCCTGCCGCTGTGAAAGTACCGATCGGCAGATTGGCGTGGAAGTTGGTGTAGTAAATACCGAGATCGGTACCATCATTAAGCCAATCGGCATAATAGCTGCCCTTGACACCAAACTGGCCGGAATTGCGCGCATATTCCGACGGCAGACGCGGGACAAACACACCCCCAAGCGTCTGGGACAAGCCGCCGCCGAGCGCAGCGACAGGTTGGTTATACTCAAAGGAATTCATGACATATGTGCCGCCTTCGCAATAGGCGTCACTGCTGGAAAAGAATGTTCCGCAGGAATCGACACGTGTCCGGCTCCAGGCGAATTCATAAAATGCTTCGATGCCGAAATTTCCCGGCAAGCCAAGCTGGGCATAGATCATCGGAACCGGCTGATAGGCTTCCTTGAGCTGTGAACCGGGCGTGCGAATCGCGGAGACGTCGATCGGCAGGAAGGAATTGATACCACCCTGGAAAATCAGGCTCTCGCCCCAGTTGACGACCTGATTGCCAAGGCGAACATTGAGCGCTTGCCCGGCAACGGTAAAGTTACCATAAACGAAGGCATCGAGCAGCTTGAAGCCATGACCTGCACCATTGTTGCCATCTCTTATGCCATTGCCACGCGATCCATCGCTGAGAGGACGCATACCGTAACCGTCGCTTTGCGTGCCCTGCTGTTCGGCACCCCAATAATCGTAAAAGGCTTTACCGCGAATGAAGGCACCATAGTTCTGCCATTCGAGTTGAAGCTCGCTTGTAACTTTTGCGACCGTCGTAAAGGGATTCCACTGACGGCTGTTGATATTGCCGTCGTCGCTATTGACGCCGTAAGAATATCCCGAGCCAGTCTTACCGAGCGTATGAGCCGAAGTCGCACCCGTTGTCGTACAACCACCGTTAGGCAGGGCGACCTTGGTGCAGTCGATGGGCGAGGTCCTCACGCCCATGCCAAACGAAACCGATGAATCCACGGTGGCGTCAACGTCACCAAGTTTAAATTGAACCGCGTTCGCCACGCCGGTCGACGCAATCAGCCCGACGGCTGCGATCGCGCCGACAAGCAATGATCGCAAATTTCTTGTTTTCATAGGTGATCCTCCTCGATCATCGATGGCTTCTACTTACTGCAGCCTGACATTCGGGAGATTGAACGATGGATGTTAAGCCCCACTCGACTGCCCCCCGGCCAGTCAGCATCCCTCAACGGTTAGCCCACCTTTATTGATCCATCATGTCAAGGCGGACATGTCAGCTCAAAACAAGCACAATATGTATTCAAAGGGGGTATGACATATTTGACACGGATTTCAGAGGCAGGACGCGGTTCTTTGGAAAATTACAAAAAACAACGCAACTGCAACATGATTTTTTGCAGCGCAATAATTTTCTTCGGCGAATCAACTCCGCACACTGACGAATAGTAAAAGACCCTGGCGTTCAGGGCTGCGCTTTGACCGGCACGGAAATATCGGTTGCACCGGCCTTCTCGAAGGTCAGATGCAACGTGATGGATGTGCCCACGACGAGCGGCGCTTTGAGGCCAATCAGCATAATGTGCGTGCCGCCGGGCGCGGCTGTGATGCTCGCTCCCGCAGGCAGAGGCAGACGCGTCAAGGTCCGCATCCGCATGACCGTGCCATCCATTGTCATCTCGTGAAGGAGAACTTTGTCCGCCGCCGGTGAGGCAACGGCAATGAGTGCATCGGGTTCTGCACCCGTGTTTGTGAGCGTCAGATAAGCCGCACCGTTTTTCGTCATGCTAGGCCGCGCCCAGGCACCGGTAATTTCAATGGAACCGGCTTTCGCCCCGTCCGCCTCTACGAGCCCCGCCGTCAGCATAACGAGAAAAAGAGCAGAGACACATGTTTTGAGAAAAGAACTCTTGGGAAAAGAAAACATTGCAAAAGTCCTTTCAGCGGATGAGGCCCGCAACCTATTGAAGTTCCCGAGCCTACCGAAGTGGCCAGCCCCCCGCGAGGCCCGCATTCGCCATAAGGGCAATCTGTCGCGGGTCCCGTCGGCTAAAACCGCGGATTTCAGCCGGTCCTGAATAAAAACCAGTGAATGAAACCTATTCGCATTTGCATGTTAGCCGCCACTCTGGCATTCTCCGGCTCCCGACAAGGTCGGACTATCCGGGAGAACAGCATGTTCGTCTGTATCTGCAATGCCTTGAACGACCGCACCGTCAATGAACTGGTGGCCTCAGGGGCCGCCACGTCGGCGGCAGGTATTCATCGCGCCGCAGGCTGCAAAGTGCAATGCGGACGCTGTCTGCCGGACATGGCCGAGATCATTGCCGAGCACAAGACCGCCGGTGTTTTCGCCCAGGCTGCGGACTGATGGGGCGGCGAACCGGCCAGCTGCAAGCGCCTGCCTTTGCAACTGCGCCGCATTTGCCAATAAAGCCGAAAAACCCTTTGGTTTCTGGCACTTAGACGCAAATATCGGGTTTGACGTCGCCGCCGAACCAGCCGATTATGGGCCCGTTCTCATCCCCCCTCAGACGGAGCCTGCGCCATGAAAGGCGACCCCAAGGTCATCGAATTGCTCAACAAGGCGCTGAAGCTCGAACTCACCGCCATCAACCAGTATTTCCTTCATGCCCGCATGTTTAAAAACTGGGGCTTCAGGAAGCTCGGCGAGGTCGAATATCACGAGTCCATCGACGAGATGAAACATGCCGATCGTCTGATCGAGCGGATTCTGTTTCTCGACGGTCTGCCCAATCTGCAGGACATGGACAAAATCCGCATCGGCGAAAATGTCGAGGAATGCCTGCGCGCCGACCTTGATGTCGAGATGAAAGCACATCCCTTCTACCGCGATGCCATCACCTATTGCGAAAGCGCGCGCGACTATATCACGCGCGAGATTTTCGAGCGCATTCTGGAGAGCGAGGAAGAGCATATCGACTTCCTCGAAACCCAACTGAGCCTTATCGGCAGCGTCGGGATCAAAAACTATTTGCAATCCCAGATGGGAGAGCATTCGGGTTCATAACCTAACCCGGGGATTTGGGGCCGTACTTGCGAGCGCAGCCCCAAAAATCACATCTGGCCACGGGTCCAGCGCGCGGTGTCGGACAGGTCTTGGCCCACACCTTCAATAGTCGAGCAGGCGGCAAGCGCGCAGGTCATGGCAACAATCAGCATAAGCACAAGTTTGGTCATTTGAGGCCCCCTAAAGGCATGAAATCGGTCAGCGCCCGTGGTATCTGGAAGACGATAAATTTATGCGCATGTGAGGCCCATGAACGATCAACCAAAAATTAATGCGGGCATCAAACTCATCGAGGAAACAGGCGAAGGGGCCCTTGCCACGCTCGACGAGACGGGCTTTCCGTTTGCCACTCTCACGACCTTTGCAAGAGACGCCGACGGCCGCCTGTTGATGCTCTTGTCGAACCTCGCGCGTCACACCGCCAACCTCAACCGCGATAATCGTGCGAGCCTGCTGATCGCTGATACGCCCCCTTCTGATTCAAAGGAGGGAGCGGACGCGCAAGCGCGCTCGCGCGGCACATTTGTCGGTCGCGTTGAGAAGCTCACCGGTGCGGCTGAAATTGTGGCGGCCAAAGCGATTTTCGTAGCGCGCCATCCTTCGTCGGCCTCCTACGCCGAGTTCCCTGATTTCAACGTCTATGCACTCACCATCGATACCGTTCATATGGTGCAGGGCTTTGGCCGCATCTTCGAAATCAAGGGCGAATATTTGCGCTGATCTGTTTATCGCCATTTACGATATAGTCCGTCCACAGATCACATCAGGGGGCGGACTTTTTACGAAGAAGTTCAGGATTTTTGCAGTGACGGTCGTCTAGGCTGATACGCCGAAAACTTTCACACAACAGAAAATGCTTGATCTGTCGGGCTGCCACATACCACAAGAAGAAATCCGTATCGGTACGGTTGTGCTGCCCCACACCGACCCTTACGGCCCCGTGATGTCCAATTCCACCCGTAAAACCGAATAACACCTGATGAAAAATGGTGCCGCTTAGGTGACTCGAACACCTGACCCCCTCATTACGAATGAGGTGCTCTACCAACTGAGCTAAAGCGGCACGGGGTTCTGCGGGCAGGAGCCTCGCGAACCGACCTCAAATACCGCGCCCCACCCTCTTTGGCAACAGACTTTGCGAAGGCAGGACGGCGGAACGGGGTAAACCTAGCTGAAATCCCTTAACTCCCGACTTACAGGTCTTTATTCGGGGCTTACCGTCATAGGTTTGACTTCGCCCTCATGCTCGACCGGCACGGTTTCGCCCTCGTGAGCACCCGCTGCACCGGTCAAAGCCGCACTCAAAAACGCGTCCACATCGGCCGCCGACTTGTCTACGACTTCCTCCATCGGGATGTGGCCGACATCGGTATAGACCACGACTTTGGCTCCCTGAATGCGCTTCTGGAACTCGTAGGCCGTGGCGAGCGGAATGAGCCCGTCCTTGTCGCCCCAGAGTATGAGCGTCGGCGCGCGGATCTCGCCCAGGTGATCGGCCATCTTGCTGTCATAGGGCATGGCAAAGCGCATCCCCGTGGCGCGGCGGTTGCCCTGATAGAGGTTGAGGTCGTAATAGCGCTCGATCATCTCCGGTGTCACCTTCGACTGATCGAAAAAGACTTTGCGCACGCCCTCTTCATAGATCGAGCGGGGGGCCAGATATTTCAAAAGCTGGTTCACCACCGGCCAGCGCGCCATGCGGAAACCGAGCGGCACTTTTTCGTCGGGGTTCGCGACACGCGGCAAGCCACCGGCATCGACGAGAACAAGCGCTGTCACCTCTTTGGGATATTGCTCCGCATAGGCCGCCGCGACACCGCCACCCATCGAATTACCGCCGATGGCATAAGACGTGAGACCGAGCTTCGCCACCACTTCATGCGTGAACGTTACCATGCCGTCGCGTGAATAATCATCGTTCGGCACACCGCCCGTAAGCCCGTGACCGGGCATATCCATCGTCACGATACGGTATTTGGCCCCGAGAATTTCAACCCATGGCTCCCATGTATGGAGAGACGCATTGGAGCCATGCACCAGCACCAGAACGGGGCCTGACTTGTTGCCCTGATCGCGCACATGCGCTTTGGCCCCATCGGCAAGCTCGATGAATTGCGATGGCGGACCGGCATATCTGGGGCCTAGCTCATCCAGCGTTTTGTCAAAGCGCACGAGCGACACAATGATCACAACAAGCGCCAGCACAACAAGCAGGCCGATGCCATTGAATATCCGCTTCACCAGTTTATTTCCCCCTCACAAATCGCCTTTGCTCCGCAAACGCGTCTCCGCGTCCTCCCCGTCAAAATCATCAGCCCCGTCCGGCCCCGGATCGTCGGGCAGATGCGCGGCATAGTCCTTGACGATGTCCGCCGCCGCAACGGGGGCCTCGGCCACATCATCAGCTTCGTCATCCAGCACCGCCTGAGCCGCGACAGACGCAGATACTGGCGCAGATGCTGGTGCAAACACCGGCACAGGTACACGATCCGGCAAGGCGTCTGACATCTCGTCGTCTTCATCGTTCACGGGCATGGCTGAGGCGGTAATCCGCATTCCCGGCACACGCCATTCCAGCGCATCAAATTCGCCGGTCGCCGGATTGAGCGGCGTCCATGTGTAGGAACGCCAACCCTCACCCGTCCAGGCTTCATCTTCCGGTGCCTGCAATGCGCGCGACAACCATTCGCGCGCCGAGCCGCGATTGCCGAACTCTCCCTCTTCGATTTCAGCCATCAGCTCGCAAATGCGCTGCGTCGGACGCGTCGTGGCATTGGCCCCGACGAAAACCTCCAAAGCACCGCGTGCCGCCAGCCAGTCACGCGCACCAATGGCGGCACGCGCCAGCGCCACACGGCTTTCCTTGTGCTCGCGGTTGCGCCCGACAAGAAGCTGTACGCGCTTGAAGCGGTCATAGCCGCTCTCCATCGGCACGAGACCCATGAAGGCGTCGACAAGTTCAGGATGCGGCTCCACGCTCCATGCCGCCTCGATGAGTTTTGCCCCTTTGCGTACATGGCCTGTCGCCGCCGACAGCCGGGCGGCGAGCGCCACAGCGGGCGGAAAGGAAGGATCGAGAGCGACAGCGAGCATCGCCTGACGCAAAGCCATTTCATCCGTCTGCTGACGTTTTGGGCCGGTCTCGGCTTTTGCTTCTTCGGCGGCCGCTATCGCCTGCGCGGTCAGCATGACCATGCGGCGGCGGCGCGCCTCGTTGCGGCTGATCTGTTTGGCTTTCAGGCTCTGATCGAGCGTGCGCAGCGCCGCCCCCCAATCGCCTTCGGCGGCTTCGATTTCAAACACCGCCTGCGCCGCCCATTGGGCATTGGGTTTCAGACGAAAAGCCTGCCGCGCAATTTCAAGCGCCCGCACGCGGTCACCCGCGCGACGGGCCTGTACAAACAATCCGCGCAATCCCAAAAAGCGCGTCTCGGACGAAGAGAGCATCGTCTCGAAGGTTGCATTGGCATCGGCGTCGCGCCCTTCAAGCTGGGCGGTCTGCGCGGTCAGCAACAATGTGAGTGGCGTATCAGCGAGAAGTTTCTGGGCGCGAACCGCATGACGCCGCGCCTCCGCGCTGTCACCGGCAGCAACCGCGACCATGCCGCGCGACAGCGCCAGAAAACCATTGGAGCGGCGGCGCTGATCCATAAAAGCCGAAACGCTATGCGGTGCACGCAACACCCCGCCCGCCACGCGCCAGACGACGATGACAAGCGCCGCCAGCACGACAAGAAAGCCAAGCCCGATAACAAAACTTGTACGCAGCTCATAGCCCTGCCAATGCAGCACGAGCTGACCCGGATTATCGGCAAGAAAGACGCCGAGGGCCGCGAGACCCGCAATGACCAGAAATATGTAGAGCGCCTTCAGCATCAGCCTTCGATCCCCGCAGCTAGTCGCTTGGTGATATTGGCACTGAGAGCGGCAAGCAGATCAGATGTGGTGACACGCGCCGTCGCATCCGCCACCCATGGCTTTGCGGCGGCGGCTGCCGGACCTTTCAAACCCGCCGCTTCCGAGATCGCTGCCGACAGATCGCCACGCCCGACGCGCTCTTCCATTCGCGCGAGCACAGCGTCCGTGTCATCGCCCGCGATCTCGCCGGTCCGGCGCAGCGTCACGAGCTTTTTGAAGTTGGACACAAAGCGCGCCCACCAGCCATCGCCCGATGCTGCCCGTTCCGCATCCAGCACGCGCTGCACGACGAGCGGAAATTCGGTTTCCAGTGTCGCCGCTGTCGGCACACCTTTTTCGGCGACTGTTTTCAACGCGCCGAGTTCAGGCTCGTTCGGCAGAAAGGCCGCAACCACATCAAGCTCGCGCGCAAATGGCTCGGACCCCGATGTCGCACGGGAGAGATTGGAAAGAGCGAGCCCCAAGGCCGCACGCGCCGCCGCATCCGGATCGTCTTTCTTCGCTTCAAGCGCGGCGACACGTTTATCCAACTCGGCGATTTTCGGTGCGAGACTGTCAACGGCGGTATTGAGCGCCTTGACCATCGCACTGAGTTGCGTGATCTGAGCAGCAATATCCGCAGGTGGAAGATTTTTCTCGATCGTGGCAAGCCGCTCGGTTTGCGCGTCTGCTGCCGCCTTCGCCGCCGCTACAGCGGCTTCTGCCGCATCAAGACGTGCGGGCATAGCGGCGGCTTCTTCAAGCGCCTTGCCGGAAACGGCAAGCTGGCTTTCAATCGCTTTGAGACTTTGAGTCTGTGTTTCATCGACGCTCGCATTGGCATCGAGGCGCGATGAAAGATCGCCGATAACTTTGGGGTCGGTATCATTCGTGCCGACAAGACCCGCCTGATTGAGCGCCACGACAAGCACCATCGCACCGATTATGCCCGCTGCCAGCGAGAAACCGACAATGCGCGACCCGCCGGACGACGCCACCGCCGAAGGCGCAGCAGGGCGCGCGGGCTCATCCTCATCTTCGGCTACAGCATCAATCACCGGCGGCTCTTTGGACCCACGCTCCGCAGAAGGCCCGTTACGTTCGGGCGAGAGGATTTCCGGTTCACCGGCTGAAGGTGTTTCAGGATCAGGCATCGCGCGTCACTTTTGTCTTTCAATCAGGGGTCCGGATCTGGGCCAAATCAGACGTCTTCGTCCTCTGGCCACTATAGAGCGGATCATGTCGAACCCAAGGCAATGCTGCACGGTTTTTAGCTAAACCCGACCGATCAGCGCCAGGCCTACCCTATTAGTGCAAGCAAAGCGGCCTGTTCGGGTTTTACCGCAATCAGGACACGCGCGAATGACAAATTCTCAAGCGACAGGGCGACCGCCGGAGAAAGACAAAAGCCCGTGACCCCACCCAAAGCTCCCTGAAGTCCCGCTTTTTGCACTGCATCGGCAAAACCACTCGCCGTGCGTGGTGAAAAGAACAAGACCCCGTCAATGCCACCGGTCCCAAGCGCCCTGATCACGGGCTGCGGTAAAGCACTGACACGCTCGGCCTCGTAGAGCACAACACGATGCACCTCATGCCCGCGCGCGGCGAGATCACCGCCAAGATCGCCCGCCACTACGCTACCAGCCACATGGAGAAACGGTGCAGACGGGCTCACATTTTCGGCAACCGTCTGGGCGAGCGACACAACATCACCGCCCGCGATGGTTACGCGGGTAAAACCGGCGTTCCGCGCCGCCCGCGCACTGGCCTCGCCGACGGTAAAAACCGGCAGATGTTGAAAGGCGTATAAATCGTCCCGCGCGGCAAGCGCTCTCACACCGCTGGCACTGGTGAAAAGCAGCCCGGCCCAATCACGCGCGGGGATGACCGCATCAGACACATATCTGATCGTGAGCATGGGCGCGTGCAACACGTCATGGCCCTGACCCTCAAGCGCCGCAATGAGGGGGCCTGCATCATCATCCGGTCGCGTGACAAGCAACCGCATGGGGATCACGGCAGTTTGAAAAATTGCGGGCCCGCGCGCGACTTCAATTCACGCCCCGCATCGACGCCGAGCGCCACAGCATCGCACGCCAGCCCGTCGCGTGATGTTTCCAGTACCTCTTTACCGTCCGGCGTCAGGATCATCGCGCGCAGGCTCAGGCGTTTGCCGTTCAATTCCGCCAGCGCAGCAATCGGCGTGCGGCATGAGCCGTCGAGCACGGCAAGAAGCGCGCGCTCGGCGCTGACCCGCACACCGCTTTCGGCATGATGAAACTGGTGGAGCAGCGCGGCGGCTTCCTCATCGGCCTTACGACGTTCAACACCGATAGCACCCTGCGCCACGGCAGGCAGCATCTCGTCGGACGATAAAGGCGCTGTCACACGGTCTGCCAAATCCATGCGGTTCAATCCCGCCATCGCCAGCATGGTCGCATCCGCCACGCCGTCTGAGAGTTTTTTGAGCCGTGTATCGACATTGCCGCGAAAGGGCACGATCGTCACGTCAGGGCGCTTCGCCAGCACTTGCGCCGCGCGGCGCAAGGACGATGTGCCGACCACGGCACCGGCGGGCAAGTCTGCAAGCAACGCAGCTTTTGACGAGATAAAAGCGTCGCGCGGATCTTCGCGCTCCAATATGCAATCAATGATGAGCGCGTCAGGCAACGTGGTCGGCATGTCTTTCATCGAATGCACGGCAAAATCGATGGAGCCATTGTGAAGCGCTTCTTCAAGCTCGAACGTAAAAAGCCCCTTGCCGCCGATTTCAGAGAGATTGCGGTCAAGGACCAGATCGCCCTGCGTTTTGAAGACGACAAGTTCCGTCACCTCGTCCACCGGCGCACCGAGAACACGGGCGATGTGACCGGCCACCATATGCGCTTGAATAAGCGCGAGTTTCGACCCGCGGGTACCGATGCGGAAGCGACGGGACATGGATTTTCTCTTGTAAGTGCGAACATGGCGTCAAGGACGAGTTCCGACTATATAAACGATCTGACGCCATCGCGAAGCCCAAAAGCCCAGTAGGAACCACCCGATCTTGAGCAAAACCCTCACAATTCTGGGGATCGAGACAAGCTGCGACGAAACAGCCGCCGCCGTCGTGCGCCGCTCGGGCAACGGGGCGGGTGAAATCCTGTCCAATGCGGTCTTTTCGCAGATCAAGGAACACACTCCCTTTGGCGGCGTCGTCCCTGAAATTGCAGCCCGCGCTCATGTCGAACATCTGGACGGGCTCATCTCCCGCGCAATGACGGATGCAAACGTCGGATGGGACGATCTCGACGCTATAGCAGCAACCGCAGGGCCCGGCCTTATCGGTGGCGTCATTGTCGGCCTGATGACCGCCAAGGGTCTGGCGCTCGCCCGCGACCTGCCACTCATTGCTGTCAATCATCTGGAAGGCCATGCGCTGACCGCGCGACTCACCAATGATGTCGCCTTCCCTTTTCTGCTGCTCCTCGTCTCCGGCGGTCACAGCCAGTTGCTCATCGTCGAAGCCGTCGGAAAATACCGCCGCCTCGGTACGACGATTGACGATGCTGTGGGCGAGGCTTTCGACAAGGTGGCGAAACTTCTGGGTCTGGGTTTTCCCGGCGGTCCGGCGGTTGAAAAAATGGCGAGGCAAGGCAATCCGGTACGCTTTACTCTGCCGCGTCCGCTTATCGGCAAAGCTGGTTGCGACTTTTCTTTTTCGGGTCTGAAAACCGCCGTCCGCCAGCTCGCCGCGAGCCAAAACAATCTCGACGATCAGACGAAGGCTGATATTGCAGCGGCTTTCCAGATGGCTGTCGGCGATGTCATCGCTGACCGCGTGAGCCACGCCATCGAAATGACGAACGAGATTTTGGGCATAACGACAGGACGGCTTGTTGTGGCGGGCGGCGTCGCGGCCAATCTGGCGCTGAAAACGCGGCTGGAAAAAACCGCGCATAACTATGACTACGACCTGATCGTCCCCCCGCCGAAACTCTGCACCGACAATGGCGCAATGATCGCTTGGGCGGGACTTGAAAGGCTCGCATTGGGTGAGACTTCGGATCTGAACGTCAGCCCCTTGGCCCGCTGGCCGCTCGACCCGACAAAACCCGCGCGCGGGAACTGAATACCAGAAAGCTCACAGAACAAAAAACCCCGACGCTGGGGAGCAGCGTCGGGGTCAGATAGACCTAGCGACAGGCCTTTTCAGAGACAGAGCCCTCTTGGGGAGGAGGGAGGGAGGGTGAGGAACCCCGCTCTGAAAACTCAGAATCTCAAACGCAACCGAGCGAACTCGAATTCAACTGGACGGCATCAGACAAACGCCCCGATACCGGCCCGATACGGGCCCGATACCGGAAAGCATCAAACGAACGACACGATGCCCGATGTCTGCGCGACAAGTACCGCCGCATAGGTACCGAGCACCAGTGTAACAAGCCGAAGAACAACAGCTTCAGCGCGGCGGGCGATCCTGCCCTCACCTTTCAAGCTTCCTGTGAACTTCATAGAACTATTCCTTTTCCAAGGCTGTGCAGCTTCCAAGACTGTATGGCGCAAGGCCGGGAGCAAACCCGGGCAAGCGCCGATCCCGACAGTCAGGCTGCGATCTGAAGCGCTGTATGGGCGAAAAACGCGATGCCGTAGCCGACGATGGCGAGCGTGGCGGCGAAGAAGGTGATCTGGTTGCGTGTGATGGTCATGGCGGTATCTCCTTGAGGTAGCTCTGGCCCGTTCGGGGCCGACGGGGGGCGACATATTCGGGTGTCTCTGGTTGGCAATTCATCATTGCTGGAGCAGGGGAGAGGCGGTGTCTCTGCCTGTGATCCTGATTTAGCGAAGCCCTAAACGAAAAACAATGAACAAAATGAAAAATATTCAATCGTTTCTGAAAATGTTGCTGTGCTGCAACATAAAATGCCGCTGTGAGGGGAGATACAGACACAAAATCAGGGCCTTATGGCTGAAAATGCCACGGCTTCAGTTTTGCTGCATGTGCGAGAATTATTTATGACGAAGCTGGAGACTCAGGCCTCGACAAGACTTTGCGGCACCGGCACCGCCGCCACACCAGCTCTGAGGCCTGCTGTCAAAAGCTGGTAGACGCCTTCCAGTTCCCGCTCCAGCCGGTCAAGCGCGAGGCGGGAAAAGAGCTGTGGATAGGAGAATTTGAGCGTCGCGGCCTGGATCATCTCGGCGGCATATTCAGGGTCGCCGACACGGAACTCGCCCGACAGAACTCCGAACTCAATAATACGGGCCAGAATCTCGCGCTCCCGTTCAAGCCCCTCGTCATGGAAATGGGGCCGCTCGGTCGTGATGATCTGCGCCATCTCCACGAGTTTGGGATCCTGCTCCAGCGTATGAAAGGTCTCGCGCAGATCATAAAACAGGAAATCATGCAGGCGCTCGGCCGCCGTGCGGTCGGATTTGATCAGGATTTCCGAGAGTTCATCAACCGTGCGCATAGCGGCGGCGCGCGCGATCTCCTCGGCAATATCGAGCTTGCCCGCAAAATAACGATAGAGATTACCGGGGCTCATATCGCAATCTGCCGCCACATCCGCCATCGTCGTCTTGCCATAACCGTAATGAGCAAAACGGCGCTTGGCAGCGTCGATGATTTTCTGGCGTGTCGCGTCGATCCCGTTCATACAGAGAAGTCTATTCCGCTCCGGTTCTGAATCCAATGAATAAAAAACAGATCATTCAATCGTTAGCAGGTGCAGCATAAAATGGCCGCACGCAGTTCTGTAAATTTTGACCATATCGGTGTCGTCGGCGCAGGCGCATGGGGCACGGCGCTGGCGCAGGTTGCCGCGCGGGCCGGAGGTCAATCGCGTCGCGTGACGCTCTGGGCCCGCGAAAGCGAGATCGTCGAAAGCATCAACACGGCCCGCGAAAACAAAACCTTTCTCGCCGGTATCACGCTTGAACCCTCGATCAATGCCACATCCGACATAAGCGCCATGGCGGACGCCGGTGCAATCCTGATGGTGACGCCTGCGCAATTCATGCGGGCGAGTCTGATAAGCCTGAAACCGCATCTGAAATCGGGCACACCCGTTCTTCTCTGCGCCAAGGGCGTCGAGCAGGACACACATAAGCTCCTGACCGAAGTGCTGGCTGAAGTCTTGCCTGCTGCCACGCCCGCCGTGCTGTCAGGTCCGAGCTTTGCCGCCGAAGTCGCGCGCGGGCTTCCCACCGCCGTCACGCTTGCCTGCGCTGATGAGAAACTGGCCAATCAACTCATGCAGGCTATCGGTCTGCCGACCTTCCGCCCCTATTTCTCACCCGACCTCATCGGTGCGGAAGTCGGCGGCGCGGTGAAAAATGTGCTCGCGATTGCCTGCGGCATTGTCGAAGGAAAAAAGCTCGGCGCATCGGCGCGAGCCGCCCTCACCACGCGCGGGTTTGCCGAAATGACGAGACTCGGATTGGCGCTGGGCGCGCGCGCAGAAACGCTCGTGGGCCTCTCAGGCCTCGGCGATCTCGTCCTCACCTGCAACTCGCCGCAATCACGCAATATGTCACTGGGCCTTGCACTCGGTGAAGGCAAAACACTCGCCGAGATCATGGGCGCGCGCAATGCCGTGACCGAAGGCGTCCATTCGGCAAACGCTGTCGTCGAGCTTGGAAAAATTCACAAAGTCGAAATGCCGATTGCCGAAGCTGTGGCACGGATCGTCACCGGACAATCATCCGTAGACGAAGCAATCCTCACCCTCCTCACCCGTCCCTTCAAAAGCGAAATCGCCTGAGACCAAGGAGACAGAAGAAAATGCTTTATGTCATCATCGGCACGGACAAGCCGGACAGTCTGGCATTGCGCATGGCCAACCGCGAGGCGCATCTGAAATATTGGGCGGAAGCCGGCGTTATCAAATTGAGCGGCCCCTTCTCCAACGATGAAGGCACTGTGATGAACGGATCGCTGATTGCCATCGAAGTTGAAAACCGCACCGAAGCCGAAAAACTTCTGGCCAATGACCCTTACATGCTTGCAGGCCTTTTCGCGCATTCCGAAATCCGCGCATGGAAATGGCTTGTGGGCCGTAACGCATAAAGTTGACAACAATGGCATATTGGCTTTTCAAATCCGAACCCTCCACCTGGAGCTGGGACGACCAAAAGAAAAAAGGCGCGAACGGCGAACCCTGGACGGGCGTGCGCAACTATCAGGCCAATAACAATATGAAACTGATGAAGAAGGGTGATCTCGGCTTCTTCTATCACTCGGTCGAAGAACGCTCGATGGTCGGCATCGTCCGCGTCATCGGTGAACATCGCCCCGATCCGACCGACGAAAAAGGAAAATTCGGCCTCGTCATCATCGAAGCGGTTGAAGACCTGCCAAAACCCATCACGCTTGATGATGTGAAACGCACACCCGAACTTAGCAACATGGTTCTTGTCAAAAACTCGCGCCTCTCCGTCCAGCCCGTGACGCCTGCCGAATGGAAACTCATCTGCAAAATGTCCGGGCTGAAAAAAGCACCGTGAAGGTCAGAGGGCCTTCACATTCACCCTGAGCCAAGGTTCCAATAGTTCGAAACGGAAAGTTCCAGCGTCAAATAATCCGATCATAAAATCATAAGCCTCAACCGGATCGCCTTCGAAAACAAAACCGTTAAGACGCAAAAATACGTCCGCCACTGCAAAGGCGATGCGCTTATTGCCGTCGATGAAGGAATAGTTGACCGCAAGACTCTCCAACAGCGCGGCCGCTTCCGCGATCACATCGTCGTAGTAACCTGTCTGTGGACGGAACAAAGCACTCCCCAGAGCACCCATATCCCGCACACCTTGCGTGCCACCGTAAAGCGCGATCAACTTTTCCTGCATCGCGAGGGCTTCGACCATCGTCAGATAGTCGGTCATCGCTATTGAGCCAGGCGCTTATAAAGCTCGCCATTGCGCTTCATGCTGTCACGGAAATGCGCCATCACATTGGCACGCGGGCGTGCTGTCTGCTTAGCGTCAAGATAAGCGCGGAACGCATCTTCAACGAGGGACTGCAACTGCCGTCCCTCCGACTTCGCAAGCTCGCGCATCTGAGCCAGAAGCTCCGGGTCTGCCTGTGTCGCAAATTTTTCCCGCGTGGTCACCATGATGTCTCCGGAAGGTCAATCTTGATAAATCAAGCTATATCATGACAAATCAAGATACAACTTTGCGGAATACCGGTTCTAAATGTCAGGCCCGCCGTTTCTCCGGCCTGCGCTTCCCACAGATACCCCCGCCATAGCGGAGATCTTCATGGCCGCACGCGCGACGATGACCTATCTGCCCCGCCTCCATACAGAACAGGAAACACACGCCTATTTCGCCCCTGTTGTTGCCAGCCAATGTGTCATCGTCGCCGTTTGCCACTCCGCACCCGATGAGATTACCGGTTTTGCCGCGATCAATGACCACGAGGACGAAGACCCCTCAGACGAACATGACAAAAAAATTCACCTCGACCACCTCTATATGAAGCCCGAATGCTTCGGCGAGGATGTAGGAACGACGCTGCTCAACGCGGTGAAAACGCTGCGTCACCAAGGCTTCGCGCTCTGGTGTTTTCAGGCAAATACGGACGCGCAGCGCTTCTATGAACGCCACGGTCTCACTCTTGCGAAAACAACCGACGGGCGCGATAACGAAGAAAAGCTGCCCGACATGCTCTATGTTTGGGCTCTGTAAAAACAAACGCCAAAAAATCGCGTGAACAGGGAAGGCCACAACATGAGCAGCACAAAAGAACTAGGCACAAAAGCCACCGGTCCGCTTTCCGGCGTGCGCATCATTGACCTCACCTCCGTCGTCTTCGGCGCTTATGCCACCCAGATGCTCGGCGACTATGGCGCGGATGTGATCAAGGTCGAGGCCCCCTCGCCCACAGGCGGCGGCGGACAAGGCGGCGACATCATGCGCTGGGCGGGCAAGCTGCCCGAGGGCGCGTCGCCGGACCTCGGTCCCATTTTCCTCACCATCAACCGCAACAAGCGCTCGGTGCTTCTGGACCTGCGCAAGAAAGCCGCCGTCGATGCGCTGATGGATCTGATCAAATCGGCGGACGTGCTTGCATCAAACATCCGCTACGACGGTATGAAGCGTCTCGGCCTCGCCTATGAGGACGTGAAGAAAATCAAACCCGACATCGTCTTTGTCCATGCGGCAGGCTATGGCTCGGACGGTCCTTATGCGGGCCTGCCCGCCTATGATGATCTCATTCAGGCAGGCTCCGGTTCGGCGGACCTCCTGTCGCGCGTCGATGGCGATCCCAAGCCGCGTTATGTGCCCACGCTGATGGCCGACAAAGTATCCGGCCTCTTCATGGCCAACGCGATCACGGCGGCGCTTTTCCACCGCGAGCGCACAGGGCAGGGTCAATTCGTCGAAGTACCGATGTTTGAAGCGGTTACGAGCTTCGTGCTGGCCGAACATTTTTATGGCCATGTCTTCGATCCGGCGGTCGGCCCCTGGTCCTATGGTCGCGTCACGAACCCTGATCGTCGTCCCTACAAAACCAAAAACGGCTATGTCGGATTGCTGCCCTACTCCGACAATCAATGGGATCAGTTCTTTGAAAAGGCGGGCCGTCCCGGTGTCTTCAAAAACGATCCGCGCTTTGCAACCTATAAAGCGCGCACACAAAACATCCGCGAGCTTTACGCGATGATCGAGGAACTGACCGAACAAAAGACGACAGAAGAATGGCTCGACCTGTTGATGCCGCTCTCGATCCCGATTGTGAAAATGAACCGGCTCGACGATCTACAGGACGATCCGCATCTGAAAGCCGTCGGCTTCTTCGAGCGCTACGACCATCCCCATGCCGGGCCTTATTTCGCGCTGCGTCCTCCTGTACGCTTTTCCCAAACCCCCGCCAACATTCGCCGCCATCCACCGCGCCTTGGCGAACAGACCCGCGAGGTGCTGACCGAAATTGGCCTGAGTGCGGAAACCATCAATGCGCTTGAAACCGAAGACGCCGCCCAGTCAGCATAATCTGAAAATCGCCGGAGAAAAAAATGTCGAACGAACTCTTTCCCGTATCCGATGACTGGAAAGCCCGCGCTCTCATCGACGAGACGCGCTACAACGCGCTCTATGAAGCGAGCGTCAAAGATCCCGACACGTTCTGGCGCGAAGAAGCCTCACGCATCGACTGGATCAAGCCTTTCACGAAAGTGAAGAACACATCGTTCGATCCGAAAAACCTTTTCATCAAATGGTACGAGGACGGCGCGCTGAACGTCTCGACGAATTGCCTCGACCGCCATCTGAAAGACCGCGCCGATCAGGTCGCGATCATCTGGGAAGGTGACGATCCGAAGGATTCAAAGAAGATCACCTACAAGGAGCTTCACGCTGAAGTCTCGCTCTTTGCCAATGTGCTGAAAGCGCAGGGCGCCAGGAAGGGCGACCGCATCACAATCTACATGCCGATGATCCCAGAGGCCGCGATTGCCATGCTCGCCTGCACGCGCATCGGCGCGGTGCATTCCGTTGTCTTCGGCGGCTTCTCGCCCGACAGTCTTGCAACGCGCATCGTCGATTGTGCGTCCACCATTATCGTCACCGCTGACGAAGGTGTGCGCGGCGGCAAGAAAATTCCGCTGAAAGCAAATACCGACGAGGCGTTGAAAAAATGCCCCGACGTCACCAGCGTCATCACAGTGCGCCATACCAAAGGCGACGTCGCCATGCAGGCAGGCCGCGACGTCTGGTATGACGAGGCACGCGCCAAAGTCTCGCCCGATTGCGCGCCTGAAGTGATGAATGCCGAAGATCCGCTTTTCATCCTCTATACATCCGGATCAACCGGCAAACCCAAAGGCGTGCTCCACACAACAGGCGGCTATATCGTCTATGCGGCGATCACGCATAAATATGTTTTCGACTATCAGGACGGCGACATCTATTGGTGCACAGCGGATGTGGGCTGGGTTACAGGCCACTCCTACATTGTCTATGGCCCGCTCGCGAACGGCGCGACAACGCTCATGTTTGAAGGTGTGCCGAATTACCCCGACGTCTCGCGCTTCTGGGAAGTCATCGACAAGCATCAGGTCAATATCTTCTATACCGCGCCGACAGCTTTGCGCGCCCTCATGCGCGACGGCGAGGAGCCGGTGAAAAAGACCAGCCGGAAATCGCTGCGGCTGCTGGGCTCCGTGGGCGAGCCGATCAATCCAGAAGCCTGGCTCTGGTATCACCGCGTGGTCGGCAACAGCCGCTGCCCCATCGTTGATACGTGGTGGCAGACGGAAACCGGCGGCATCCTCATCACCCCGCTGCCGGGTGCGATTGCACAAAAACCGGGCTCGGCCACAAAGCCCTTCTTCGGCGTTAAACCGCAGCTCGTGGACACAGAAGGCGCAGTGCTCGAAGGCGCGGCATCGGGCAATCTCTGCCTGCTCGATTCATGGCCCGGACAGATGCGCACCGTCTATGGCGACCATCAACGTTTCATCGACACCTATTTCATCCAGTATCCCGGCAAGTACTTCACCGGCGACGGCTGCCGCCGCGATGAAGACGGCTACTACTGGATCACCGGACGCGTGGACGACGTCCTCAACGTATCGGGGCATCGCATGGGCACGGCGGAAGTCGAAAGCGCATTGGTCGCTCACGCGAAAGTCGCCGAGGCTGCCGTCGTGGGCTACCCCCATGACATCAAGGGTCAGGGCATCTATGCCTATGTGACCTTGATCGCGGGCGAGTTGCCCACGGAAGCCTTACGCAAGGAACTGGTAAACTGGGTCCGCAAAGAAATCGGCCCCATCGCCTCGCCCGACCTCATCCAGTTCGCACCGGGCCTGCCAAAGACGCGCTCGGGCAAAATCATGCGCCGCATCTTGCGCAAAATCGCCGAAGACGATTTCTCGAACCTCGGCGACACATCAACACTTGCCGACCCCACCGTCGTCACTGATCTCGTCGAAAACAGACAGAACAAGGGCTGACCGGACAATAGGGTCTGTCTATGGGCGAAACCCAGACTGCGCCACGTCGCACCAGCGCGCGCGCTTTCCGCCGTCATAGGGTCGCGCGAGGCCGCGGGTAAGCATCGCCTCGCCCACATCACCGCGACCTTGTGCATCCACACGCGCGAGAACGCGACCGCCATATTTGTCATTGCTCACCTCGCTCATGGTGAGCATCCGGCCTGCAACAAGCGATCCGAGATAGACTTTGGCGACCTGTGCCTTGGCGCGTTCCGCCTCGCACTTGCCGTGCAATTCCGGCGCATCAATACCCAAAAGCCGCACTTTCATTTCGATTGTTTGCGCAATCCAGATATGGGCTTTGAGCATCAGCGTGTCGCCATCGACCACATCAACAAGCGTTGCCGCTACAGGACCGGCAATCGTCTCCGCCGCCACGGACGCACGCGGCAAAAGCAGGAGACAGAGGATGAAAGCAAAACGCCACATGGTCGATCTACAAGAGAACAAAACAGAAACATATGCGGAAGATTTACGCCTTAACAGCAGAAAAAGCTATTTGCAAATGCGCCAAATCGACATGTCCAAATGAAAATGGTTTTTATGGAGGTCATTGAAATCCGGACCCAGAACCACATTGAACACAGAACAGGCCCCCTCATGGGTCACCTTCAGGAACTGTCCCTCCGGCGTTGCCTTGCCCCAGTCTTTGACCACACTGATTTTGCGCCCGTCCTTGAGGTCAAAGCCCGAAATATCAATAGCGCGCCCTTCGGCATGAGCCGAAAGCCTGCCGGTTTTGGCGTGATTGATGTTGCGGCAATCATAGGTGCCGAAAGTGCGCACGCGCGTCACGGGCGAGCCAAGGAGCATTTGCGCCTGCGGCACGACGATATTCCGCTCCCAGATCAATAGAGCCGCCCCGAGCCCGCAGGTCATATCAAGATCGCCGCCGTTGCCGACAAATCCGTCAGGCACGCGCGGGCTTTGCTTCAGCACAATCCCTTTCTCCATACCACACCCTTCCTTCGTCGGGGCGATCACTTTGCGTTCAATGGCGACGGAGCGGCGTTTTATCGTTGCAAGACAGGCTTCATAGCGCGACTGCAACAGGCGCAATTTCAGATTGGTGAGCGGGCCGACATCATCGGTAAGTTCGACCGGCGAGAAGGGATTGATAGCATCGGGCAAAGCATTGAGCCCGACCCACGCACCCACGGCAAGCGATCCCAATATCAAACCGCGCGCAAAGAGCGAGATCCAGAGCCTCAACCGTGCGTGGCGCGTGCCCAAATACCGCAAATGACGATTCCAAATTCTCCCCGCTCTCTTGTCTCCCGTAAGAGTGGCGAAAATTAGAAGTCGGAAATAATCCCTTTATTTTCCCAATCACCATAACGCGTCGGGTCGCTCGCCTCCTTGCGCCCGTCGATCTCGCGCGGGCGGGGATTATTTTTATTTTTCTCATCCACTGCGCGACGGCGCTCTTCGGCTTCGGCCAGCGCGCGTTGAGCGGCCTCAGGCACGACCTTGTCACGGATCGGATCGTTCTCTGACATGAAACACTCGCTTGAAGCAGGAGAGGGCGCGTCACATATAAGGGATAAGTCCCGCTGTCACCAGTTTTTCGAGATGCCCGTTTTCAAATGAACAGCGCAAAAACCTATATTCTCATCGCCGCCATGACAGCTCTTTTTATGGCCATCGGCGGTCTTATCGGCGGCTCCTCCGGAGCAGTTATCGCGCTCATTTTTGCCGGAGCGATGAACCTCTTTGCTTGGTGGAAGTCGGACAAAATGGTGCTCGCCATGCATGGTGCACAAAGGGTGGACGAACAATCCGCACCGCAGCTCGTGCGCCTCGTGCGGCAACTGTCGCAGAATGCGGGCCTCCCCATGCCCGCTGTCTATATCATGCAGCAGGACCAGCCCAATGCTTTTGCAACCGGTCGCAATCCCGAGAATGCCGCCGTCGCGGTTACAAGCGGTCTTCTAAATCATCTGACGACGGAGGAACTGGCAGGCGTGCTGGCGCATGAACTCGCGCATATCAAAAACCGTGACACACTCACCATGACGATTACCGCGACGATTGCCGGTGCGATTTCGATGCTTGCAAACTTTGCCTTTCTCTTCGGTGGATCGCGCGACAATCGCGGCGGGTTGATCGGTTCGCTCGCCATTATGATCCTGGCGCCGATGGCGGCGGGCCTTGTCCAGATGGCCATAAGCCGCACGCGCGAATACGAGGCTGATGCGACAGGTTCCGAAATTTCAGGCCGCCCCTTGTGGCTTGCCTCGGCTTTGGAAAAAATCGACGCCGCCGCGCATGAAACGATCAATCAGGCAGCAGAACGAAATCCCGCAAGCGCCCATATGTTCATCATCAACCCGCTGCACGGTGGCGGTGCCGACAGGCTTTTTTCAACCCATCCCTCAACGCAGAACCGCATCGCCAGATTGCGCGAGATCGCGACCGAAAATGCCCGCGCCGATGGTCGTCCTTGGGGCTGATCATCCGTTAACGGAAGAGCGTTGACGGAAGAGATCGACGCACAAAATGCCACGCTTCCGTTTCCGGCGTGCTTATGCTCTAAACTCCCGCTATGAGCGAAAACACACCGAAAACAGCCGATGCAGGACTGGCCGCCCGACAAGGCGCGCACAGGCTCATTGCGGCCGTTCTGACGCAGAAACGCGCGCTCGATGAAGCCTTTGCCGAGGAGGCAACCCGCGGACCCCTCGCAAAGCTCGACCCCGCCGACCGTGGTTTCGCCCGCGCCATAGCGACCACAACGATCCGTCATGTCGGTGAGCTTGACCTCATCATCAAACGTCTTCTCGACAAAAAATTGCCGCCGCGCGCTGGCCTCACGCAAACCATTTTACGGGCTGCTCTGGCCGAACTTTTTTTCCTCGATGTGAAACCCCACGCAGTCGTTGATCTCGCAGTCGAAGCCGCGTCCCGCGACGATGACGCCATGCACTTCAAATCGCTGGTCAACGCCATCCTGCGCCGCGCGCTGCGAGAACGTGAGACAATACGCGAAGGGATCGACGGGGCCCGCGCCGCGTTGCAGCCCTGGCTCTGGAAAAGCTGGATCGGCAGTTATGGCGAGATTAAAACGCGCGAGATCATCGCCGTACAATTCGATGAACCGCCGCTTGATCTGAGCCTCAAAGACGAGACCACACGCGATCAATGGGCTGCAAGGCTCGACGCAATTATTTTGCCGACAGGCTCGCTCCGCCTCCGTCATTCGAGCCGCGTCGAAGCACTTGACGGCTTTGCAGAGGGCGCATGGTGGGTGCAGGACGCCGCCGCCGCACTTCCTGTGAAACTTCTGGGCGACATCAAAGCGCGCGATGTGCTGGATCTCTGCGCAGCACCGGGCGGCAAGACTTTGTCGCTCGCCGCGCGCGGTGCAAACGTCACGGCGCTCGACCGCTCCGCCCCGCGGCTTGAACGCCTCATGCAAAATCTCGAACGGCTCTCGCTCACCGCCGAGATCATTGTCGAAGACGCAACAAAATTCACGCCTTCCAGAAATTGGGATTACATCCTGCTCGATGCGCCCTGCACGGCCACGGGCACAGCGCGGCGACACCCCGATGTGCTGCTCCTGAAATCCGCCGCCGATCGCGACCGCCTAGCGCAATTACAAGCGCGTCTCCTCGACAAGAGCGCCACATTACTCAATGCAGGCGGCACGCTGGTCTATTGCACCTGCTCACTCGAAACAGAAGAAGGCCCCAGACAGGTGGACGCCTTCCTTGAGCGCCATCCCGCCTTCGAACGCTTCGCCGTGAGAGCGGACGAGGTCGGCGGCCTTGGCGAAGCCATCACCAAAGCGGGCGACCTGCGCACCCTGCCCTGTCATTGGCACGAGGCGGGCGGGCTCGATGGATTCTTTGCTGCAAGGCTCCGCCGCAAGGCCTGATCAGCACACCAACCATCCCCCTTGCAAATGCCGAAGAAACAGGCAATCTACATCCAGTTTCGGGGGGGACGGGGTAAAACAATGGATTGCATCATTTGCAGGAGCGACCGCAATATATTTGCGGGCGAAAAAGACGGCTACAAAATTTATCAGTGTACGTCATGCAGGTTCCGATACGTCGATCCTTTTCCAGGTCCCGACGAACTCAACGATTATTACCGCCGCAACAAATCCGTGTCCTATCTGAGCAAAGCCGGGGCCAAAGTCGCACGCACGAAAAAACGCATCGCCCGTTATAAATCATGGGCACCGGGCAATCGTTTTCTGGATGTCGGCTGCAATCTTGGCACCGGCGTTCGCGCCGCCATTGAACTGGGCCTTGAGGCTCATGGTCTCGACATTGACGAAGAGAGCATCGAGATCGCCCGATCCTTCGTACCGGAGGCGCATTTTTTTGCAGGTAACATTTCGGAGCTGCCTGCCGATTTCGGGACATTCGATTTTGTCTATGCAAGCGAGATGATCGAGCATCTGCCCGACGCGCACGGCTATTTTGCGGCTCTGTCCAGACGCATGAACAAGGACGCAATCCTCTATGTCACGACGCCGGATGCCGGTCACTGGACCGTGCCCGACGATTTCTCCAAATGGTCTGCGGTGATCCCGCCGCAGCATCTTCTTTATTTTACCAAGGCCAATATGCGAGCCTTCCTGAAAGAGCACGATATTGAGATCATCAAATTTGAATGGGATCTGAAGGCGGGCCTCAAGGGCATCGGGCGCAAACGCTGATCATTCCTTCTCGAACTGCGCGGCTTTTTCCGCCGGTACAAACAGAATATCCATCGCCTGCCGAAAGTGCTCGATGCGACGGAGCTTCTGACCGCCATATTCCGGACTTTCAAACGCTACATAATTATGGGCGGCAAACAGATCAAATATATCGTCAGGACTCGCCCCAACCCGCGTCAGCATCTGTTCGATAACTTCCATCAACACAGCGGGCCGCAACTCGGCAATCGTCTTCAACGCTCCTCTGAGGAAATGCATCTCCCAGCCTTCAATATCCACTTTGACAAAATCAACGCGGGTAAGGCCGCGCTCTTTGACAAAATGATCAAGCGTCGTCAGATGAATGGTCTCACTGGCGGTTGCGCGCCCGTCGTCGCTCTCGCCGATATGGGACAGACCAAAACCCAGCGATCCGCTTTGTTTGATCGGCACATAAAGCGTCTCGGTCGTTATTTTGTCCGACATGCCGACGGGCAAAATAGTCACATTGCCAAGCCCGCGATAGCGCACGACACGCCGCAGGATCGAAAGCGCATAGACCCCCGGCTCAAAGGCATAGACATGACCGGCGGAGGCCAGCCGCGCAAAGATTTTCATATACTGGCCGGAATGGGCCCCGACATCGACCACGACACCGTCATGCGGGATAAAGGGTACGAGCCTCGTCGCCAGATTGCCGTGATACTGATAGGCAACCGCCTTGTAGAGATGAGCCACCCAGGTGAGACGCTGACGAAAGGTCAGTTCGGGCGCTGCTTTACTCACAACCGTTTCAACACTCATCGCTCCCGGGCCCCCAAAAATGCCGGATCGGGACTTATGCCCCCTGCTCTTTTGTCTATCCTTGCACGCAAAGTTTCAAGCTGTTAAGCACTCAAACGAACAAAATATAGTAGTCTATATCTCCAAATGCCGTTGATATCGGGTGTTCTGAGGTTCCCATGAGCGCACAACCATCTGTCAAAATCGCACCCTCCATTCTCGCCTCAGATTTTTCGCGGCTGGGTGAGGAAGTGCGCGCCATCGACAAGGCAGGCGCTGACTATATCCATATCGACGTGATGGACGGCCATTTCGTGCCCAATATCACTATCGGTCCCGATGTCGTGAAGTCACTACGCCCGCATACGAAAAAAACCTTCGACGTTCACCTGATGATCTCGCCGGTTGATCTCTATATCGACGCTTTCGCCAAGGCCGGTGCCGACATCATTTCGTTTCATCCCGAAGCAGGGCCCCATCCGCACCGCACTGTGCAGGCGATCCGCGCCGCCGGCGTCAAACCCGGACTCGTACTCAATCCGGCGACACCGCTCGAAGTACTCTGGCCGCTCCTCAATGACATCGACCTCGTGCTCGTAATGAGTGTAAACCCTGGCTTCGGCGGACAGAGCTTCATCGAGAGCCAGCTCGCCCGCATAACGACAATCCGAAAGGCGATTGTGAATTCGGGCCGCGCTATTGAGCTTGAAGTCGATGGTGGCATCAATTTCGAAACAGCACCGCGCGCGATTGCGGCAGGCGCTGATCTTCTCGTTGCAGGCACAGCAACCTTCAAAGGCGGTGAAGCGCAATATGCCGCCAACATCGCCCGCCTGCGAAGCGGCACGTGAATTTTCCTGTCGCCTCAAAAGCGACATCATCAGTTATGAGCATTGCCCGATGCGACATGCCGAAACTGAACCTCAGACAAAAACCGACGACGTGACGGTACGCGGCGCGGGCGACGCCCATGCAGAGCCCGCCCATTTTTCCATGCCGCCCGGCAACCGCGCGATTGATCTCGCAGGCGCAGCGCTCGCCCGTGTCCGTGACCGCCTGCTTGCCCGCGCCTATGCAAGCTGGGCTTACGGCAAAACGCTTCGCGGGCCGATGCCCGATCACATGATCCACTATCCGCGCGATCTGCGACCGGGCCGCGCCGAAACGGCAGACGCACTGTTCCATGGTCGCTGGTCATTGACCGGCGGTCAGGTCAAAACGGACGGCTCTTCGCCCTTTCTCGCCATGCCGCCGTCGGAAGCCTGGAGCGAAGAGCTGCACGGCTTTTCATGGCTCCGTCATTTCACCGCCGCAGGCGGCGACGCCGCCCGCACCTATGCGCAAACCCTTGTTGCCGGATGGATCATCGAGGCCGGCACATGGAACGACATTGCCTGGCGTCCCCATGTCATCGGACGGCGGCTCACCTCATGGGTCGCAAACGGCGCCCTCATCATCGACGGTTCCGATCTCATCTACCGCTCGACGCTGTTGCGCAATATGGCGCGGCAAGCGCGACACCTCGCGCGCACCGCCTCGCTCGCGCCAGCGGGCGAGCCGCGCTTCACCGCTGCGGTCGGTCTTGCCTTTTCCGGTCTTTGTCTTTCCGAAGGCCAGAAGCGCCTCGACAAAGGCCTGCATCTCGTCTGCCGCGAACTCAAACGCCAGATCCTTGCCGATGGCGGTCACGTCAGCCGAAATCCCGCCGCCATGCATTCCATCCTGCTTGATCTTATCTCGTTGCGCGAGGCGCTGACGCAGCGCCAGATCGAAGCGCCCAAACCCATCCGCGATGCCATTGACCGCATGATGCCGATGCTGCGCTTCTTCCGCCATGGCGACGGACGTATGGCGCTTTTCAACGGCGCGAATGAAGGCATAGACGGCACGATTGATGCGGCACTCGCCCATGATGACACGAAGGGTCGTCCTTTCGGCTTTGCCCCTCATTCGGGCTATCAGCGTCTTGCGGCAGGTCCGACACTTGTGATCGCCGATACAGGCCCACCTCCCCCCGGTCGCTACAGCCATGCAGCGCATGCCGGTTGCCTCTCGTTCGAACTGAGCGTCAAGGCGGCCCGCCTTGTCGTGAATTGTGGCTCGACGCGCGTGATGGGCCCCGACTGGGAGGCCGCAAGCCGCGCCACCGCCGCGCAATCAACACTGACACTGGCCGACACATCATCGGCCCGCATTTTGCGCGCGCCTGTGGGCCTCGCCCTTCTGGGTGCGCGCCTCATGGAAGGTCCGGGACGCGTCGAAAGCCGCCGCAATGAAAACGAAACCGGTATCTGGGCAGAAGCAGCCCATAACGGCTACGAAAAAAACTTCGGCCTCACCCATCGCCGCCGCCTCTACCTCAATAGCACCGGCGATGAATTACGCGGCGAAGACAACCTCACCGCCAGCACCGCACCAGAACGGTTTTTGAATATCATCCGCCAACGGATTGTTACAGAGGAACGGAGTTTTTCCATCCGCTTCCACCTTCATCCCGATGCAAAAGCCTCGCTGGCCCATGACGGTTCCAATGTGCTCGTCATGCTCGCCAATGGCGAGGGCTGGCAATTCCGTGTGGCAAGTGCGGGCGCGCTGACGCTCACACTGGAAGAAAGCATTTATCTCGGCGCAGGCGAACCGACGCGGCGCTCCGAGCAGATCGTCGTCAACGGCAAGGTCTTCCGCGATGAAGCGAAAGTGAACTGGGCATGGAAACGTCTTTCCAGCCGCAATTCGGGCCATACAAAACACGACGCCGAGCCGGGGCCCGAACTTCCCGATCTATAAGCTTTCTCCGGTCGCATCACGAACGGGCAAAAAGCAAAGGCGTGGATTTGAGCAAGACTGCCGGTCTTGGGACATTTGCACCTCTTCTCTATGGTTTTGCATCCAATGCAACCTTGCTTGTGCCCCTTCCGCTAGGGCCAGCACGGTCAGATCGACAGGAACCATATGCCGCAGCAGAGGTTCTGGGCCCTCCACGCGGATCACCTTGGCCCTGCCCCTCAAATTATGCTATCGCCCTCCGCATCAGAGCCCATCCCAGCATCAAGAGAGCGCGCGCCATGTCCGTCTCAACCAAACACCTCCCCGAAGCCGCCGACCTCCAGCCCGTGCGCCGCGCCCTTCTCTCGGTCTCCGACAAAACGGGGCTCATCGACTTTGCCCGAGCGCTCCACGAGGCAGGTGTCGAACTCGTCTCCACAGGCGGCACATCCAAAGCGATTGCGGATGCGGGCCTGCCGGTCAAAGACGTCTCCGACCTTACCGGCTTTCCTGAAATGATGGACGGACGCGTGAAGACCCTGCATCCCAAAGTCCATGGCGGACTTCTCGCAGTGCGGGACGATGCGGACCACAAGGCCGCAATGGAGACGCACGGCATCGGGGCCATCGACCTTCTCTGCGTCAATCTCTATCCCTTCGAGGCAACCGTCGCCAAGGGAGCCGCCTATGATGAATGCGTCGAAAATATCGACATCGGAGGCCCTGCCATGATCCGCGCGGCGGCCAAAAACCATGCCTATGTCGCCGTCATTGTCGAAGGCAGCGACTACGCTTCCGTCATCGAAGAAATCAAAGCCAAAGGCGGCACGACCTTGGGCTTGCGCAAACATCTCGCGCACAAAGCCTATGCCCGCACCGCCGCCTATGATGCCGCAATCTCGAACTGGTTTGCCGACACGCTCCATGACACCGCACCAGACTTCCGCGCTTTCGGCGGTCACCTCAAGCAGACATTGCGCTACGGCGAAAATCCGCATCAGATCGCGAGCTTCTATGTAAACGGCAATAACCGTCCAGGTGTCGCCACCGCCGTGCAGTTGCAGGGCAAGGAACTCTCCTACAACAATATCAATGACACCGACGCCGCCTTTGAACTCGCCGCCGAGTTCGATCCCAAAACACCCGCCATCGCCATCATCAAGCACGCCAACCCTTGCGGCGTAGCAACGGGGACCACGCTCGCCGATGCCTATCGCGCTGCCTTCGCCTGCGACCCAGTTTCAGCTTTCGGCGGCATCATTGCGTCCAACGTCAAACTCGACGGCGCGACGGCAGAAGAGATTTCAAAGATCTTCACCGAAGTGATCATCGCGCCTGACGCTGACGAGGACGCCCGCCGCATCATCGGTGCCAAGAAAAACCTCCGCCTCCTCATCACCGGCGGCCTGCCCGACGCGCTGTCACCCGGCCTCACAATAAAGTCGGTTGCAGGCGGGATGCTCGTCCAGTCGCGCGATAATGGTCATGTGACGCTCAATGATCTCAAAGTCGTGACAAAGCGCCAGCCGACCGAACAGGAATTGAAAGATCTTCTGTTTGCCTTCCGCGTCTGCAAGCACGTCAAATCCAACGCCATCATCTATGTGAAGAACGGCGCGACCGTCGGCATCGGTGCAGGCCAGATGAGCCGCGTGGACTCAGCCCGCATTGCCGCCCGCAAAGCACAGGACGCCGCAGATGCGGCAGGGCTCAAAGTACCTGCGACTGTGGGTTCGGTTGTAGCGTCCGACGCCTTCTTCCCCTTTGCCGACGGATTGCTCTCCGCCGCCGAAGCCGGTGCCACCGCCGTCATTCAGCCCGGCGGTTCGATGCGGGACGATGAAGTGATCGCGGCAGCCGATGAAAAGGGTCTCGCCATGGTGATGACCGGAATGCGTCACTTCCGCCACTGATCATTGCGGCGAATACGTTTCAGAACGCGCGATTACGCAATAGTGGTCGCGCGTTCTTCTTTGACATAAGCAAGCATCACAATGCCGATTATGATCATTGGCACAACAACGGTGAGACCGATGCGCTGGCTGCCGGTTTCAAACGTGACAATGCCGATAAGCAAGGGTGCTACAAATGTTGTCGCTTTGCCCGCAAGCGAATAAAGCCCGAAAAATTCCGTCATCATTTCGACAGGTGCGATCCGTGCGAGCATCGTGCGGCTTGAAGCAATGGCCGGACCGGCGGCAAGCGCGAAGAAAGCAATCGTGGCAAAGAACATCCATTGCGGGATTGTTGTAAACGCGGCCGCATCAGCCGCCACATCGACATGCACGACAAAAAGGATCCGATCGCGGTCGATGGAGACAAGCAGCACAAACGAGACGAGAGCGAGCACGAGTGTCGCCAGCAGCGTGGCCTTGGAGCCAAACCTCTGATCCGCCCAGCCGCCGATGAAAGAGCCGATGGCCGCAAAGAACGTCGCCCACAATCCGTAAGCCGCCATTTCCTTAGCGCCCCAATGAAATGTCGACGCAGCGAGAATCCCGCCAAAGACGAAAATCGCATTGAGCCCGTCATAAAAAGCCATACGCGAAAAAAGATAGAGCATGACATTGCGGAAGTGCCAGGCCTCGCTGATCGTCTGGCCGAGACGCACGACGCCCTCTTTGGCGGCGGCCACACGCGACAGCCCGCGATGAAGCTGATCGGGCACGAAGAACAGAAGCGGCAGCATGAAAATCAGAAACCAGAGACCGGAGACAGGTCCGACAATGCGGTCGGTCTCGTGCAACTCACGCGACAGACCAAAGAGCGGTTCTTTCGGAATAAAGGGTGCATCGACCACACCCGGCAACTGCCAGATGATCACAACGATGACGATGGCGACAATCGCGGCAAGCTGTCCGACACCGATGCCGATGCCGGAGAGAAGCCCGATACGTTTTTCAGAGGCGATAGTCGGCAGCATGGCATTGGCAAAAATGATTGCAAATTCCATCGCCGACGCCGCCACGATGATCGAGGCAAGAACCGGTAACAAGGGCGAACCCGGAACCGCAAACCAAAGTCCGAAACAGGCAAGGGTACAAAGGATCGTAAAAAAAAGAATCCACGGTTTACGTGGCCCCGCCGCGTCAGCCATTGCACCGAGAAGCGGACTCGACACGGCAATGATGATGCCCGCAATCGCCTGCGTATAGCCCCAGAGCGCTTGGCCCCTCACCGGATCGCCGATCACGACCGAGGTCAGATAAGGCGCGAAGAGAAACATATTCACGAGCGAAAAATAAGGCTGGTTGGCCCATTCGTAACAAACCCATGAGGCCTGCGCCAAATTGCCTGCGGGTTCGCCATTCGCTTTCTTGTCGTTCACTCAGCCGCCTCCGCGCCAGCATCGTCCGGCTGTTTGCATAAGCCGCCGTGATGCAGATTGCAACAAGGGGCAAGACGATGAGATGGAGACGCTCCGGTTAGGTGCAGAAGACGGGCAGATTCCGGTTGGCGGAAGTCGATTATATTGCGGCTGGAGTGTGAAGGCTTGAGCGGACCTCATTCGTCTGAAGCGCTCGACAAACAGCAAAACAGAGCGCTAGTACCAGAAGCGGAAAACCGAGCTGGATATGGGTAACTGTTGCGAGGGGTGCCGCCGCAACCGGCATGACATACATCGCCACGAGAGCAGCCTTTTCACGTAACGATGCACCGCGCTGCACCATATCGCTGCCGAGAATGATCAGCACCGGCGCCAGAATGGCAAATTCATAATCGAATATGTAAGGCGGAATGAGAAGCGTTGCAGCAATCAGCACAGCCCAGCTCATCCGTGATGCGCCCGCACGCCACCAGACATAGGCGGTCACGAGAGCCACCGAGACAGCCGTGAGGCTCTGCGCCACATAGGCGATGCTCTGCGGCACACCGAGATCGCGGAAAAAAATGAAAGCACTCGGCATTTTCGACCAGGGCAAAAAGCCGTTTTCCATGATGCCGCGTACAAGCTCTGTATTGCGGAAAAAAGCGGCCCAGAGATCGAAACCGAAAACCGCTGTTGCAACGGCAACAATCGCGGCGGCGGTAAGCCCTGTCGAAAACAAGAGCCGCCATTGCCGCGTTATCAAAAAAGCAACCGGCAAAAGCACACCGAGCTGCGGTTTATAGATCAGAAAGCCCAGAACAAATCCGGCCGCCCAAGGCCGCCCGCGCTCGGCCAGCAACATGCCGCCGACAAAAAGCGCCGCGGAATAAAACGAATTCTGGCCATGAAAGGCGCAAATAAACGCACCGGGAAAAGCGAGAATAAGAAAGATCGCATCACGCCCTGCGGCCAGCCTGTCATCGAACAGCGGGCGCAGTACCGCCACATAAAGCGCGAGCCCGATGCCGACAAAAGCAAAATAGGAGAGCACATAGGGCAACAGAGACAGCGGCGCGACAAAGAGCTGATAGACCGGCGGATAATGCCAGAGAAACACCATCTCGTTGGCAGGCACGGCCATCTGTTCGGCGACGAGAATACGCTGATAGTTGAAAGCATCAACCGCATGGCCTGCGAGCGTGAGTTTTGAGGCCCCCCAGAAGGTGATGAAATCATAGCCGAGCGGCTTGCCGAAAGCGTCGATCATAGTCGTCGATGAAACGACAAGCGCAAGCGCACCAAGCACATAAACAACAAGCGCGATGCGCGGATAAACGCGCAACCTTTCCTGATCGAAGAAAGGGCTTTCTGGTTCAATAAACGGAAGGTCCGGACGCGATGTCATGGCGGCTCGTCTGAAAGGGGATAATCACACCACCCTAGGAGACACCGCTTACAAATGGCTTAAGCAGCCGCCCCGCAGCATTTTTTGTATTTCTTGCCCGAACCGCAGGTGCAGGGATCGTTGCGCCCCACTTTGACGACAACACGCGGACGCGAGCCCATGGAGCCGTCGAGATAATACCAGCGCCCCTCATGGCGACCGAAATGACCCGTCTCATGGTGCACGCGGTCCGTATCCGCCTGCCGGAACTGTGCCACAAATTCAACATAACCTTCGGCATCGGCGGCCCCGCCGCCCTCGGTCTGGCGAACGATCAGGCCGGTCCAGACACTGGATGTGGCCCATTCGGTGGCCCCCTTGCGGTCAAAATCACCGCGCGTACCGGGCATCAGCGTCTCTTCGAGATAGTCGATATTGCCCGTCGCAAAGGCCGAATAGCGCGAGCGCATCAGCGCTTCAGCCGTCGGCGGCAGCGCCGCACCCGACAAAAAAGGTCCGCAGCACTCGGCAAAAGCCTTGCCGGAGGTACATGGACAGGTATCGGGCCGACTTTCGGTCATGTTCGCCTCTTATGGGGCATTTTCCCGTTGTGCGGGATCTGGTCCGGACAAAGAAAAACCGCCCTTTGAGGCGGCCCATTCTCAGCCGGTTTCCGGTCGGGTAAACCGGACAAACCGGCAAAACCCCGATAAACCGAAGACCCCGATAAACCGAAGACCCCGATAAACCGAAGACTTTGGAGCGGGCGAAGGGATTCGAACCCTCGACCCCAACCTTGGCAAGGTTGTGCTCTACCCCTGAGCTACACCCGCATCCGAAGGCGCGTTTTATGGCCTATCGCTCCGCCCATTGCAAGAGGGCAGAGACAAAGAAACTGCGGCAGAACGAGCAAATTGCGAAAACACCCAAAACGCCCCTCTATGCCAAACACCCCTGTTTGGGGGACTTGATCGCCCACCCGCGCCATGCGACGAAATCCCATGCAATCCGACCTGATCACGAGCAAAGAAGACTGTCTGAACTGGCTTGACCGGCACGGTATCGCGCACGAAACACGCGAGCACGAAGCACTCCACACAGTCGAGGAAGCGCAGGCCGCCCGCGCTCTTTGGGGTGGCCCATGGATCACAGGCGGTCACTGCAAAAATCTCTTCCTGAAGGACAAAAAGGACGCGCTCTTCCTCGTCGTCACGCTTGAGACCCGCGCCCTGAAACTCAATCAGCTCGGCGGCCCCATCGGGGCTGCGCGGCTTTCTTTCGGCAATGCCGACCTGCTTTACGAGGTTCTGGGTGTCCGTCCGGGCTCGGTGACGCCCTTCGCCCTGATGAACGACCGGTCCCACCGCGTCACCCCTGTCCTTGACGCGCCGATGCTCGCCCATGACCGCCTTCATTTTCACCCGCTCGACAACCGCGCGACGACAGCCATTTCCAAAGACGGGCTCATGGCTTTTGTGACGGCGACCGGCCATAGGCCTATAATCCTTGATCTCGAAGCCGCCGTCAGCGCCTGACAGGCTTGCGGGTGCCATAAGCCGCCGCTAAACATTGCCTGGCGCCAGACCCGTTCCCATTTAGAAAGGGTCACAACGCGAAAGACCAAACGCCGAAAGCGAAACCATGGAACCGATCATCGGGCACGCCGCCGCTCCTGCCGCCGTCAATCCGGCCGAGCTAATCTCCGACACGACAACACCGACCTTTTCACGCGACGTCCTCGACGCCTCGATGAAAGTGCCCGTCATTGTCGATTTCTGGGCCCCCTGGTGCGGTCCCTGCAAACAGTTGACACCCATCCTCGAAAAAGTCGTACTGGCTGCCCGCGGTGCTGTGCGCCTCGTCAAAATGAACATTGATGATCACCCCGAGGTCGCACAGCAGCTTCGCGTGCAATCGATCCCCGCCGTCTTCGCCTTCAAGAACGGCCAGCCCGTCGATGGCTTCATGGGCGCATTACCCGAAAGTCAGGTCCGCACCTTTGTCGAGAAACTCGCAGGCGGCATCGGCCCGACACCGGCAGAAGAAATGATCGAACTCGGCCAAGCCGCCGCCGCTGACAATGATCTGGCACAAGCCGCTCAGGCCTTTGGACGCGCCATCCAGATCGAACCCGGCAATCCGACAGCGGTCGCAGGCCTCACCAACTGCTACACGCAAAGCGGCGACTTCGAACGCGCTCACCAGACGCTCGGCCTCGTGCGGCCCGATGCAAAAAACCACGCGGACATCAAAGCCGCTGAAGCCGCCCTGTCGCTTGCCGAAAAATCAGCCGAGCTTGGCGATACATCGGAATTCCTCGCCCGCATCGAGAAGAACCCGAAAGACCACGAAGCGCGTTTCAATCTGGCGCTCGCGCTCAACGCACAGGGCGACCGCGAAGGCGCTGTCGAACAGTTGCTCATCAGTTTTGAATATGACCGCAAGTGGAACGATGAAGCCGCACGCAAACAGCTTGTCGAATTTTTCGACGCCTACGGACCGAAAGACGAAGTAACCCTCTGGGGCCGCCGCCGCCTTTCGTCCATCATGTTCTCGTGAACCGAAGAAAGCGGGCCAACATGGCATCGACGGATCGCTATCACAACGTCGCGGACCTACCCGCCACCATTCCGGTCTTCCCGCTGTCCGGTGTGCTGTTGCTGCCACGCTGCCAGTTGCCGCTCAACATCTTCGAGCCGCGCTATCTGCAGATGGTGGATGATGCGCTGCGAGGCGCACGCATCATCGGTCTCATTCAGCACGACGAGGAAAAGACACCCGGCGGGCGTGCGGACCGCCCCGAGCTGATGCAGGTGGGTTGCGCCGGACGTCTGACCTCCTATACCGAAACGCCAGACGGTCGCATCCTTATCACGCTCACAGGCATTGCCCGCTTCCGCGTGAGGAGCGAGCTTGAAGCCATGACGCCCTATCGCCAATGCGCCGTCGACTTCGACGAATTTGCCGACGATCTCACGCCCGAACTCGGCACCGAGAAAGTAAGCCGCGAACGCCTGCTCGAGGTGCTGAAAGAATATCTCGACACCAACGGTCTTCAGGCCGACTGGCGCGCGATCAAAGTTTCGACCAATGAAATGCTGGTAAACTCCCTTTCGCTCATCAGCCCCTATGGCCCCCGCGAGAAACAAGCGCTCCTCGAAGCCAGGACACTTGAGGACCGCAACCAGATGCTCATTGCCCTGACCGAAGTGGCGCTGCAACAAAGCGCCTCCAGCGAAACAACCGTTCAATAAGGATTACCCATGCCCGATAGCAATCATTCCGCCCGCGCGGAGGTCGATCCGAAGCTTCTGGAAATTCTCGTTTGCCCCCTGACAAAGACAACGCTGCGCTATGACCGCGAACGTCAGGAACTTGTTTCCGACAAAGCGCGTCTCGCCTATCCGATCCGCGACGGCATCCCGATCATGCTGACCGACGAAGCCCGCCCGCTCGACGATGAATGAAATTTCTTCCCGCGTCTGGCCTGTCGAAATCAAACTGAAGAAATCGGAACGCCGTCTCATCGTCAGTTTCGACGACGGACAAGTCTTTGCGCTCGACGCTGAACTTTTGCGCGTCGAAAGTCCCTCCGCCGAAGTGCAAGGTCATGGGCTGGGTCAGAAAACAACAGTAGCGGGCAAACGCAAGGTCACGATCGAGCGGCTTGAACCCGTCGGCAATTATGCCCTGCGTATCATCTTCGGTGACGGCCATGACAGCGGCCTTTTCACATGGGAGACGCTCTATCGTCTGGGCTCAGACCATGATGAAATCTGGGCGGCCTATCTCGCCGCGCTCAAAGAGAAAAATCTTTCCCGCGACTAACTTAAATCGGCTCGCCCTTGAGAAGCCGGGGCAGTTCTCCGACCGCACCGCCCGCATGACGCATGAACAAGCGTCGCGCCGGTCCAATAAGATTAACTATCCCCAAGCCCAGATCGCGCGTGAAGCGCAGCGCCCCGATGTCATTGGAAAACAGCCGGTTCATCGCATCCATGAGAAGCGAGAGGGCGACATTGTCAAAGCGCCGCCATTGCTGGTAGCGCTCCAGCACATCAAGCGCCCCGATGTCTTGTCCCAGACGCGCCGCATTAATGACAACTTCAGCCGCCGCCGCCACATCGCGCCAGCCGAGATTGAGCCCCTGCCCTGCGATGGGGTGAATGGCATGCGCCGCATCGCCGACAAGCGCCAGACGAGGCCGCACATAGTCACGCGCAAGCTGCAATGACAATGGATAGGACCAGCGCGGACCTACCGCGCGCGCCTCGCCCAGATAGTCGCCAAACCGCGCACGCAGCTCGTCGTTAAAACCATCATCATCCAAGGCGAGAATGGTCTTCGCGCTGTCGTGGCGTTCGGTCCAGACAAGCGAGGCCCGTTTTCCCACCATCGGCAAAATGGCAAAAGGCCCGCCGGGTAAAAAATACTCCTGCGCCACACCCTCATGGTCGCGCTCGTGCTCAACCGTTGTGACGATGCCCGTCTGGCCATAATCCCAACCGATGGTCTTCATACCCGCTGCTTCACGCGTCGGTGAATTGCGCCCGTCAGCGGCAAAGCAGACACGCGCTTTCACCTGCGCCCCGTCTTTCAATGTCGCGACAACGCCTGCGCCATATTCAATTTTGATGACGGCATTGGGGGCGACCATCGTGATGCCGGATTGTTCGGCAACGGCTGCCTGTAGCGCAATGCGCAAATACCGGTTCTCGATGAGATGACCCAAAGGCTCGTCACCGATTTCCGTGTGATCAAAATGCAAAAAGAGCGATGAGCTTGGACCGCGAACGCGCCCGTCCGACACGATGATGTCATTGATCGGTTGCATCTGACCTTGCAGATACCCGATGACGCCGAGTTGGGTCAGCATACGGCAAGACGAAAATGCCACTGCCGACACGCGCCCGTCGAAGCCCGCGCCCGTGGCCGTCGCAGGATCAAGCGCATCAACAAGCGTAACTCTGAGCCCCCCTTGCGCCAGCGCCAGCGCCAGCGGCATTCCCGACAGTCCGCCGCCGACAATCAGCACATCGCTCGTATAGGTCTTGTCACTCATGGGCCCGACAATTCATCGGAATGCCGGAATTGTCCAGCCTGCACCCGGCGATCATATGGACGCAGGCAATCCATGCTTCTAGTCTCGGGCACAATCAGGGATCGAGTGTAAAAACATGACAAGAATGGACCCGCATTTCAGCGCGAGCGACCTTGGCCGTCTCTTTGAGACCGGCGCCTTGACGCCCGATGAAGCCACCGAATTCTATCTCGCCCGCGCCACCGAGCTTGATCGCGACCACCGCATCTATATGCGCCACACGCAGACCCGCGCCCGTGCGGAAGCCGCCGCCGCCACAGAACGCGCCAGACGGGGGATGCGCCTCCACCCGCTCGACGGTGTACCCCTCTCATGGAAAGACCTTTTTGACAGCGCGGGCACCGCCACCGAAGCAGGCTCCCTCGCTCTCAAAGACCGTGTACCCGCAACCGATGCCGCTGTGCTTGCCCGCGCGACACGCTCGGGCAGCGTCTGTCTCGGCAAAACCGCGATGACGGAGTTTGCGTTTTCGGGTCTCGGTATCAATCCCAAATGCGGCACACCGGCAAATCCTTTTGACGAAACCCATGAACGCGCGCCTGGCGGATCATCTGCCGGTGCCGCCGTCGCACTCGCCCGTGGTCTCTGTGCAGGCTCCATCGGCACAGACACAGGCGGCTCGATCCGCATCCCGCCCGCCTGGAACGGGCTGGTCGGCCTCAAAACAACGACAGGCCGCATCTCGCTGAAAGGCACCGTACCGCTGTCACCCAGTTTCGACACAGTCGGCCCCATCGCCCGCAACGTCGAAGACGCAAGCGCCCTCTTCGCGCTCCTCACCGGCGACAAACCATCTGATCTCAAAAGCCCATCGCTTAACGGCGTGACACTGCTGCTCGCAGGCGGTGTCGGCTGGAGCGAATTGGATGCCGGTATCGCCGGCGCGGTCGATAACGCCTTGCGCAAAGCGCTGCACAAGGGCGTCAGCATTGTGGAACGCGCTGTGCCGGAAATCGACCTGATCGACGCCCTCGCCTGGGGCGGCGGTGCCTCGCGCCTCGTCGCCGAGGCCTATGCGCTCTGGTCGCAGACATTGACCGCGCACAAGGATAAAATCTATCCGCCTGTCTATGATCGTGTCATGGCAGGGGCCGCGATCAGCACACATGCCCTCATCAAGACCGACATGGAACGCGCGCGCCTGTCGCGGGCCTATCTCGAACGGGTCAGCGGTTTTGATGCCGTGGTCATGCCGACAGTCGCGATCTCGCCGCCCGCCATCTCGACCATCGTGGACGGCGGCCCTGATTATTTCAAAGCAAACCGCATGGCCTTACGCAACACCACCATCGGCAATCAGCTCGGCCTCTGTGCCATCACAATTCCGGTGGGCCATGACGCTTTGGGAATGCCGGTCGGCCTCATGTTGCAAGGCCTGCCGTATACGGAGGAAAAACTCCTGCGCATAGCGTCGGCGATCGAGAAAGCGCTCCACTAGAGCGGGATGACATATGACTGATTCAAAGGGGATTCCCTTTGGAGGAGATT
>JAZJXO010000029.1:0-49569 GCA_040390855.1 Pseudomonadota bacterium
AAATGCTCCTCTAAGCCGCTACAAAACGAGTGCCAAATGTTCTGACGACGGACAGAGCAGAGCCTCCACCAGTTGGGTTGGTGCCTTACGTTTCCAACGTTGCTTACCCAAACTGCGTTTCTTAGCGAGAGGAATCAACAACGTCATTTCCTTGCCCTCTGGGCCAGGAACAATTTGCACATCTTCAATCTTCATGCGCGCAATCTGGACGGGTCGAACCCCGGTGCTGATCAAAAAGCACGTTAGCGCCCATTCCTTCGTAGAGATGCGCCGCTCTTGGTAAGCTAGATTCACTTCATTATGAATATTGTCGAGCTCTTGTTCGGAAAAAGCGCCGCGTTCGGGATCATTGGCAACAAGAGCGAAATACCATTCATTTCCCTCTTGCTCCCATTTCGTCGGCTGTTTTAGGAAGATTTCAATTTTCGGATCTAAGCCGGGAAGATTGCTTTTGCTCCACCGGTTCAAGATTGCCTGCATGAACCTCCAAACTTCCACCCCATACCGCTCAACCCAGTCGCTCAAATCAGTCAACGCCAATGGGCTGAAGGGATCGGTCCGTTGAAGCAATACGTCGTTGACAAAACGTCCGACCTGATACGAGCAGAAGTATGCATAAGAGACGGAATGAGTTTGAATGAGATCAGTCAGAATCGTCAGTAGAGATTCAGACCAATCCACTCCTGAAACTGCCCACGTAAAATCAAACTTATGATTTCTAGTGTCGCTTTCAATAATGAATGACAAGGAAAAATCTAAATGTAACCTACGTCCGTCATAAAGCCTGATTTCGCGCTGCCGCATTTGGCTTGAATTTATATTCATATATTTTACTCACCACAGAGATGCCTTCCCCTTCAGAATCCGATCACCGTTGCGCGCCTAATGCTGATGTCTCGCAACCGAAATTTCTCGGCGAGAGCGCTAACAACTCAAAGCACACTGAGCGTCGGAATTAGCATCCGGAGTGTTTGTTCTGCAGACGACATAGGGACAAATCTTCGATTCAACAGCCGAACTCAAAAAAAATGCAAATTTACATTTTTTATTTTGTTTTTCTTGAATTTACAGGTGAACCGCTATCGCCAGCGTAAACAGAGCTCGCCCCTAGTGGGCCAGTGGTATTTTTGCGGATTGGCTGTTAACCATACGCCGCTCCTCGACATAGGAAACATCGAGAAGGGTCATCACTTTGCAAATGACAAAAATGCACGCATCACACATTCAATTTTCTTTGTGCAATTCAGCTATTTGATGACGACATGGAGGTGACTCTTACTGGGGACTTACCAGTCACAATGAAAATCACGATTTGCCCTTGACCAATCGCCCCACCCTTCGAACGTCGGGCAAATTTTACTTTTCCAAATCGTCCATCATTGATTGTGCGATTCTATCGCCAGCCTCACGAATGTGTCGGCGGTTATATCTTTTTGCCTGGGTATCACTGGACCAACCCATTATGCGCATTCGATATGTAGCTTCTTCCTGCGCGCTTATTCTTTGTTCTTCCGGAAGTGAATCAATTTTCTGACTCAATAAGTGGTTCCAAAACCGCCGCATCGCGTGCGGGCTAATTTTTTGCGGTGTCTTGTCAATTCTTTCGCGGACCGTTTCAAATATTCGGTTGATTGCCCGCAAAGAAAGATGCTTCCCGTTCTCATCACAAAATATGTGGCCACTTTTACGTGAGGCAGAACCATGAGGGAGTCTTGTCCAGAAATCCATGACGTAATTATCAAATGCCTCTGCGGTCTTCGCCTGGATGAGAACAGTACGCGGAAGCGTTTTAGATTTCACAATTGCAAATCGACGTTCTGCATAATGAATGTCACTTGAGCGCGCTCCGTGAACCTCATGGCGTCTAGCCCCGGTGTCCCGCAGGAGTCTCCAAATCAAATAGTTTCGAGCCTTAATAAACGGCGAGCAAAACGGATTGCTCTGAGAATCTGGTCTCAGCAATTCCTCAATCTGTCTGATGATTTCGAATTCAGGCGCTTCGAGAGTTCTATCATCATCAACGAACCCTGAAACTGACGGCGCCAAACTGCGCAGGCGCCTAATTGCGGCCTCAGCATTGACTCGCAGGGGAGCCGTCTGTTGCCCGATGACTTCCATATTATGCAATCGACGATTTAGAAGCCATTCAGCGTACTTGGCAACCCAACGTATCCTCGCCCCCACTTCCATTGAAGAAACGATATTAACTTCAGCCGCCGAATTTCCGCGAGGATGAGGGCGGTAAGTTTCTAGGTTAACCACCTTCGAGCGCGCACTTGGAGCGACCTTCAATCTTTCGGCATACCTAGCCACCTGCTCAGCGGCAGTGAGTCCAAGGAAATGCACGAGATCGTCAACATCACTTACCGAGATAAAATTCTCTTCGACCAATCTTCGGTCGAAATCGATCGCCTTGGATTCCGCCCACATGATTGCCATGCCGATAGAACGCAAGACGCGAGCCGTCGTATTAGGCGATTTTCCAGCATTTCTATAGTCGGCTGTCGCGAATACATTTGGATAGAAATATGGCTCACCCGCTCGACGGGTAAGCACAAAGATTTCCTCTCCACTTCGCCCGCCAAAATTACGAACCTGAAACGGCAACATGTTTACGGTACCTCCACAGTCCATATAGGTGCGGATTTCCCGAAAATCGAAGTTTCCGTTTAAAACAGACGTAAGGCTCAGAAATCGTCAATATTTCAGCGTATTTTCTACCAGAAAATCTGAATTAGTTTACGATTCCGATCAGCGTCCGGTCACTGGCAGGCGAGGCACTCGTCGTATTCGACGGTTTCGCGGCGGCCTTCTGAAGCGACCTGATCCAGTGTTTTGACTTCGAGGGTTTTGGCGGCGACGAGGGAGACGACTTCGGCTTTTTCGGCACGCTGGATCGAGAGCGAGCGGCAGTAGTAGAGGCTTTTGACGCCCTGCTTCCATGCCTGAATGTGCAGCTTGTTCAGGTCGCGCTTGTGGACGTCGGCGGCGAGGAAAAGGTTGACCGACTGCGCCTGATCGATCATCGGGGCGCGGTCACCGGCGTGCTCGATGACCCAGCGCTGGTCGAGTTCGAAAGCGGTTTTGAACACGTCTTTTTCGACGTCGTCGAGGAAATCGAGATGCTGCACGGAGCCGCCATTCGTCACGATGGATGACCATGTGTCATCGTCGTTGCGGCCTTTTTCCTCAAGCAGTTTCGTCAGGTGACGATTGCGGACGTTGAAGGAGCCCGACAGGGTTTTATGCGTGAAGGAGTTGGCCGCAATCGGTTCGATGCCCGGCGAGGTGCCGCCGGTGATGATCGAGATGGAGGCGGTCGGCGCGATCGCTGTCTTGTTCGAGAAGCGTTCGTGGAAACCGAATTGCTTGGCGTCGGGGCAGGCACCGCGTTCGGTGGCGAGTTTCTTCGAGGCGGCATCGACGCCTTCCTTGATCGCCTTGAACATGCGCTTGTTCCAGACCTTGGCCATGACGCCCTCAAACGGGATCATGTTGGCCTGCAAGAACGAGTGATAGCCCATGACACCGAGGCCGACGGAGCGCTCCTGCGCGGCGGCATATTTGGCACGGCTCATTTCGGACGGTGCGCGGTCGATGAAGTCCTGTAGCACATTGTCGAGGAAGCGCATGCAGTCTTCGATGATCATCGGATTGTCCTGCCACTCGAAATAATTTTCGAGATTGAGCGAGGACAGGCAGCAGACAGCGGTGCGCTGCTCGCCATGCTGGTCGATGCCGGTGGGCAAGGTGATTTCGGCGCATAGGTTCGAGGTTTTCACTTCCAGCCCTGCGAGCTTGTGATGCTCGGGGCGCGCGTTGTTCACGGTATCCTTGTAGATGATATAGGGCTCGCCGGTTTCGATGCGCGATGTGAGCAGCCTGATCCAGAGCGAACGGGCCGAGATCGTCTTCTGGACGGTCTTGTCTTTGGGCGAGAGCAGCGCCCAGTCGGCATCGGCCTCAACCGCACGCATGAAGGCGTCGGAGACGAGGATGCCGTGATGCAGGTTGAGAGCCTTGCGGTTCGGATCGCCACCTGTGGGACGGCGCATTTCCATGAACTCTTCGACTTCGGGGTGATCGACCGGCAAATAGACCGCCGCCGAGCCGCGACGGAGCGAGCCTTGGGAAATAGCCAGCGTCAGCGAATCCATGACGCGGATAAAGGGGATGATGCCGGACGTCTTGCCATTGCCGCCGACTGTCTCGCCGATGGAGCGCAGATTGCCCCAATAGGAACCGATGCCGCCGCCTTTGGCCGCGAGCCAGACGTTTTCGTTCCAGAGACCCAGAATACCTTCGAGGCTGTCGCTTGCTTCGTTCAGAAAGCAGGAAATGGGCAGGCCGCGCTGGGTGCCGCCGTTCGAGAGCACCGGCGTTGCAGGCATGAACCAGAGATTGGAGATATAATCATAGAGACGCTGGGCGTGTGCCTCATCGTCGGCGTAATAGGACGCGACGCGGGCAAATAGATCCTGAAAAGACTCGCCAGGCAGCAGATAGCGGTCGCGCAATGTCGCCTTGCCGAACTCGGTCAGCAACGCATCCCGGGCATGATCGACCTGCACGGGAAAGCTCTTCTTGCCCGCAACGCTCGGCGCCATCTGGACGACCTGATCCTGGTCGCCGAAAGGCATTTCCGGCTCGGCAGTCGCCACCATGTCGGCCCGCGGCCGATGGGCGCCAGAACGCAGCGGAGCGCGCTCGCCCGTGATGATCGCGGAAACTGTGGCCTCAATTTCGGTCATATCGACAGCTTTCGACGCATCATTGAACATGCAAGTCCCCCATTGGCCCCTTTGTGCCCGCTCCGCCGCCGCGAAAGGCACAAAAATCCACGTACAGCGAAATAGTCCTCGCCGCTTGTCTGCCCGACAGGAGCAGAACCCGTTGATTCTATGATTGCGCTATGTCCGATCTCTAGTGTCACCGAAGCACCACGCGTCTAGATATAGTAGCCAAGCTGTGACTCACGTCAACGAAACTATGAATGGAAAGTGAAGAATATATTTTCCCACAGGCGGATTTCAGGCTTGACGATAGGACAGGAGACGCAGGGTCCGCACCCGTTTATTGAGACTTATCAACAGCTTGATTCAGGCCCGAGGCGGGGGCCTAATGGCTTTCGAGGCGGCTGGACCCCGCAAAATTCAAAGGTATACAGACCCATGTTTGATACGTCAGCGCGGCGCACGCTTTATCCGGAAATTGAACCCTACCGAGCCGGTTTTTTGCAGGTTTCGGCCATTCACCGCATTTATTTCGAGGAATGCGGCAATCCCAATGGCAAGCCCGTCATCATCATTCACGGGGGACCGGGCGGCGGCTCGAACCCCACCATGCGGCGCACGCATGACGGTACGCGCTACCGAATCATCCTGTTCGACCAGCGCGGCTGCGGGCGCTCGACCCCTCATGCCGAGTTGGACGGCAACACGACCTGGGATCTGGTCGCGGACATGGAACTGCTGCGCGAGCACCTCAAAATCGAGCGCTGGCAGCTTTGCGGCGGGTCATGGGGCTCGACGCTGGCACTTGCCTATGCCGAGACTCACCCCAAGCGGGTCTCCGAAATCATCCTGCGCGGGATTTTCACGCTGCGGAAACGCGAGCTTGACCATTTCTATCAGGAGGGAACGGACGCGATGTTCCCCGACGCCTGGGAGAAGTTCGTCGAGCCTATTCCGGTGGTCGAGCGCGGCAATCTGATGGCGGCTTACTACAAGCGGCTCACGGGCACGAACGAGGCCGAGAAGATCGCCTGCGCCAAGGCCTGGAGCATCTGGGAGGGGACAACACTCTCGCTTTATTCTGACCCTGAACGGATCGCACGCTTTGCCGACGGGCATTTCGCTTTGGCCTTCGCGCGGATCGAGTGCCATTACTTTATGAACAAGGGCTGGTTTGAGCCGCAGGATCAGTTGATCCGCAATGCGGGGCTCTTGAAGGGCATTCCCGGCGTGATCGCGCAAGGGCGATATGACGTGGTGACGCCAATGTTCACGGCCTGGGATCTCGCTAAGGCGTGGCCTGATGCCGAACTCAACATTGTGCCGGATGCGGGGCATACGGCGACGGAGCCGGGGATTGTCGATGTGATGGTCAGGGCGAGCGACCGGTTTGCGAGCGCCTGAGTCCCATGCACATTCTCTATCTCGTCAATGAACCCAATTCCGGTCCCGGCGTGTTGCTCGAAGAAGCGACGAGGATGGGCGCCACGAATGAAGTTGTGGCGACATATGCCGACGAGGCGGTGCCCGCATCCCACGCGGCCTATGACGGACTGGTCGTCATGGGCGGGATCATGGGGGTTTACGAGGACGCGGAGTATCCGTTCATCGAGAAAACGCGGGCGCTGATCAGAGATTTTCATAGCGCGGGCAAGCCTGTGATGGGCGTCTGCCTCGGCGCGCAGATGCTGGCGAGCGCGTTTGGCGGGCGCGTTTACAAGATGGGCTATGACGAGTGGGGGTTTCTGGCGCAGACATGGGAGGCGGCGGCAAAAGATGATCCGCTCCTGCATGATGCTGGCGACGGTTTGCGCATTTTGCATTGGCACGGCGATACGTTTGAACTACCGGACGGCGCGGTGAGATTATCAACACGCGAGACATGCCCCAATCAGGCGTTTCGGATCGGCGACAAGTCTTATGGATTTCAGTTTCATCTCGAAGTGACAGTCGAGACAGTTGAGAACTGGCTCGATTGGCGCGCGCGCGACAAGGGCGTGGCGGTCGAGGATTTGCGGGCGCTATCACATGTGGAAGCGTTGGTCGGCGCGCAGGATTTTGCGCGGACCGTGATGGGGCGGTGGATGAAGTTATAAAAGCCCTCCCCTGTTGAGGAGGAGGGCTTCTAAATCAAAAATTCACGCGGGCGGTGAAGGCACCGTCCACGGTCAGGTTGATACCGGTGGTGAAGCTCGACGCGGGGCTTGCGATGAAGACGGTCGCATTGGCGATGTCTTGCGGATTTGCCATACGGCCCATCAGGTTGCGGGCGAAGCTCGCCTTGAATATGTCTGGCATGTGCGTTTCGATCATGTCCCAGACGCCACCTTTGAAATAGACAGTGCCGGGCGAGACCGTGTTGACGCGCACATGTTTCACGGCTTTTTCGCGCGCGAGGCCCTTGGCGAAATGGATTTGCGCGGCCTTCATTGCGCCATAGGAATTGGCGTTCGATGTTTCTGCCGCCGAGATCGACGAGATGATGGTGATCGAGGCATCGCCATTGGCGGCTGCGGCTTTTTCGAGGAAGGGCATAGCAGCTTCGCTCGCCCGCTGCGCGCCGAGCACGTCGATGTTGAAACCGGCAGTCCAAGCATCTTCGCCATTGCCATTGGCGAGCGCGGACGCATTGCATACGAGCACGTCAATGCCGCCCATCGCGTTGCCGGTATCGACGATCCATTTTTTGAAGGCGTCGCCGTCGCCAATATCGACTACACCGCCGATGACATTGACACCGGTTTTCTTCAGAGCGGCGACGGCTTCTTCGACCTGATCCTTGTTGCGCGCGCAGATCGCGATGTCGGCACCTTCAGCGGCAAGCGTTTCGGCGATGGCGCGCCCGATGCCGCGCGTTGCGCCGGTGATGATTGCCTTTTTGCCTTTGAGTTTGAGGTCCATTTTTGTAGCTCCCTGTTCTAGTTCTGAGATTCATGTGTTGGGATCGGTGAGGAAAAGCTCGCGGATCGAGCGCGAAACTTCCTGAAAACGGACGCCAAGCCTTGTGATCAGGCGCGGTGGTGGCGGGGGATCGAGGTCAAGGCCGATTTTTTTCGGGCTCTCGTCATCGCCGGTTGAAAGCGCCACGAGATCGACTGTGCCGGCACGGACACGCGCTCCGTCGGCCAAGGCGCTGCCTAAACGCGCATGCATGACGGCGGCGAGCGTGAGATCGCGCTCATGCGGCGTGACGAGGAAGCCGTACATGTCGGCGACCTCACCTGCATTGGCATCTGAACTGAGCGTGAAGTCGATGGAGCCAACATCCTTGGATTTGGGTCGCCCTTTACGTGCGGCAAAAAGCCGGTCGAGCGAAGCAAGGTCAGCGGTCGAGGTGACGAGCATCACCACGTCGCCTGCGCGCATACCGTCGGAAGGGACTTTGTTGAGTGTCTGGCCGTCGCGCATCACCGAAATGACTTCGGTGCCGGAGGTCGATAGCGGCATACGCGCCAACCGGCGGCGCGCGATGAGGCTCATCGGGTCGACCGTATAGGCGACCACGGTGCGGCCGAGACCGGCAGGGAGGGCAAGCTCCACACGGGCCCGCGCCTGCGGGCGCGGCGGCAGTTGAACGTCGGTGACTCTCGCCGCAATCGAAATGGTCCAGCCCTGCACAACGAGGGAGGCGAGCACGGAAATGAAGGCGATGCCGAAAATCGTCTCGGCATGGTCGATGCGACCGATAACGGGAATGGTCGCGAGGAAGATCGGCACGGCACCGCGCAGGCCGACCCACGAGATGAAGGCCAGTTCGCCGCGCTTGAACTTCAAAGGCAGGATCGAGGCATAGACCGCGACGGGACGGGCGATGAAGATCAGCACGGCGGCAATGAGGAGCGCCGGACCGATGATCGGGACGAGCTTCGACGGGGACGCCAGAAGCCCCATCATCAGGAACATGCCGATCTGGGCGAGCCATGACAGGCCGTCGAGGAAGCGGTTGATTTCGATTGTCGCGCGATGGGGATTGTTGCCCAAGGTCGTGCCGACCAGATAGACGGCGAGGAAGCCCGATGCTTCAGCCGATTGCGCAGTAGCAAAGACAACAAGCGCGAGCGCCAGCGTGAAGATCGGGTAGATGCCCGGCGAAAACTTGAGCCGGTTGACGGCCCGCAAAACAATATGGCCACCAACAAGGCCGAAGAAAATGCCGCCGCCCATCTGCCAGACAAAATCGAGAGCAAGATGAAAGGCGAGCGTCAGCGTAACCTCGCCCGGATCGCCTCTGGGCAGGCCCGTCACGATGAGGCCAACAATGGCCATCGTCAAAAAGATCGACATGGGGTCGTTGATGCCGGATTCAATTTCCAGCGTGTCGCCGACGCGGGGGCGGAGCCGCAACCCGCGCAGATGGAGAAGCAAGAAGACGGCGGCGGCATCCGTCGGGCCAACAATCGCGCCGATCAACAGCGAATGAAGCCAGTCATAGTCGAGGACGTAATGTGCCGCAGCCCCCGTGATCGCCGCCGTGACAAAGACGCCCACCGTCGCCAGCAAGATCGCAGGCATCAGCGCGCGGCCAAAGGCATTGCGCGTGGTGCGCAACCCGCCATCAAAGAGGATGACGGCGAGCGAGACGGAGCCGACGAGATAGACGAGACGGTAATCTGAAAAGACGATGCCGCCCGGTCCGTCCTCGCCCGCCAGCATTCCGAAAGCCAGAAAGACGAGCAGCAAAGGCGCACCGATACGCGACGACAGGACGCCCGCAAAAATCGCGAAGGTGATCAGCGCGGCGCTGACAAGGATGATCTGATTGGCTAGGTCCATGAAACGGGGGAGTTCTTTCAGGGGTCAGGGCAAAACGTGAGCGGCCCGCAAACGGAAGCAGGGTTTGCGGGAATGAACGGGCAATGGTCATAGACCGAGGGGCGGACGCCGCTATAGTGTAGAGCAAAGCCCTGACGGGGCATCAAAAATATCGGCGCAAACTGAAGCGTCTCGCGCTTTTTCGAGAGGAATTTATGGACCTTGCCATGCGGGCCGAAGATGTCGCATTTCGCGACGAAGTGCGGGCCTTTCTCAAAGACAATCTGACGGATGATCTAAAGGCCCATGCGCGCCTTACGCCCGGCATCCTAGCGGATCAGGATCTGCGCGTCGAATGGCTGCGCCGTCTGCATATACGAGGCTGGGCGGCGCCGAGCTGGCCCAAGCAATATGGCGGTCCGGGCTGGAACGTGATGCAGCGTTTCATCTGGGCGTCGGAATGCGCCGCCGCCGGTGCGCCTGCAGGCTCCAATATGGGGCTTTCGATGGTCGGGCCGACGCTGATGGGGCACGGTACGAAAGAGCAGCAGGACTATTACCTGCCACGCATCCTTGCCGGTGAGGACTGGTGGTGTCAGGGCTATTCGGAACCGGGTTCGGGCTCGGACCTCGCCTCGCTCCAATGCAAGGCGGTCGCTGACGGCGACGACTATGTGATCAACGGCACAAAGCTCTGGACCACGGGCGCGCACCAGTCGAATAAAATGTTCTGCCTTGTCCGCACCGACCCCGCCGCCAAGCCGCAGGAAGGCATCTCGTTCATTCTCATTGACGATTTCCATGCCAAGGGGATCAAGGTCGATCCGATCCTGACACTCGCGGGCGACCATGAAGTCAATCAGGTGTTCTTTGACGATGTGCGCGTGCCGAAAAAAAATCTCGTCGGCGCGGAGAACAACGGCTGGACGGTTGCCAAATATCTTCTCGAATTCGAACGCGGCGGTGCGGCGCATGGTGCCGCCTTGCGCAGCGCCCTGAACAAGCTCCGCGTCATCGCCTCGACCGAGCATAGCGGCGACGGCTCGAAGCTCATCGACGATCCCGCCTTCCGCCGCAAGGTGGAAGAAACCGAAGTGCAGGTAACGGCGGTCGAGTTCACCGAGCACCGCATCATGTCGCAGCTCTCCAACGGGCAAAACCCCGGTGCGGCAGCCTCCATGATCAAGCTCACAGGTGCCGACACCAACCAGCGCATCACGGAACTCGGCGTCGAGGCGATTTCCTATTACGCGCAACCCGATGTAACGGAGGCCCGCACATGGGGCTCGAACGTCGCGCCGGTCGGCGCACCGCATACGCTGATGGTCATGCCGAAATATCTCAATACCCGCGCCCAGACAATTTTCGGTGGCTCGAACGAGGTGCAGCACAACATCATGGCAAAGCTGGTGCTCGGACTTTGATATAGAACGGATGAAGGAAGGTGATCCCTCACCCGCCCGTCCCAAAAGACGGATGGCTATTTTCGCTTGATCAGCAATGTCGTCGTCTGTGTAAAGATGACTTCGTCTGATTGATTCATCAGGATGTGGCGATTCTTCACAACACCACGATCAGGTTTCGAGCTTGATGGTTTTGTCTCGATACATTCGATGACGAGACGAAGCGTGTCGTTCAGTTTCGCGGCTTTATGAAAACGGACCTCATCGTAACCGAGTGCGCCCAGCACATTGGTTTCTTCGGGCAAGCGCGCGGCGAGAAACAATACAACTGCCTGAATATGCGTACCGCAGGCCGTCAATGTTCCGTAAATGGATTTCACGGCAGCATCTTTGTCGATGTGGAAAGGTTGCGGGTCCCATTTCGTTGCGAAGATGACAATCTCAGATTCCGTCATCTCGTAACGCGCGGGGATGTCGTGGCGTTCGCCCACGGTGAAGTCATCGAAGTGACGCATGATTTTTCCTCCACATGATCTTTTCGTTACTGTCGCGCTTGAACCGGTGATGACAATGACACCGGCATGACATCACAAATGAGACAGTCGCCGCCCTGCTTTCAATTCTATTTACAAATGGTGTGGCACCAAAGGCTCAGATCTGTCTGCCAGATGAACAGCATTGATCATCTGACCCTCTCGCTATTGCCCATGTTTCAAAGCTCTTGTACCTTTATCTTTGCGTTTCCTGAAAATCAGAATCGAAAGAGACAATGAATATTATCTGGAACGACAAGGGCTTTTGCCTCAACGACGTTCAGTTCCAGATGGTGGTCAATTTAGAGGATCTCTTTAGACTCAAAGATGAAAATGGTTTGGTGGTTGGCAAGACAAGGGATGTGATCCAAACCTATCTTGAAGTGCTCGAGAATTTCGATACGCCACGCATTTTTGAACTCGGCATATTTCGTGGCGGCAGTACGGCTTTTTTCAATGAACTGCTGAGACCCAAAAAACTTATTGCTGTTGATTTCATGCAAAAAGCCAACACGGCCTTTACGGCCTATCTCGAATCCAGTCCGAACGGCCAAAATGTCCGTCCTTATTTTCAGGTGGACCAGGCAGACACGAAAAAACTCAACGACATCTATGCCGCCGAATTGGGTGACGGCCCTCTCGATCTCGTGATCGACGATGCCTCGCATTTACTTGAACACACACGCATTTCATTCAACAACCTGTTTCCGAAGCTGCGGCAGGGAGGGCTTTACATTATTGAGGATTGGTCTTGGGCACACGTCTATGATCCAGACAAAATCTTCGACAAAAAATTCGGCGGAAAACCGCCAATGTCCAATCTGATTATCGAGATCATGCTCGCATCCGCATACCATAAAGACCTCATTTCGGAGGTACGTGTCTTCCCGACCTACGCCATCATTCGCAAAGGCAATGCTGAGACCGGCAAAGATTTCGACATCGCGAAGGAATGTTTTCATCAAGGCGAATGCGTCGGTGGTGGTGATTTTTTCAGTCGCTGACACAGGCTTCCAAGCCGTCCGGTAATGCTCCCCATCTAAAACAAAAAGGCCCGTGCGAAATAGCACGGGCCTTGATGATGTTCAAAGCGTTCGGATTACGCGAATTCGAAGAGGCCAGCCGCACCCATGCCGCCGCCGATGCACATGGTCACGACGCCGTATTTCAGCTTCTGACCGGCGGCCTTGCGGCGCTGGGCTTCGAGCAGGATGTGGCCCGTGCAGCGCGCGCCCGTCATGCCGAAGGGATGGCCGATGGAGATCGAGCCGCCGTTGACGTTGTACTTGTCGGGGTCGATGCCGAGGCGGTCGCGCGAGTAGAGGCACTGGCTGGCGAAGGCTTCGTTCAATTCCCAGAGGTCGATGTCCTGAACCTTCAGACCATGACGTTCAAGGAGACGCGGCACGGCGAAGACGGGGCCGATGCCCATTTCGTCAGGCTCGCAACCGGCAACCGCGAAGCCGCGGAAGATGCCGAGCGGCGCGAGGTTGCGCTTTTCGGCTTCTTTGCGTTCCATGATGACAACAGCGGCGGCACCGTCGGAAAGCTGCGAGGCGTTACCGGCGGTAACGAAATTGCCTTCGCCGCGCACGGGCTTCAGCGACTTCAGGCCGTCGAGCGTTGTTTCGGGGCGGTTGCATTCGTCGCGATCAACGACGTAATCGACCAGCGACTCTTCTTTCGTTTCCTTGTTGACGGTCTTCATCTTCGTCTTCATCGGCACGATTTCGTCTTTGAACTTGCCTGCGGCCTGCGCGGCGGCTGTGAGCTGCTGGCTGCGGAGCGAGTATTCATCCTGATAGTCACGGCTGACATTGTAGCGCTTGGCCACGATGTCGGCTGTTTCGATCATCGGCATCCAGAGCGCCGGATATTCGCCCAACAGTTTTTCTTCCGTGATGTTCTTGAGGTTTGTGCCTGCCATCGAAACGAGCGAGATCGATTCAACGCCCGCGCCGACCATGATCGGCACGCCTTCGTTGATGACGCGACCAGCGGCAATGGCGATGGAATTCAGGCCCGACGAGCAAAAGCGATTGAGCGTTGTGCCCGATGTCGTGACAGGGCAACCGGCCCAAAGAGCGGCGAGACGGCCTGTGTTCATGCCGGTGGCGCCTTCAGGATTGCCGCAACCCATGATGACGTCTTCGATTTCGCCGGGTTCGACGCCCGCGCGCGCGATGGCGTGCTGAATGGCGTGACCACCCATGGCAGCGCCATGTGTGTTGTTGAAACCGCCGCGACCGGCCTTGGCAAGACCTGTGCGCGCTGTGGATACGATGACTGCTTCTCTCGACATGACGTCCTCCGGGAGCGTTTTTGAAACTCTGACCGCCTTATTCCCCTTCGGCCTTCGAGGCTTTTGACAAGGCGGATGGCGTTGGGGCGCACCATAAACGGGCGCGGTAGGCTTTAGAAAGCAGAATCTCCAAGCCGACCTTGCGTTTGTGGCCCTCCCCCTGATCGGAAATGCACAACCTATAGGGACTTGAACAGGAAACCCCCGCGCTTTAGACAGTGGGCCTCCCGTGCCTCCCCCGACCAAGCGAGTAAACGCCATGACCGCCTCCCCCTTCCCTGCCGGATTCGTCCAAGTCCAAACCCAAGGTTTCGGCGGGTTTGCAGGTCCTGTTATGGGCGGCAACAACGCAAAAGGCGCACTCTACCTTCTGGATATTGCCCCCCAGCACCTCAACGGCGCGGACCGCCTGCATGGCGGCATGATGATGAGCCTGATGTCGATTGTGATGGGCGAAGTGGCGGCAGCGACGGCGGCGACAAAAGACGCAACCGCCAAAGCGCACGCTCTGTCCCTCAACTGCGATTTTGTGAGCGCGGGCGAAACAGGCGAGCGCATCGAAGGCCGCGCCATTATTACCCGCGCCACACGCTCGGTCATGTTCATTTCGGGCACTCTCTCGGTCGACTCACGCGTGCTGATGACGGCGACGGGCGTCTACGCGATCAAAGGGGCGGCGGAATAATGACCGAGAGTGATGTGATCCACCCGCTGCACAAACGCACACCCCTGCCAGCGTCGCGTGATGTGTCGGCCCCTGAGGGGTTCGAGGCGCAGGACCTGCACGATCCGTTTGAGGCCCATATGGGACCACTGTTCGAGCGGGTGAATGCGGACGGCGCGCGTGTCGCCGCTTTCATCGCCGATGAGCGCCACCTTGATGCGGAGGGTTGTGTGCATGAAGGCATGATGATGACCTTTGCCGACGCCCTTCTCGGCGGCGCGGCCTGGCGCGGATCAGGCGGGAAACCTTGCGTGACCATGAGTCTGCAGGCGAGTTTCCTCAGCACGGCCCGCCTCGGCGATGTCATCGAGTGCCGCACAAAGGTTGAAAAACAGACGCGCTCTGTGATGTTTGTGTCAGCTTCCTTCACCGTGGAGGGCGAACCTGTGATGACGGCCACAAGCTTGTGGAAGGTGCTTGGCGAGCGCTAAGCGAGGCACTAGGCTTCTCCAAAATAAACCTAAGGGGAGATGGCCGATGACAGACAAAATGACCGGCGGGTGCCTCTGCGGTGCTGTGCGCTATGAGGCAACAGGCCCTGTTCTGGGCAATATGCTTTGCCATTGCCGCGATTGTCAGTTCGTGTCGGGCGGCGAGCCTGCTTCGCTTGTGATTGTCGCCCGCGACGCCCTCAAAATCATCAAGGGCACGCTCAAGGACTACACAAAGCAGGGCGACAGCGGCAAAAACGTGACGCGCAAATTCTGCGAGAATTGCGGCACGCAGATCTTGTCCGATGTCGAGGCCGCACCGCAGATCTGGGTGATCAAGACGGGCACGCTCGACAGTTCCGTTGATTTCAAACCCGGCGTCATTGTTTTCACATCATCGGCAGCCCCCTGGGCGCATATGCCCGACGGGGTGCCACAAATGCCAAAGGGGATGTGAGGGACGCCCCTCACCCAATCCACAAAAACAAAAACAGGGGAGGCCCCATGTCCATCAATTATGAAAAGCTCATGTCGCTAAAAACGTCGGGGCAGGAATTCACCTACACAGACCGCGAGACGATGCTTTATGCGCTCGGCATCGGCTTTGGCCGCGATCCGATGAACACGAAGGAGCTTCCCTTCGTCTATGAAAAAAATCTCGTCACCGTTCCCACCATGGCGAGCGTGATCTCATCGGGTGCTGGCAGGATGCGCGATAGCGGCATCAACTATCTGATGGTTGTGCATGGCGAACAAAAACTTACCATGCACAGGCCATTGCCCATTGCCACGACGATCAGCGTCGATATGCGCGTTGTCGGCGCATGGGACAAGGGCGCCGACAAAGGCGCGATTGTGGTGAGCGAAACAAACATCTCGGACAAAAAAACCGGCGACAAGCTCTGCACCCTGACGAGCACGACATTTGCGCGTGGCGATGGCGGATTTGGAGGCCCGCGCGAAGGCGCGCCCGAACCGCACAAGATGCCGGAACGCGAACCGGACTTCACTGTCGAAGTGGATACGCGCACGGATCAGGCGCTTCTCTATCGCTTGTCGGGTGACCGCAATCCGCTTCATTCGGACCCAGATGTTGCCAAGGCCGCAGGCTTTCCGCGTCCGATCCTGCACGGGCTCTGCACCTATGGTTCATGCTGCCGCGCGATCATCTCCTCGCCCGTCTGCGACTATGATCCGACGAAGATCACAGGCTTCGATGTGCGCTTCTCGTCACCGGTTTTTCCCGGCGAGACGATTGCGGTTGATGTCTGGAAAGACGGCAACATTGCCTCGTTCCGCGCCCGCGTAAAGGAACGCGATGTGGTTGTGATCAATAACGGCAAGGCGACATTGAGGGCTTAAGCCTGAGCAGACCTGACGACGAGCGCCGGTCTTCTTAGCGGAGGCCGACGTTTTTTCTTGTTTCGCCCTGCGGTTTTAGAAGCGCCCTATGGCTCGCGAATACGGCATTTGGCAGAAAATGATATAAGTTTGGCATTTCTGCCGTGAAGTTGCTGGTTTAGGCTTGGAGCATGACCATTCACGCACCCAGTCATACCCCAGCCCCGCCCGCGCGCGTCATGATGCTCGGCTTTGATGAGGCGCAGATCCTCGACATTGCCGGACCGGTGCAGCTTTTCACCACCGCCTTGCGCGCGGACGGGACGCCGCATTACGCCGTCGAACTTGTCGCCAAGGTGAAGGGACCGATGACAACGACGAGCGGTCTCACGCTTTTTGCGCCGCGCGGCTTTGGAGACATCAGCGACGATGATTTGATCGGTCTCGATACATTTCTTGTGTCGGGTGGTCAGGGTACACGGGCGTTGGAGCATGATACCGAGACACTCGCCTTCATCGCGCGGGTTGCACCACAGGCACAGCGCACAGCGTCGATCTGCACGGGCGCGATCCTGCTTGCGGCGGCCGGCCTGCTGGACGGCAAGCCCGCCACAACGCATTGGGCCTATGCACCGAAACTCGCCCGCGATTATCCGCACGTGAGAGTCGACGGTGATGCGATCTTCACCCGCGCGGGATCCGTCTGGACCTCTGCCGGTGTGACGGCGGGCATGGATCTCGCGCTCGCGCTCATCGAAGACGATCTCGGCCGCGACACAGCGCTCGCCATTGCGCGTTTTCATGTGATGTATCTGATGCGGCCCGGCGGGCAATCGCAATACTCGGCGCAGCTTGCTGCTCAGGCAATTGACGATGAACGCATCGCGCAGGTCTGCGCCTATATCATCGACAATCCCCGTGCGGACCTTTCCGTGCCGCAGCTTGCCACCATTGCCCATATGTCCGAGCGGAATTTCGCACGACGCTTTGCGGAGAATGCCGCGATGACGCCTGCCCTTTTCGTCGAACGGGCAAGGCTTGATGAAGCGCGGCGGCGGCTGTCGGATGCGCGTGTGCCGCTTGAGCGTGTCGCCTTCGAAGCGGGCTTCGGACAGGCCGAGCGGATGCGCCGCGCGTTCCTGAAACATCTGGGCGTCACGCCCAACCGCTACCGCGAGCGCTTCCACACCACGCGCCGCCCTCCTTCTCTTCTCATACAGGACATGAACCATGACGCTTAATGCGCTTACAAAAGAACGTACCATCGGCATTCTGATTTTTGACAATGCGGAAGAGCTTGATTTCGTCGGGCCTTATGAGGTCTTCACAATGTCGAATGAAATGTATGGCCATACAAATACCAAGCAACGCGACAAGGTGGTGCTGATCTCCGAGACGGGAGCCACGGTCACCTGCGCCAAGGGAATGCGCGTCGAAGCCCATTGCTCGATCGCCGATGCGCCGAAGCTCGACGTGCTGCTCATTCCCGGTGGTCAGGGCACACGCAAGGAAGTCCTGAACAAGCCGCTGCTTGATTGGGTTGCAAAAGTCTCGGCCGGTTGCGAGTGGGTCACGAGCGTCTGCACCGGCTCGCTGATCCTCACCGCCGCCGGTCCTGCCAAGGGCAAGCGCGTCACCACGCATTGGGCTTTTATCGACACGCTGCGCGAGCGCAATGAAGCATCCGAAGTGCTCGACAAGGTGCGCTATGTGCGCGACGGCAATGTCGTCACCTCCGCAGGCGTGTCGGCGGGCATAGACATGGCGCTCTGGCTCACGGGTCAGATGCATGGCGAAGACCATGCGCGGTTTACGCAGCAGGGTATGCAATATGATCCGGCACCACCTTATGCAGCGGCTGTCTGACATCACCCGCTCAGGGGAGGGCCAATGAAGTCACGCCAGCGTCGGGTGAGTACCAGCACCGTGTTCATTTTTAGATCCCTCCCCACCTATCAGACATTAGACGAGGCCCGATAAATCCGGTCTAATCCCGTCAAAACAGATTGGGAGTCGTCGCAATGTCCAAGAACCCGTTTACGCCCGCCGATTTTCGGGCCGGTGCCATATCTGCCGAGACCAAAGGCATCAACGACGCACTTGTGAAAATGCTGACCGGCGGGCCGGAATGGTGGGACATCGGCCCCGCCGCTGCAAGGCAGGCGCGCGCCGAAGGCAAGGGCGCATTTCCTGCCCCGATCCTGTCACCTGACGCAAGGACCATCGAGATCGCGGGCATTGGCGGCGTGAAAATTTCCTTGCGGATCATCGCGCCGAAAAACCCCACGGGCGTCTATCTCCATTTTCATGGCGGCGGCTGGGTGCTCGGCGCGGCGAACCAGCAGGACCCGATGCTAGAGCGCATCATCAAACATACCGGCATGGCCTGTGTCAGCGTTGAATACCGCCTCGCGCCGGAACATCCCTATCCCGCCGGTCCCGACGATTGCGAAGCAGCCGCCGTCTGGCTTGTGAAAAACGCGAAAGCGGAGTTCGGCACTGATGCACTCACCATCGGCGGCGAAAGCGCGGGCGGGCATCTTGCGGCTGCCACTTTATTGCGGATGCGCGACCGCCACGGCTATACCGGCTTCAAAGGCGCAAACCTCGTTTTTGGCGCATTCGATCTGTCAATGACGCCGAGCCAGTCGCATTTTGGTGATGAACGCCTCGTGCTCCGCACCGTAGACATGGAGAAGTTCTATGATGCCTTCCTGCCCTCATCCGTAAAACGCCGCGACCCTGATGTGTCACCGCTTTACGCCCGCCTCAATGATATGCCACCTGCTCTCTTCACTGTCGGCACGCGCGATGCGCTGATGGATGATTCACTTTTCATGTATGCCCGCTGGATCGCGGCTGGCAACGAAGCCGATCTTGGCGTCTATCCGGGCGGTGCACATGGTTTTGTCGCCTTTCCCGGCGAGTTGGCACACGCGGCAAACGCCGCGCAGGATGCATTTCTCAAGCGCGTGATCGGTCAGTAAATGTGGATCGACAGTGAGGACTATTTCCCGAGCTTTTCCGGCACGGGCGAGTTGGTGGCGTGATGACAGACAATATGATTGATACGTTTCGCGGCTATGTCTCGATGCAGGAATGCGACGAGATGGGACATATGAACATCCAGCATTATATTTCCAAAACGTCGGATGCCTCGTATCACCTACGCGATTTTTTGAACATTTCGGCATCAGACCAAACGACGAGCGGCACGGGCTATGTCGCGCTTGAACATCACATCCGCTTCCACCGCGAATTGCGCGTAAGCGATTTGGTTCACATCCGTTCGGGCATTGTCGAGACGGGCAACAAGACGCTTGTGAGCTATCTGGAGATGCGCGAACAGTTGGATAACCGGCTCGCCGCAACTTTCAGTGTAACCGCAGGTTGCCTTGACCTCGACAAGAGGCGTCTGACTCCATGGACCGATGTGACGCGGGAGAAGGCGAAGGAAATTACAACTGCTTTTCCCGACTACGCAAAACCTCGCGGGCTACCGCCGGAGGCGATGGAGCGCGACGTATCGCTCGCCCGCGCCGACGCTGCACAGATGTTTGAAAGCAATCGCTCGGTTGTTTATCCGTGGGAATGCGACACCAATCATCACATGAATGCGCGCTTCATCATGGCGCGGTTTTCCGATGCACAAGGCCATATGTGGGCCGCCGCCGGTCTTGGTCGTCACGATCAGGCGGCAATGGGGCTTGCGACTGCCACTGTCGAGATGCGGCTCGTCTATTTCCGCGAACTCCATGAGGGCGACACGCTTTATGTGCGGACGGGGCTTGTGGACGCCGCCGATAAAACGCTGCGCTATCGCCACTGGATGTTTAACGCTAAGACACATCTGCCCGTTTGCGCCGCTGAAGGTCTGGGCCTCTTGTTCAGCAGGGAGACGCGCAAAGCTGTGGCGATCCCCGCACAGGTCGCAACGCGCTTTGCATCACGCTGATATTTGATTTGTTTTGAGGTTTTCCAATGGCCGAAATGATTGATGTGGCGCGCTCCAGCGTGCAGACGTGGCAGACAGACCAGATGGGGCACATGAATGTGCAATTCTATCTGGAACAGGCGACACACGGGCTTGCTGCTCTCGCTGTGCATTTAGGACTGGGTCCACGCTTTATTGCGGCGGAAAATCTCAAACTCTTTGCGCGCGATCATCATGTGCGGTTTTTGCGCGAGCAGCGGCCCGGCGCACCGGTCACGATACGGGGCGGTGTGCTTACCGTGCAGGATTTCGGGCTGCGCATTTATCTTGAGATGTACAACACCGCATCGAAAGAAGTCGCCGCGACATTTGCCGTTGATGTTGAACTGATGGACATTGACAGCCACGAGACGAAACCTCTGCCGCCCAAGGCGAAGGCGGCGGCAAAAGCGCTCATTATTGAATTGCCCGCGCATGGCGCTCCACGCGGGCTTGAGATTTATCCGCCGCGCGAGACCCCGACGCTGGCCGAAGCAGACGCGATAAAACTTGTCTTCACATGGCAGGGCGAAGTGCTCGCCGATCAATGCGACGATCGGGGGTTTCTCATGCCCCGTCATTTCATGGGCTATGTGTCGGACGCGATCCCCAATCTGCTCGTCCAGACGGGTGGCGATGACCGCTCGAAAAATCCGACGGTCGGCGGCGCCGCGCTCGAATATCGTTTTCACTATCACGCCTATCCGAAATCTGGCGATGTGCTGACGCTCAGGAGCGGGCTCAAGATGGTTGGGCCGAAAACCTATATCTGGGGGCACTGGCTATTTGATCTGGAAACGGGGAAGGCAGTCGCGACCGCCGAAGCAGTCGCGATTGCGCTTGATCTGACGACGCGCAAGGCCATTCCCATTCCAGACGACATGCGGACGCGGCTTGAAGGCATGGTCGCTAAGGGGTTGGGGGTTTAGCGACGACCACCACCGTCTAGTACGACTTGTTTTTATGTGTTCGACTTTGAGTTTAACCGGCGCGCACGAATGATAAAACCTCTCGCACCTGCGATGCGTTGCAAGGTTTTCATGCCGCGGACCAACGGATAAACTTTTTCCATGTCGTGCATTTTGCGCGCTTCTGAGGCCGCAGCGCGCGTGATGTTGTAAAGCACCAGCAACTCGTCGTTGCTCATCACATACAGCGCCGCCTCTTTGTCGACACGGTTTCCATCCTGATCGTCGAAAGTGAGCGGCTGTTGCGGATCGGTGTTTTGCATGATGAGCGATCAGATTGCGCCGGGAGTTGCCGCAGCCTTCGGATTGTCTATACCGACGTGAGGCGCGCATCGAGCGCCAGCATTTCGCGGCGGACAATGTCGGGAAATTCCATCGGCAGGAAATGCGTCGCTTGTCCGAGACGCAGGAGCGTTGCTTCGGGATCTCGTTCACCGAGAAGTTGCGGCGCGGGCGCACGGCAGGGGGAGCCGTGACCGGCATAGAGTAGTGTGAGTGGCACTTTGAGCTTGTCGATGGCAGTCCAGATGTCGTGGCCCTGCGCGCGGAAGTTCGCCGCTTCCCATGCAGGCGCACAGCAAAGCTCGATCTGACCGTCATCACGCGCGCTTGTACCGCCGTCGATATAGTCTGCGATCATCTCGTCGGGCCATGTGCGGAAAGCCCCACGGCCCCTGTACGCTTTCATCATCACGGCGCGGTCGACGAAAACAGCGCGGCGACGGTCGGCCCCATCGGCCAATGAAAGGGGTCCGTCCTTTCTGCCCATCAGTTTTGCCATCATCAGATAGAAGCGCGCGAAGCGCGGCACCATGACGGGGTCAATGAGAATGAGACCGCGCACGAGATCGGGGCGCTCAGCGGCGACCATGAGACTGGTCGTGCTGCCCATCGAGTGACCGGCGAGGAGCACGGGGCCGTCCGTCTCGGCAAGCGGTTCCAGAAACGCAATAAGGTCATCGCGATAAACATACCAGTTCGCGTGGCTCGCGGGATCAGCGGGGAGACGCGTGAGACCGTGGCCGCGAGCGTCCCAGGCGCGGATGTGGAAATGACGCGAGAGCGGCGACAGGAGCTGGCGATAGGTCATGGCATTGAAGCCATTTGCATGAGCGAAATGAAGCGCAGGCTTTTTGTAATCGTCTTTCCATTCGAGAAAGGACACCGTCCCGTCACGCAGCATCAGGCTGCGCCGCTCCGGCGCTACGTCGCTCAGTTTTATCGTCGCTGCTGTCGTCACATTCCACTCTCGATCAGGACATGCATAAGCGAGCAATCCCTTTTTGGCCAACCATGTTTCACGTGGCCGACGCACTCGGCCATCTTGTCGGGCTGGCTGATATAATAATGCGTCGGGCCCTTTACCTCACGAAATTCTTTGACATTGTGGCTTTCACCAACGAACAGGCCGTCCGCCTTAGACCTTCAAGGGCAAGGTTGAAGTAAAAACTCTACGCCAATGCGATTTTGAAATTCTTACGGGTCAGGCGCGGGAAAGAGGGGAATTCCATCAGGGTTTCGCCGCCTGCCTGACGGAGAAAATCTGCACAACGGAGCTTGTCGTCGGCTTCGAGGGTGGCGATGAAGTCGAGGGGACGTTGGAGCATCCAGAGTTCGTAAGGGAAGATCGCGCGCTGGTCTTTGACATTGCCGAGTTTGAATTCATGCATCCCGAGAGAACGAGGGACTTCGGAGCCGGACGCGAGGCTATCTGTGTCGGCGCGCCAATGGGTGAGCTTGTGCGCTGTGTCGACGAGGACGGGCATCATCTCGCGCATCATGCGGGCGAGCACTGGGAGCAATGTGTCGGGCACGTCGTCGCGCAGCAGGAATTCGCCGCCTTTGGGATGCGGTGGGGTCATCATGCGCTCAACCCATTTGGCAACATGGGGGGCGCGGGCTTTCATCAACTCGCCCGACGCGGGGTCGCGATAGAGATGCGCATAGAGCGGACCGACAAGGCCGAAATCGCCGATGGAGGGACGCGTACCGAAGAGAAATTCATGGCCTTTGAAATGCACGTCCAGTTCATCGAGCAGATGCAAATAGGAGTCTTCAATCGCGGGCGCGGTCACGGATGTCACGCCGAGAAAAGGCAGCGCACCGGCAAAGGGCCTTGAAATTTTGAGGCCCGTTTCGTGTTGCAATTCAGCGGGCTTGCCCGGCTGGCTCATCTTGCCGAATTCGGTGATGGCGAAATCATGATTATAATTCCAGCGATAATGCATGGCCGGAAGTTTCAGCCATTCATCACCGTAGACTTCAAGCAACAAGGCGGCGAGGCGCTGACGCGGGCCAAGCGGATAGACCGGCCCCACGGGAAAACGCTTTTCCAACTCATCAATGATTTCGGTGGAATCCTGCAAGGTCTCGTCTTCCGGCGTGACCAAGACAGGGATCACCGGCCAGCCGACTCGCGGCAATATGATCTGACGGTAAACGTCTTGCGTGCTCAGGACTTCGGAAAAGGGAATGCGTTTGTAACGCAGATAGGCACGGACCTTGCCGGAGTAATAGCTGACCTCCGAACCGTAAAGCGTGTAGCCGAGCGTCATAGACCTTACTTCCCCCGATGCCTCTTCTTGTAACAGGTCTTTTAGCCCTTGGAAGGGGGCGCTGTCCAATCAGGCAGAACAGCCGCGCCTATTCGCGAGCAACGAGGCGCAAATAGGGGATTTCATGCGCGGCAACGGGCGCGTCAGCCTTTGGGACGCAACGCGACGGCGGCAGAACAACGGTGACGGCTGTGCCGAGGCCCAAGCAGCTTTCAATACTCAGACTGCCGCCATGCGCTTCCCGACTTATCTGTCTGCGATCCGAGCGTACGCCGCCAACGGCAAAAGCCGCGCGCAACCACTCAAGAGACGAAAAGACAGACATGATCAATCACACCAATGAACATCCTTCAGGCGAAACACTGCCAAAAGGGAATACCTTCCCAAAAGGAAATATCTCAATGTCCATTGCTACCGCGCTGCCATGTAGGAAAACCTACGTTGCGCGATAATCTTCGTTTATGTTTTCTTAAGAGTCAGAGTCCTCATTAATCCAGGTGTGGGACCGCTTTGCCGCGAAGTTCCTTCACTGATCCGCGTTTTGTTTTCTCGTCCACACGGCGTTTCTTAACGGTTTTTGACATTTTGGTCGGCACACGGAACTTGGGCCGGTGCGAGGCGGCATCAATCAGCGCGACAAGACGGTCAATGGCGTCTTTGCGGTTGGCCCCCTGCGTACGGAAGGACGAGGCCGTGATGACGATAACGCCGTCGGAGGTGAGGCGGGAGCCCGCGAGCTTTTCGAGCCGCGTTTTCACAGCGTCACTCAGCGAGGGGGAGCGCGCCACATCGAAACGAAGCTGGACGGCGGTGGCGACCTTGTTGACGTTCTGGCCGCCCGGACCACCAGCGCGGATGAAACTCAGTTCAATCTCGACGGGCGAAATCGACAGGCTTTGATTGATCTCGATCATGGCGTGTCCCTGAAAGGATCAGGGTTTTTGCAAGCGCACCTGAGCCTCGTCATTGTTCAGAATATCAACAAGCAGCATCTGACGGCAGGCATCAATACAAATCAGACCCGCACGCGGAAGCTTGTCGCTGACATAGAAGTAGATGTTGTAGCGCATGTCATAGACGCTGCTAACCGCATCAAGCTGATAGATCCGCTCGACATTGCCGGCCGCGAGGAAGGCGTTGTCTTTTGTCTGCGCGGCGACGAGGAGGCCGAGGGCGCGGTCGCGCTTTACCCCTTTGACTTCGGAAGCAAAAATACTTTTGAAGCGGACATTATAGGACGGGTTGTAATCGGCCGTGTGTGGGATGTCGGCGACGCCCGGCGGGAGTGCCAGCACCGAGACCGGATCGCGCGTGCCATGGGCGAACCAGACCATGCCTTCAACCGGCACAAGGGCCTGAGCTTGCGGCGCACAGACAAGGACCATCCAGAATTTGAACGGCGCGGGCACATCGGCGACGGTTCCGGCGGGCGCATGGGCGCACATCAGATCATCGTTGCTTGTTGCAGCTTTGGGATTGATAAAACCGGTTGTGTCGGGCTTTGCCGGATCAAGGAGCGGGGCATCGGGCACGAGGTTTTCCGGCGCGGGACTCCGCGGCGCGGAGGTCGGCTCATCATCGGCGATCGGGGCCATCGTGGCCGACAAGACAACGGGGGACGCTGTGCAGACAGGCACAGCCATCCAGAACGTCAGACAGGCGAAACAAAGCGGACGTAACGCGGGGGGCATACGTTCTCACGGTGAAGTGACCAATAAAATCAAACTCTAGCAGAAGCATTTGATTGGCGTCATTAAATTGTCTCGGAAATGACAAGGCCCGGACAAGATGTCCGGGCCTTGCTGATTTTATGCATCAACGGAGACGCAACTCACCAATGGAGATGCAACTTTACAGAAAGGCCATAGTTTTCGGTATTGTCGCGCAGGTCCGCCGACGCACCGGCGGAAAGGTCGAGCGTGTCGCTCAATGTGGCGTCGATGCCCGCATCAATCAGAGCCGCGTCGCGATCCGGCATGTTAGCATTGATGCCAAAGGTGGAATTGGCAAGACCGGAAAAGGCGTAGCTCAATGCGCCGTCTGCCTGTTCAAGATCGTGACCCCAGCGGAGACCCAGCGAGGGCACGACATTGCCTGTTCCAAAGCGTGCGCTGACGCCGATGGTTGAGCGCACGAGATTGTCCGAATGATCGGCGGCGGTGAGATTGAAGCCCGGTGCGCCGGTTTCCGTGTAGCTGTCGATCTTCAGATGCATCGCGTCGATGCCGACGGCAGGACGGAGCGCCGTGCTGCCGAAGGTGAAGGTGCGACCGAACTCGGCATTGCCGGAAAATGTGTCCCCGCTGTAATCCGCCGACGCTGTGAGGCCCGCGAAGGTGATGAGGCGAGACTGCTCATAGTCGTTGCGGACATAACCGAGCTGGGCGGAGAGATCATAGTCACCCAACATGGAGGCCGCATAGACGCCTGCTAGGTAACTATCCACGTCACTTGTGGCACCCGGACGGTCCATGTCGCTGGAGATGCGCGCATAGCCACCGGACACGCCGACAAGCGCGGTTTTGCCGACGGGCATGTCGTAGCCGACGACGAAACCGCCGCCGTTATAATCGAGACCGTCCTGACCGGCATTGCTGGCATCGAGACTGCCGGTGAGGCCAAAACCCCGCAGCCACACGCCTGCCGTTGTAGCGCTTTCCATGTCGTCACCGGCGCTCATGCCGGTTATGGCAAGACGCGTACCGCCTGCTTCGGCGACCTGCGATGATTGCAACAAGGCAATGCGGTTATTCGTCTGGGTGGTGAAGGACTGGCTCGACGTGACGCCCGCCCCTGTCGCGGCAGTTCCTGTGACCGGCGCCAGATCGTTGAGTGCAGCACCGATATCACCCGATGGCAGAGACGAGAGGCCGAGATCGTTGCGGGCATTACTCAACGCGGCGGCAATGGCCGAGCCGTTCAGCGTGTCGGCGAGCGGATCGATGGTGAGCGTCACGTCATCGGTGCCGTAGTTGAGCGTTGCTTCGACGAAGGCGGAAAGATCAAGACCGTCGAACGTTCCGTTGACACCATTATCAGTAGTCAGAATCGTGTAGGTCGCGCTTTCGATGCCTTTGAGGTGGAAGACAGAGACCGTGCCACCGTTGAGCGTGGCCCCGCCCGACACGGCAATGAGATCGCTCTTTGTGCCGTCAAGTTTCACCAACAGATTACTGCCTGCCTCGGAAATGAAATCACCGTCGATGTTGAAGGTGTTTGTTGTTATCTGCGTGCCGGTTGCGAGATAGCCGCTGTTACGGAAGGTGATCGTCGTCACGTCTCCATTGCCAACGAAGGTGGTATCGGCGAAGACGTCGAGGAGGGTCGCACTCGTATAGGCGTTGGTGAGCGTGACGGTGCCCGAGTAGATGTTGGTAGTTTCGAAACCTGAAAACTGGCTGCCGTTCAGCGCATATTCAGTGCCCGCACCACGATCAATGTTGAGCGTGTCGTCGCCAGCCTCAGCATTCACTGTTCCTGTGATGGTGCCGCCAAAATTGTTGAACGTGTCGTCACCGTCGCCGGTTTCGACAGCGATGCCATTGCTGCCGGAGATCGTGCCGAAATTATCGATGCGGTTGTTGAAGCTGCCCGCATCATTGACAAGGCGGATGCCGTAACCGTCGAGGCCACGGATTGTGCCATAGTTGGTAATAGTGGTCGAAGTAAAGGCATCGCCAGAATTGCTGTCGTCAACAAGGATGCCATTGTCAGCGCCGCTGATGAGCGCATCGGTGTGGGTCGCATCACCATTGTCGATGGTGCCGCCGCCCATGGCGATGCCTTCGCTGGTGCTCGGATTGGTTTCTCCCGGTTTGATGCCTTGCGAGCCGAGGCCCTGAATGGTGCCTGTATTGGTGATCGAGGCAGTGTGGTCGATGTCAACGCCGTCGCCGTCGCCGAAAAAATAGGCCGCATAACCTTCAGCAAAAGCTGTGCTGTTCCACTGGCCAGTGATCATGCCGCTGTTCTCAACCGTGACGGTACCCGCCGTCGCGTCGGAGCCGACACCCGAACCATTGAGGCCGGTGATTGTGCCTTCGTTGTAGATATAGGCATCCAACGAGAATTCATCGAGCGTTACGGCGTGTTTACCGCCGATGATCGTCGCGCCTTCATAGTTGTAAAGCTCGTCACTCGCGCCGTCGATACGGACGCCGTACATATCGCCGATTTCCTGCGTGTCATCGCTGCTATCGGCATTGCTATCGGGAGACGCGAGAATATGGCCTGTTGTTTCGATGAGGCCGTAGTTTTCAAGCATATTGGCATTGCCGCGCAGGCGTACCGCACCGACTTCGCCTTCATCGTGACCTGTCTCGGCGCTGCCGGAATCACCCGATGCGCGGATGATGCCGTAGTTCGTCACATGAACGATGCCGCCGTCACCCGCGACGGAGAGCGCATAGACGTTGGATCCCTGATTGCCCGCACCATAGGTCGTGGCACTGCCTGCGTTAAGGATCAGACCGTCTTCCTCATTGATGACGATGCCGGTTGTGTCAAGACGGAGCGCAATGGAGTTCGCCGCCGATGCCGGTGACCGATCCTGACGGATCATGCCGATATTTGTCACATTGGCATTGTCACCGAGACGAATGGCTTCTGCGCCCCCTTGCGAATGGACCGTGCCTTCATTGCTGATCGTGATGTTCTTATCAAGCCGGATTGCATTGCCTGTGCCGAGCGATTCAATGAGGCCGTTCTCATTGTTATTGATGGTGATGAAATCATTGCCGTTGGCACCGATGCCTGACACGCTGCTGCCTGCAACGGAGCGCACATTGCCGTTGTTCGTGAAGACGCGCGGGGTACCCAACGTGCCGCTGGTAATGACGAGAGCAGTTGTGCCCGTGGCTGTCGAGTTGTCGACGGTGACTCCTGATTGAATGGTATCACCGGCAGCGGGCACAGCGGCCCCCGTAGTGCTGGCCGAAATATCGACGGCATATGCGCCGCCCGTACCCGACATCAACGCGACAACAGAACCCAAGCAAACGCGCATCGACAGCGCGCTTCGAAACTCACGACGCATTATAGCCCCCAAAATTGCTGACGGCACACGCAGACGTGCGGCCCTTTAGCACAAAACTTAATGAGGAGTTAAAGCGGGAATACGCGAAGATTGGGTGTCGGAAAAATGAAAGTGAAATGACAAACAAAAAGGCCCGGACTGATGTCCGGGCCTTCACGCGTTTCAGTTCAGCAACTATATAAATTACGCTGCTGCTTTTTCCGGTGCAAAGCGGTCGTAGAATGTATCGCCCTTTTCGGCCATGTCGCGCAGCAGCTTATTGGGCTTGAAGCGTTCGCCGTATTTCTGGGCGAGCGTATCACAGGTCTCGACAAAGACTTTGGCACCGACCATGTCGATCAGCGACAGCGGGCCGCCGGACCAGGGCGCGAAGCCCCAGCCGATAATCGCGCCGACATCGGCATCGCGCACGTCCGTCACCACGCCCTCTTCAAAGCAGCGCGCGGCTTCGAGCGCCTGAATGTAGAGGAAGCGGTTTTTCAACTCCTGCACATCGACATCGTCAATGTCCTTGCTGGTGCGGGCAACTTCCGAGAGGCCCGTCCAGAGCTTTTTCTTGCCATCAGCGGGATAGTCATAAAAACCCTTACCTGCCTTTTTGCCAACGCGGCCGAGTTCCACGACCATTTTTTCAATAATGACGTCGGCGGGACCGGTGACATATTTGTCGCCGAGATCCTTTTTTGTCTGCTGGCGCACTTTATAGGCGAGGTCGAGCGAGACTTCATCATTGAGTGCGAGAGGTGCTACCGGCATACCGGTCATGCGGCCCACGTTCTCGATGATCGCGGGCTTGATGCCTTCGGCAAGCATGGCCAAGCCTTCGCCGACATAAGTGCCGAAGCAACGCGAGGTGTAAAAACCACGACTATCGTTCACAACGATGGGTGTCTTGCGGATCTGCCTGACGTAATCCATCGCCTTGGCGAGCGTCTCTTGGCTTGTGCGCTGGCCCATGATGATTTCGACAAGCTGCATCTTGTCGACCGGCGAGAAGAAATGGATGCCGATAAAATCTTCGGGCTTGCGCGCTGCTTCGGCGAGGCCGGTAATCGGCAGGGTTGAGGTGTTCGACCCATAGATGCCACCTGCAGCGAGTTGCGGCTCGGCCAGTTTCGTCACCTGCGCTTTGATTTCACGGCTTTCAAACACCGCTTCGATCACAAGGTCGGCGCCTTTCAGATCATCATAATTTGTTGTCGGCTTGATGCGGGCAAGAAGCGCGTCGGCTTTCTCGCGCGTCATCTTGCCCTTCTCGATGGACTTTACGAGCAGATTCTCGGAATAGAGCTTGCCCTTGTCGGCATTGGCCTGATCGGTGTCGAGAAGCACGACCTCCATGCCCGCCTGCGCCGAGACATAGGCGATGCCCGCACCCATCATGCCCGCACCGAGGATGCCGAGCTTCTTCACGGCGAAGGGCGCAACACTTTTCGGGCGGCGCGCGCCTTTGCCGAGTTCCTGCATCGAAAGGAAAAGTGAACGGATCATCGCTTTGGAGCGCGGGTCCATCAGGAGCTTTGTAAAATAACGCGTCTCGATGCGGATGCCCGCTTCCATCGGCACTTGCAGGCCTTCATAGACGCAGGAGAGAATATATTTCTGAGCGGGGAAATTGCCATGTGTGGATTTATGCAACATGGCGTTCGACATTGTGAAAGTCGAGCCGCCCGACTTGTCATGCGGTCCGCCACCGGGGATACGATAGCCCGCTTTGTCCCAGGGCTGAATGGCAATGGCGTGGACTTCGGGGCCCTTCTTGCCGAGCGGAATTTTCGGCTGGGCGAGACCTTCCATGAGCCATGCACGCGCCGCGCTCACAAGGTCGCTTGCGGGCACAACAGCATGGACGATGCCCGCCTTCAACGCTGCTTTCGGATCGAGCGTGGTGCCTTGCAGGATAATGGGCAAGGCCGCTGCCGCACCGATGAGACGCGGCAGGCGCTGCGTACCGCCGCCGCCGGGCAGCAGGCCGACCTTGGCTTCCGGAAGACCCAACTGGATTTTCGGATTGTCGGCGACAACTCGGTAATGGCAGGCGAGCGTCACTTCGAGGCCACCGCCAAGCGCGATGCCATTGATCGCAGCTGCAATCGGCTTACCGCAGGTCTCAAGGCGGCGCAGCAGCATGTTGAAATGGAGGTTGCCCTCATACATCGCCTTGACGCGGTCTTCCTTGGAGCCCGCACCGCTGCCGCCTGCCTGACCACCCATCATGGAGAGGTCCGCACCAGCACAGAATGCGTCTTTGCCCGAGGTCAGGATCGCGCCTTTGATCGTGTCGTCGGACATGATCGTTTCGATGATCGAGGCGATGTCGGCCATCGAGCTTTGCGAGAGCACGTTCATCGAACGGCCCGGCATGTCCCAGACGGCGAGCGCGATGCCGTCGGCATCCACATCGAATTTGAAATTTTCGTAACTTGTCATGCTGTGCCTCACACGCGCTCGATGATGGTGGCTGTGCCCATGCCTGCGCCGACGCAGAGCGTGACTAGGCCAGTGCCGAGACTACGGCGTTCAAGTTCGTCGAGCACCGTTCCGAGGATCATGCCACCGGTCGCACCGAGCGGATGGCCCATGGCAATCGCGCCGCCATTGACGTTCATTTTGTCATGCGGGATGTCGAGCGACTGCATCATGCGCAGCACGACAGAGGCGAAGGCTTCATTCAACTCATAGAGATCAATATCGTCGGGATTCATGCCCGCTTTTTTCAGCACCTTGCGCGACACATCGGCGGGACCTGTCAGCATGATCGAGGGTTCGGAGCCGATCGAGCCCATGGCGCGGATGCGGGCGCGGGGGGTGAGGCCCAGTGCGCGGCCTGTTTCGAGGTTGCCGACAAGGACGCCGGAGGCACCGTCAACGATGCCAGACGAATTACCCGCGTGGTGGACATGGATGATCTCTTCGATTTCGGGGTATCGCTCAAGGGCAACACCGTCAAAAGCAAATTCGCCGAGACCCTGAAAGGAGGCGGCAAGCGCGCCCATCGATTGCATCGTGGCGTCGGGACGCATGTGCTCGTCGTGGTCCAGTATCGTGAGGCCGTTGATGTCGCGGACGGGGATCACGGAGTTTTTGAAATAGCCGCTCTTCCAGGCGTTCGCCGCGCGCTTCTGGCTTTCGACCGCATAGGCGTCCACGTCGGCTCGGGAGAAGCCGTATTTGGTCGCAATCAGATCAGCGCCGATACCTTGCGGCGTGAAATAGGATTTGAAGGCAACTGACGGGTCTGACGACCACGCACCGCCCGACGCGCCCATGCCGACGCGCGACATGCTCTCTACGCCGCCGCCGATCGCCATGTCGGCTTCGCCGGACATGACTTTGGCGACCGCCATGTTGGTCGCTTCCAAACCGCTCGCGCAGAAGCGGTTGATCTGCACGCCTGCGACGGTCTGCGCATAATCCGCGTTCAGCACCGCGATGCGGGCGATATTGCTACCCTGCTCACCGACGGGATCGACGCAGCCGAAAATAACATCATCGACGCGACTCGTATCAAGATCGTTGCGATCACGCAGCGCCTGCAAAACCTGCGTGCCGAGTTCGAGCGCGGTCACTTCATGGAGCGAGCCGTCTTTCTTGCCTCGCCCACGTGGTGTGCGCACGGTGTCGAAGATATAGGCGTCTGTCATATGTGCCTCCTGTCGAGGAAAGTTTTATTTTTGTCATTGCCGGATCAAGTCCGGCAATGACAAGTAAAAAAATCAAAGCGTGCGGGCGATCAGCATTTTCATGATTTCATTGGTGCCGCCGTAGATCTTCTGGACGCGGGCGTCCTGATACATCTGGGCGATCGGATATTCGAGCATGTAGCCGAAGCCGCCGAAAAACTGGAGGCAGGTATCAATGATCTGGCATTGCTTTTCTGTTGTCCACCACTTCGCCATAGCGGCTGTGGTCGCATCGAGTTTGCCGTCGAGAAGTTTCATGGCGCAATCATCGACAAAGACGCGGGCAATCGCTGCTTCCGTTTTGCACTCGGCGAGTTTGAACTGTGTGTTCTGAAAATCAAGGATGCGTTGGCCAAAGGCTTTGCGTTCTTTTACGTAGTCGGCGGTGAGTATCACCGCGCGTTCCATCACAGCACAAGCCTGCACCGCAATGATGAGACGCTCCTGAGGCAACTGCTGCATCAGCTGAAAAAAACCTTTGCCTTCTTCCGTGCCGAGAAGATTTGATGTCGGAACCTTGACGTCATCGAAAAAGAGTTCGGATGTATCCTGCGCATGCATACCAACCTTGTTCAGGTTGCGACCACGGCGGAAGCCTTCGACTTCTTCCGTTTCGACCATCACGAGCGATGTGCCCTTGGCACCGCCCGCGGGATCGGTTTTGGCGACAACGCAGATCAATGTGGATTGCTGACCATTGGTGATGAAGGTCTTCTGACCATTGATCACGTACTGGTTGCCGACTTTTTTTGCCGTCGTCTTCACACCCTGCAAATCGGAACCCGTGCCCGGCTCCGTCATCGCGATGGCGGCGACCATTTCGCCAGATGCCATTTTCGGCAGCCATTTTTTCTTCTGTTCTTCGGTGCCGTAGGACTGGATGTAATGCGCGACGATGCCGGAATGAACGGAATTGCCGAAGCCCGACACGCCTGCGCGCGCCTGTTCGCGCGTGATGATCATCTCGTGCGCGAAGCTGCCGCCACCGCCGCCATATTCTTCTTTGATCGAGGCGCAGAGGATACCTGCTTCACCGGCTTTGTTCCACGCGTCACGATCAATGTAACCCTGCTCGTTCCAGCGGTTGGAATGGGGCGCCATTTCTTTTTGATAGAATTTGGAAACTGCGTCTTGCAGGATCTCAAGTTCTTCGTTCATCCATGGCGATTTGTAGCCGGCAATCATCGTCATTCTTCGGTAGCTCCCGTTAGACCATCCTCTTAGCGTGATGGTTTTTAGTGATTGGCAGAAATTAAAAAATCGCGGCCTTCAAAACTCATCGGCTGTGAAGGCCATGACAGGGCCTGCACCGACACGCACACGCGCAAGATGCACCGCTGTTTCAGGCACAACGCGGTCCATATAGTAGCGCGCGGTTTTGAGTTTGGTGGCGTAGTAACTCTGGTCGCCCTTGCCAGACGCCTGTCCGGCAAGAGCGGCTTTGGCCATCAGCACCCACATATAGGCAATGGCCGTGACACCAAAGAGGTGCATATAATCGGTCGAGCCTGCACCCGCATTGTCAGGGTTTTGCAAAGCGTTTTCCATGAACCACATTGTTGCCGCCTCAAGGTCTTTACGCGCATTGACGAGCGCACCGGTGTAAGCGGCCAGTTTCTCGTCTTTGTTGCTGGCAACAAAATCATCAATGAGCTTTAGGAAGGCGAAGACACCGCGACCGCCATTGGACGCAAGCTTACGGCCCACAAGGTCAAGCGCCTGTACGCCGTTGGCGCCTTCATAGATCATCGCAATACGCGCATCACGTACGAACTGGCCCATGCCCTGTTCATCGATATAGCCGTGACCACCGAAAACCTGCTGGGCTTCAACCGCATTGGCAAAACCACGGTCGGTGAGATAGCCTTTCACGACGGGGGTGAGCAGCGCCATCATGTCATCGCCGGTTTCGCGCATGGCGGCATCATCGGAAGCATGAGAGAGATCGCCATGCAGCGCCGTCCAGACGATGAGCGCGCGAGCCCCTTCGTTGAACGATTTGGCATTGAGCAACATGCGGCGGATATCAGGGTGCACGAGCAGCGGGTCGGCGGATTTTGACGGTTCCTTGGGGCCTGTCAGCGAGCGGCCTTGCAGGCGGTCCTTGGCATAGATAATCGCGTTTTGCAGCGCGACCTCGGATTGCGACAGGCCTTGCAGGCCGACGCCCAAGCGCGCTTCGTTCATCATCGTGAACATGGCGCGCATACCTTTTTCGCGCTCCCCCACCATCCAGCCGATAGCATCGTCGTAATTGAGCACAGCCGTCGCGTTGCCATGGATGCCCATCTTGTGTTCGAGCGCGCCGCAGGAGACGCCGTTGCGTGCGCCGAGGCTGCCATCATCTTTAACGAGATATTTCGGTACAATGAAAAGCGAGATGCCCTTAATGCCGGGCGTGTCGCCTTCGATACGGGCGAGCACGAGATGCAGAATGTTATCTGCAAGATCGTGCTCGCCAGCGGAAATGAAGATCTTGGTGCCGGTGATTTTATAGGAGCCATCGTCCGCAGGCACGGCCTTGGTGCGGATGAGGCCTAAATCCGTGCCGCATTGCGGTTCGGTGAGGTTCATGGTGCCCGTCCACTCGCCGGTGACGAGCTTAGGCAGATATTTGTCGCGGAGGTCCTGCGCCCCGTGATGGAGGAGTGCCGAATAAGCGCCATGGCTCAATCCCGGATACATACCGAAAGCCATGTTGGCGGACGAGACCATTTCGTTGAAGAGAACGCCCAGAGTGTTGGGCAGGCCCTGCCCGCCATAGGCAGGATCGGCGACCAGCGCGGGCCAGCCGCCGTCCACGAGTGTCTTGTAAGCCTCTTTGAAGCCCGGCGGCGTTGTCACGACGCCGTTCTCCAATTTACAGCCGACCTTGTCGCCCACCATGTTCAAGGGTTGCAGCACTTCTTCTGCAAGCTTTGCGGCCTCATCGAAAATCTGATCGACAATATCGGGCGGCGCATCGACAAAGCCTTTGAGCTTTGCATATTGCGCCATGTTGAATGTGTCGTTCAGCAGAAACTTATATTCCTGTAGGGGGGCTTTATAGCTTGGCATAAAGGTCTCACTGTGAGAGGACCGGCTTCAAGCGGCGGCGGTGGCCGTATTCATTTTGGAAGAGGCGGCTTTGATACTGCGCTTCTTGGGTTCGGCCGATTTCATCATCTGGCTTTCAGCAATCTGTCCTTCGAGCTGACGTTCCAGCCTTGCACAGCTTTCCTTGAGTGTCGAAATTTGCAATTCAATCTCGTTGCGCTGCTGTTCAAGGCTTGCGATGCGGCGACGGAACTTGTCGATCGCCACGCGGTTCTGGGTTTCGCAGCCATCGCGCAGATCGTAGAGGCTCAGAATTTCCTTGATCTCGGACAGAGCGAGACCGACATTCTTGCCACGGACGATCAGAATCAAACGTGCGCGGTCACGGGGGTGATATATGCGCGTCTGGCCCTGACGTTCGGGCTTCAGGAGCGACTTGTCTTCGTAGAAGCGGATTGCGCGGGTGGTGAGGCCGAATTCCTCGGCAAGTTGCGTGATCGAATAGGCGATCGGTTTGCCGTTGATATGGGTTGCCTCATGGTGGGCGTCGTTTCCGGCATGGTTGTTCGATGACTGGTCCATTAGATTTAGCTCCCTGTTCGCTATACTTTGGTCTATTTTTATTTCGACGCGGTCTTTGCCGCTTGCGCCCGTTCGTTCGGACGATTGTCTCATTGTGGTTGTGTCGATTTTGAATGCGCGAACGCTATTTTACGTTGACGTAAACGTCAATAGGGCTGCCACGGAACAGGTTGCATTTTCAAAGCGGCTCGCTCATAGCGGGACTGAATACAAAAAATGGTAGTAAAATCATGGGGTTGTCCCGGCACTCAGGAGTTTTCACAAGTCTGGCGTTTCTGCTGACGGCTTGCGCCTCCGGCCCCGACTATGTGCCGCCGCCGCTCGCCGTCAGCACGACCTCGGTACCACAGGCCGCGAGCAACGCTGCGGCAAGCGACGACCCCTATAGCCGCGCGATCCTCGGAGCGGTGAACCGGCTGCGGGCCGATCACGACATTGCAGCGCTGGGCGAGGATAGCCGGTTGCAGCGGGCCGCCGCCGTCCATAGTGCCGATATGTCGATGCGGGGTTTTGTCGGCGACTATAATCCAGACGCGCAAGGGCCTGACGAGCGGGTGAAAGCGCTCTGGCCGGACTTCAAAGGCAGGGTGGGCGAGAATATCGCTGTAACGGAGAGTGAGGCGGCTGCGACGGCAGGTGCCACGCCGGAGACGCTTGCCGCTGCTATCGTCAAGCAATGGACCGCAGCGCTCAATATGCGCAAAAACATGCGCAATGGAGCTTTCACGCTGGGCGGCATCGGGATCGCGCGGTCAGCGGATAAAATTTTTGTGACCGGCGTTTTTGCCGCGCCGTGATAACGGTACGGTGTCACCCCCATTTCATTGTTTCTGACCGCGCAAACACCGATTCTCAATACGTGTTAACGCGGTATAAACCTTCTTCAGTGTTTCATGCTGGGAAGTTCGCAACCGGCGAAAGCAATATCTTGAGTCTTTCCGCCAGTAATCGGGCAAGTCGACAAAAGATGATGCGCACCGGTTGAAGAATCGGGTTTGTCGCGCCCTCTTAAAGCACGATGATGTGGCATATACTCGGGCAAACGTTTAACGGACAGTGATTCGTATGAGATCGGGTGTTCCATGGAGCGTAAAGGGCATTGAGCCTGAAGCGCGCGAAGCCGCAAAGCAGGCCGCGCGCCGCGCAGGCGTGACCCTTGGAGCATGGCTCAATCAGGTCATCATGGATGGCGGAACCGATGAAGTCGGTCTGCCTGACCTTGATGCTGCACAGCCGCAAGCACCGCAATATGCCGCCCCGCAGCCTCAAGCTGCGCCACAGGCTGAACGCGTGGCCATCGACATGGCGCCCGTTGCCGAAGCCGTGCGCGATATTGTCAATCGAGTCGAACAAAGCGAACGGCGCACACAAGACCTCGCGCGCCGCATGGAGCAATCGGTCGGTATGCTGGCGGAGCGGCTTGAACATTCCGAGCGTCATGTCTCTGAGCGCCAGATGGAAGATGCCATGCCCATGCCCGATCCCCGCGCCTATGACCCGCTTGAACGCAAGATCTCCCAACTCGCCGAACGTCTCGAAGCGGCTGAACGCGGCCGCAGCGTGATGGGCCGCAAGGGTTTTGACGATTACAAAGCGCAGATCACTACGCTTGAAAAAGCTGTAAGCGCGGTTGTCGATCATCTGGAAGCGGCGGAGAAACGCTCCGATGAATCACTTGCCGAAATCCGCATGTCTTTGAGCGCAGTCGCCGGTCGCGTGGACGACCGCGAGCAGCAGGAAGCGCGTGAGGAAGCGGCCGCACGCGCACGCGCGATGGACGAGACATTGCTCATACTCGCCAAGCGGTTGGAAAAGATGGAAGGCTCTGTCGCCAATGTCGGCGGGCAGGCGGTTGACGCCGCGCTCAAAGCCATTGCCGAAAAGAACGATGCAGAACGCCACAAGCAGACGATCGACAATCTTCAGCAACATCTCACCGAGATCACACATCGTCTGGAACGCGCTGAAAAACGCACCGACGACACGCTGAAAACATTCGAGATAACGGTGACGGGCATTGCGCGTCGCCTTGAAGAGCTTGACCACCATCAGGACCAGACGCTTGCGCATGACGTTGATGCGCGTCTGGAAGAGATGGCGCAGCGCCTGCAGCAATCGGAGGAAATGTCACTCTCAGCCGCGCAGACCATTGAGCGTGCGATTGCCGGCATGTCGGACAGTCTCAACTCGTCTGAAAACCGCGCCCGCGAAACAACCGACAATCTCAATGTCCTGCTTGAACGCATGACCGACCGGCTCGGCCGCATTGAACGCGAAACAAAAGCAACGCGCAGCTCTGTGACGCAGACGATAGCATCGGCTGCTCTGTCACAACAGCTTGGTATCGGCGTTCCTTCAGGTGGTGCCGGCTTCGTACCCGGCGGTAATGCATTTCCCGGCGACCAATCTTTTCCGATCCCGAATTTCGACGCGCCGTCGCTCGGCGGCGGCTACAATCCGCATAGCGGACCGACCAGCGAATTCCGTTCGCCCGATCTGAACGAGACCTATCGCACGACACCTGACGCGCATATGCCGCAAGTGCCGGACCATCTCGACGACTTGCCTCCACCGCCACCTTTCGCGCCTTCGTCGTCTGACGATGGCCGCGTGGAACCGCGTCTCGATGTGCCGCATGACGATAACGAGCCTGTTGACCTTGAAGAACTTGCCACCGCACATAGCGAAGGCACGGCACGCGCCGCCAATGATTTCATGGCCGCCGCACGACGCGCCGCACAGGCCGCTGCCGCCGCTGGCAATCGCGGACCGCAACCTGTGCTCGGCCCCAACGGCTACACCGCGCAGGGCTACGGCAATACATCGTCGCGCTACAATCCCGACGAGGCCCAGGCGAAAAAGAAGAAGATCGTTTTCGGCGCGATTGCAGCTGTCGTCACGCTGGCGATTGCGCTTGGTGCGGTGCGCCTGCTGAACAGCGAACCTGAAATTGTGGCGACGGCACCTGTTGAAACAAACGCAGCCGACGAACCCGCCCCTGTCGATATGGGCGCGAGCACGGAAGTCACATCTGTTGCACCGGTCACAACCACAGTTCAGACAACTGTGCCCTCAGGCCCGTCGCATCCCGACACAACATCTCCGGAGGCCACACCGGACAGCGCTGAGGCAAAGGCTCCCGCCGCTGCTTCAGCGCCCACCACATCTGACGCGGCACCTGCGGTCAAAGCGGAAGCGCCCGCAGCCATGCCTGTGGCACGCCCAAAACCCAGCAAGCAGACAAACAATGTCACCGACGGCCCCGCGATCACGCCCGGCCCGATGGCGAATGCCGCGCCGACAAAGCCTGTGGCATCCGCTCCCGCCACCGCGACGGTACCTGCCTCTGAGCGCGATCTGCGCTCTGCGGCCATTGCCGGTAACGCTGCTGCTCAATATGAAGTCGGTCAACGCTACGCCAATGGCGAGAACGTGCCGCAGGATCTGGCGCAATCGGCTTACTGGTACGGGCTGGCCGCTGATCAGGGCCTTGCAATCTCTCAGTATCGCCTCGCAGCTCTCTATGAAAAAGGCCGTGGCGTTGCGCAGGACAATGTCAAAGCGCGCGAGCTTTACGAGAAAGCTGCGAACAAGGGCAATGTCAAAGCCATGCATAATCTCGCGGTCATCTATGCCGACGGGCGCGGTACGCATCTTGACTATGCCACCGCCGCACGCTGGTTTACCGCCGCTGCCGACTATGATTTACGTGACAGCCAGTACAATCTCGCCATTCTTCAGGAGCGCGGCCTCGGCGTTACGCAAGACCTGACGCTTGCCTATAAGTGGTTTGCCATTGCAGCCAAGGGCGGCGACAAGGGCGCAGCCGAAAAGCGCGATGAAGTGGCGGCCAAACTCAGCCCTGAAAAACTCGCCCGCGCCAAAACGGCGGTCGAGACATGGTCGCCGAAGCGTCCAGACCCTGTCGCCAATGGCGATCTCACCAGCATGGGAAGCTGGGCGCAGGCCGCGATGGTCGACGAAGGCGACATGACCGCGAGCATCGCGCCCGCCGCACAGAGCGCCGCCTCCACGCGCAATGATATAGGTCGGGCGCAGGTCATGCTCATCAAACTCGGCTATCAGCCCGGCTCGTCCGATGGTCTCATGGGCCCGCGCACGCGCGATGCCATCGCCCAGTATCAGCGTTCCGCCGGTCTTGATCCAACGGGCAGCGTCAACCCCGCCCTTTTGAAGTCGCTTGAAATCGCCACGCGCTGATCAATCCGCATTTCGCTTTCTGCTCTGCATTTCAGGGGTTACGCTTATCGCGTGATCCCTTTTTGCTTTACCTTCTGGGACCAACGAAAAGGCGCGAAGCCCACGGAGCCCGATTGTCCCTCATGCAGATTTACCTGCCCATTGCCGAACTGCCCGTCAATGTCTTCGTGATCCTCGCCATGGGGCTCGCGGTGGGCTTTCTGTCCGGCATGTTCGGCGTCGGCGGCGGATTTCTGATGACGCCGCTGCTGATCTTCCTAGGCATTCCACCAGCCGTCGCGGTCGGTACGCAATCGACGCAGGTGGTTGCCTCCTCCGTCACCGGTGCGCTCGCCCATTGGCGCAATTCGTCCATTGATTTCAAGATGGGCGGGGTCATGCTCGTCGGCGGGTTCCTCGGCTCGTTTACCGGTATCGCGATATTCCGTGTTTTGACCAAACTCGGTCAGGTGGACCTGATGATCTCGCTCGTCTATGTAGTGTTTCTCTCCATCATCGGCGCGATGATGCTGACTGAAAGCCTGCGGGCCATCATGGCGGCACGGCGCGGCACGCCCATGCCCGTCAATCGCGGCGGTCAACACACCTGGATGCACCGCCTGCCGTTCAAAATGCGTTTCCGCCGCTCCAAACTTTACATCAGCATCATTCCGCCCGTCGTCATCGGCTTTTTCGTCGGCATGTTGTCGTCCATCATGGGGGTGGGCGGCGGCTTCATCATGGTGCCCGCCATGATCTATCTGCTGCGTATGCCCACATCCGTCGTCATCGGCACATCTCTATTCCAGATCGTCTTTGTCAGCGGGCTCACCGGCGTTATGCATTCGGTTGAGAACCAGACAGTTGATGCGATGCTGGCGCTTCTCCTCGTTGTCGGCGGCGTCATCGGCGCCCAGTATGGCGTACGCGCGGCCTCGAAACTTCAGGGCGAACAGTTGCGCGCCATGCTCGCTGTCATCGTCCTGCTGATGGGGGTGCGCCTCGGTTATGATCTTGTGACGGCACCGGCGGACCTTTATTCGATCATCGACGCGGTGCCGCATTCATGAGGATGCGCACACATATATTTTTAGGCCTCGCCGTGCTCCTCCTCGCCGCAGCGCCCGCGCGCGCAGCGCAGCTCGTCACCGACCTGTCCGAACATCAGGTGCGCATAAGGTCTAACTTCAATGGCACGCAAATTCTTTTGTTCGGTGCGATCGAGGTCAATACTGCCAATGAGCGTGCGCGTGACCGCGACGTGGTTGTTGTTGTCACCGGCCCCGTGCAACCTGTGACGGTCCGGCGCAAAGAACGCATGGGCGGCATCTGGATCAACAATGATGCGCTAACCTTTCCCAAAGTGCCGGGCTATTATGCGATGGTGAGCACACGGCCTCTGGAGGTGACCGCAGGCACTGACCTGCTCAAGCACGAGCAGATCGGCATCGACAACATTGATTTCGGTACGCCGCAGGCGCGCAGCCTTGCCGGACAGGCTCAGACATTATCAACGGATGATGAAAAGAATTTCGTCAAGGCGCTCATCCGCAACAAGAAGCGTGACGGTCTTTATAATGCCGCTCCGGGCGGCATCGTCTTTCTTGGCCAGACGCTCTTCCGTGCCACGTTTGATATTCCTGCCAACGTGCCGGTCGGGCTTTATACGGCCAATGTCTATCTTATCTCGGATGGCAAGGTCGCCGACACGATTGCAACGCCGCTCTATATCGACAAAAGCGGGTTCGAACGCTTCCTCTATCGTTTCGCGCATAATGACGCATTGCTTTACGGCCTCATCGCCGTATTAGGTGCAGCTTTCGCAGGCTGGCTCGGCTCAGCTGTGCTGCGGCAAAAATAAGGACTTGAGGAAATGACTGCCGACAACGTCATCGCGCTTTTCCGCCGCACACAAATAATCTCCTACACCAAGGCCAAATAAAAATGTCGGGTTTTGATATTTCATATGCGGCGGCGGCAGCAGGCGGCTTGCTGAGTTTTCTCTCGCCTTGCGTATTGCCGCTGGTGCCTGCCTATCTCTGCTTCATTGCGGGTACGTCGTTTGAAGAACTGACGCGAGAGGCGGAGCGCGGCGGGACGCTGGGCGGCACGGCGCTCACACGGCGCGTCGCGCTGGGCAGCATCGGTTTCGTGCTCGGTTTCAGTACCGTCTTCATCGCGCTTGGTGCGAGCGCATCCGCTATCAATCCACTGATCCTAGCGCACAAAGATATTCTCGGTCGCATCGCGGGCATCATCATCATCATTTTCGGCCTGCATTACATGGGGCTTTTCCGCATTGCATTTCTGAACCGCGAGGCACGCTTTCAGCCGGAGCATCTGGGCGACGTCAGCCAAAATCTTGTGCTCCAGTTTCTGAGCCCCTATGTGCTGGGCCTTGCCTTTGCCTTTGGCTGGACACCCTGCATCGGGCCGATCCTTGCGACCATTCTGGCCATTGCCGCCGCACAGGAAAGCCTTGCTTCGGGCGTCGCGCTGCTTGCCGCCTATTCGCTAGGGCTCGGGCTGCCGTTTCTTGCCGCCGCCTTTGCGATCCGCGGTTTTTTGAGCTTTGCCGCCAGAATTCGCCGCCATATGGGCAAAATCGAAATGGCAGCAGGGTTTCTTCTGGCCGCCACGGGCTTGCTGATGGCGCTTGGCTCGTTTGAATGGATCGCGATCACGATGCTCAACACATTTCCCATCCTCGGGAAACTCGGTTAGAAAAGTCCGTGAGCCCCCGCGAGAGCCATGAAACATGAACGCCGAAACGTCCATCGTTGTAGAGAGCCAAACGCCGCCCGTTAAACCGGCACGCGTAAAAAAAGTGCGGTCGGCGGCGACCAATGTACTGATCGTCGGCTATCTCGTACTTGTGCCGCTCGTCGCCATGGCGATGGTTGTGGTGATGACTTATCCGAACGCGGGCGCAGACGCCGTTCTCAAAGTGGAGATCACTTACGCTGCGGCGCTTCTCTCATTTCTCGGTGGTATCCGCTGGGGCATCGCACTGATGGCGGGTGCGACGCATCTCAATTTCCGGCCGCTGGCGCTTGTCACACTTGCGCTGCCGTTTGCCTGGGCCGTTCTCTTCATGGCCCCCGTGATGGCGCTGCCTGCTTTGATGATCGGCTATCTCGCCGTCGCGCTTGGCGAGAAACTGGGCGGGGCTAGTCCCGTGCCGGACTGGTATCACAATCTTCTCGTGCCGCTCACCGTGATGATCGAAATCGCGCTGGCACTGACGCTTTTTATTTTGCTGCGAAGCTAATCACTTTCGAGCCGCGTGCCGCAACGGGCACGACCATATGCGCACGCGGGGCCCAGCCACAAACGAAAACCAGGTGGCGAGAACGTCGGGCGGGCTGTGGTCCAGGTCCATTTCGGGCACATTTGTGCCCTTTTTTGCCTTTAGGTCTTTCTCTGCGCTTGCGGGCCCTGATGCCATGAACCGACTATAAACCGTTCCTCCCTTGGTAATCCATGTGAAAATAACGCTGATACTTCTCTTTAAGGACGTTCTCTTTTGTCGCTTTTATCCCAAGTATTTTCAGCCGATGCTCTGAACGGCGAGAGCCTGCAGCAGATTGATAAACATTTGGACGCCATGTGGCCGCTTCTTACGGCCTATAGCGTCAACCTCATCTCCGCCCTTGCCATCCTCGTTGTCGGCATCTGGCTTGCGGGCCGCACGCGTATATGGGTGCGGGTCGTCTTCAGGCGCTTGCCCCATCTCGATGTGACGCTCGCGGGCTTCTTCGGCAATCTGCTGCGCTATCTAGTTCTGATCGTCACCGTGCTCGCGGTCCTCGGCAAATTCGGCGTCGATACGACGAGCCTCATCGCGGTGCTCGGTGCAGCGGGCCTTGCCATCGGCCTTGCGCTGCAAAACACGCTCAGCAATGTCGCTGCCGGTGTGATGCTTTTGGTATTCCGGCCTTTCAAGGCGGATGATTATGTCGAGGTCGCGGGCAATCTCGGCGGCACCATCAAAGGCTTGTCGCTATTCACAACCGAGCTTCTCACCGTCGACAATCTCAATCTGACTGTGCCGAATAATCAGGTATGGGGCCAGCCGATCAAGAATTTCAGTCAGCATCCGACGCGGCGCCTCGATATTCTGGTCGGCATTTCCTATGAGGACAAAATCGGCGAGGCGATTGACGCGCTTGTTTCGGAGGCAGAGGCCGACCATCGCGTCCTGACTGACCCCGCGCCCATGGCCGTTGTCAACTTGCTGGACGCAAGCTCCATTCAGTTGCTGCTGCGTGTCTGGACCGCCACGCCGGACTATTGGCCGGTGCGCTATGCGCTCAACCGCCGCGTCAAAGAGCGACTGGACGACGAAGGCATCACAATCCCCTATCCGACATCGACGCAATATGCGATCAGTGTTAATCAGTCTGCGGATAAAATGAAAGCGGAGACGAAACAGCCATGAATGCATTATTCGGCGGACCTGTTCTGCCCACGCTTTTCAAGCTCGCCGTCGCCTCGGTGGTGGTCGGCATATTGCTCGCGATCTTCGGTATCCAGCCGATTGATCTCTGGCGTAATTTTCTGGATACGGTCGCCCACATCTGGAACATGGGCTTTGATGCGCTGAACTGGTCGGTGCGTTATATCCTGCTCGGTGCCGTTGTTGTCGTGCCGATCTGGCTGGTATTGCGCATCTGGACTTATCTCGTCGAGCGCAAATAACCGATTGGGCGCTGCGTTCCCTTACTCCGTGGGCGCGCTACCATCCCAGAGCATACCGGTCACGGTCCAGTTTGCGAGTTCGCTGGCCGAGGGCACCTGACCTTCAGGTGCAGGCGCGGCGCCTGTGAATTCATAGATAATGTGGTCGGAGCCTGTACGCGGGCAGAAGACGCGACCAGCTTTCTCGCCGCTACCGGAGCCGCAAGCCGAAGCATCTGCGCCGCCCATCGCTTCGGCGAATGTCGAGCCGATGTGAATGCCCTTGTCGTCCTTCACAGACCCGTCAAGCACCAGAGCGCTTTCAACCGTTGTGCCGCCTGCGGCGGGATAAAGCTCAAGCACAGACGTATCGCCTTTTGAGATGCGGATAACTTTCTCGCCAGGCTGCAAGGCGGAGGACAGAGCAGGCTCGACCACATAACCCGCCAGCAATTTGCCGACTTCGATGGCATCGAACGGCGTTGTCAGCGAGACGGGGCCTGCGCCCTTGTCGCTCACGATAATGTCGGCAGGCGCTTTGGAGCAGGCGTAAAGCGCCAGAACCGCGACACATACAAAGCCTGTTGTTCTCAATCCGTTCATTGGTCTGCTCCTGCTGCTGTCTCGGTCCCGTTTTTCAAACCTACTATCGGATAAAACGGACGCCTAATCCATCGTGATGACGACCTTGCCGACGGCTTCGCGCTTCTGTAGCAAGCTCATAGCCTCGACCGCGCGCTCCAGTGGAAAGGTTGCGCAGACATAAGGGTCAATTTTGCCTGACGCCGCGAGCGCATCAATCGCCTGCATATTGGCGCGGCCTGCTTCGGGGTCGCGACGGCCATATTCACCGGCGCGGACACCGATGACGGAAAATCCTTTGATGAGCGGCATGTTGACGGAGACGGACGGAATGCGCCCGCTGGTGAAACCGATGACGAGAAGACGCCCGTTCCAGGCGATGCAGCGCACGCTTTCGTCGAATACATCGCCGCCGACGGGATCGTAGATAACATCCGCTCCCTTGCCGCCGGTCAGCGCTTTCACCTCTCCGCGGAACCCTTTTGTCACGTTGAGCACATGGTCTGCGCCGCGCGCCTTCACGATTTTGAGTTTATCATCCGAGGCCGATGTGGCGATGACAGTTGCGCCAAGAAGCTTGCCGATGTCCACCGCTGCCATGCCGACACCGCCTGTGCTGCCATGCACGAGCAATGCCTCGCCTGCTTTCAAATGCCCGCGAATAACGAGAGCCACGTAAGCCGTGAGATAGGCGGTGGGATAGGCCGCTGCTTTGATGAAGTTCATGCCTTGGGGGATGAGGCGGCAGCCTTTGGCATCAACATTTGCTTCTTCAGCAAAGCCGCCGATACGCAAGCCCGCGACAACTTCGTCGCCGACTTTCAGATGTGTGACGCCCTCGCCCAGCGCTGTCACAATGCCGGAACCTTCCATGCCCGGCGCGAAGGGCAGGTCCGGTTTAAACTGATATTTGCCCTGCACCATCAGAATGTCGGGGAAGTTGATCGAGCAGGCTTTCAACTTCAAACGCACTTCACCAGCGCGCAGATCCGGCAACTTGACGTTCTCCATTTTCAGAACCGAAATATCTTCCGACAATTCATGGACGCGCATCGACCGCATGGGTCACTCCCCTGTCTTCATTGCTTTTCGCGAAAGCATAGGGGAGCCACGCGTACAGAGCTAGACGAGACCTGCCGCTTCGAGAAGCGTCACCGCGCCGAGCACAATGAAGATTGTTGCCGCCGTGCCGCGCACAAGCTGCATGGGCAAAGCCTTTGCCGCAACATCACCCAGAATAACGGCGGGGACGTTTGCCGCCATCATGCCGATGGTTGTGCCAGCGGCGACCGCTATGAGATCGTGGAAGCGGGCAGCGAGACCGATGGTGGCGAGTTGTGTTTTGTCACCCATCTCGGCGAGGAAGAAGGCGATGGTCGTCGTGACGAAGGGCCCGAAGCGCGAAACGGCATTGCCGTCGAGATCGTCGGCCTTGTCGGGAATGAGCATCCAGATGCCCGCCGCGACGAAAGATATGCCCAGAATCCAGTGGAGGATTTGCGGCGTGAGCCAACCCGCAATCAGGATGCCAAGCTCGGCGGCCATTGCATGATTAACGATGGTGGCGACAAAAATGCCGGCGATGATCGGCAGCGGTTTGCGAAACCGCGCGGCAAGCACAAGGGCCAGAAGCTGCGTCTTGTCACCGATCTCAGCAACGGCAACCGCCGAAAGTGAGATAAAAAAGGCTTCCATAAATACCTCGGGGCCGGGCAGATAAACCAATGACCTGACAGCACATCGCCCGGCAGGCAAATGCGCATCAAGCCAAAGGTCTCGCCAATCGCACGGATTCCTCCGCGCCCCGCACACGCCACGGTCTTCAAGAAAAACCGAGTTTGTTGACGTGTACCCCTCTCAATCTTGCGACGGAGGGCGACTACTCCCCTAAGGACAAGACGGAGATAGCATCCCCGTCAGCAGCGGACAAGGCGAAAGCGGATGCTTGGCCGCATACGTTCCCATATTTTCAACCACGCAGCGCGCTGTGGAGATCGCGGGCGATTTCTTCGCAGGCGCGTTTGGCGGCGGGTACCGCGCCGGTCATGGCGGTGAAGCCGTGGGCGAGGCGGTCATAGCAACGGTCCGTCACTTTGACGCCTGCTTCTTTGAGTTTCTCGGCATAGGCCATGCCCTGATCGCGCAGCACGTCGAAGCCAGATGTAATGACGATGGCGGGCGCAACTTCTTCGAGGTCGGTGGCACGTAACGGCGAAGCCCGCAGATCGTGTCGCTCATCGTCATTGTTCAGATACGTGTCGATGAACCATTCCATAACGTCCTGCGTCAGCGGATAGACATCAGCGCATGTGTCCCATGAACCGCCCTGCCAGTCCATGTCGGTGACAGGATAGATCAGCAGTTGTGCAGATGGCGTTTCCTCGTCGCGGCGCAATGTTTCCTGCGCGACAACAGCGGAGAGATAGCCGCCTGCGCTGTCGCCGCCTACCGCGATGCGGTGGTTCATGCCGAGCGCCGTTGAGTTCTCGCAGGCAAAACGGAAAGCGGCGAGCGCATCGTCGATGGCAGCGGGAAACTTATGTTCCGGTGCGAGACGATAGGCGACCGAAAGGACCACGCAATCAGCGATTTCCGACATCATGGTGCAGAACGTGTCGCAGGTATCGAGATCGCCGATGACGCAGCCGCCGAAATGGAAATAGACAATGCCGGGAAGCGGACCGGAGGCGTTTTTCGGTGTGTAGAGCCGTGCATCAAGCGGGCCTGCCGCGCCGTCGACTTTCATGTCGCGCACTTCTACGTCCGGATCGCGGGGACCGTCCAGTAGCTTCAGCCCCGCGCTCGTTGCCGCGCGGCCAATAACCGGATCAAGCGTCGTGAGCGATGGTGCTTTCGCGCCCTGTGCCGCCAGAAACTGCGTCGGCACATCAAGCGTGCGTCCGTCGATCTTCAGGGGCGAGCCTCCCGACATGGCAAGCAGCACCGCGTCGGGCAGCTTTAGCAAAGTGCGGACAATCAGCTTCTGAACGTTCACTGGTGAACCTTAAAATGGTGGAGGATTATTTCTTGAGCGGTAGAGCTTCGAAGCCTTTGAGGATCAGCGAGGTAGCAAATTCAGCAGCGGCTTTGGGGTCGAGCTTTTGACGCAGGATCATGCGGTCGCCGATTTCGGTGGCGACGCCGACGACGGCGACCATCAGATATTCGCTGTCCACGGGCGGCAGGTTGCCGTCGCGGATATCTTCTTCGATATATTCCTTGATCTCTTCCAGACCGGCGAGAATTTCCGGCGTGTCCATGCGCACGCGGAACCAAGTCTGGTTGCCGCGCATCATCTGGAACGTGTGACGGTCCGACACGAGATAATCAAAATAAGTCGTATAGGCGTTGCTGATGAATTCTTCGAAATTGCGCGAACGGATGCGGTCGGCCTTGAGTCGCGGACGGATGCGGCGCATCCCGTCATCCATGATGGCCTCGAAGACATCTTCCTTACTCTTGAAATAATTATAGAAGGTGCCGGACGCGAGGCCGGTCTTGCGGATCACATCGCGCACCGTCGTGGCACCATAGCCAAGCTCGGCAAAGACTTCGCGCGCGGAATTGAGGATCGCCTCGCGGTTGTTGAGCTTGGTGAGTTCGCGTTTGCCTTTGGTGCGCGCATCAGAGTCGGGACGCACCAGCACATCTGAGCCTTGCACATCTGAGCCTTGCACGGGGGCGGTGTGCACAACGGGCGACGGCATTTCCTTGACGTCGCTCATGCGCAGACCTTGACCCCGCGCGCATCGCCGCATCGCAACTCCACCTTTTTCACTCCCCTGCCACGCCTCATCGGGCGCTCAGTATCGCCCATTGCGCTTCCAGTCTAAAGGATGCCCCGAAAAGGTCAATTTGCGCCGCAGGGCATTTCACAAAAAATGCCGGAAAATCAAGGACTTGGCCAAAAATGACATGATGTGGCACTCCGCCTTTCCGGCCCGGACGCTGGGGAAGACCGGCCTTTGAGGCTTTAGGGCTTACAAAAGAAGGCGGCGGGGTTAGCATTACAGTTGCACATTGTCCTGAACTCTGAATCAATAGGTCTCCATGGTA
>JAZJXO010000030.1:0-54727 GCA_040390855.1 Pseudomonadota bacterium
ATCCGACAGGGTGAGCTCATTGATCCCGTAGGAATGAAGTGTTTCGAGACCACCGTAATATTTCCAGGTCCGGCCAAACTGCGCGTCACCCAAAAACTGCATCATGGCAAGCTCGTGATTGCCCTTCAGAAACACCGTCTCAAAATCATCAAGGGCGAGCGTTGAAAGCCGCTCAATGACCTGACGGGACTGAAGACCGCGATCCACATAATCGCCCAAAAAGATCAGAACTTTGCGTTTATCAGGGTAAAGACGCCCGTCGGCCGCGACGTCGGTCAGCAGCTGCTCCAGCAAATCGTCGCGCCCGTGAATATCGCCGACAGCGTAAAGACGCATATCTTCCGGCACACTGGGCTGCACGTTCGGTCCGGGCTTCAATCGACCCAAGAACTTACCGAAAACCAAAGGACCCTCAAACTTTCCGAGCTTATTTCGCACCAATGAACTCATGTCCGCATGAGCAGGAATTCATGACGGTCTATTATCGACACCTGAGCGATAATTTCCAATACGCATTCGCAACCTTTATGCCAAATTGCCCTGCTTGGCGTGGTACTGGTTTGGCACACAAAATCTAGTCGTAACAGCTAAACGCCGTTGAAGGCTAAATAATGGCGGGCATCATTTCTGCGATTTTCGCCGCACCCGCGATCTGATACACCCCGGCCCGCAGAAGACGAAAAAAGGAGACGCGACGTGACCCAAACTGACGGCCAGAAGAGCCCCGTGACAGCTGCAGCTCTCACTTCGGCCAGAAACACCCTGTCGCTCGAAATCAACGGCCTGAAAGCCCTCGCGGACTCTCTCAACAACTCTTTTGCCGACGCCATCGAAACCATCATCGCTGCCAAGGGTCGCATCATTGTGACAGGCATGGGCAAGAGCGGGCACATTGCACGCAAAATCGCGGCAACCATGGCCTCCACCGGCACGCCCGCGCAATTCGTCCATCCCGCCGAAGCAAGCCACGGCGACCTCGGCATGATCACAACGGATGATGTCATCATCGCCCTCTCATGGAGCGGCGAAAGCACGGAGCTTCAGAGCATCATCGCTTACGCCAAGCGGTTCTCGATCCCGCTGATCTCCATGACATCCAGTGCCCGCAGCACATTGGGCGAAGCCGCCACCGTAGCTCTCATCCTGCCGAAATCCGAAGAAGCCTGCGACGCGGTCTCCGCCCCCACGACATCAACCACGATGCAGCTTGCACTTGGCGACGCGCTCGCCGTGGCCCTTATCGAAAAGCGCGGCTTTACAGCTCATGATTTTCTGGTTTTCCATCCCGGCGGCAAATTGGGCGCCGGACTTCGTCATGTCTCCGACATCATGCACAAGGAAAATGATCTGCCCCTCGTCGCAACGGGCACATCCATGGGAGACGCGATCTTTGTCATGTCGGACAAACGTCTTGGTTGTATCGGCGTAGTGGATGCGGGCGGCGCACTCAAAGGACTCGTGACGGATGGCGATCTCCGCCGTCACATGAACAAGGACCTGTTGCAAAAAACAGTGGACGACATCATGAACCCGTCACCCAAAACGGTGCCGCCGACCATGCTCGTCTCCGAAGCCCTGAACGTGCTCAACACAAAACGCATCACGACCCTCTTTGTGGTCGAAAACGGAAAACCCGTTGGCGTCGTTCACATTCACGACTTCCTGAAAGCCGGTGTGGCGTAAGCGACACCATTTCCAAAACTTGTCGCGCAATCAACGCGGTTGCCATGGCGAAAAAGCAAAAGGCGAGGCCGCAGATTATGCAGGCCTCGCCTCCGGTATCAGATCACTCAGCTATATTTAAATTCGGCACCCTCAAGATCAATCGCCGGAATCTCATTCCGCTCAGCCCAATAGTCCTGATTATGCATCCATTCAGGCTTGTCGCCGCGCTTGGGCAGAAGATGCATTGAGCGCGTGAGATAGCCCGGATTGAAATTCTCCGGGTCGATCCAGTCAAGCAAAGGCATATTGCTGTCCTGAGGCCGCAAGGCGACACGCACCTGACGGGCACCCTTCTCGTCCATCTTCTTCAGCAGACGCGCGAAGAAGTCACCAAGCAGATCGACACGCAATGTCCAACTCGCGCGGAAATAGCCGAAGACCCAGATAAGGTTCGGCACGCCCGTAAACATCATACCGCGATAGTTGATCGTATCGGGCCATGACACGGGCTTGCCATCCACCGAGAATTTGATGTCGCCCATCACGCAAAGATCAAAGCCAGTTGCGGTCACGACGAGATCGGCCTTCAGCACCTCGCCCGACTTGAGCTTGATACCATCCTCAACAAATGAATCGATCTCGTCGGTAACAACAGAAGCCTTGCCCGACGCGATGCCCTGAAAAATATCACCGTCCGGCACAAAGGCGATACGTTGACGCCACGGCCGGTAAGTCGGTGTGAAGTGCTTCTTCGCAATATCTTCGCCGACAAACATCTTCACGGCTTCCAGAAGTTCCGCTGTCAGTGCTTCGGGTTCTTCAAAAGAGCGCCGTGTCAGCTCACCGGCATCATGGAGAATCTTCTTGCGCACGATCTGATGCACCAGCATCGGATCAAGATCAAGCGGCGCCAGCATGTCAGCAAGCTCGTTCTTGTTGAGACCGGGAATGAAATAGGTCGGCGAACGCTGCAACATGGTCACATGTTCAGCATCGCCCGCAATGGCCGGTATAACGGTTGCAGCCGTTGCACCCGATCCGATGACCACGACGCGCTTGCCTTTATAGTCGAGATTTTCGGGCCAATGCTGCGGATGAACAATCTTGCCTTTGAACTTGTCCATGCCCTTCCACTGAGGCGTATAGCCTTTCTCGTGGTTGTAATAGCCGGACCCCATGAACATGAAATTCGTCGTGAAAGTCACGGTTTCATTCGTGGCAAGATTTGTCGCCGTCACCGTCCAGAGATTTGTCTCGCTCGACCAGCTCGCATTTTCGATGCGGTGGCGATAACGGATATGCTTTTTGAGATCATTTTCGACGATCACTTCGTTCATATAGGATTTGATTTCAGCCGCCGTCGCAATCGGTGCGCCGACCCACGGCTTGAAGCGATAGCCGAACGTATAGAGATCGCTATCGGAGCGGATGCCGGGATACTTATGCGTATGCCATGTGCCGCCGAAAGTTTCGAACTTGTCGAGCACCACAAATGTTTTATCGGGGTTCTGCGTTTTCAAATGATACGCCGCACCGATGCCTGAAATTCCGGCACCGACGACGAGAACATCGAAATGTTCGACTTTGTTTGCTGATGCGGACGTGGTCCGCTCAAGTGTATCCGTCCCTGACATGATCGACCTTTTTGGTTTTGTGTTGGCGACATTGTCACGCTCAAACGCAGACCAAACAAGTCACAAAATTGGCGCACCCTAATTAGGAAAACTACATACGTCGGACAACAAAAGAAGGCGCGTTTTTCACGACGAACATGATGAGTTGCCAGAAATGCGGCGTATAGAGGACACCATTTTTGCCTTGCGCCACGGCCTTCACAATCGCCCCGCCGACATCGGAAGCGGACGCCCAGAGCGCACCCTTTTTGAAGGCGGCGGTCATCTTTGTGTCCACAAATCCGGGTTTCACCACTAAAACACGCACGTTTGTGCCCGTGCTTTGCAATGCCATGCCCTCGCCCAATGTCGACAAAAGCGCCTTCGTCGCGCCGTAGAAATAGTTTGACGGACGACCTCTATCACCTGCCACGGAGGAGAGGATAACCAGAGACCCGTGCCCCTGCGCACGGAAGAGACGCAGCATTTCGATCATCAAAAGGCTCGGTGACACTGCATTTACTTGCAAAAGATCGAGCGTTTCCATGCTGAGATCGTTGGTCGCTTGTTGATCAGGCAGCACCCCGTGCGCGATGAGGGCGACGTCCACTATCCCCATGGCATTATGGACATCTTTGCAGAGCGCAGGGAGAGCGCCGACATCCGATAAATCCGCGATACGCGATTCAGCGGATGCCGCACCGCGCACTTTGAGATCAGCGCAGAGGTCGTCAAGAGCTAGGGCGTTGCGCCCGACCAAAATAAAACTTGCCCCCGCTTTTGCGAAGTCACGTGCGGTGGCTTCCGCAATGTCAGATGTCGCACCGAAAATCACAATCCGCTGCATTACTTATGTCCTGAAACACGGGTTAGAAAATCAGACCTCATTCGCGGGTCGATGAACTTGGAAAACTCGGAAAAGCGCGGATACGCTGCCTCAAATGTCCCGGGTGACATACGCGCGTCTTTGGCCGGATAGATCCGCCCGCCCGCCTCAATGACAATCGCATCGAGACGGTTGAGCAGCGCAAAGGTGGCCGCACCCGCAACGGGAAAGTCGAGCGCCAGCGTCGCGCCTTCCATCGGGAAAGACAGAAGCCCCGGAGACTTGATCCTGCCGAAGGTTTTAAAAACCGCGAGAAATGATCCTTGTCCGGATTGTTCGATTTCGCAGAACAGCGCGCGACTGACACCGTGCTGTACAGCGCGCGGCACGACGCATTGATATTGCAAAAATCCTTTGGGTCCATAAATGCGGTTCCAATGGGCAATCGCATCAAGCGGATAGTGAAACTGATTATAGTGCCAGAGCTTCTTCACCACATCTCTTTGCTGGCGGTGATAATAAAGCGCGTTGAACGGCTTGAGCGTCAGACGATTAACAAGCGACACGGGCGGCGTTATCGGCACGACGAGCGGCAGAGAGCCCGGAGCTTTGCGGACACCTACCTCATCCGCCGTCGCCACATTGGCGCGGAGAAAATGACCACGTCCAAGCGCCCGTCCGCCCGCCAGACAATCGATCCACGAGACGGTATAATCGTGGCTGTCAACGGAGGCTTCGGCGATCGTAAAAAACTCATCAAGATTATCAAAACGGATCGACTGACCGATAAGAAATGCTGATGCCACAGGCATCATTTTGATTGTTGCCTTGGTAATGACCCCTGTGAGGCCGAGCCCGCCGATGGTCGCTTCAAAGAGACCGGCATTCTCATCACGCGAACAGTGACGCCGCTGCCCGTCCGACGTCAGAAGCTCGAAGGAGAGAACATGATTGCCGAACGTGCCGGCGCGGTGATGGTTCTTGCCATGCACATCATTGGCGATGGCACCGGCCAGCGTTACATATTTTGTGCCGGGTGTGACGGGCAGGAACCAGCCACGCGGCGTCAGCAGATCAAGGATCACGGCAAAAGTGACGCCCGCCTCGGCGGTCAACTCGCCTGTCACCTCGTCAAAGGCGATAAAATGATCAAGGGCCGAGGTGCTGAGAATAACCCCGCCCGAATTGAGACAGCTATCGCCGTAAGATCGCCCGCTGCCATAAGGCAGCAGCGTTTCCCCCTCGTTGAGCGGCAGACCGGCATGGCGCGACGCAAGACGACGCATCACCTGCGGGGCAGGCGGATAGAGACCCCAGCTTGCGTGTTGAACCTGTGTGTCCGTGCTCATGATCAAAACGAGGCAAGTTCGAGGACAAGGATCCCAACAAGTCCGACGATACGGCTCGGACTGTCCTTCATCGCAAAGACAATCGGATCATCATGCATTTGGCCACGATGGGTGACGAGCCAGATGCGGCTGATCCAGAAAAGAACCAGTGGCGCGAAGAGCCAGAGCAGCTGGTGATGCGCATAGAGCACCCGGCTTTCAGGCGCGCTGACATAAAGCGCCAGCACCACAACGCTCGCATAGCCCGCAGCGACACCGAGTATTTCGAGCATGGCAAGATCGGCGTGACTATAGCCGCGCCCTGCCGGATCATCGACGCCACGCGCATGTAGTGTGTGAAGCTCGGCCACGCGCTTTACAATCGCGAGGCTGAGGAAAATGAAAATCGAAAAGCCCAGAAGCCACGGCGACAGGGCGACGACGGCCGCGACCGCACCGGCGATGATGCGCAAGGTGTAAAGCGAGGCAAGCGAGAAAACATCGACAAGTGCGCGGCGCTTCAACTCAAAGGAATAGGCAACCGTGAGCGCGTAATAAAGAGCGAGTACGGCAGCAAAGAGCGGGCTTGCATAAAGCGCAAGCGCAAAGCCTGCGACAACAAGAACGGGCCAGAGCGCAAGGCCCGCACCGAGAGCCAAATGGCCCGACGCGAAAGGCCGCTTGCACTTGCGCGGATGGGCGCGATCGGCGGCAAGGTCGAGCAGATCGTTGAGAATATAGACGCTCGACGCCACCAGATTGAACGCCATGAAGGCCATGCACAATATAGCGAGACGGTCCGTATCGCCGACCTTATGCGCCAGAATGAGCGGCACGAACATCAGTACGTTCTTCACCCATTGATGAACGCGCAACGCGCGTAGCCACAACACGATGGACGACGCGCGGGGCAGCGGGAAGACACGCTCGAATTTGATGTCGCGGCCATAAAGCGAGCGCTGCGACGGCGTCCTGCCACAGAAATAGGCTTTGCGCGCGGCACGCCAGACGGGCAAATCGACCGGCGCGTCACCGATATAGTCGAATGTGCCAAAACGTTCACTGAGCGCTTTGGCCTTGGCGAGACCGGTAAGATTGGTGCCGCCGAAACTTGCCACAATTTCACTGAAAAATCCGAAATGATCGGCAACGGCCTGCACGACACGGTGGTTTGCCCCCGACGCCAGCACAAGCATCCGACCGGACGCCGCCTCCTCACGCAGCCAGTCGACAAGCTCAGTACGATAGGGCAGCGACGAAGCGTCAAGCTTCACACGCTGGGCAATGGTTTCCTTGAAACCGGCTTTGCCCTTCAGGAGCCAGAAGGGCAGCACAAAGATGAGCCAGGGCTTGCGCTTGATAAGCAGAATGAAAAGTTCAGTGAGTGTGTCGGAGAGAACGAGCGAGCCGTCGAGATCGACACAGAGCGGCACACTGGTTGCCACACCGGACAACACGCGAGCATCTTCCGCGGCCAGTGCCGTCAGCTTTTTGTCGGGTGGCAGAAAGGGAAGGGGCATACCGGCTCGTTGCTTTTGTCATAACGGCTTTATCGTCACGCACAAGATTAGCGCAGAAAAAGATCACCAAGAGTAAACGCAACACGAAAAAGCGTCTGTTTCAGTGAAGTTCGCCTGCTAACCTATAGGCGAAGCGAACCGATTTGAAACAGTATAGCGATCTGAGATAAGCGCCGAACCGCCAGATGCATGACAAAACAATAGAGATCATTGCTGGAGCCTTGCGTGCCACCGTCGCCCCCCATGCAGGCGGCAGCCTTGCCTCCTTTGATGCGGGGGGCCGTCCGCTGATGCGGCGGACCGCCGACCCCTCCAGCACCGATCCGCTGACCATGGCCTGCTATCCTCTGCTGCCGTTCGTCGGCCGTGTCGCCTATGGCCGTTTCCGTTTTGAGGGCCGCGACGTACACCTGCCGCCACATCCGATTTCAACGCCCCACGCGCTGCACGGCATCGGCTGGCAACGCCGGTGGAGCATCATGGCCGCCACCCCGCGCGAGGTGACCATCGCACTCACGCATGAGGGCATCGACGGCTGGCCCTGGGCCTTTGAGGCGCGGCAGACATTCGCGCTGGATGAAAAGGGCCTCAGCCACAGAATGACCCTTGCAAACCGCGCCGATACCAACATGCCTGCCGGTCTCGGCGTGCATCCCTTCTTCCCCAACCGGCAGGGCGCGACGATGACGGGCGAGTTGCCGATGATCTGGGAATCCTCCGCACTCGGCCTCCCGACAAATCGCGTCAAGGTTCTGCCTGTGCACAATTTCGCGAGCGGCCGGCCTGTCGCGCCGCTGACGCTTGATAATTGTTTTTCGGGCGGGCGCGGCCCCATCGACATAGGCTGGGAGGACACACCGCTCGGCATCCGCATCCATGGCCGCGAGGCGGGCCACACGGTTGTCTATACGCCGCAGTCTTATGATTTCTTCTGCGTCGAGCCTGTAACGATTGTGCCCGATGCCTTCAACCGGCATGAGGGACCGGACGTGACGGGCCTGCATGTGCTGGCCCCTGACGAGGCGATGTCGCTCAATGTCCGCTACGAGGTGACAGGCCTTTAGATCAGTGACGCTTTTCGATCGGCTCGAACAGCGCGTCTTTCGCGGTCTTCAGGTCTTCGGCTTGCTTCTCCGAACCCTCGCGAAGGGCGCGCGCTGTGGCGGTCTTTGCGTCCGCCTGACGGAAAAAACTATAGGAGAGCGTCACGGAGCGGATCGACTTGCTCTCGATGTCGGTGAGCATCTCCGGATCAATGAAAAAGACGACCGGCATACGCGCGGTTTCACCGGGCGCAAGTTTTTCTTCCGTGAAGCAGAAGCACTGCACCTTGGAAAAATAATAACCCATCACATCGGGCGTCACGTTATAGGTGGCCCGCGCCGTGATCTCCTTATCGTCGAGGTTCTTCGCTGTGAAATAAACCGTTGTCGGCAGACCGATATGAGTTTTGATCGAACGATGCTCCGGCTCGAACTCCCAGTTAAGGTCGCCCGACACATTGGTGTCGAAACGCACTTCGATCTGCGGTCCGACGCCCGGGGCTTCTTTCGTCGTATCAAGCGCACGGGCAACCGACACTGCGCCGCCATAGCCTGTCGCCTCGCAGAACATGCGGTAAAGCGTCGGCGAATAGACAACCGCCGCCGTCATCAACGCAACGATGGAGACCGACAAAAGCACGGAAGGGACCATGTCCCATCTGACTTTGGAAAAGAGGGGGATGTTGAAGCGGGGGCTTTTCATGGCCGACACCCTAACGGGGGGTAAACGGTGCCCGCAAGGTTCGCCACCCTGTTGCCCGCGTGGCGCATTGTCACGGAAATAACATCACATCAGGTCAGGACAAGGCCAATGACGACCACGAGGTCTTGGGTTTTCATCCGAATTTGGTCATGCTGCGGCAACAGAAAATGAAAGACGCAGGCGGGGGACGCCAACGGGGGGGATGATCGTGACATTAGATTTCGGTCAGACGGCAAAGCGCAAGACGCATTCGGTGCGGGGCTTGGCGCTCGGCCTGCTCGCGCTGCCGGTGGCAGCGCTCGCTACCGCAAGCGCTCACGCGGCTGATAAAAAGCCCGCACAACTCTCGCACGATGATGATGCGACGCTGGATGAGCTTGTCGTCACCTCCACCGGTTATGGCGAGACGCGCGCGACCCATGCGAGCAATATCTCCAAGATCAGCGCGCCGACCATCTACTTTTCAAAAACCGAACAACCGGCCGAACTTCTGAATCGCGCGGCAGGCCTCGGCATCGAACAGGGATCGGGCGTCGAGCACCTCACTGCTATCCGCTCGCCTGTGCTGACCGGCGGCGCGGGCGCGGGCTCGTTTCTCTATCTCGAAGACGGCGTGCCGATGCGCGCGGCTGGCTTCGGCAATAATAATGCCCTGATGGAAGCGATGACCGAGGAAGCGGGCGGCATTGAAATCGTCAAGGGCCCGGGCTCAGCGCTTTACGGATCGAACGCCGAACACGGGCTCATCAATGTGTTGAGCCGCGCGCCCGACGAAGACGGCGATGCCTCGCTCACCGGCTGGGCGGGCCCGCATGGCGTGCGCAATCTCGACGGCACGGCATCGACAACGATCAAAGGCGAGAACGGCACGAGCCATGGTGTACGCGGCAGCTTTGCACTCAATGAAGACAAAGGCTGGCGCGTTGAAAGCGGCTACGGCCAGCAGAAGGGGCAGTTGCGTTATGACTACAATGCGCCGGACACGCGCATCCGCGCGACGCTCTCGGCGATCAACGTCAATCAGGAAACGGCGGGCTATATCACCGGCTATGAGAGTTACAAAAACAAAACGATTGCTGAATCAAACGCCAATCCGAATGCCTATCGCGACGCCTGGGCGATCCGCAGCGCCATCCGCATGGAGCATGACGTATCGACCAGCACGACCTTCGCATTGACACCCTATATGCGCACCAATGCGATGAACTTCCTGATGCATTTCCAGCCCGGCGCCCCGATTGAAAACAGCGGCCACTGGTCGGGCGGTATGCTCTCAAGCCTCGAATATCGCCTGAGCGGCGGACACAAGATCATCGTCGGCTTCGACACGGAATATACACAAGGCCGCCTCAATGAAACGCAGACGACAGCCTTCGTGACACCCGGCTACGCCACCGGCGTCCATTATGATTATGACGTGGATGCCGTTGTGCTCGCGCCCTATGTCCACACGGTCTGGGCCGTGGCACCAGCGACGGAAGTCACCGCCGGATTGCGCTATGAATATACGCGCTACGACTATGTGAATCACGCAGGGCCCACAAGCAGCGCGCTATATGCCGCAGACCGTTTCGCACGGCCCAATGATCGCGTGGATACATTCTCGAACGTGACACCGAAACTGGGCATCACGCATATTTTCTCGAACGAGTTTATCGGCTTTGCCAATGTCGCCCGCGCCGCACGCGCGCCGCAGACAACCGACCTTTATCGCTTGCAGAAAATTCCGGGCACGGCGGTCGCTGTTGATCCCGGCACGATCAAATCAGAAGTGCTGAACAGTCTCGAACTCGGCACACGCGGCACCATCAGCCGAACGGCCTATGAAGTTGCGACCTATTATATGGACAAGGACAGTTTCACTTTTCGCGACGCGGGCGGCAACACGATCACCAATGGCAAGACACGCCATATCGGCATTGAAGCGGAAATCTCGACGCCGCTCGTCTGGGGCTTCGATCTGGCGGCGAGCGGCACCTATGCGCGCCACAGCTATCGCTTCAACAATGCGGCGGAAGGCATCGTCGAAGGCAACGAAGTGGATACCGCACCCCGCACCATCGGCAATATACGACTGGGCTACAACTTCCTCGGTGATGCGGCGCGCATCGAAGCCGAATGGGTGCATATGGGCGAATACAAAACCGACGCTGCCAATCTGCATGACTATGCAGGCCATGACCTGATGAACCTGCGCGGCGAATATGAAGTCACCGAAAACCTCTCGGTTTTCTCGCGCCTCAGCAATGTCTTTAACACGCGCTATGCCGACCGCGCCGATTTCACGACCTTTAGCGCCGACCGCTATTTCCCCGGGGAAGGCCGCGCGCTTTATGCAGGCGTCACGGTGCGCTACTGATCAGAACCGGATGGCAAGCTTCAATGCGCCTGTGTTGCTCATGTAGTCGGAACGGAACTCGCCGCCATATTCGACACCGACAGTGACGCTATCATTCGCCGCGAGGTCTGCTGTGACGCCGACGCCGAGCCCGTCTGACGCCATTCGATCCGATGTGCTGATAAAGCCGACGCTTCCCGAAATACCGGAAACCGATAGCGGCGTGTCTTTGTAATCATGGAGCCAGCCGACGCGCAGCGCGGGCATCAGTTTGATGTCGCCCGTATCAAAGCTTGTCGCAAGCATCACGCCGATATCGTGGCGGATCTCTGCGGCAGATGAACTGTCAACCTCAAGATTGAACGCGCCCGCACCCTGCTCGCTGTAGCTGTCGAGCGCAACATAAGCGCCGCGCAAAGCCGCATAAGGCGTGAGCGATGTTGTGTCTGACAAAGGCAGCGTGTAGCCGCCGCGCATTTCGCCGGTGATCTGGTCGCCGTCGTAATCCGATGTCGCAACAGCGGAAACCGTACTCACACCACGGCGCTGATCAAGGCGGGTAAGACCATATGAAATCTGTCCGCTGAACTGCCAGCGGTCTGTCGCGGCCCATGCGCCGTAAGCGGTAATTGCATAGGCGTCAAGATCAACATCGGTGCCGTTGATCTGATCGTCCGCGTCACCGGAACTGTTGAGCCAGCTCAGCGCGAGGCCCGCATTAATACCCCCTGAAACCGGCATGTCATAACCGACAATGACGCCGGAACTATTGCCATCGTAACCCGCAGTGCCCTCCGAAGTGTCGAGCGAGGAATCCGCGACAAGCACCTTGCCCCAGAGTGCGGAGGACGACGCGGGCGAGCCAGCCGCCATGCCGGACCCCAGTGAGGCGACGCCATCAGGCTTGTGCAAGGCCACCGCATCAATGACCGGCGAGATGGAATTGAGCGCGACTTGCTGTGCCGAAAGACCAAGCTGGTTATAGCTCTGGTCGATGCCGTCAATCGAGACGACAAAATCATACGACCCACCCATATCGACAATGTCATAGGACGTGTTGAAGCCTGTGATGCTCGTGGTGACGGAACCGGCGCTCACATTATCGGCAGAGAGAACGTGATAGGACTGGCCAATGGCAAAAGACGGCGCGCCGAGCGAGACAAGGGAGACGCGGCCTGCATCGAGATCGGCGTCCCCTGTCACGACATAGTGGCCATAAGTGGTGGGCGATGTGACGCCGAAGACCATATCGCCTGCCGACAGCACGACGCGGGAGGTGATCGCCACTTCGTTGTTCACCTGCACATTGGCACCGGCAAAGCGCACATTGCCATTGCGAGCGAGGATCGTGTCATTGAGCAGAAGCAACCCGCTGCCAAAGGTGACGTCCTGGTCGATGGCGTTTAAGGCGACGTAAAAAGAGGGGGCACCAAAATTCGTATTGATAACACCCTGCACTCCGCCAAGCCCTGTCAAAACACCCCGCTTGCCCACACCGCCATTGATGGTAAGCGTCGCACCGTTGTCAGCGATAAGATCGCCTTCGATTGTACCGGAATTGACGAAACTATCGAAAGCAACTGTGGGTGCGACGACCGGATTATTCACATCGCCGCCAAAGTCGCCTGAACCCGATAAATTAATCTCGCCACGGATCAATCCGTCATTCACGAACGCGCCGACACCAAGCGGACCGGCAGCCAGGGCAATATTATCGCTGCGGATCGTGCCATTATTGATGAGTGTACCTACCCGCGTGGGACTTACATCAACGGCAACATCGCCCGATATCAATCCGTCATTCTGGATAAGGTCCGACGTTCCGAAGCTGGCGACATTCAATCCCTCGACAATACCGGTGATATTTCCGCGATTTATGATTGTGTCAAAACTGACATTGTGCAACGCGTTGTAACCGGAAATCGTTCCGCCAACGTCATTTACTAACGTTCCGAACTTGCTGATAAATATCCCGGCTTCACCGGCATTGCTGCCGCCGGAAATCGTGCCGCTATTATTAAGCGTCTCAATCCGGCCCGGCGAAAATATCCCCCAATTGGAACTGCTGATCGTGCCGCTATTATTCAGTGTGTCGATAGTGCCGTAATCAATATATACCCCGTCAATGCTCAATGACGTGGAACCGACAGCTAAAAATGAACCCGATATAAGTCCCGCATTGGTGACCACAGAGAGTTGCGACCCCGCATACAAGAGGCCGGCACTCGACCCCGAAATAATGCCCCCGGCCTCATTCGTGACTGCGCCCCCGTCAGGATTGATGATGTAAATCCCCGAAAGGGTGTCTGTGATGGCGCCACTGTTCACAATGGAACCGAAACCGCCGACAGTGTTTATGCCGTTATAGGCAGGCGCTGTGATCGCGCCGTGATTGGTCAGCGTACCGCCACCGGGTGCCATGACTTCGATGGCATTGGCACCGCCGCCGTCAACCTCGCCGGTATCCGTAATCAGAAAATCATCACCCGTCCAGCTCTGCGGGCCGACAGAACTGGTGATCTCTGTGTCTGCCGCCACCGCCACCTGCGGCACAAATAACGCAACCAGAGCCGCAACAAGTGCGAGTGGGACAAGACCAGAAATATGTTGAAGACGAATGACACGAAGGATGGTCGGATTCATATTGAGCCCTTTGGCGACCGGCATGGCACGCAAGGTTTTGCACCGCGCGGCTTGCTGCCCGGTAAAGTCATGGTTGATTCAAATGTGAGGACGGCCCCAGCAGGTTTACCGTCTGCCCCTTACAACCAATGCAACAACGCATAGAGTCGGCACAAGCCGCATTTGCCGGAGACCTCATGCAATACGTTAGTTTATTTGCCGTATGGCCACTGGATATTCAGCAAGTGACCTATTATTCATTCGGGAAATAAATGTTATTCAACATATGAATGACGAGATCTGCCGACGCTCGTCACAGATCCAGATCGGTACAAAAAGGCGCCATTGTGAATATCCGCGAGCTTGATCTCAATCTGCTACTTGTCTTTGACGCCGTTTACCGTGAGCGCAGCATCGGTGCGGCCGCACAAAAACTTGACCTATCGCAACCGGCCGTAAGCAACGCACTGCGGCGTCTGCGTGATTTCACGGGCGATGCTCTGTTCTTCCGCTCGGGCAACACTATGAAGCCGACACGGGTTGCAACCACCCTCGCATTGCCGATCAGCCATGCACTCGCCTCTGTCGAAGACATATTGACATCCGTGCGCCAGTTTGATCCAGAAACCTCAACGCGCCATTTCCGCGTCGGCTTTAATGATCTCTACCGTTCGCTATTGGCCCCCGCGCTCGCCAATCTGTTTGAGCAGGAGGCCCCCAACGCCAAACTCGAATTCGTGCTGCAAAATCCTGACACGCCGCAACTGCTGAGTGACATCCGCAACGGCACAGTCGAAACCGCTATCATGCCTGCCGCCCATGTGGATGAGAGCATGAGCCACGAAGCCCTGTTTGAGGAACAACTGGTCTTCACTGTCCGGTACAATCATCCCGCACTCTCGCTCCCCATGACGAGGGAAACACTCAACAATCTACGCTATGTGGTGACATCGGAAACCCATACGGCGCGAACGCTGGTGGAAGAGGCCCTGCGCAAGGCCGGTGTCACGCGCGACATCCGTTGCGTGATGCCGGATGTGAGCATCATTCCAGGCATTCTCGAAGTCACCGATCTTGTAGGCGTCACGGGTCTCGGTTTCATTCAGCGCCATCTGCCCGACCATGCACTCACCATTCTCAAGGCCCCTGTCGCCCTGCCGCGCATCAAAAGCTCGCTCGTCTGGGCCAAAAATTTCGACGAAGATCAGGGCCATAAGTGGCTGCGCAACCGTATAGGCCATATCCTGAAAATTGCCACGAGTCTGAATAGTTCGGCTTGAAGACCGTCGGGTATGCGTCGCATGGTAGCGCATGGCCTCGTCGCGCTGCACAACCGCTCGCGACGAAGCGGGCCTTGATACAGGCCGTGGTCAGAAAACATGATCTGTCTTGATGATTGGTCAACAGGCCTTCTTGACGATAGTGTGAACCCGCCGATTGACCCTGCCCGCCCACAACACAAAAAGGCTAATGCAGTTTACCGCCGACATCTGGCCCTTTTTCCTCGCAACGATCCAGCTTGCCGCCATGCTCGGCGCGGCGGGCCATGCCATGCTGACCAAATCCGATGTGCGCTCGGCGGCAGGCTGGGTGGGGTTCATCCTGCTCGTGCCCTTTCTCGGCTGGCTCATCTATTTCCTCTTCGGCGTCAACCGTATCGAACGCCGCGCCCGCGAATTGCGCGGCCCCGCCCATGGGCTCCCGAAGATAGCCAGCACCGGCTTCACATTTGAACACGCCTCGCAGCAACGCGAGCTTGAAAGCCTCGCCCGCTTCGGCCAGAAGGTGCTGGGCGAGCGCTATGATGCAGGCAACACCATCGACGTGCTCACCAATGGCGACGAAGCCTATCCCGCCATGATCGCCGCGATTGACGCCGCCGCGCGCTCCGTCGCGCTCGCGACCTATATTTTCAACAATGACAAAGCCGGAAAACTTTTTCTCGACGCGCTTTCGCGTGCGCTCGCCCGCGGTGTGCGTCTGCGCGTGCTGATAGACGGCGTGGGATCGTGGTATTCGCGCCCCTCGATCATTCCGGAACTGAAAGAGCGCGGCATCAACCATGCCCGTTTCCTCCATTCGTTCACACCCTGGCAGATGCCCTATCTCAACATGCGCAATCACCAGAAAATTCTGGTGGTGGACGGCACAACAGGCTTTACCGGCGGCATCAATATCTCCGAAGGCAATCTCGTCAAAGACCGCCCGAAAAAGCCGATCCTCGACCATCACTTCAAAGTCGAGGGGCCGGTCGTCGCCCAGCTCATGCGCACCTTCGCCTATGAATGGACCTTCACCACCGGCGAAATCCTCGACGGGCCGGACTGGTTTCCCCCACTCGCTATCCGCGCGCCCGCCGCCACCGATATAGTCGCCCGCGCACTCCCCGCCGGTCCCGATCAGGGCATCAATCCGATCCGCTGGACAATGCTCGCGGCCCTTGCCGAAGCACGCAGCTCGATCCGCATCGTGACGCCCTATTTCCTGCCCGATTCAACCCTGAGCACAGTCCTCTCGGTCGCGGCCATGCGTGGTGTTGAGGTCGATATTGTTCTGCCTGCCAATAATAATCTGCGCTTTGTCGATTGGGCCGCCACGCCGCAACTTGCATGGCTCATCGAAGCGGGCTGCCGCGTCTGGAAAACAACAGGCCCGTTCGAGCACACGAAACTTCTCACCATTGACGGCATCTGGTCGATGGTCGGGTCAGCCAACTGGGACGGGCGCAGCCTCAGGCTCAATTTCGAGTTGAACCTCGAATGTTATGACCGCACCTTTGCCACCCGCCTCGACCGCCTGATCGACGCCAAGATCGCCACCGCGCGCGCCATCACCCGCAAGGACATCACGTCCCGCCCGCTGCCTCTGCGCCTGCGCGATGCGGCTATTCGTCTAGCCTCGCCGTACCTTTAGGTACATCTCTGGGCTTTCATTTTGTCGTCAATGAGGCAATGCTGGTTTTAGCAAAAGCCGTGGGGGCGCAGCATACCGCAAGGACCATGAGCCATGAGCGAAAAGACAACAAAAGCCAAAGCCGAAGCCGAGGCCGAAGAATTGAGCGCGACGCTCGGGGAAGAAGTGCGCGAGGAAATCCGCCTCGGTGCCGAAGTCCTGAGCGAGAAGGCACATGAAGGCATCAAAGAACTTGAAGATCTGATCAAAGAGCGCCCCGTCCAAAGTGTGCTGGTTGCCTTCGGTATCGGCTTCATTCTCTCACGTCTCCTATCCCGCTAAAGGCGCATCATGGCCAATACATCTATAAAACTGAAACGTCTGGCCGAAGTTGAAATGCTCCGCGCCGAAATCAAAGCCCGTCGGGCCGGTCGGCGCCTGCTTATCAGCGGCGTCGGTCTTGTTGCAGGCGTCTTCGCACTTGTTTTCCTGACCTATGGCATCTTTCTCTGGGGAGCAGAACGCTTCGGCGCAATTTCGACGGCAATGTCAATCGGCAGCACATTGCTCGCAATCGCCATTTGCGCCATTGCAGTCGCTCTGGTCGGGCCTGGTCGCTCCGAGGAAATTGAAAGCGAGTTGGTGAAGCACGCAATTGACAAAGCGCGCAACGATCTCCAACGGGATATTGATGCTCTGGAAGACCGCTTCGAGCGAGTGAGCAGCGGCCTCGCCAATCTGATTGACGGTCGCAAGGCCGGAGAGTCCAACGGCGCGGGCGGCAATATCAATCTTGCCGCCATCACGATGGTACTCTCGGCCGCCGGCGCGATGAGCCCGACGCTCAACCGCTATATCCAGCCGATCCTGAAAATCATCTCTTGAAGACCGGCAATAAGCGATACCGCTTACGCTGTATCCACTGTGAGAATGCCGTCGCGCTCGCCTGTGACGCGCACGATGGAGCCTGCCGCCTGATCGGCACCGGAGACAAGCCAGAGCGTATCGCCGATCTTGATCTTGCCGCGCCCGTTCGCAATCGCCTGATCAAGCACATAAGTGTTGCCGACATAGGTTTGCGCGCGCTGATTGAGAAGCGGACTGTCCGACACAATCGGATGCTTCAAAAACCATTTGCGCGAAATATAAACAGCAATGACCGACAGGATCGCAAAAAGCGCGATCTGCCCCGTAAGCGGCAAGGGGAAGACGAGCAGGATGAGCCCGACCAAGGCCGCCGCTGCTGCAAGCCAGATGAAAAAAATCCCCGGCACCAGCAGCTCCAGTATGCCGAGTGTCACTGCGACAATCCACCATGTCCACTCACCGAGCCCGTCGACAAATTCTTCCATGACCTTCCTGCCCTCTCGTTATTTGACGGTGGGAACAGTGGTCGTCACGCTGGACGACGGCGCCGGACGACGGGCACCAGCGGACGGGCCGACTGAACCACCACCACCACCACCGCCAAAGGCCTCACGCGCGAGTTCCGTGATACCGCCCAGCGCGCCGATCACGCTTGAGGCTTCAAGCGGCATCAGCACAAGTTTCTGATTGGGGGCCTGCGCTATGTCGCGCAGCGCCTCGACATATTTCGTGGCCACGAAATAATTGAGCGCCTGCACATTGCCGCCCGCAATCGCGTCGGAGACAACCTGCGTTGCCTTTGCTTCGGCTTCGGCCTGACGTTCGCGCGCTTCGGCGTCACGGTAAGCGGCCTCGCGGCGGCCTTCAGCTTCAAGGATCGCCGCCTGCTTCTTGCCCTCAGCGGCCAGAATGGCTGCCTGACGCAACCCTTCCGCCTCAAGAATATTTGCCCGCTTCTCGCGTTCGGCTTTCATCTGCCGTGCCATGCTGTCCACGATGTCGCGCGGCGGAGCGATGTCTTTGATTTCGATACGCGTGACCTTGAGACCCCAGGGGTGGGTCGCCTCGTCAACCACAGTGAGAAGCCGCGCATTGATACTGTCACGTTGCGAAAGCAGTTCGTCAAGATCCATGCCGCCCATGACGGTACGCACATTAGTCATCACGAGATTGAGCACGGCGATTTGCAGATTGCCGACTTCATACGTGGCCTTGGCGGCATCCAGCACCTGATAGAAAATAACGCCGTCGACCGTCACCATGGCATTGTCGCGCGTGATGACTTCCTGTGAGGGGAAATCAAGCACGGTTTCCATGATGGAAACTTTCGCACCGACCCGGTCAATGAAGGGCGTGATGATGCCGAGACCCGGCGTCAGCGAATGGGTGTAGCGACCGAAGCGCTCGACGGTATAGACATAGCCTTGCGGTACGACCTTGATCGACTTGAGCAGAAAGATGACCGCCAGAAACAGGAACAACAGAACCAGAATTGAACCACTGGCCATCAGCTTCATCCTCCAAATGTCGGGCGCGTCCGCGCCGCATAAAATCCCCGTCAAACCCTAGACCAAAACGACACGCGCGTCTTACTGGAAAGCCCAGCTACCTCCTATATAGTGAGCCGCCGAACGCCTGAGGAGCACCTGATGCAATTGTTTTCATCCCCCACCTCCCCCTTCGTGCGCAAAGTGCGCGTGCTGATCCGCGAGAAGGGGGCAACAGATAAAGTGCGTGAAACTGTTGTCGCAGCGCTCAACGACCCCGCCGAACTTCACGCTGCCAATCCTTTAGGTCAGGTCCCCGCCCTCGCGCTGGACGACGGCACGCAGATTTTCAACAGCCCCGTCATCTGCCAGTTTCTCGACGAGGAACTCGGCGGACCGAAACTGCTGCCCCCGTCGGGCATTGCCCATTGGGCCGACATGCGATTGCAGACGATAGGTGACGGCATTTCGGAAGCCGCCGTTTCACTGTCATTCGAACGCGCGCGTCCCGAAGAGCAGCGCTCGCCCGTCTGGACAGGCCGCTGGCAACGCGTTGTCTCGCGCTCGCTCGATGCACTGGAAGCCGAAACGGGCAAGCTCGACGGCAACCTCACACTCGGCCGCATCGCGATTGTCTGCGCACTCGGCTATCTCGATTTCCGCCATGACAATCTCGGCTGGCGCGAAGGACACCCGAAACTCGCCGCCTGGTACAAAACCATGTCAGGCCGCCCTGCCTTCAAAGAAACAGAACCGGCCTGATCGGTCTCAATCGGAAGGGACGTCGTTTAGCGCCAGAGCTCGCCATATCCCTGAAAGCCTGTTGACGCCTTCACCTCGTTTGCAAGGGGCGGGAGACGGACGCTGGAAAACCTTTATCTAGAGCCTTTTGTGCTTGCGCGCATTGTTGAGTGCGATGAGCAGAATGGGCAACGCCAGCAAAAAGGTGAGGCTGTTGGCAAGGATGATCACGGGATCTTGCCGGAAGATGCCATAGACCATCCAGCAGAAGACACCCGCCGTGAAGCCCAAATACATCAGCACCGAAATGCCCTCCGTGTCGCGCGTACGGATCGTCTTGGCCGCCTGCGGCAAAAAAGAAGCCGTGGTGAGGAAGGCGGCGAGATAACCGATATATATCATTCTGCCCACGGATTGATGACGACGATGCCGCAATGTTCGAAATCAGCGATATTACGCGTCGCAACAGAGGCTCCGTGCGCAGCAGCAATTGCCGCGATCTGCGCGTTAAACTCGGAGATGGGACGACCCATTCGTTTGCGACCCGCAGCAATGACCGCATATTGCCGCGCGGCAGCCTCATCGAAAGGAAGGATTTGACCGGAAAACTCTACCGCAATCAGCATTTTTACCTTGCTCTCAAGAGGTGCTTTGCGCTTTGACGCGTCCATACACTCTGTGCCGTAGAAAACTTCCGCCAATGTGATGCTGGCAAGGAAAACATCTTCCCGGAATTGGCGCTTGATCCACGTATCAACGCGCACGTCCGGCTGATTCTTCATCAGCTCAGAAACAACATTGGTATCGAGAACAATCATTCGAAGGTCAGCGGTTCGCGCATGGGGCCGCGCAGCGGAAACTCAAGCTCGAAGCCATTTTCAGGCCCGAAAAGCCGCCGGAATACATCAGAGAGATTTTCTCGCTTGCCCGCCGTCTCACCTGCGAGCCCCGACTTCAAAATCTCCCGCGCCTCTTCTTCCATAGAATGCCCGCGTTCCGCCGCCCGCACACGCAGGCGCGCCTTCAGCTTGTCATCAAGATTACGGATCGTCAGCGTGGCCATCGTCAAATCACCTGTTGTTGCCCGTAATGATAGCATTGCTATCAACGATGTCAATGACAGCATTACTGTCATTGCAAGCACTCAGGTCAGAAAAACGCCCGTCCCGGCGGTGACCGCCACGACGAGCCAGACAGGCACGCGGCCCCAAAGAAGCACCGCCAAAGCCGCCCCTGCCACGGCAAGATCGCCCGCGCCCTGCACCGCGCTTGAAAAGACCGGCGTGACAAAAGCCGCCGCCAGAAGGCCGACCACGGCGGCATTGATCCCCATGAGAGCCGCCCGCATGGACTGCACCCGCGCCAGCCGCGCCCAGAAGGGCAACACGCCCGGCACGAGCAAAAAGGACGAACCGAACATGGCGACAAGGCATATCGCGGCGTGAAGAAATCCGCCGTCCGTCCCTGCAAAGCCGACAAAAGCGGCGAATGAAAACAGCGGGCCGGGCATCGCCTGCGCCGCGCCGTAACCGGCAAAGAACGTGTCGCGATCAATCAGACCCTTGGGCACCAGTTCCGCTTCCAGAAGCGGCAGCACGACATGACCGCCGCCGAAAACCAGCGCACCCGCACGGTAGAAACTGTCTGCGAGCCGCAGCACTTCAGACCCATATGCCGCAAGAAGCGGCAGCAGCACGAGAAGAACAAAAAACGCCGCGATGAACGCCGCCCCCCGCCTGCGGCCCAGAGGCACGACAAGCGCAGGATGGTCCGACGGCGGTGGTGGCGCGAGACATAAAAAACCGATGAGACCGCCCGCGATCAGCACCGCGATCTGGACAAGCGCAACAGGCGCGAAAAGCAGAACAGCGCAAGCGACAACAGCAATGGCAATGCGCGGCCCGTCCGGTGTCAGGCTCCGCGCCATCAGCAGAACAGCCTGCGCCACAACGGCAACGGCCACAAGCATCAGCCCGTGCGTCACGCCATCGGGTACATGGCTTGAGGCAAACGCAAACCCGACAAGCAGCAGAACCGACGGCATGGTGAAGGCAAACCATGCGGCAAACATGCCTGCGAGGCCGCCGCGCAAAAGCCCGATGCTCATACCGACCTGACTGCTTGCCGGACCGGGCAAAAATTGCGCCAGCGCCACAAGCTCGCCATAGGTCGCCTCATCAATCCAGCGACGTCGCCCGACAAACTCCGTGCGGAAATAGCCCAGATGCGCAACGGGCCCACCAAACGAGGTGAGCCCGAGTTTCAGAAAAACGAGAAAGATGTCTTTCGTGACTTGCATATCCGGTCAAGCGACCCAGCCCTGCACACGCGCAGCGTCATTGCGCGCGCGTTCCGGACTACCAAGCAGTTGCCGCGCAAGACCGATGCGCTTGAACCAGTAGTGCAGGCCCAGCAAATCGGTAAAGCCCATGCCCCCATGCACTTCCGTAGCCGTGCGGGCGACAAAGCGGCCAACCTCCCCCATGAAAGACTTGGCATGAGCCGCCATCAGCGTCGCTTCCTCCGGCACATTGTCGAAAGCATGGGCCGCATACCAGACGAGCGAGCGACCGGGCTCGATCTCGGATGCCATCTCGGAACAGAGATGTTTCACCGCCTGGAACGAACCGATGACGCGACCAAACTGCTTGCGCTCTTTGGCATAGGCGACCGCCTTGTCGATCATCATCCAGCCCGCGCCGAGCGTATCGGCGGCAAGCATGATGCGACCGGCATTGAGGATTTTTTGCATGGCGGCTTTTGCATCGCCCGATGTCAGCGCCTCGGCCTCTACATTGTCGAACTGCAATTCGCCGAGCGAGCGTGTGAGGTCAATGGACGTGAGCGCTACTTTTTTCAGACCTTTGGCATCACCCTTCACGATATGAAGACCGCCCGCCTTGTCACCGACGATAAAAATATCCGCCGCCGCAAAGTCCATCACGAACAAGGCGCTACCGGAGAGCTTGCCCGCCGACGCGGTCACGCCCGCACCGTCGCGCGCAGCCGATGCACTTTCAGCAATCGCCACCCCTGCCACAATGTCGCCGCTCGCGAGTTTGGGCAGCCATGCTTCTTTCTGCATAGGCGAACCCGCCGCCGCAATGGCGAGCGGGGCCATGACGGCACTTGCTGCAAACGGCACAGGCGCGACAAAGCGGCCAAGCTCTTCGGCGATCAACACAGCGTCGAGAAGCGTCAGCCCCATGCCGCCGAATTCCTCGTCGATGAGAAGGCCCGGCACACCGAGTTCGACAAGCGCGAGCCAAACATCACCGGCCTTCGCCTCCTGTGCGTCCGCTGCCTTGCGCACGCGGTCGAGCGTCGAGACTTTTTCAAGAGTGCGACGCACGCTGTCCTGCATGAGACGCTGGTCTTCTGACAATCCGAATTCCATGATGCGCCCCTTATACTTTTGCCGGTTTCGGTTCGCGCGGCATATTGAGGCCACGTTCCGAAATAATATTTTTCTGAATCTGTGCCGTACCGCCGCCGATGATGAGGCCCAGATCGAACATATAGCGATGCTGCCACGAGCCGTATGCACGCACATGCGGACTGTTGCCATAGAGCACACCAAGCTCGCCCAGCGCATCAATCGCGAGTGCTGCAAGCTGATGGTTGATTTCGCAACCCTGCAACTTGACGATAAGGCGCGCGAGGCCCGCATCTTCCTTCTTTGCCGATGCCGTCAGCAACCGCAGCCCGTGAAACTGCATCGCCAGCACACGGCTTTGCAGCCGCAAGAGACGGTCGCGGAACAGCGGATTGTCGATGAGCCGTTCGCCGTCCATCGTCTCCTCGTGCATCAGATCAATAATCTCGGCGAGACGCGCACCCGCCTGATTGGGATCGCCCAGCATACCGCGTTCATGTTTCAGCGTCGCATTGGCCACAAACCAGCCCTGCCCGCGCGCGCCGACAATCTGCGTCTTGGGCACGCGCACATCCGTAAAGAAGACTTCGTTGAACTCCGCCTGCCCTGTCATGGTCACAAGCGGGCGCACTTCGATGCCCGGCGTCTTCATTGAAAAGATGAGATAGGAGATACCTTCGTGCTTGGGAGCGTTCGGCTCCGTGCGCACAAGACAGAAAATCATGTCGGCTTGTTTGGCGGTCGAGGTCCAGATTTTCTGACCGTTGATGAGGAAATCATCACCGTCCTCATGCGCCTTGGTCTGCAGCGAGGCAAGGTCGGAGCCCGACCCCGGCTCCGAATAGCCCTGACACCAGATGATCTCGCCATGGAGCGTCGGCCTGATATATTTCTGCTTCTGCTCTTCCGTGCCCATTTCAAGGAGCGTCGGCACGAACATCGAAATGCCCTGGTTCGACATGCCCATCGGCACTTTGGCGGCAGCAAATTCTTCGGCAATGATGCGCGACTTCAGAATGTCGGGCTCCGCGCCGTAGCCGCCATATTCTTTGGGGATCGTGCGCGCTGCATAGCCATTGGCGATCAGTAGTTTTTGCCAGGCGAGCACGTTGCCGCCGGGCCGCGAGAGGCCGTAGCCGCCCGGCGCGCTTTTGCTATGCGTGTCGAGGAATGTGCGCACTTCCTCTCTGAAGTCTTCATATTCCGGACTGTAATTGAGATCCATTATCTGCTCCCCGGGCCTCGCGCCCTGACGCCGTGTTCGCGGCATCTTGCCATTGATTGGGAGCGAGTTTAGCGCGGAGAAACCTGTCGTCCAGCGAAAGGCGAAAGATTTGCAGGAAGGGCCGAAGACGTGGCGTCAAATCACGCCGCGCCGCTCACATCGTCAAACATGGAAGCGGACTCGCCAACAAGGCGCGGTGCGGCACCGGCAAAAATGCGGACATCGGCATGAGGGTGGATGCCGCCTTCTGATTGGGCGAGAAACTCTGCAAACTCGCTCGCCGGCATGGGACGGCCGAGAATATAGCCTTGCGCCTCGTCGCAACCCAGCGCACGTAAAATCTCAAGCTGCACCATGTCCTCGACGCCTTCAGCCAGCACCGCGACCCCGAGTGCATGGGCCAGATCAATAATGACCTTCGGGATGATCGTACCCGAACGCCCGTCGGCAATGTCGCAGATAAAGCTGCGGTCGATCTTAAGCCGCTTCACAGGAAACCGCTTCAGATAGGCAAGCGAGGAATAGCCCGTGCCGAAATCATCAATGCCGATGCCGACGCCAAGGCTGCGCAAGCGGCGCAGCGTGCCGATCACCACATCAACATCGCGCATCACCATGCTTTCTGTCACTTCAAGTTCGAGATATTGCGGCGACAAGCCACGCGCGACCAGCGTGTTGGCGACAAGGTCCGTGAGGTCCGCACGGCGCAGATCAACAGCCGAGACATTCACCGCCACACCGATTTTCGGCAGACCCATATCCTGCCACGCACGGTTCTGGCGGCAGGCTTCGTCCATCACAAAGCGCGTCACTTCCGAGATGATGCCGCAACGCTCGGCAACCGGAATGAACAGATCAGGCGACACCAGCCCGCGTTCCGGATGCAGCCAGCGGATCAGCGCTTCAGCTCCTTTGATTTTGCCGGTGTGAATATCGACCTTCGGCTGGTAATAGAGCACGAACTGGCGCTGCGCGAGCGCCGCGCGCAAATCACGTTCGATCGAATTGCGCTCCATCGCACGCAGATGCAATTCATGGCGATAAAGCACGCAAGCGCCCGATCCTTCCTGCTTCGCACGCGACAAGGCGAGATCGGCATTCTTCAGCAACACATCGGCGTCGCGCCCGTCCTGCGGGAACACGGTAAGACCGACGCAAGCCGTCTGATGCAGATCATGTCCACCCGCACGGAACGGCGCACCGACCGCGCGGATGAAACGGTTGGCTGCATCCGACGCATCCTCCAGCAGCGTGAGGCCCGAAAGAATAACGCCGAACTCATCGGCACCGAGACGCGCGATCATATCGCCGGGACGCTGGCAGCCGCGCAAAATATCAGCCGTGCGTTGCAGAATGAGGTCGCCGACATCATGGCCGAGACTGTCATTGATGACTTTAAAACTATCGAGATTGAGGATCAGCACGCCGACAAGCCTGTCACTGCCATGCGCTCTGGCAATTTCATGCGTCAGATGAGCACGGAACTGCGCGCGGTTGCCGAGCCCCGTCAGCCCGTCGGTCTGGGCGAGGTCGGCCAGCCGCTCGGCATTGCTGCTTGTCGCGTCGAAGGCTTCCGTGAGGCGGCTCGCAATGATCGCAATATCATCGGTGGCATCATGCGCATAACCGAATGACGACCCGTCGCGCTTTTCCGCAAACAGTCGCAGCGCTTCGACAGGTGCCACCAGCACACGCTGCAATACCAGCGAGATCACAAGGACAGCAACCGTGAGAACCGCAAAAATCCAGACGAGCAGGCTCCAGGCCCCCGCCCGCACTGTCTCAAGGATAGGCGTCAGAGTGATCCGCACATAAACCGTGCTCCGGCCTTTGAGAAAACCGACATCCACGTTGCGGGCAAATTCGACCGAATCCGCTTGCGCCAGATCCGTGTCGCCGTCGGCGGCACGCGTGATCCTGCCGTCACTCTCGGCAAGGCGTTGTGAAATATTATGCCAGCCGAGATCCTCGATGGCGCGGCCTTTCAGGTCCGGCATGGTGGACGTAAAAATTTTACCCGCCGGATCGGCAACGGCCACGACACTGATCGCCGGCAGCCAGCGAAAAGCACGCACCAGCGCGTCAACATCAGCAGGCGTGCGCGCTTCCGCCGTCGCCCGCCCGATCACATCGGTGAATGTCGTCATGCGTTCAAAGACACGGGCGTCGACCTGCGTCTTGTAAACATTATGCACGAAAGCCGCGCTTACCAGCGCAATGGTCAGACCAACGCCGCAAAGCAGCGCCACAACCTTGCTGCGGATTGTGGGCAAAGCCGCCTGCATCCGGGCTTGGCAGAAGGTCTTTGCGCGCGCCATGGCTCCGCCAAGCAGGATGTGCTCACCCTGCTTCGTCTCGGCGGCTCTGGCCGAAATGCGCATCAATCCTCACAAACACTCAATGGTACTACTTCGCCAGAATGACGAGACCCGCATCAATAGCTTTGATTATTTTATGGAGCGGAGCGCTAAAAAGTGGTTACCCCTTTTGCCCTTTTCCGACAGGTACTTTGGTCGAAATGACACAGGTTTGAGCCAAAGTTTAATGAAATGTAACCAACCTCGCCTGAGAGAGCCCCATGGGCTAGTCTCGCACCGTCATAATCAGGAACCGGAGCGTGAACGTGGCCAAAAGCAAAAATACAAAAAGCAGTCCCAAGAACGGCCCGAAGAACAGCCCAAAAAGCGACATGATCAGCGACACAATCGACGACAAGGACGACTATGACAAGACGCTCTACGAGCTTCAGGTCGAACTCGTGAAACTGCAACGCGACGTCATCGCCCACAACCGCAAAATTCTGATCATCATGGAAGGCCGCGACGGCGCCGGCAAAGACGGCTCGATCAAACGCATCATGGAAAACCTGAGCCCGCGCGAAACACGCATGGTGGCGCTCGGCAAACCGTCCGACCGCGAAGAGACGCAATGGTATTTCCAGCGCTATGTGCCCTACCTGCCTGCCGCCGACGAAATCGTGATCTTCAACCGCAGTTGGTACAACCGTGCAGGCGTCGAGCGAGTCATGGGCTTTTGCAACGAGGCCCAATATGAAAATTTCATGCTCACCGTGCCCTTCTTTGAAAACATGCTGGTCGGCTCCGGCATCGAACTCATCAAATATTATCTCGACATCGACAAGGCGACCCAGAAAGAACGTCTCGCCGACCGCCGCGCCGATCCGCTGAAGCAATGGAAGATTTCACCGATCGACGCGGTCGCCCAGAAGAAATGGGCCGACTACAGCAAAGCGCGCGACGCCATGCTTGGCCGCACCCATACGGGCCATGCACCCTGGACCGTTGTCGCGGCCAATGACAAAAAGAACGCACGGCTCAACATCATTCGCGACATTCTCAACCGCGTGGAGTACGAAGGCAAAAAACAAAAGCTCGTCATGCCCGATCCCGCTGTCATCCTGCCCTTTGAGCCCGCGCTCTATAAACTTGGTAAGATCGCACCATGAATCCGGCGGCCATAGCAACCATTCTCGACACCTTCGACTTTGAACACCTAGTCACGCTTCTCGCGCTGGGGTTCTTTCTCGGCTTGGCATTTGAAGAGTATTTTTCCGGCAACCGCCTCAAGCCGCCGGGCGGTGTGCGCACCTTCCCGCTGCTCGCGCTCATCGGGGCGCTGCTCTATGTGCTCGACCCCGACCGCAAACTTCTTCTAACCGCAGGCCTGATCGTCCTCGGTCTGTGGCTCGCGCTTTACTACCGCGAACGCCTGAAACAAGGTCTTCTCACACCGAACACCGATGATACAGAAAGCTCGCGGCTCGACGGCGGCATCATGGCCCCTGTCTGCAACCTGATCGCTTTTCTCCTCGGCCCCGTCACACTCACAACGCCGCTCTGGGTGCCGGTCAGCATTGCCGTTTTCGCCGTTCTGCTAATGAGCGCGCGCGACCGGCTGCACCGGCTTGCCGCGCGGCTTGGCGACAGCGAAATCGTCACGCTCGCCAAATTCCTCATTATCATCGGCATCATCCTGCCGCTGCTACCGGACACGCCCGTCACGAGCCTCACCACCATCACGCCCTATCAGGTCTGGCTTGCCGTCGTCGCCGTCTCCACGCTTTCCTATGCAAGCTATCTCATGCAGCGCTTCATCGCGCCCGACAACGGCATTTTCATTTCAGCAGCACTGGGCGGCCTGTACTCGTCAACTGCCACCACAATCATCCTGTCGCGGCGCGCCTCCGACGAAACACAAGACACACGCAGCCTCCAGTCCGCCATCGTGCTCGCCACCTCGGTCATGTTCCTGCGCATTCTGGTTGTCGTCGGCGTCTTCAACATCAGTCTTGCAGCAACCCTGCTTGCGCCACTCGGCCTCCTCTGTGCTCTCGGCCTTGCCAGTGCCGTTGCCATTCAAAAGATCGGCGTGACGCACGACAGTACGAAAAACAAAGCCGCGACCCCGACCAATCCTCTGGAAGTCACCACCGCCATCACCTTCGCCGCTCTCTTCATCGTCTTGTCGATGGCGGTCGACTGGGCGAAGATCCGCTTTGGCGAGGAGGGCATGTTCGTGCTCGGTGCGCTGGCCGGTGTGACAGATGTGGACCCCTTCGTGCTCAATCTGGCGCAAGGAGCCGGTGCATTGAACCTCAACGTTGCGGCCACCGCCATCCTCGTTGCTGCCTCGTCCAACAATGTGCTGAAAGCATTCTACACATTGACCGTTTCGGGACGACAGCGCGGGTTGAAACCGGCGCTCACGCTTTTCTCCCTCGCGGCAATCGGTTTCGCCATCGCCTTTATCGTGCTTCATCGCCCATGAACTGTCGCCCATGAACTATCGACACGCCTATCATGCGGGAAACTTCGCCGATGTGATGAAGCACAGCACTCTCGCGCTCGTGCTCGGCCATCTGAAGCAGAAAGACAAACCCTTCTTCGTGCTCGACACCCATGCAGGCACGGGGCTGACAGACCTGTCGGGCATCGAAGCGCAAAAGACCGGCGAGTTCAGGGACGGCATCGCCCGCGTGCTGGCAGAAGCGCAGCCGCACGAAGCCCTGAAGCCTTATCTCGACGCGCTCGCATCGCTGGGCTGCACCGGCCCCGCGCCGACGCACTATCCCGGCTCCCCCCTCATCGCCTGTCATCTGGCGCGGTCCGACGACCGCCTCGCCTTTTGCGAACTGCACCCCGATGATGCCGCCACATTGCGCACGCATTTCCCGCGCAACCCGCAAGCAAAGGTCCACGAGATCGACGGCTACACCGCATTGAAATCCATGCTACCGCCGAAAGAGCGCCGCGGCCTCGTCCTTATAGATCCGCCTTTCGAAGCACGCGACGAATTCGACCGGCTCGCGCGCGAACTTGAGCAAGCGCTCAAACGCTTCGCCACCGGCACTTACATGATCTGGTATCCAGTCAAGGACCCGTCACTCTCGGGGGCTTTCCTCGATCATCTGGAGCGTGAAGGCCTACCTAAAACATTACGCGCCGAACTTTTCATCCGAGCGACAGACCCCGCCACCATGTCCGGCTGCGGCCTCGTCATCCTCAATCCGCCGTGGCAACTCGACCGAACGCTGTTCGAGCTTTTTACCTGGCTCGCAGACGTCCTCAAGCAAGGCGAGGGCGCCCGCGCCCGCGTCGATTGGTTGCAGCAATAAACAAGAAGTTCGATGACCAGAACCGTTGGCCGGTCTATAAAGACGCCCGGACGCCCGCCCTTGAATGGGCCAAGGGAATATAGAAGTGGCCAATACGCCCGTCGAAACCGAAACCCCCGACCTGCAAAGCGCCGACCTGCATTGGAGTGCCGAGCGCCAGAATGCGGAAGCAGCCTATCACGCCGAAGTCGAGAAAAACCTCAAACGCAATTTCGCGGCAAACCTCGCCCACGGACTGCTCGGCCAGACCGGCTTCCGCCTCGTCACTGCGCCGACTTTCGTGCCCGCCTATATCTATCTGCTCTCCGGCTCCGAGTTCATGGTCGGTCTCGCGCTCGCCTCGCAATGGCTCGGCAATGCGCTCTCGTCCACCCTGGGCGCAACAATGGTCGAACACCGAAAGCGCGTGCTCCCCATCGGCATGTTGATCGGCTGGGGTATGCGCGGCGGCGTGCTCGGCCTCGCACTTTCGGGCTATTTCCTCCCGCCGAACTGGGCACTCTTCTTCGCCTGCGTCTTTCTCATGTGTTTCGGATTGTTCAACGGCATCCAGTCGGTTATCTTCAATTACCTGATGGCGAAAGTGATCCCGCTGCGCCTGCGCGGCCGCCTCACGGGCTTCCGCAATTTTGCAGCCGGCCTCACCGCCTCGGGCGTCGCTTACTTGGGCGGCAAATATTTCGTCGAAGAACACGCGCTCGGCAACGGCTACGCAACAACCTTCCTCGCCGCTTTCATCCTGACGTCCATCGGCCTCTCGATGCTGATGATGGTGCGCGAGCCGGAACCGCCGACGGTCCGCGCCCGCACGAGCTTCATGCATCGAATGCGCGAGATCCCGGGCCTGTTGCGCGACGACAAGGAACTCCTGCGCTTCTATCACGCCTCGTCTGCTGCCGCGCTCGGCACGCTCGCCGTGCCCTTCTATATTCTCTACGCGTCCAAATCGATCGGCCTCACCGGCACAACATTGGGCGCGCTTTCGACAGCATTTCTGCTGGCGCAAACCGGCACCAATCTCATCTGGGGCTGGATCGCCGACAAATTCGGCAACCGCATCGTCTTCCTCATCTCCATCGGCACATGGGCGCTCGCAACGCTCCTGCTGATGGAAGCCCACACGCTGTGGGCGCTGGCCGCCGTCTTCGCCGGATTAGGCGCCGGACAAGGCGGCTTCCAGAACAGCACCAACAACATCATTCTGGAATTCGGCACGCGTGAAGACCTCCCCATGCGCATCGCCATGATGAACACAGCGATCTCCGCCATGAACGCCGTCGGCCCCCTGCTGGGCGGACTCATCGCGCATTTCTTCTCGTTCTACGCGGTGTTCTTCTTGTCAGCGGCCATGCTGGCGGTCGCGTTTGGCACGGTGCTGTTTGCGGTGAAGGAACCGCGGGCAAGAGGGTTGTTTCATTAGAGAGAGACACCAACCCTAAAACCTTACCCCCCACCGCAACGCTCGAAAAAACATGGCCGGACCCTCTTCAAGACCGGCCACAATTCATCCGTTAACGGATCAATAAGTCTTATTCCGCGACCTTCGCCTTGTCCTGCGTCTTGGTGTCGAAGTCGCTCGCGTCGTGGCGCTCCAGAAGCTGCGAGGAGGGTTCGCCGAAGGCGCGGTTGACCATGCGGCCGCGTTTCACAGCCGGACGCTCGCCGATTTCTTTGGTCCAGCGGATGACATTTTTGTAGGACTGCACGTCGAGGAATTCACCGCCCTCATAAAGAAGACCGAGCGCCAGCGAGCCGTACCACGGCCAGATCGCGATGTCGGCGATAGAATATTCCGTGCCCGCCATATATCTGTTATTGGCAAGGTGACGATCCAGCACGTCGAGCTGCCGTTTCACTTCCATCGCGAAGCGGTCGATCGCATATTCGATCTTCTCCGGCGCATAGGCATAAAAATGTCCGAAGCCGCCGCCGAGATAAGGGGCGCTCGCCATCTGCCAGAAGAGCCAGTTCATGCATTCGGTTTTGGCATGATGGTCTTTGGGGATCAGCACACCGAATTTTTCAGCAAGATAGACGAGCATGGAACCGGATTCGAACAGCCGCGTCGGCGGCGTCGTGGAGTGATCCATAAGCGCCGGTATTTTCGAGTTCGGATTGATGTCGACAAAACCAGACCCGAACTGATCGCCCGTGCCAATATTGATAAGCCAAGCGTCATACTCGGCACCTCTGTGACCGAGGGCCAGCAGCTCCTCGAACATCACCGTCACCTTGACGCCGTTGGGTGTGCCGAGCGAATAGAGCTGGAACGGATGCTTACCGACGGGCAACACTTTGTCATGCGTCGGGCCTGCGATGGGGCGGTTGATATTGGCAAAGCGGCCGCCCGAGCCTTGCACCCATGTCCAGACTTTCGGGGGGACATAAGGCGTTGATGCATCGGACATGTTTGGCTCCCATATGATCAGTGATTTTTGTTGTGCCTATTGTTCACTGAAATAGGGCGCGGGCAAGCACCAATCAAGGCGTCCATTATTAGCGCTTGCCCGCTGTGGTTTCATGCCGTAATGGCAGCAGACGGCGCCCGAAGCTCGCGCATCACGAGATAGAGAAGCGGCCCGAAGGAGCCCAGCGCGAGCGTCATCACGAGAAATGGCCAGACGGTGACGCCACGCGCGCGCGCGTCATGGACCATCCAGATCATGGCGAGCAGGCAGACGATGACGAGATCAGCAAGCACCTGAAGACCGGCCCAGCTCTGCATATGCATAGTGAAAATGCCGATATAACCTGTCTCCAAAAGCGCCAGAGCGCTAAGCGTGCCGAATGCGGCGATGATGGCGATGAGAGCAAAAAAACGTCCTGACATGGGGAACCTCCTGTTGTTGAACGGTGCCACGATGCGCTTGGGCCAATGCTCGCCGCAATTACCTCAGAGGTCATTGAACGCGTGCCGCGCCTGCCCGATATTGACGGGAACAAGAGGGAGACGCCCGTGAAGCAGACCGCATTGAAACCGCAGAAGAACGAAACGGACGGCTTTGCGCAGATCCTGAAAATCTGGCGGCAAAAAAGACGTCTTTCCCAGCTTGAACTGGCTCTTGCATCCAACGTCTCGCAACGCCATGTGAGCTTTCTGGAATCGGGCCGCGCCCGCCCAAGCCGCATGATGATTTTGCAACTGAGCGAAACGCTGGAGGTTCCTTTGCGTGAGCGAAACGACTGGCTGACAGCAGCGGGCTTTGCGCCCGTATTCCGTGCGCGCCCGCTTGACGATCCGCAAATGTCGCAAGTGATGTCGGCTGTGCAGATGATGCTGACAAACCATGCTCCCTTCCCCGCGATTGCGATAGACCGCGCCTGGAACATCCGCATGGCAAACGCGCCGTTTGAAACAATGCTCGTGATTTTCGGCGACAATCTCTGGACGCGCATCGGCGGAGCACAACGCAATCTGATGCGTCTCTTTTTTCATCCTGAAGGCATCCGGCCTTACGTCACGAACTGGTCTGCCGTCGCGCCGCTTCTCTGGCACCGCGCGCAGCGTGAAGCAGAAGCACTTGGCGGCAAGGAAATGAAAAAGGTGCTGCTGGAGCTTGCCGAGTATCAGGATGCCGACACACTCTGGTCAGCCGAAGACGCATCGCTCGTGCCCGTTCTGCCGCTCGAAATCGAAAAAGACGGCGCGCGCATTTCACTCTTCACGGTGATCGCAACTTTTGGCACAGCACAGGACGTCACCGCCGATGAGCTACGCATAGAAAGCCTTTTTCCGGCAGACGACGCGACCGAGGCTTTGTTCAGAGCGATGGCATAAGTGCGCCTGCAACGAGCCAGCGTGTGAACCGTTCTTTGAAATTGCGGGGACTCACGAGATCAAGACGCGCGAGACAATCATCAATCTTTGATGAGTCCGCCGTCATCCCGCGCAAAGCAAGCCCGACAAGCTGCAACGGCTTTGCCGATTTCAAGATTTGTAACGCTGGCAGCAAGCGCTGCTCGACATCGGTGAAATCCGTACCGGAGGGAAAGACCGGAAGCTCGCCCTGAGCGGCGAGTTCCGTGAGCGCTTCGCCGATCCGTTCCGGTGTGTTGTGACGGTGCGCTTCAGGGATTTCATAGTCGCTTGCGATTTTCTTTGCCGCTTTGGCTTGCGCAAGCAATGCAGGCTGAAACCGTGAATCCGCAATGGCGAGCATCGCGGCAATCACCTCTGCGTCGGATTTGCCACGCAGATCGGCAACGCCGTATTCCGTGACGATCATGTCACGCAGATGGCGCGGCACAGTCTGGTGTCCATAGGACCAGAGAATGTTCGAGACGAGCTTGCCTTGCGCAAAGCGGGTGGAACTGAGCGTCAGCACAGAGCGCGCGCCTTCAAGCTCGAATGCTTGGGCGACAAAATTATATTGCCCGCCGACGCCGCTCACCACGCGCCCGTCTTCCAACGCGTCGGAGACCGCAGCGCCCAATAGCGTTGCCATCATGGTATTGTTGACAAAACGCGCCTTGACGCGCTGGCGGCGTTTTTCCGTTTCGTCGCCATAAAGATCATTGGTGAAAGACACCGCCGTCATTTTCAGTTTTGCGAGCAGTCCCGCGTCCATTTCGCGCAAGGTTTTATAAAACGCGCGTGTGCCGAGGAAAAATGCTGCGTGAAGAAGGGCCCCGCCTGCTTCGCGTTTCAGGACGCCCGCCTTGATGAGCGAGAGGAAACCATCGACAAACATTTCACTGACGCCGTAAAGACCTTCAATAAACGGCGCGTCTTCGCCCGCACGCACATCGAGCCGTGCAGCCGCGCGGCGAAACAGATCATTCTTCTGGTGGCGCAGCCCCATCGCGTGAACGAGCGCGTCGGCCTGCTTGCCGATGCCGATCTGCAATGTGCCGCCGTCGGGAATGAGGCGCGCGACATGGATGCCGGTTGCATATTCGGTGATGCTCACAGGCTCCTTGGGCGCGGAGAAGAGATCAAATTCACCCGCCGGATTGTCGAGCATATGAGTAAAATGATCCGCCGCAAGATCACCCTCGCCCGGCATGAAGGGCAATCCGGAATTGACCTCGCCGATAAATCTGAACGAAGCCCGCCCCTCCGCCCGCGCCCTGAGCATGTCGAGCGTCGTGTCGGTGTTGCAACTGAGACTATAGCGCGTCTCGCCATTGACGGCCTTCTTCGCAACCAGTTGCGCGATGACATTGACACCCTGATCAATCAGATAGCGCGAAGCATGTGTGTAATTGGCTGAAATGTAGTTCTGTTGTGCCACAGGCACATTGAGCCAACGACCGGCGAGAAAGAAAAACTCGTTGACCTCTATATTAGCGGGCAGTTTTCCTGAACGCTGATCCTGCGCATAGGCGAGCGCCGGATAATTGCCGAAGACGCGCTTGGCAAAAGGTTCGAGAAAACGTCGCTCCAGATCGCCGGAAGCACGCGGCACTTCAGGCGTCAGCGCCGTAAATATTTTTAGGCGGATCGAAGGGTCCGCCACGGCGCGCGCGTAAAGCGCATTGGCAATCGTATTGGCTTTGCCAAGGCCGAGCGGCAGACCCAGCACAATGTTTTTACCCACATCGGCAATGATCGCATCGACGATTTTGTCAGCGTCCGTAAACAGAAAATCACGCATTTTTATGACGCCTGCCCGTCGATGGCCTTGGGGTGACCCGCATCGTCAATGGCCACGTAGGTGAACTTGCCTTGCGTGACGAGAACCGGCGATGTCTCGTTGCGCCGGAGCGCCCATGCCTCGATGCTCACCGCAACCGACGTGTTGCCGACGCGGAGAATGTCGACATAGATCGCAACGACATCACCGACATAGACCGGCTTTTTGAAACTCATCGCGTCAACCGCGACCGTCACGCAACGGCTTCTGCTGCGCTTCGACACCGTGATCTCGCCTGCCATATCCATCTGGCCGAGCAACCAGCCGCCGAATATATCGCCGTTCGCATTGGTATCGGCGGGCATGGCGAGAACGCGGATCGCGAGTTCGCCGCTGGGTGTTATCGGTACGTCGGGGGATGGGGGCACGGGACACCGTTCGTGTTTTTAATGTGCTGGGAAGTATAGTGCTACAAGCAGAGAATGTCAGAGAAGAAGAAAGCCCCCGACGCTCCAACAAAAAAGCCGATGCGATTGCTCGCACCGGCTTTGCGTGTTTGACCCGCCGAAAACCTAGGCGGCGTTGTAGCCGAGCACGGCTTTGACTTCGAGGAATTCTTCGAAACCGAATTCGCCCCATTCGCGACCATTGCCGGACTGCTTGTAGCCGCCGAAAGGTGCGTTAAGGTCGGGACCGGCGAGGTTGAGATGCACATTGCCAGTGCGCAGACGCGAGGCAACCTTTTTGGCATGTGCGGGTTCACCCTGCACGTAGCCCGAAAGGCCGTAGACCGTATCGTTCGCAATCGAGATCGCGTCTTCTTCGTCCTTATAGGGAAGGATCGAGAGGACCGGCCCGAAGATTTCTTCGCGCGCGATGGTCATGTCGTTCGACACATTCGCAAAAACGGTCGGACGCACGAAGTAGCCTTTGTTGAGGCCGGTCGGACGGCCAGTGCCGCCGGTGACGAGCGTCGCGCCTTCGTCGATGCCCTTCTGGATGAGGCCCTGGATTTTGTCGAACTGAACGTCGGAGACGACGGGGCCCATCATAATGCCTTCGGCTGTGGGATCGCCCACCGTCACCATTTCGGCAGCCGCCTTGGCAATGGCAATGGCTTCGTCCTGACGCTTGGCGGGAACGAGCATACGCGTCGGCGCGTTGCAGGACTGGCCGGAGTTCGCCATCATGCCGAGCACGGAACCGGTGATCGCCTTTTTGAAGTCCGCATCGTCGAGAACGATGTTGGCCGACTTGCCGCCGAGTTCGAGCGCAACGCGCTTCACGGTTTCGGCAGCGGCTTTGGACACGAGAATGCCCGCACGGGTCGAACCTGTGAAGGACACCATGTCCACATCGGGATGTGACGACATGGGTGAGCCGACTGCCGGACCGTCTCCGTTGATGAGGTTGAACACACCTGCAGGCACGCCCGCTTCGTGCATCACTTCAGCAAAGAGATAAGCGTTGATCGGTGCAACTTCCGACGGTTTCAGAACCATCGTGCAGCCGACGGCGAGCGCCGGTGCCACTTTGCAGGCGATCTGGTTGATCGGCCAGTTCCAGGGTGTGATGAAAGCGCAGACGCCGACAGGCTCGCGCACGATGCGCGTATTGCCCTTGTCGTGTTCGAATTCATAGGTCTTCAGGAGTTCAAGATTGGTATTGAAATGCGCAATGCCCATCGCGGCCTGAGCCTGCATGGAGAGCTTTGTCGGCGCGCCCATTTCCGATGTGATCGCCGCGGCGATTTCCGGATAGCGCTTCTGATAGACCGCCATGATCGACTGCAGAAGTTCGATGCGTTCCTGCTTTGTCGTGTTGGAAAATTTCGGGAAGGCGGCTTTCGCGGCGGCGACAGCCTTGTTCACGTCAGCAGCCGAACCCATGCTGATCTTTGCAAAGGCTTCTTCGGTCGCCGGATTGATGACGTCGAGTGTCTTCGGTGTGACCGGATCAACCCATTTGCCATCAATATAAAACTTCAGATAATCAGCCATGTTTTCTCTCCGTTTGGATGCGATTTCCCTGAACCTGCACAGGCCCCGCCATAATTTGCAAATGCCGGAGACTGCCCGTTAGCCGGGGGCGTTCTTGATTGGCAGAGAAACTGACACATTGATCGGAAAGGCTCAAGGGAGGCGGGACCGAAAGGCAAAGGATTCGCGCTTCAAATAGAGCCATCGCCCCGCAAAACCGGCCAAATACGGCCACCCTAATTTTTAGATTGCGCCCTAAATTTGACAAGCTAATGAAGAATACCAAACTGGCCAATCCACTTAACTTCGGATTCGGCCATTCAGCTTTGGTTCAGGTCCAACCCGCTCTTATGCGACAGGCCGGACAAAAGACGAGAGATAACCCTGAACATAACGGGGTTTTGAAGAACAGGCGGAAAGCGGGCACATATGTTTATCGACGGACGGCAGGTGCCCGACGGCACCGTCATAGACACAGATATTGCCATTATCGGCGCAGGCGCGGCGGGTATTACGCTTACGCAATCGCTGGCCGACAAATCCATGACAGTCACACTTATCGAAAGCGGCGGCTTCGATTTCGATCCGGACACGCAGATGCTCTATGAGGGCGAAAGCGTCGGCGTGCCTTACCCGCTTGATGCCTCGCGGCTTCGCTATTTCGGCGGCTCGACAAACCATTGGGGCGGCTGGTGCCGTCCGATGCAGCCCATCGACTTTGAGCAGCGTGACTGGGTGCCCCATTCCGGCTGGCCCATCACCTATGAAGATCTGCGGCCCTATTACGAGCGCGCCAACCCCGTCGTCCAGATCGGCCCCTTTCAATACAACAACGCTGAATGGTGGTCGGACAATGGTAAATACGCGCCGCTGCCGCTGCCCGGTGGCGAAGTGACGACACGCTGGTTTGAATACAGCCCGCCCACACGCTTCGGCTGGCTTTATCGCAAAGCTATCGACAATTCCAAGAACGTCACCGCGTATCTCAACTCCAACGTGATGGAAATCGTGCCAACTGCCGACGCTTCGCATGTTGAAAAACTGCGCGTCGGCACGCTCTCGGGCAAACGCTTCGAGGTGCGCTCCAAACTCGTCATCCTTGCCACCGGCGGCATCGAGAATGCGCGCATGTTGCTCCTGTCAAACAGCGTCGAAAAGAAGGGCCTCGGCAACAGCCATGATGTGGTCGGGCGCTATTTCATGGAGCACCCCCATGTGGACCGTCCCGCCGAAATCCTGCTGCCGGATCCAAGCGTGGTGACGCCTTACTACAAGACCTACACAAAACTCGGCGGGGCCTCGATCCGCGCGGTCTTCATGTTCACCGACGAATATCTGCGCGCCCAGCGCCGTCTCGGCACGGTGATGACTTTCTATGAAGCACAGGAAATCCGCACCGACGACACCTATGAAAAAGCAGACCCCGTGAGCCAGCGCCAGCTTGAGCCCGACATTCTGCAACTGATGCGCTCGGCAAGCGGCAACAAGTCGGACGGCCCCCTCGTCGGCAAGCGCTATGGCACGGGCTGCGCCACCGAACAGGCACCGAACCCGATGAGCCGCATCACGCTGTCGGACAAGAAAGATGCGCTGGGCCTTAACCAAAGCAGGATGGACTGGCGGCTCACCAATGCCGACCGCGACAACCTGCGCAAAAATCTTGAAGCACTGGCCCGCGCTTTCGGCCAATGGGGCGAGGGCACTGTCCGTATTCTCTTCAAAGACAAAGACCAGTGGGATGAGGCCGAAGGCTGGGGCAATCATCATATGGGCACGACGCGCATGTCAGGCGACCCGCGCAAAGGCGTGGTGGACGCCAACTGCAAAGTGCACGGGATCGACAATCTCTACGTCGCAGGAAGTTCGGTCTTTACGACATCGGCGACGGTCAATCCGACACTGACCATCGTGGCGCTCGCGCTGCGCCTATCCGACCATGTGCAGCAACGACTGACGGGAGGGGCATGATCATGGCTACCTCGCAGCACGACAACCACGATCAGGGCCATGGACAGCCCCACGGGCAGGGGCACGACACCCATGACGACACGCCCGCCCTGTCACGCCGTAACATTCTGATCCTTGGTGGCGTTGCGCTCGCAGCCGCTGTGCTGCCGCTCGCTTTTCCGCGCTTCGAGCCGGACAGCCGCGCGCTTGCCTTGGCGCTTGCTGGCCTCTTTGTCGATATGGATGCCGCCGCGCGTCTCGGCCGCGAATGGCGCTTGAAAAGCACCGGGCCAAGTGAACCGCATGTGATTGCCGCTTCCATCGGCAAACGACTGGTGCCACAGGGCTTGACCAATGGAAGCTCATCCGACGAGTTGCGCGCCGCTCTCATCGCCCGCATCCGGCAGGACTATGCCGCAAATGACATGGTCGGCATCAGCGGCTGGCAACTCGCGCGCACTTCCGCCGAGCTTTGTGCGCTGGCGGCCAGTATCGCCGACGACAGCCAGGAAGAACCCGCATGACCAGATCGGCTAGGTACCGGTTGCTTCAGACGACGACCTCTTGCGGCTAACCAGCACAATGCAAAAAATCAACACGCAAAAAAGCACGGCTGACGATCCAATCGTGCCAAAACCAAGACCGCCCTTTTCATGTGTCTTGGTCAAAAGATCACCAACAGTCGCACCCAAAGGCCGTGTCAGAACAAAGGCTCCCCAGAACAACGCTGTGCGTGAAATAGGGGTAAAGTAATATGCCGCCACAATAGCGGCAATGATTGCCGAAATGAGCAATGCGCCACCGGCAAAGCCAAGACCGGAACTGTCGGCCAAAAAATCGCCCAGTGCTGTGCCGAGTGTGTTCGATACCAGAATGGCCGCCCAGTAAAAGCTTTCAACTCTGAAGTTTCGGATATTGGCGACCGAGAGCGACCCAACGCTGAAACGCCAGACGGCTAGAATAACAAGAAGCAGGCTCAAAAGCATCGCCGAGCCGGCGACATACCCCATGCCAAGCGAACGATCAACATAGTCTGACATCGTGGTCCCAGCGGTGCTGGTCGACAAAATCACAGCCCAGTAAAGTAAAGGATGAAATGACCTCACCGAGAGTTGCGCAATCAATGTCGCGAAAAAAATGCTGAGCAGAATGAGTGAGCTCATTGCGTAGCCGACATTGAGTGTCATTGAGACGAGATCACCAGCTGTCTCGCCGAGCGTCGTCGCGCAAATCTTCATGATCCAAAACGACAAGGTGACCGCGGCGACTTTATTTACGGAATCTTTCATGGAGTTTGCCTGCTGCAGCTAGTGCAGCGCCTTTTCACTGTGACCTTAATAGGTCTGGGAGATCGTCGAAAGTTCTAGAGACAGGGCCCCGAAGCACCGAGGGGGACACTGTTCATTCGCGCGCGAATAGTGGCGGCGTGATTGCTCATCCACGGACCAGGATTGTTGGGGCGATAAGTCAGCGGGCTGGGCAAAGCGGCGGCAAGCAAAGCCGCCTGCTGGGCGGACAATCGCGCAGCACCGACGCCGAAATAGGCTTGAGCCGCCGCCTCCGCACCGTAAATTCCCGGTCCCCATTCGATCTCGTTGAGATAAAGTTCGAGAATACGCCGCTTTGATAACAAGGATTCGAGCCAGACCGTCAGATAAGCCTCGGCTCCTTTGCGCAATAAATTGCGTCCAGGCCAAAGCAGCAAATTCTTCGAGGTCTGCATACTGATCGTGCTTGCACCAAGTGTGGGCCGCCCTCGTGCATTGCGCTCGATTGCATTGTCTACAGCCACCCAATCGAAACCATGATGCTGACAAAACTTCCCGTCTTCCGACGCAATGACAGCGCGTTGCAGATTGGGCGAAATATGTGCGAGCGACACCCAGTCCTTCGTGATCCCATAGCCCTCGACAAGACGGATGATCATCAGCGGTGTCACAGGTGGTGGCACCACACGATAAGTTATGAAAATAAGAGCGGGAAACACGAACAAGACGAGCAAAAGATTGCCGAGCCAACGATTGGGGTTGGTTCTTACAGTCTTTCGACGCATAGGCGGGCGTCGCCACTTGATGCTCAGGCGCTTGTCTTTCACGAGTCGGATATTTACCGAAGCCCATCAAACAGACAAGGGCTCTAGGAAAAACCATTTTGTTCATGCCATGGAAGGAAGAAAGAGACGCCGTTGTTAAGGGCGTCTCTTTTTCCTGATTCAGAGCGACACACCCACGCGCAGGCCGAACACGTAATTGTCCTGATCGACAACAATGTCCGTGTCGTCAAAGCCCGGATTGCGGATCCACTGGACCGACGGTGTGAGGCTCAACTGCGGAAGAACATCATACTTCACGTAGATTTCAGCTTGTGTGCTGTCTGAAAAACCGGCGCCGAGATCATCATTGGCACCTGTCTGCGTGGCACCGAGACCGGCGACAAGCTCGTCGGTAATATTGCGTTGCAGGGCAGCGCCGACAAACCAGTCAGCCGCCGAGGCGGATTCGTCGGCAAGACCCGCACGCAGCGACCAGCCCGTACCGATAGCCGTGCCTTCGAGAACGCCGTAGACGCCTTTGTTGTCGGTCGTGCCGGGTGTCAGATCGACATAGGCATGATCAGCCGTGTTGACCCAGGCACCGATACGCGCAGCACCGTCATCACCCAGAGCCTCAAGGCCCCAACCGGCTTCAGCAGCGGCGAAGACGCCTTTGCCGGAGCTGCGGACGTCGAAGAGTTCCGAATAGGTCTTGCTCGGATTGTCACCGAGACCGTTTGTGCTGCCGGCAACGAGCGTCAAGCCCGGCATTGCGCCTTCACCTTCCGTCGTCATCACCACGCCGAGCGTATAGTCAGGAAATTCGATCGTGGCATTGTGCACGAGCGTCGCATTGACGAACTGCGTGTGCTCGTCACCCATAATGGCGCTTGAATCGAGAAAGGCTGTCGTGTCGAGAAGACCGACATTGACGCCGAGGCCACCGAACTGGACTTCGTAATAGGCTTCGGACATCTGGAGACGGCCATGACCGCTGGAATTGGTCGCCGGTCCGATATTGGCATTGGCGTCGGGCAGGAATGTCGTCACGCCGCTGCTCTTGGGTGTTGTCGACCCTTCGGCATGAAGATGTACGCGACCATAACCGAACACAGGAATGGTCATCAGCACTTCAGGACGCAGACCCGCTTCATCATCAATACGACCGTCGCTGGCGGACTGGTATGTGCCGATTAACGAGGCTTCGAGTTCGAACTGATCCATCGGATCGGCTGTCGTTGCGGCGGTGGCTTCTGCCCTCTCTTCTGCCTGAACATCCGGGTTTTGTGCGTAAACAGCAGATGTGGCAAAAAATGTGGCCAGAAAGGCCGGTGCAATCCATTTCAATGTCTGACGAGAAGGCATCTTCATCTCCAAAAGTGCTTTTAGGTGAAGTAGGTGATAATAACAATGCGAGCGAATTGCAAATTCAAAAGACGTTATAATGTAACATTTTGTCCCGTAAAGCGTTGTTTAATGCGGCCTGTAGTGCAGACGACACTCATGTCGTGACACTCATGTCGTAAAGGGGACATCTGAATGTCGTACCGAAAGGCGACGGAAAGGGTCCCGTCTGACCGTTTTACCAAAGCCCGTATAAAACTCTCTGAGTAGGCATCAGTGCTTTCGTTAACCTCCAGTTGAATTTCTGATACGCGATCCCGCGCCGCATCGGACCCAAATTGCTCCCCGTCTCCCCTGTAAACGGAAGTGCTTGTCGTAATGAACCGTTTCAATCAACGCTGGATTTATGTTTCAGGCGGGCTCTTGCTCGCCGCTTTGTTTCTGCTGCGCGGACCGCTCAGTCTCGGCGGCGGCGACAAGCAGGCAAAAGACCACGCCTCGCCCGTGATGGTTGCTGCTGTCGAAATCGCCGACGTGCCGGTCTATGCGCAGGCAATCGGCACCGTCATGGCGAATGCCACCGTGCAGGTCCGGCCGCGCATTGACGGCGCGATTGTCGCCGCCCGCTTCCGCGAAGGTCAGCTTGTAAAAGCAGGCGATCTCCTCTTTGAAATTGACCGCGCACCATATGAGGCCGCATTACGGGCAGCGCAGGCCAATCTGCAGCGTGACGAGGCACAACTCCTCAACGCCTCGCGCGATCTGGGCCGCACCAGCGAACTGACGCGCAAAGGCTATGCCTCCGCACAATCCCGCGACACGGCGAGCACCAGCAAGCAGGCGCTGGCCGCCAGCGTCGCCGCCAGTCAGGCCGCTGTCGATCAGGCCCAGTTGCAGCTTGGCTATACCGAAATCCGCTCGCCTATTGACGGCAAGACCGGCCCCATTCTCGTGGACGCGGGCAATATCGTGCAGGCGAGCAGCGCCATGGCCCTTGTGACCGTCACGCAAATTCAACCGGTGAAAATCTCCTTCTCGTTACCCCAGCAGAACCTCGCGCAACTACAGCAGGAAATGAAAACAGGCACGCTGGCCGCTACGCTGCGTTTGCATGATGCCGCTCTCGCATCAGACCAAAGCCCGCCGACCGCACAGGTTGATTTCATCGGCAATACAGTGAACGCAGCAACCGGCACGATTGAATTGCGCGCGACTTACGACAATCCGGACCTCGCCTTTGTCCCCGGCGAATTTGTCGATGTGAGCGTGCGGTTGACCGAACTCAAAGCGGCTCTCACCGTACCGCGCGAAGCGGTGAACACGGGCCAGAAGGGGCTTTATGTTTTCGTTGTCGGCGCTGACAATAAAGTCACCACGCATGACGTGACCATGCTTTATCAGAATGGCAACACGGCAGCGATCAAAGGCAACATCAAAGCCGGTGACCGCGTGATCACCGACGGGCAGTTGCGATTGCTGCCCGGCGCGCTCGTCCATGTCGTCACGAACGACACGGAGAAGAGCGCACAATGAACATATCCGAAACCTTCATTCTGCGACCGGTGATGACAACCCTTGTCATGGCCGCTTTCATTCTCTTCGGTTTCTTCGGCTATGCTCAACTGCCGGTCAGCGAATTGCCGGATGTGGACTTTCCGACCATCAATGTGTCGGCCTCGCTGCCAGGTGCCTCGCCCGAAACAATGGCCACATCGGTGGCGACGCCGCTTGAGAGCCAGTTCTCAAGGATTGCCGGCATTGACCAGATGACCTCGACATCGAGCCTCGGCTCCACGTCGATCACCATTCAGTTCAAACTCGGCCGCAACATTGACGCGGCAGCTCAGGACGTGCAGTCGGCAATTTCGGCGGCAGCACGACAACTGCCCGACGACATGCCCTCGCCGCCGACAATCCGCAAAGTCAATCCGGCGGACAGCCCCATTCTCTTCCTCACACTATCGTCGCCCACGCTTGAACTTTCCGAAGTCGACCGCTACGCCGAGACATTGCTTGCCCGCCGACTCTCGACCATCGACGGCGTGGCGCAGGTGAACGTCTATGGTTCGCAAAAATATGCCGTGCGCATCCAGCTCAATCCCGATGCGCTGGCCGCCCGCGGCCTCGGCATCAATGATGTGACGGACGCGATCAACAAAACCAATGTCAACAATCCGACCGGCCAGTTAAGCGGACCGACACGAACCACTGTTATTCAGGCACAGGGTCAGCTCACCAATGCCGATGATTTCCGCCGCCAGATCATCACATGGCGCAATGGTGCACCCGTGCGCTTCGGCGATGTAGCCACCGTGCATGACAGTGTTGAAAACAACAAAGTGTCGAGCGCCGTCAACGGGGTTAACGGCATCATGCTCTCCATTCAGCGCCAACCCGGCGCCAACACGATTGATGTCGTCGACGCCGTGATGAAAATCCTGCCGGGCTTCAAAGAAGACCTGCCCGCCTCCATCGCCCTCAGCGTGCATTATGATCGCAGCCAGTCAATCCGCGCCTCCGTCCATGACGTGCAGATTACGCTCGGCATCGCGGCGGCGCTCGTTGTCATGGTGATTTTTCTTTTCCTGCGCAATCTCACAGCGACAATCATACCCTCTCTCGCCCTTCCCGTTTCGATCATCGGCACCTTCGGCGGCATGGCGCTTTTTGGCTACAGCCTCGACAATCTCTCGCTTATGGCCCTGACGTTGTCTGTGGGTTTCGTCGTCGACGATGCCATTGTCATGCTTGAAAACATCATGCGGCATATCGAAGAGGGCGAAACGCCGTATGAGGCCGCGCTCAAAGGCGCCAAGGAAATCGGATTCACGATTCTGTCTATGACAGTCTCGCTCGCCGCCGTTTTCATTCCCATTCTCTTCATGGGCGGTATTGTCGGACGCCTGCTGCATGAGTTCGCCGTCACCATCGTGCTCACCATCATCGTTTCCGGCTTTGTCTCGATCACGCTGACGCCGATGCTTGCAAGTCGCATCATCCGCAATAAATCAGCGGAAGAAGCAGCAGAACCGCAAATGGCGATCCTGCAATGGAGCGAACGTCAGTTTGACAGGCTCGAACGGTTCTATGAGCGCACACTGAAAACAAGCCTCGCACATCGCCGCACGGTCTTCGGCATTTTTGTCGGCAGCCTAGTCGTCACTATCGCGCTCTTTATGATCATCCCGAAAGACTTTCTGCCGAGCAGCGACACAGGCCAGTTGCGCGGCAACACCGAAGGGCCGAACGGTATTTCCTATCTGGACATGAAGCGCCATCAGGACAAGGCGGCAGCCATAATCGCCGCAGACCCCAATATCGGGGCGGTCATGTCGGTGATCGGGTCCGGCGGTTCGCGCTCCAGCATCAATAGCGGCACACTGATCATCCGCCTGAAACCGCGCAGCGAGCGAGCCCTGAGTGCTGACCAGATCATCCAGAAACTGCGTCCCAAACTCGCAGTCATTCCGGGCTTCAAAGTCTATCTGCAAAACCCGCCGTCATTGCGCATCGGCGGCAGCAATTCCAAGGCGGCCTACCAATATACGTTGCAGGACATCGACACGGCGACGCTCTTTGCCAGCGCCACCCGCCTGCAGGAAGCGCTCGGCCAGGCACCAGGTTTTCAAGACGTCACCAGCGATCTCGATCTTTCAACGCCGACGCTCAGCGTCAAAATTGACCGCGAACGCGCCGCTGTCCTTGGCATCACACCGGACCAGATTCAAAGCGCATTATCATCGGCCTTCGGCGGCGTGCAGGTCTCGACGATTTACACCGAGGCCGACCAGTATCAGGTCGTGATGGAATTGCAGGACAAGTACACGCAAGATTCAGCCGCTCTGCAACGGCTCTATCTGCGCTCGTCCAATAACACGCTCGTGCCGCTTTCCGCCGTCACCACATTAAGCCAGACGGCCACGTCGCTGACGCAGAACCATCTGGGCCAGCTCCCCGCCGTCACAATCTCGTTCAATCTGGCACCGGGCGTTGCGCTGTCCGAAGCAGTGAGCACGATTAACAAGGTTCAGGCGACGATTTCTATGCCGGAGAGCGTCACGACGAGCTTCCAGGGTACGGCACAGGCCTTCCAGTCCTCGATGAGCGGCCTCGGTATGCTCATCACACTTTCGATCCTCACCGTCTATATCGTGCTCGGCATCCTCTATGAGAGCTTCGTCCACCCCCTCACGATCCTGTCGGGCCTCCCCTCCGCCGCTGTCGGAGCGCTCATCACACTGATGATCTTCGGAGCACCTCTGACGCTCTATGCCTTTGTCGGCATGATCATGCTGATCGGCATCGTCAAAAAGAACGCCATTATGATGATCGACTTTGCGCTGGAGCGGGAGCGCAAGGACCATCTGGAACCCGAACAGGCGATCTTTGATGCCGCCATCATCCGTTTCCGCCCCATTATGATGACAACCATGGCCGCCCTCATGGGCACGATGCCGATTGCACTGGGCCTCGGCGAAGGCGGCGATGTGCGCCAGCCTCTCGGGCTTGCGGTTGTCGGCGGGCTGATCCTGTCGCAGATCCTCACGCTCTACATCACACCGGTCCTCTATATCTATCTGGACAATCTCGGCCGGAGATTTCGCCCCAGAGCGCCGGTCGGCGCCCCGCTTGAGACAGGTGACATGAGCGCGGCTGCCGATTAAAGTCCGGCTCGGATTTCAGGGACACCTGCGACGGGGGGACGAAACATGCCGGACAATAAGGACAAGGCTCAAATCACGTCCAGCGGGCTTAAACGCCGCTGGCTGATCCCGCTCATCTTCCTGCCTTTTCTCACCTCCCTCTGGGTACCGTCCTACAACCGGATTGAACCGACGCTCAGTGGCATCCCCTTCTTCTATTGGTATCAAATGGTCTGGATCGGCATTTCCGCCGTGCTGACCATTTTTGTCTATCTGGCGACCAATAACAAAGAAGAAGAATAAGCATCATGCAATGGACAGCTACATACGTTTTCGCCGCCCTTTTTGTGTTTGTCACCGTCATGGGTTTTGCCGCCGCGCGCTGGCGCGCGGGCGACCTCAACCACATCAATGAATGGGGACTGGGCGGCCAGCGCTTCGGCACGATCGTCACCTGGTTCCTGCTCGGCGGCGATCTCTACACGGCCTACACCTTCATTGCCGTGCCCGCCGCCGTATTCACGATAGGTGCACTCGGCTTTTTTGCCGTGCCCTATACGATCCTCGTCTATCCGATGGTCTTTGTGATCTTCCCGCGCATGTGGGCAGTCGCCCGCAAGCACGGCTTCGTCACTGCCTCCGACTTCGTCAAAGGCCGCTACGGTCACAGTGGCCTCGCGCTTGCCGTCGCACTCACCGGCATCGTCGCAACCATGCCCTATATCGCGCTCCAGCTTGTCGGCCTTGAAACAGTCATCGGCGCTCTGGGCTTCGATACGCATGGCGCGATGGGTCACATGCCCCTCATCATCGCCTTCCTCATTCTCGCCGCCTTCACCTATTCAAGCGGACTGCGCGCACCGGCCATGATCGCCATTGTCAAAGACCTGCTCATCTACATCACGGTGATTGCCGCTATCGTCATCATTCCGGCGCAGCTTGGCGGCTGGGCCACAATCTTTGCCGCTGTGCCGCCTGAAAAAGTCACATTGCCGACACCGCCCGCAGACAGTCTCGGCACATGGAGCGCCTATGTCACGCTTGCCTTCGGCTCGGCTTTCGCACTCTTCCTCTATCCGCATTCCATGACCGGCGTATTGAGCGCCAGCTCCGGCAAGGTGATCCGTCGCAATGCCGCGATCCTGCCCGCCTATTCGCTGGTGCTCGCCCTTCTCGCCCTGCTCGGCTACATGGCCTATGCATCCGGCGTGGCGACAAAGCCCGAATTTGCCGAAGGCTTTGCCAAATACGGCGCGAACTTCGCGGTGCCCGCTTTGTTCATCGACCAGTTTCAGGGCTGGTTCGTCGGCATCGCTTTCGCCGCCATCGGCATCGGCGCACTGGTGCCGGCCGCCATCATGTCGATTGCCATTGCCAATCTCTACACACGCAATATCTACAAAGAATATCTGAAGTCCGATTGTACAGCCGCTGACGAAGCGCGTGTGGCGAAACTCGTCTCGCTTGTCGCCAAGGCAGGCGCGCTTGTCTTCGTGCTGGCGCTCGACACGAAACTTGCCATTCAGCTTCAACTGCTCGGCGGCATCTGGATCATCCAGACATTGCCCGCTGTCTTTTTCGGCCTCTACACACGCTGGCTCGACCCGCGCGCATTGCTCGTCGGCTGGGCTGTCGGTATCTGCACCGGCACATGGATGGCCTATACGCTGAACTTCAAAAGCTCGACTTATCCGCTCGAACTTTTCGGCTACACAATGCCGGGCTATGCGGCTTTCTACACCGTGATCCTCAACATCATCATCTCGGTTATTTTGACCATCGTGCTGCGTGCGGTCGCCAAACGCGAGCACGGAGATATGACAGTCGCAAGCGACTACGCCTGAACAATCAGCTGGTCAACCGGACCAAAAGAACCCGCGACGAGGACATCGCCCTCGTGGCGGGTTTTTTCCTGAGGAATAGCCCGATCAATCTGCGCGACGGTAAAGCCCGCAGCCCGCGCCGCTTCAACTTCTTTTTCCATGTCTGTGAGAAAAAGAATATTGGCAGGCGCAACACCGACGGATTTGGCAATGGCCGCATAGGAAGCCGCATCGACCTTCGCGCCGATGGCGGTATCGAAATAACCTCTGAAAAGAGGCGTCAGATCGCCGTGATCGGAAAATCCGAAAATGAGTTTTTGCGCCGCCACCGAGCCCGACGAATAGACATAAAGCGCAATATCCTTTGCGTGCCACGCTTCGAGGAATGCCGCCGCATCATCATAGATCTGACCCTTGAGCACACCGGCCTCATAACCCGTCTGCCAGATCATACCTTGCAAGGATTTGAGCGGGCCGGATTTTCGATCCTCGTCCATCCATTGAAATAGAGCGGTCACCGTCTCATCAAGCGTGAGCGACGCATTGCCCGCTTCATCGCGCGCCGCCGCAAGAGCCGCCGCGACAGCAGGCTCGCTCTGCCGCTCGGCGCAGAACGCGGCAAGCCGTGCGCGTGCATAGGGAAACAAAACATCATGCACAAAGGCAATCGGCGTTGTCGTGCCTTCAATATCAGTAACGATGGCGCGGATGGTCATTGGACGTCAGTCGCCAAACGCGGGAAAGCGCATGGCAATATCATCGCCCGTAAAACTGCCCACCCAACCATCCGCCGAGGTAAAAATACGGATCGCGCAGAAATGCGGCGCTGCGCCTGTATCAAACCAATGGGTGATACCTGCAGGCACACTCAGCAGATCATTGCGCTCGCAGACGACGCGATAAACGCGCCCGCCTTTGCGCAAATAGAACGCGCCGGCCCCTTCGACAAAGAAACGCACTTCATCTTCGGCATGAGTGTGTTCGGCCAGAAATTTCTGCCGCATGGCAGCGCGGTCAGGATGATCAGGCTTCACGCGCACAACGTCGACGGTCTGATAGCCGCCTTTACGCATCAGTTTCTTTACCTGCGCATCATAGGCAGCGAGCACTTCGTCCTGACCGGCATCCGCTGTCAGAAGTACGGAGGCTTCCCAGCGCTCAAAATCCACATCAATTCCGGAGAGCACCTTGGCGATCTGCGCGCCGTCATGCGTGTCGATCAGAATCTGTGTGGAATCAGTATCTGGATAAACCGTGAGTTGCGTCATCGCGTGCCCTCCTCATGCATCTGGGCCGTCAAAAGAAAATCAAATGCTTCCATGTGCCGGATCGCGTCTCTGGGGCCAGCACCCCATACATAAAGTCCGTGACCGGCAATCAGATAACCGGACGCAGGCGAACCCGCTTTCAAACGCTCTTCCACCAGGGCGGCCAGCCGGTCCGTATCCTGATCATTCGGCACAATCGGCACATCGACAAAAATCTCATGTGTCGTGATGCCCGAAAAAGCCTTGAGCAGTTCCCAGCCTTGAAGACGGAGAAAGCCTGCCTTCTCGTGCCGACGCGACAGAAGCGTCGCAGGCAGCGAGTGAATATGCGCAATCGCGCCAATAGACGCATCACCGGCATAACGGGCCAGATGAAGCGGCGCTTCGGCAGACGCGCGGGGATGTTTCGCCCCGACAATCTCTGCGGCAATCACTTCATCTTCGGTGAGCCGCGCCTTGTCCGCTCCCGTGGCCGTCAGCGCCGCGAGCTTCCCATCCATCCGAACCGAAAAATTGCCGCTGGTCGCAGGCACCCAATGGCGGCTTCCTGCGAAATGCGCCATCGCCATGACGCCCGACGCTGCTTTTGAAAGAAGCGCGGCATCGGCGAGGTTCAAGCTCGGGGTTTCATGCGTATTCGTCATATCGGTCCGGCAATTCAAGGCCTGCATCCGGCAGGGATCAGAAGGACCTCTATTTAAGCCCTCCGGCGCAAACATCAATTCATGCTTTTGAGACGATTTCCCCATAATCGCCTCTCCAAAAGCGAAACGTAGGAGAAAAAAGCACACGCATGACGGGAAGGTGGATTTTTTGATAACTCGTTATAATTGTATTAAGAAATTCATGTGTAACTATGGTTGTATGACCCAGCGATTCGAAATGCTCGAAAGAGCCGCCTCCACCTCCGCTCCCGCCCTCGTGTCGGACCGGAATGACCCCTCTTATGCAGACCGTCCCGCCTGGGGCGCTCGTCAGGGCGGCCCCCGCCCTGTCATCCCCATTCAGACCTCTCCTGACATCTCGCCCGATCAACTGGTGCAGTCGCGCCACTGGGCAAAACTACTGCTCGACACCTACTCGGCCCGAACCAACTTCTTTCCTGACGGACTTTTCGCAGACCCCGCCTGGGACATGCTGCTCGACCTGATGCACGCCCGGCTCAACGGAAAACAGATCTCTGTCTCCAGCCTTTGCATCGCCGCCCGCGTTCCCGCCACGACCGCACTACGCCGCATCGGCGATCTCGTCTCTTCAGGTCTTGCTGTACGCGTCAAGGACGCAACCGACGGACGCCGCGTCTTCATAGAACTGACACCGGACGGCCTTGCGCGGATGGAGCGCTACCTCGATCTCTTCCGCACCGCGATGACCAAACCCGTGCCCGAACAACACCGTCGTCAGGGCTGATCGGCCCTGACGGACAGGCTGCGTGGCCTCGACCCGATAAGCCTCGCGCTGACAAGAATGAGCCAACCTAGACCGCTCAAGGCCAGCGCCACGCCGTGTATGGCCTCCGCCGCACCAGCCAGAAAAATCATGGCCGCCAGAGCAGCATAAGCAAAAACCGCAGCGAGAGTAAGGCGGGAGACCGCAAGGTCACTGCTCCGCCCGATAAAAAGCACGAGCGATGCGAGAAGCGCAATGACAGCAATACCGCCCGCATAAACGCTCCATGCCCGATAAAAACATCCAAAAGCATTGGCCCAAAGGTCAGCGTCCAGCGCGAAGTACTGAGGCAATGCGAAGACCTGCGCAAAAGGCAGCGTGACCGCAAACGAGATGAGCACAAGATTGGCAGGGAGCAATCCTCTGGGTTTAATCTCCTTCGCTCCCTTTCCGTCAGACCACAACCAGATCCTGATATTCAGAATGTTTCTTGATATAGGCGTCAAAAAACGGGCAGGTCGGATTCACTTTGAGACCGCGCGCACGCACCTGATCCAGCACCGATTTGACGAGACGCGAGCCAACACCCTTGCCACCCAAAGCCTCCGGCACGATCGTGTGATAAAATTCAATGCCACCGGTAAAGAAACGATATTCGGCAAAGGCCGTCACGCCTTCGACCACAAGTTCGAATCTGTGACGCTCCGACACGTCCCGCGCATCATCAGTCATGCTTCTTCTCCTTCAGATTTCGATATGCCCGAAGCCTAGCGCGTTCCTTCAGAGATCACGAACAAGAAGATGCTCGCCTGCCGCCCGCACATTCGTGCAACCAGTCAGCATCATCGCCACTTCAAGCTCGCGCCGCATGGTTCCGAGCATAGCGCCGACACCCGCCTCGCCGCCGCCGCCAAGCGCATATGCCCAGGCACGCCCGATAAGCACACCCTTTGCCCCAAGCGCCAGAGCTTTCAGCACATCAAGCCCTGAGCGCACGCCGCCATCCATCAGCACTGTGAGCGTGTCGCCCACAGCTTTGACAATCGGTGGCAGAGCTTCGATACCGGCCGGCACACCGTCAAGCTGACGGCCACCATGGTTCGAGACAACGACCCCGTCTGCACCAACAAAGGCGGCGCGGCGCGCATCGTCTGCGTCCAGAATACCTTTGATGATAATAGGCCCCTCCCAGTGCTTACGCACCCAGGCGAAATCATCCCAGTTCACCGACGGATCAAAATTCTTGCCGATCCAGGCCGCAAAATCATTGGTGCCTTTGGCGCCCGGCATCGCTTCCACCAGATTGCCGAAACTCGGTGGCCCGCCCCGCAGCAGCACATTCCACATCCAGTGAGGATGCATCGCTGTGTTGAAGGCGCGGCGCGCCTGATCAAGTGCGGTGAGTTGACCCGAAAGCCCCGAACGCATATCGCGGTAGCGGGAACCCGGCACCGGCAGATCGACGGTAAAGACCAGCACCTTTGAGCCCGCCGCCTTGGCGCGATCAAGCAGCACCTCCATATAGCCACGATCCTTGATCATATAGAGTTGAAACCAGATAGGATCCGGCACCTCTTTGCGCACTTCTTCAATCGAGCAAATGCTGACAGTGGAGAGGCAAAAAGGCAGACCGGCTTTCTGCGCCGCGCGCGCTGCCTGCACCTCGCCGCGTTTGGCATAGAGCCCCGCCATGCCGACCGGCGCGAGGATCAACGGCATCGCGAGTTTCTGACCGAACAGCTCGGTCTCAAGCGACAGGTTCGACACATCGGTCAGAACACGCTGGCGCAGAGAGATGTTCTCGATCGCTTCGACATTGCGCCGCAGCGTCGTCTCGGCATAGGAACCGCCGTCGATATAATCAAACATCATGCGCGGAAGGCGCGATCTGGCCCGCAAACGCCAATCTGAAACCGAAGCTGGTTGCGTCACATCGTCTCCCCCACCTTGCTCATTTCGACTCCAATATAGGCGAGAGCGTGTGTGAAAGTTCAGGTAAAAACCGTTTTCACATTCACGAAGCAATAAAATCTCTTATAAGGTTAGTGATAGTTCCGCGTACCAAATGACAAGGCATCGTCCCTATGCTCAAACCCCTCAAGCAAGTTAAAGAAAAGCTCCGTCGCCGCACTCCATCTGCCAAAGTTATTTGGGCACAGCTTGCTCAGCACAATTGCAAGGCCGTCATGCTCGACACGCCACACGGAATTTTCTGGACGAAGCCGGGCGACAATGCGATCGGCTTTTCCTTATTCACCAACGGCGAGTTTGACTATGCCGACTTCTCCCGCCTCCAAGCAGCCATTTCATCCGGCACCCTAAAATTACCGCAAGATGCCATTTTTCTTGATGTCGGCGCCAATATCGGCACACACACCATTTATGCAATGAACTCCGGATTGTTTTCCCAAGCTGTTTGCTTTGAACCCGATCCGGAAAACTTTAAGTTGCTGTGCCTCAACATCAAAGAGAACGGCTACGGCGATAAATGCCATTTGCTCAACATAGCACTTGGTGCCGCATCGGGCACAGCAGAGCTTGAATTAGCCGCCGATAATTTTGGTGACCATCGCATCCGGCAAAACGGTCAAAACGCAACTGTCGAAAATCTCTATAACGAAGAAGAGCGTAAGACTGTTTCCGTGCGCATGGAAACACTTGATGCAGCATTAGCAGAACTCGGCATTGATCCAACCCGATGCTTTTTGCATATGGACGTGCAGGGCTTTGAACCCTACGTACTGCAAGGGGCTACGAAATTTCTCGCTTCATGCAAAACAGTATTCACAGAAAGAGCTGGCTCCGGTTGTCTGAACAGCTTCGCGCTGGAGATAAGTGGCTTCCT
>JAZJXO010000031.1:0-85189 GCA_040390855.1 Pseudomonadota bacterium
AATTACCTCAAAAACTCCGGCTATGCGTCAATCTAATGTCATCAAGCTCTAGGTTGCTGTCATTTCACTATGAGCGGCCCTGTCATTCCAAGTTCTGAATGCCCGGGATAGTTGCAGGCAAATTCGAACGTCCCCGCTTTCGTGAAAGTCCAGATCAGTTCTTTCGTTTCGCCGGGTTCTGCCGAAACCGAATTGCCTTCCGCGTGCTCCATCTTCATACCGGCCATTTCCGACATCATTTCGCGATGCGCAGATTGTTCGTCGGCATCGCCCAGTGCGAGTTCATGTGGTTGCTCGCCTTTGTTGATGAGCACAAAGCGGATCGTCTCGCCTGCTTTCACGTCAATGCTTTTCACGTCGAACGCGATTTCGCTCGCTTCAATCGTGATGGCGCGGCTGACGTTTTTCGCAACGCCCTTGTGGCCGATGCTCATTTCGACATATTCGTCGTGATGTGTGCTTTCATCAGCATGTGCTGTTGAAAGCGATGCTGCGGTAAGTGTCGAAAACAGGGCAGCGCAAAGAAATGTGTTCAGTGTTTTCATAATGATCTCCTTTGACGAATGAGTTTCAGAAAGCGATGCGCAGGCCGATGCGCAGTGTCAGATCAGAAGGGTCGTCGCCGTTGTTGCGTTTGATGCGCGCGGTGTTGCCCGTGGCCGTCTCGTAAACAAGATCGACATAGGGGGCGAATTTGCGGGTCACTTCGTAGCGCAGTTGCGCGCCCGCCTCGATGCTTGAGATGCCGGAGCCGATGGCAAGTTCGGGCACATCGCTTGCGTAGACATTGAGTTCGGTATGTGGCTCCAGGATCAGCCTTTGCGTGATGGCCAGATCAATAGATTGTTCAAGCCGTGCACTCACATCGCCGCGCGTCGAGACAAATCCATGTGCGTGGGTCTCAATGAATTGCGGCAGCATCCCCTCAACACCGATGACGAGGGATGTTGTCGGGTGCGGGTCAATGTCTTGTCTGACGCCGGCCTGCAAGTCCCAGAAATCAGAGACATTGCGGCTCCACAGACCCCAGAGTTCCGATGCTTCGACATGGCCGTTCTGCATTTCGCCTTTAGTCCGCAGGACGATCTTGTCGAGGTCGCCGCCATACCAGCCTTCGCCTTCCCATGTGACGAGACCGCCTTCATTGTTTTCCGTGCCGTCCACTTGCAAGCGGACCACATGAAAGTTCGGTTCGGACATCTCGTTTGCAGAGAGGGGCGTTGTCATTGCCATGCTTGCCACAGCGAGACATGAAAACAGGTTTTTCATTTCGCACCCTCCGCGCCGAGACGTGCGACGACAACCTTGTTCATCATGCCGCTCTGCATGTGAAAGAGCAGATGGCAATGGAAGGCCCATTCGCCCGCTTCGTCGGCTGTCAGCATGACGGAATAGCTTTTACCCGGCGGTACACTCACCATATGTTTGTTGGGCAATCTTTCAGCGGGCTGGCCGTTGACGAGTTGCACAAACATGCCGTGCAGATGCATCGGATGCGCCATCATCGTGTCGTTGATGAACGTGAGCTTCACCCGCTCGCCATATTTCAGTTCAATCGGCGTCGCATCGGCTTCCTTCTTGCCGTTGAGGGTCCAGATATAGCGCTCCATCGTGCCGCCGAGACGGACCATGATCTCGCGTTCTTCGGGCCGCGTGTCTTTCTGTTTCTTCAGCGATCTGAGGTCGGCGTAGCTGAGGACTTTTGTGCCGGGCGGTGCGCCTGAGGCCCAGCCCGTAGGCTGCGCGTCGGCTTTTGTATTGGCGGCGGGTTTGGCGCCGTGCATGGCGTGCATGTCGGCCATGCTCGTCTTGCTGTGGTCCATGCCGCTCATGCCACCCATGCCGCTCATGCCACTCATGCCGCTCATGCCACTCATGTCATGGTCCATACCCTCCATGCTGCCCATACCCATGTCGCTCATGGTGAGGCGCGCGCGGGGCCGCACCGGCGGGACAGGGGCGGACATGCCTTCATGCGGGGCGAGCGTGCCGCGGGCGTAGCCTGTACGGTCGAGCGATTGGGCAAAGATCGTGTAAGCCTTGTCATCCTTGGGCATGACGATGACGTCATAGGTCTCGCCGATCGCCATGCGGATTTCATCGACAACCACGGGCTGCACATTTTGTCCGTCGGCGGCAACTACGATGAGCTTGAGGCCGGGAATGGCAAAATCGAAATAGGTCATGGCCGAGGCATTGATGAGACGCAGGCGCACACGCTCGCCGGATTTGTAAAGTCCTGTCCAGTTCGCGCTTTCTGACTTGCCGTTGACAAGAAATGTATAACCCGTGACATCGGCAAGGTCTGTCGGGTCCATGCGCATCTCGCCCCATGCGAGCCGGTCTCTGATTGTGGCGACGAGTCCCTTTTCAGACATATCTGAAAAGAAATCACCGGCGGTGCGGCGCGCATAATTGTAATAGCCGCTGTCGCTTTTGAGATTGGCGAGAATGTCGTCGGAGGTTTCAGTGGTGAAGTCCGACAAGACAATCACATAGTCGCGATCTGACGGTACGGGTTCCTTGTCCGCAGGCTCGATGACAATGGAACCATAAAGCCCTTCCTGTTCCTGTCCGCCGGAATGGGAGTGATACCAATAGGTGCCGCTTTGTCTGATTTTGAATTGATAGGTGAATGTCGTGCCGGGCCGGATGCCGTGAAAGCCGTTGAACATGGGTACGCCATCCATGGCGGCGGGGACCAGCAGACCGTGCCAATGCAGCGACGTGTCCACTTTGAGTTTGTTGACGACATTGATTGTCACCTCCTCCCCCTCTTTGAAACGAAGAGTGGGGCCGGGCAACTGTCCGTTGATCGTCAGGCTCTCGCCCTTGCGACCGCCGACGTCAACGGTTTGCTTGTCTATGACGAGAGTATATTCGCCCGCATAGGCCGCTGTGCTGAAGGCAAGGCTGGCGCAGGCGATAGCGAGGATGAGCCGCTTCATAAGCGTTCTCCTTCAGTCGATGGGTTTGAAAAGCAGAAAACCTGTCCGGCGCGTCGGGCGCTAGATCAACATGCGGTCTGTCGCCGCGAATACATCTGCATAATATCCGGCATCCGGCGCGCGCGGCGGCGGTGTGCCGATGGGCGCGGGCGGTAGCCTTGTTTGTGCCGTCAGGTAAAGGGGCGTGTCTCCACGCGCTTGTGTCGCCACAGCAGCAGGCTTTGCAAGATGGTCCGATGGCTGATGCAGGAAGGACCAGCCGGAAAGGGCAGAGGCTTCCTTTTCGTGGTGACAAGAATGCTCGTCGCCGGACTTTTTTTCTTGCTGATTATGGCTGTGGCCGCTCTCAAGGCCCGCATGGGCCGCGTCGGCAGCCACCGACATGCCGAGGCAATGCGCTTCGTTCGACAACGTGACAAAGCTCGCCAGCACAAAAAAGAGCGCCAGCGTTGCCCGCCCGTATGGGAAAGACAATCGGTCCATGTGATCAGCCTAGACCTTCCTGTGGGTGGAAGGTCAAGCGGTCATTTCCACCGCTCCGCCGCGTCGTCGTCGCTCGACTTCGCCTCGACCCAGGTGTCGCCTTCGCGTTTCCAGAGGGGCGCGCGGGTTTTGAGGTAGTCCATCAGAAACTCTGCAGCTTCAAACGCATCCTTGCGATGGGCGGCGGCTGTGATGACAAGCACGATATTGTCGGCGGGCGCGAGTGTGCCGACGCGGTGGATGATGGTTACGGCTTGCAAGTCCCAGCGGGCGTTCGCTTCCGCTTCGATCTTGGTGAGTTCGCGCTCCGTCATGCCTGCATAGTGTTCGAGCGTCAGCGTCACATCGCGCACGAGACCGGAGAAGGTCACGACCGCGCCGATGTCGCTGCGCTGCTTCACAAGATTTTTAATCTCGGCGCTGACGTCGAAGTCTTCGGTCTGAACGCGGTTCATGGGCCTAGCCCCCCGTCACCGGCGGAAAGAAGGCCACTTCGTGCGGGCGTCCGAGCGCTGCGTCGAGTTTTGCATGTTCCTGATCAATCGCGGCGCGGACCACTTTTTTGTTTTCGAAGGCGGCGGCATATTCCGGACCGCGTGTCGTCAACCAATCAATAAGTCCGGCGACATCGCGCACATTGTCGGGCGGTGTCACATTTTCTTCCTGCTTGCCGATCTTCTGGCGCAGCGATGCGAAATACAGAACCTTCACGTTGTCTTATCCTGTTTCACTATCGGTGCGGTGAGGTGTTTCAGCCCCGCGCGGAAATAGTCATAGCCTGTATAGAGCGTCAGGATCGCGGCGGCCCAGAGAAGGCTGATGCCGATTTCTGTGATGCTGGGGATCACCTTGTCGCCGGAGGGACCGGCGATGAGAAAGGCGAGCGCGACCATCTGGATCGTGGTTTTCCATTTTGCCAGTTGCGAGACGGGAACGCTGACGCGCAGTTCGGCGAGAAATTCGCGCAGGCCCGAGACGAGAATTTCGCGGCTCAGAATGACGAGTGCGGCCCAGAACGAATAGCCGGAGATCATGCCGGTGCGCGTGAGGGCGAGCAGAACGGCGGCGACGAGCAGCTTGTCGGCGATGGGGTCGAGCATACGGCCTAGATGGGATTGTTGCTCCCAGGCGCGGGCGAGATAGCCGTCGAAAAAATCAGTGACGGCGGCGAGAACGAAAAAGCCGAGCGCTGTCCAGCGCGACCAGTCCTTGTCGATGATGGCGCAGCCGACAACGATGGGCACCATGACGATGCGGGCATAGGTCAGCAGATTGGGCAGATTGATCGGCATGGGACACTCATTGACGGGGGAGGCGCGCATCGGGGGTGACGCGCCCTTTCGATCAGCATAGCAAAAGATTGGCGTCTGTCAGTCTTATGTCAGGCTTGTACGTCGGGATTTCCGTGAAAGAAATCATAGATCGTGCGGGCGAGTGCGGCCGAAATCCCGTCCACGGTTTCAAGATCGGCGAGGCCTGCGCGCGAAACGGCGCGTGCCGAGCCGAAATGTTGCAATAACGCGCGTTTTCGTCCCGGTCCGACACCCGGCACTTCGTCGAGCGGATTTGTGCCGATGGCCATGGAGCGGCGCGTGCGATGGCTGCCGATGGCAAAACGGTGCACTTCGTCGCGCAGACGTTGCAGATAGTAGAGAACCGGATTGCGCGGCTCCATCATAAAGGGAGCACGTCCCTGCATGAAAAAACGCTCGCGCCCCGCGTCGCGTTCCGGCCCCTTGGCGATGCCGACCGGCACCACGCTGTCGATGCCGAGTTCGGCGAGTACGTCCACCGCCACTTTCAGTTGCCCCGCGCCGCCGTCGATGAGGATGAGATCCGGCCAGTCGGGTGACGGTGCCGTCGGATCGTCCGTTTCGGTTGTGTCGGGTCGCGGCTCGCTGTTTTTCAGCAGGCGAGAGAAACGCCGTGTCAGCACCTCGCGCATCATCGCGTAGTCGTCGCCCTCGGCGATCTCGCTCTTGATGTTGAATTTGCGATATTGCGATTTGATAAAACCTTCCGGACCGGCGACGACCATGCCACCGACCGCTTTGGTGCCGGAGATATGGCTGTTGTCATAGACTTCGATACGTTGCGGGGTTTCGGGCAATCCGAAAATCTCGGCGACGCCTTCGAGCAGTATGCGCTGCGTCGAGCTTTCGGCAAGACGGCGGCCCAGTGCCTCGCGCGCATTGGTCATGGCGTGGCCGACAAGTTCTTTCTTTTCGCCGCGCCGGGGCAATCCGACCGCCACTTTGCGTCCGGCGATGATCGACAGCGCTTCGGCGAGAAGCGCGCGTCCGGGAATGTCGTGGCTCAGCAGCACGAGGCGTGGCGGGTGGCGGTCTTCATAGAATTGTGCGAGGAAAGCATCGAGCACGTCTGCGACGTCGACGTCGCGGTCATGGCGCGGGAAGTAGGCGCGGTTGCCCCAGTTCTGTCCGGCGCGGAAGAAAAAAACCTGAATGCAGGTCTGCCCGCCTTCCTGATAGGCGGCAAAAAGATCGGCTTCGGTCAGCGTCTGCGGATTGATGCCCTGATGTTGCTGGACTTGCGTCAAGGCGCGGATGCGGTCGCGATAAATCGCGGCGCGTTCGAAGTCGAGGCCGGTGGCCGCCGCTTCCATATGTGCGACGAGGTCTTTCTGTGTCTTGCGTGAGCGGCCGCGCAGGAAGTCGCGGGCTTCGTTGACGAGTTCGTTATAGCCTTGTGCGCTGATTTCGCCGGTGCAGGGCGCGCTGCATCGTTTGATCTGGAAGAGGAGGCAGGGTCGTGTGCGCGATTCAAAGACGCTGTCGGAACATGAGCGCAGCAGAAAGGCTTTTTGCAGCGCATTGAGTGTCGCGTTGACCGCACCGGCATTGGCGAAGGGTCCGAAGTAATCACCTTTGCGCGCGCGTGCGCCGCGATGCTTGATCACCTGAACATAGTCATGGTCGCCGGTGAGCAAAATATAGGGGAAGGATTTGTCGTCCCGCATCAGAACATTGTAGCGCGGCTTCAGACGCTTGATGAGATTGGCTTCGAGCAGCAGCGCGTCTGTTTCCGTCGCAGTGGTGATGAACTCCATCGCATGTGTGTTCGCGATCATGCGGGCGATGCGGTTGGAATGGCCGGTGAGTTTTGCGTAATTGGCCACGCGCTTTTTCAGCGAGCGTGCCTTGCCGACATAAAGCACTTCGCCGTCATGCCCGAACATGCGATAGACGCCGGGGCTGTCGGGCAGGATTTTGACTTTTTCGGCAATGAGGTCCGATCCGGTGAGTGCGTCCGGCGCGGGCGCAACTGTCTTGCGGCGCGCCTTGCTCGCCTTCACTTCATGTGCCTCGGGTTCTCCCTCCTGAGGCTGATCTGCGGCATCCTCGTTTATCATTCCGGTCCGGTGGTCCGTCTGTGGATAAGTTTGTTGAAAATCCTCATACTCTCAATGGTCATCCTCACGTCATGCGAAACGAGAGCTCTGACGATGTGCGATGGTTTCAAATCTTAAGTAATTGATCCCATTGATCTTTCTTGAGGTTGTGGCGAGTTGCAAATGTGATCAAACTGTCATTAAGGCCTGATTCTACTCGATTTTTCCGATTTTCCGTGCTGTGCACAAAAGCTCCGTGAACGGTATGTGGCTGCTCAAACTGTTGTTTTTATTGCGGCTTTTTCAGGGGCGCTTTTCTTTGCCCAGAATAGAGACGCTTGGCGGCTGACCGGTCAGGCCGGCCCCGTCATTTTGCCCGCTCGATTTCCACACCCACGCTGGCGGCTTCGGCGATGGCGGCGAGCTTTTCCACACGGATGCGGGCGACGCTGACGCGCTCGTCTTTCAGGCATTGGGCGGCGATTTGTTCAGCCAAAGTTTCCACAAGATTGAGATGGCCGTTGGCAACAATCGTCTTGATTTCATTCACGACGTTCTCGTAGCTGACGACATTGGCCAAGGCATCGCTGTGGGCTGCTTCGTGCACTGTGAGGTCGACATTGACACGGATCGGCTGTGTGCGGCCATGCTCATGGGCATAGACGCCGATATGGGCATCGAGCAGCAGGTCGCGCACAAAGACGTGGCGGATCGCGCGGGCGGCGTCGGCGATTTTCATGGTCGATACGGTTTCGCTTTTACTCATACTTTTTCCCAACAACATCAGGCGTCGCCCATGCAAGGTGCTGGCCGCCGTCGAGTGCGATCATCTGGCCGGTCATGGCGGGCGAGGAGAGAATAAACCGGATCGCCGCACAAATCTCCTGCGGCGTCGTTCCGCGTTGTAGCGGCATGGAGGCTATTTCATGCGCGAAGTCTTCCGCCGTCTGGTGCACGCTTTGCAGCGTCGGGCCCGGCCCGATGGCATTGACGCGAATATCCGGCGCAAAGGCCTGCGCCATTACGCGCGTCATATCCCAAAGCCCCATTTTGCTGAGTGTATATGAGAAAAACAGCGGATTGGGCCGCCAGACACGCTGGTCGATGAGATTGATGATATTGCCGGTATTGCCGCCGTTTCTGGGCAGTTGAGCGTGCAATGCGCGGGCGAGGAAGGCGGGCGCGCGCAGATTGACGTTCATATGTTCGTCCCATGTTGTCTGCGTCATGGTGGCCGCCGTGTCGGCATCGAAGAGCGAGGCGTTGTTGATAAGGAGGCTCACGGGCCCGAGCGCGGCGGCGGCATCGGGGATCAGCTTTTCAACAGCGCTCGCGTTGCTCAGGTCCGCAGGCAGGATGGTCACGCGGGTGCCTTTGTGTTCGATGTCGCGGCGCAGCGCCTCGCCGCCCTGATCGGAGCGGTCGGGACGGATGCAGAGCGCCAGATCATAGCCCTCTTCGGCTAACATCAACGCAATGTGGTGGCCGATGCGCCGCGCGGCGCCTGTCACCAAAGCAACGGCCATAGTTTATTCCTTGTACTGACTGATTTCATGGCCAAAAGGCATAGTGTAGATCGCGTAGTGCTTGCGCGTCCGCGTCACAACTTCCCATGTGCCGCTGAAGCCCGACGGAATGACGAAAGCATCGCCTTTGCGCACCGTGGTGACGGTGCCGTCGGCATCGGTGAGGCGGCTTTCGCCTTCAAGGATGTGGCAGAACTCGGCTTCGGTATAGTCAATCGCCCAGCATCCGGCGTCCGATTCCCAGATGCCCGCAAAGAACGCTCCGTCCGGTGTTTCATGGGCATTCCATGTCCTGTTTTGGGGCGTACCGCTCAGGACACGGGCCGGATCGGGTGCGCTGGTCTCCGGCAGCGTCCTGGCGGTGACAGGTATAAGTTTGGCAGCGGGCTTGGGCATGTGGTCCTGAATGGGGAGAGCGGGGCGGAGTTTGGCCGATTTTAACATGGTTCCGCTGTGCCAGTCTCACAAGCCGCCCGCTTAAATAGCCGGTTTTTGTCAGTTCGGGGTGGGGTGTCCGGCAGGCTTCTTGCTGCTTAAACGGAAATGGCAGGTTTCCGTCCGGTTTCGGTACGGGTCTGTCCCGAAATGACGAATACCGGTCACCAACGGGCTGAAAAAATGACAACGGGGACACAGGATCAGGCGATCCATTTACGCGGCGGGCTTGAAGATGTGATCGGGCTTCCGGTAACCGCGCGGGCGCGGCCTCTAGGCGAGATCGTGGCCCAGCGTCGGTCGGGCGACCGGTCGCGCATCGGTGTCACCGTCTATCGAACACTTGCGGATGCCGAGATCATATGGCGTGCCTTTGAGCAACAGGCCGTCGGCCTCGGCTTCCAGACATTTGACTGGCTTAAAGCATGGTATGTGCAGGCGGGCAGTGCCGAAGGCGTTGAGCCCGCGATTGCCTTCGTCTCGCTCGACGGCGCGCCTGTCCTGCTTGCGGCCTTCGGCATCGAGCAACGCTATGGTATGCGCTGTCTGACCTGGTTTGGCGGAAAATTCGCTGACTATAAAGGACCGATGCTGTCTGAAGATTTTTCCGAGCGCGTCAGCCCGGAGCATTTTGCACTCATGTGGCACAAACTTCTAGCGCATCTGCCGCAGCATGATGTCATCGTGCTGGAAAACCAGCCAAGTCATATCGGTCACACGGTCAATCCCTTTGCTACACTGGCAGGCGACGTCGCGCCTGATGCCGGTTATATTTTCGCGCTGCCCTCGTCGGTTGATGAGTTGCATAGCTCCTTCCGTTCAGACACGCGCCGTGCCGACCGTGCCAAATGGCGCAAGCTCAATGCGCTGGGCAATGTCGAATTCCGCGTGGCTGAAAACGGGGCGGAGGCCCGCTTGATGGCCGCCGACATTCTCGACCGCAAAGCGACGCAGCTTCGCGCGCAGGGCATTTCGTCCATCTTCGAAGATGCGGGCTACCGCGCCGCCTATATCGCGCTCGCCGCCTTGCCGCCCAAGCGCCAGCTTTTGCAGGTCGCGATGATGACGCTGAACGGCGAGTTTCTCGCAGGCTCCATCGCCCATGTGTTTCGCGGCCATGCGACACTGATGGTTCACACATTCGAAGGCCATCCGCGCCTGTCGCCCGGCCGGTTGCATCTGCTGAAGCTCATCGAGATGAGCATTGAAGCGGGTCACGAGTTCTATGATCTCTCGGTCGGCAAACTCGCCTACAAGGAGAGCTTCTGCGCGGAGCCGATGACGCTTACCAATTACGTCGTCGCGACAAAGCCCTGGGGCATCGCTGCGGCCAACATGATGCGTGCGAGTTTTGCACTGAAGCGCCGCCTCAAAGCGAGCACCCGTATAATGCTGCTGGTCCGTCGTATCCGGTTGATGCTGCGAGGAAAATAACTACGCCGGGCGCCTCTCCCAAGGCTCCAGTACGCTCGCCACCAATCGCGGCTGAGGGCGCTCCATCTGTGCAATCGCGGCGGCGGAAATTTCTGCATGGGTGAGCCAGCGGGAGGATGTATCCTCAAGCACAAATCCCAAAACCACCTGCGCATAGGTGAACGTGTCCTGCATGGCCAGCGCCTGCGCGCGCCGTTCTGCAATCGACGCCTCGCCGTCTTTGCCAAGCAGCAGTGAGCGGCTGCCCATCACCTCGACGAGGCGCCCGTCCGGCGCGATCATCCCGTCAAGCGCGGCGCGTAAAATATCGGCGGGCGGATGAAACCACGTGAGCGCCAGATCAAACGGCCCCAGCGGTTCCAGCGCATCGAGGAATGCCGCCTCATTATCGTAAGAGACATTGATGGCCGTCACCTTGTGATCAAGCACATCATTGCTGAACGAGAACCGGTCCGCATGGCGTGAGACAAGCACAGCCTTCTTTGACCGCGCCACGGCATGAGCCGCGGCGGCAGCCAACATGCCGGTCGTGCCGATGAGAAGGGTGGTGGTCATAAAGAAAGAAAAGCGGACAATTACTCCCCGCGCAAGCCGCTGCCGATACCGCGGAAGAAGTCGCGGGTGCCGTGGCCGATGGCTTTGGTTGTGTCGCGTACGCCATGGCCGACCGCTCTCGCGCCGTCGCCGACCGCTCTGCCGGCGTCGGCGGCACCTTCGCCGATAGTGTGTCCGACTTCTCCGGGCGGCGGCAACTCGCCGCCGGATTGGGGCTCGGTGTGGACCTCCGGTTTCATGCCGGATTGTTCGGCCTGTTCCTGATCGTATTTCTTCTGTGCCTGCTCATAGTCATAGGCGTCTGCCAGTGCGGCGCTGGACGCGAACGTCAGGGCGAGGGCAAGGACTGTGACTTTGCGCATTCTGGTCTCCTGAATCATGTTGTCTCGAAGGCACCTTGCCTGCGAATTACGGCAAAACCATGCCTTTTGGAAAATGAAAACCCGTCAGGCAAATCGGGGATCCGCCTGCCGCCCGCGTGCCGAGGCTCAGCGCTTCTTGCCGCGATATTTGTTCGCCCGCGTCCCCGGCTTGCCGCTTGACGAGCGGCCTTTCACGGGTGTGTTGCGGGCCACGCTGTCTTCGATTGCCGATTGGCGCGCCATCGGATCGTCGGCAATGGCGAGTTCGGTTGCTTCCAGCCGTTTGATCTCGTCACGCAGGCGGGCGGCTGTTTCGAATTCGAGATCGGCGGCGGCTTCTTTCATCTTGCTTTCGAGTTCGGCGATGTGGCCGCGCAGGTTGTGGCCGATGAAACTTGTCCCGTCCTCGCCGGTATCGACGCGCACATGGTCGCGCTCGTACACGCTGTCGAGAATGTCGCCGATGGTCTTGCGGATTGATTCCGGCGTGATGCCGTGTTCGATGTTGTAGGCGGTCTGCTTCTCGCGGCGGCGGTTTGTCTCGGCAATGGCGCGTTCCATCGAGCCTGTGATCTTGTCGGCATAGAGGATGACGCGGCCATCGACGTTACGCGCGGCGCGACCGATGGTCTGGATGAGCGAGGTCTCCGAGCGCAAGAAACCTTCCTTGTCGGCATCGAGAATGGCCACAAGGGCGCATTCGGGAATGTCGAGGCCCTCGCGCAGCAGGTTGATGCCGATGAGCACGTCGAAGGCCCCGAGCCGCAGATCGCGCAAAATCTCGATGCGTTCCAGCGTGTCGATGTCCGAATGCATGTAGCGCACGCGGATGCCCTGCTCGTGCATATATTCGGTCAGGTCTTCGGCCATGCGCTTGGTCAGCGTCGTTACCAGCACGCGCTGGCCTTTGGCGGCCACCTCCTTGCATTCGGCGATGAGATCGTCGACCTGCGTGCCGACGGGCCGGATGATGGTCGGCGGGTCGATGAGGCCGGTCGGGCGGATCACCTGTTCGGTGAAGGCGCCGCCTGTCTGTTCCATTTCCCATGAGCCGGGTGTGGCGGAGACGAAGACCGATTGCGGCCGCATCGCGTTCCATTCCTCAAAGCGCATGGGGCGGTTGTCCACCGCCGACGGCAGGCGGAAACCATATTCGGCAAGCGTTGATTTGCGGCGATAGTCGCCCCGGAACATGCCGCCGATTTGCGGCACGGTCACGTGGCTTTCGTCGGCGAAGACGAGCGCATTGTCGGGCAGATATTCAAACAGCGTCGGCGGCGGCTCGCCGGGCTTGCGGCCTGTGAGATAGCGCGAATAGTTTTCGATGCCCGCGCAGCTTCCCGTCGCTTCCATCATCTCGATGTCGAATTGTGTGCGTTGTTCCAGCCGTTGCGCTTCCAGCAGCTTGCCCTGACCCTTCAGCTCTTGCAGGCGCACTTGCAGATCGTGCGTGATTTCCTCGATCGCCTGATTGAGCGTCGGCTTCGGCGTCACATAATGCGAGTTGGCATAGAGCTTCACGCTCTCGAACGTGTCGGTCTTGTGCCCGGTCAGCGGATCGAATTCTGAAATCTCCTCGATCTCGTCGCCGAACATGGCGATGCGCCAGGCGCGGTCTTCCTGATGCGCGGGAAAGACGTCGATTGTGTCGCCGCGCACGCGGAATGTGCCGCGTGTAAATGCCTGATCATTGCGCTTGTATTGCAGCGCCACGAGATCGGAGATGAGTTGCCGCCGGTCGATCTTCTCGTTCACCTTCAACTGGAAGGTCATGGCCGAATAGGTTTCGACCGAGCCGATACCATAGATGCACGACACGGACGCCACGATGATCACGTCGTCGCGTTCCAGCAGCGAGCGCGTCGCGGCGTGGCGCATCCGGTCGATCTGTTCGTTGATCGAGCTTTCTTTTTCGATGTATGTGTCGGTGCGCGGAACATAGGCTTCGGGCTGGTAGTAGTCGTAATAGGACACGAAATACTCGACCGCATTGTTCGGAAAGAAATTCTTGAACTCGCCGTAAAGCTGCGCCGCCAGCGTTTTGTTCGGTGCGAGGATGAGGGCAGGGCGCTGCGTGCGGGCGATGACCTGCGCCATTGTGTAGGTCTTGCCCGAGCCTGTGACGCCGAGCAGCACCTGCTCGCTCTCGCCTGCCTTGATGCCGGCCACAAGCTCTTTGATCGCTTCGGGCTGGTCGCCTGCGGGTTCATATTCCGATGTGAGCTGGAACGCGATGCCGCCTTGCGATTTTTCGGGGCGTTCGGGCCGGTGCGGCTCGAACAGCGGCCAGTTTTCGGGGTCGCCCTGCAAGGCGCCGGCCCAATGGTCGCGGTCGGCAATGGCGCTTTCGGCAGAGAAAATGCCCCCCGCTTCGGCGAATCCCGCCGCGATCTTCGCCTCTTTCGACGAGAGCGGCTTGTCGCCTGCGCGACCGAATGATTTGAAACCCTTGCTTGCCATGGTTGCAATATGGAGCCTCGGAGAGCCGGAGAAAAGGCCCCTCGCGACATATCCTGACAGCCGGTGTCAGAAGGCTTGCGGCCTGCGCCGGACCAGCGGTCCGAGTTGCACGATGAGCACGGCGGCGAGTACGCAACCCGCGCCCGCCCAACCGGCAAGCGTCATGCGCTCGCCGAGCAGCAACGCGCCGAAAGCGGCGGCGAACAGTCCCTCGGCCGAGAGGATGATGGCCGCGTCGGAGGCGGGCGTATGGGCCTGTGCGACCGATTGCAACGTGAAGGCCAGCCCGCCGGAAATGATGCCGGTATAGAGAAGTTCTTTCCATGCGCCCGCAACGCCTGCCCATGTCGGAGCTTCGAGCACAAAGCCTGCGGCAAGGCCGAGCGCGGCAACAACGACAAACTGGATCAGCGAAATCACCATCGGGCGGCGCAGATCATAGGCGAGCCAGCCGAGCGCCAGAATCTGGATGGCCCAGAAAAACGCGCCGAGAATGATGAGCCAGTCGCCCGTGTTGAGCCCTGCGATGCTGCCGCCGCCGAGCAGGAACGTGCCGATGAGCGACAGCGCGGCGGCAGGCCAGATCGCGGCGTGAAGTTTTGCGTGTTCTTTGTCCGTCTCGCTCACAGGCTTGAGCTTTGTCACGACAAAGGCGAGTGCAGGCACCATCACGACATAGAGCGCGGTGAGAAAGCCCGCATTGCTGACGCTTGTCGTCAGCAGCGCCGTCTGCTGAAGCGCAACGCCCAGAAAAAACGCAAAGCCGATCCCGACGATTTGCCAGAGACGCTTGGCGGGGATCGCGGGCAGATTGCGACGGCTTTCGGCAATGGCAAAAGGCGTGACGACAAGCGCCGCCATCAGAAACCGTGCGCCCGAAAAGGTGAGCGGCCCCATATGATCCATCGCGGTCGCCTGCCCCACAAAAGCAAGGCCCCAGATCAGCGCGGCTGCAAGCAGCAACAGGTCGGCAGTCGCGCGGGTCATGGGATGGGCGTCTTTGCGTGAGGTTCGGAGGCCGCGGACCCTAGCACCGCCCGCGCGCCCTGTCGCGGTCCGGATGGCCGCATGGGGCAGGGCTGCCCAATCCCCTTGACCCCCGCCCGAAGACAGGCATTCTTGCGTTAAACAAAACACCGGGGGACGCGTGGCTGGGGACGATAAGGCTGACAATGAGGCGGTGGAAGCCTTCATCGCCCGTTGGAGCAAGTCCGGCGGGGCGGAGCGCGCCAATTATCAGCTTTTCCTGACAGAACTTTGCGATCTTTTGGGCGTCGGCAAGCCTGATCCTGCTCAGGACTCAAATCAGCACAATGACTATGTCTTTGAGCGTTCCGTCATTTTCAAGCATGACGATGGCACAACAACGACCGGCTTTGCCGATCTCTACAAGCGCAACTCCTTCGTCCTCGAGGCCAAACAAAGCAGCAAGCGCGATGCCTTGCGCAAAGCGAGCCCCGATCAGCTCGCTCTCCTTCCCGAAGACAAGCAGCAGGTAAAATCAGGCACAGCCAAGCGCGGCACCGGCGGTTGGGACACGTCCATGCTCAATGCCCGCCGTCAGGCGGAAAGCTATGCCAAGGCTTTGCCCAAGGAACATGGCTGGCCGCCCTTCCTCGTCGTTGTGGACGTTGGCCATTGCATCGAGCTTTACGCCGACTTCGTGCGTCAGGGCAAAAACTATGCGCAGTTCCCCGACCGGCGCGGCTACCGGGTCATGCTCGATGATCTGCGCGATGCAGAAGTGCGCGAGCGTCTGCGCCTCGTCTGGACCGATCCGCTCGCCCTTGATCCGGCCAGAAAATCAGCCGAAGTCACGCGCGACATTGCCGAGCGTCTCGCCAAAATAGCTAAGGCGCTGGAAGTGCGCGGCCATGATGCGGGCAAGGTCGCGGAGTTTCTGATGCGCTGCCTTTTCACCATGTTTGCCGAAGACGTGAAGCTGCTGCCCGAAGGCTCCTTCACCAAATTGCTCGAACAGATGAAGGACACGCCGGACAAATTCCGTTTCGCGCTCGAAGACCTCTGGAAAGCCATGAATGCCGGCGGCTATACCGGCACCATCAATGATATTGTCAAACGTTTCAACGGCGGCCTCTTTGCCAACCCGCAAGCCATCGCTCTTGAGCCCGACGAAATCCACGAACTCTTCGTCGCCGCGCGGCGCGACTGGCGCGATGTCGAACCCGCCATTTTCGGCACGCTGCTTGAGCGCGCGCTCGACAAGCGCGACCGCCACAAGCTCGGCGCGCATTACACCCCGCGCGCCTATGTCGAACGCCTCGTCGTCCCCACCATCATCGAGCCGCTGACCGATGATTGGAAAGTCGTGCAGGCCGAAGCCGAGCAATTGATGAACACCGGCAAGCCCGCCGAGGCCCGCGCCGCTGTGCGCGCTTTCCATCAGCAGCTTTGCAAAACCCGCGTACTCGATCCTGCCTGCGGCACCGGCAACTTTCTCTATGTCGCCATGGAACTGATGAAGCGCCTCGAAGGCGAAGTGCTCGACTATCTGAGCGACCTTGGCGAAGAGCAATATGTGCTCGAAATGTCCGACCACACGGTCGATCCGCACCAGTTTTTGGGACTAGAAATCAATCCGCGCGCGGTCCAGATCGCCGACCTCGTGCTCTGGATCGGCTTCATCAAATGGCAGATCAGAACCGGCGGACAGAACGCCATTTCCGAACCCGTGCTCCGGGCTTTCGGCAATATCAAAGAACAGGACGCTGTGCTCGCCTATGACAAGCGCGAATTGCAGCGCGACGATCAGGGTAAGCCCGTCACGCGCTGGGATGGCGAGACGATGAAAAAGCATCCCGTCACTGGCGAAGATGTGCCCGATGAGACCGCACGGGTGGAGCTTTATACGTATTCAAATCCGAAACCGGCTGTCTGGCCGGAATCGGAGTTCATTGTCGGTAATCCGCCATTCATTGGTGTCCGCGTTTTGCGAAGTACAATTGGCGATGAGTATGTCGAAGCAATCCAGAGTGCTTATAGTTATCTCCCCGATACAATTGACTTCGTAATGTATTGGTGGAGCAAGGCCGCTGAGGCCGTCAGAACTAAAAATGCAAACAGGTTTGGCCTGATCACCACGAATAGTATTACCCAACCATTTAGTCGACCGGTACTTCAACGCCAATTAATTGATCAACAGGGATTGAAGCTCGTCCTTGCCGTGCGTGACCACCCTTGGGTTGAATCAGATAATGGGGCCGCAGTTCGCATCGCGATGACGGTCGGAGCTTCCTCAAGCTCAAATAGCCCCATTCGAATTGGAAGCATAATTGCTGGTTCTTTTGATGATTTAATTTTTCGAGATTGCCGTAGCATTGGACCAAATTTATCGAGCTTCGCGGACGTAAAAAATGCCGAACCATTGTTGGCAAATATCAGTATCTGCTTTCAAGGGGTGGCCCCTGGCAATGACGGCTTTAAACTTTCCCCGAGCGAGTTAATTGGCCTTGGTATAGATGAAAAGAAACTCCCAACAATTGTTCGACGTTACATCATTGGAAAAGATATCGTTCAACACTTTGAAAAACGATTCATCATCGATGCATACGGACTGAGCGAAGAAAATCTACGCGTCACATTTCCAACTTTGTACCAGCATCTTCTGAACAGAGTGAAACCTGAGCGAGACCAGAACAAAAATGCCCGCAGAAAAATGTTCTGGTGGGTTTTCGCCACCGCTGCAACGCAAATGCGCAAAGCATTAGCAGATTGTGATCGCTTTATTGTTACCCCTTATACTGCGAAGCACCGTCCATTTACATTTATTTCTGGCGATGTAGTGCCAGATGCTATGGCATATGCGATTGCGACCACTTCGAGTTGGATACTGGCCGTTCTGACTAGTTCAATGCATCAACTATGGGCATTGACCGCCGGTGGAACACTGGAAGACCGTCCGCGATATAATAGCAAAGCGACATTCGATCCCTTCCCCTTCCCTGACCCCACCGACAAATTGAAATCTGAACTCCGCGCGCTCGGCGAACGTCTCGACGCGTTCCGCAAAGAGCGGCAGGCGGAGCATCCTGATCTCACCATGACCAGCATGTACAACGTGCTCGAACGCTTGCGCGAGCTGGACGCCGATCCCGCCGCCGCGCCGCTCACCGACAAAGAACGCCTGATCCATGAGCGCGGCCTCGTCTCGGTGCTGCGCCAAATCCATGATGAGATCGACGCCAAGGTTTTTGAAGCCTATGGGGCTGGCCCGCTGATCTCACTGACGAGCAAATCCTTGAACACCTTGTCGCGCTCAACAAGGAGCGTGCGGAAGAAGAAAAACGCGGGCATGTGCGCTGGCTCCGCCCCGACTATCAAATCCCACGCTTTGGTAAAGGCCTCGTGGCCGAAGAACAGGTCGAAGCTGAACTCGAAGCGCCCGTGCTTGCCGCCAAGGCACCGAAATGGCCCGACAAGCTCATCGACCAGATCAAGGCCGTGCGCGACGAGTTGCTCCGCGCATCCGGCCCCATGTCATCGGGCGATCTTTCGCGCGCCTTCAAGGGCGGCAAGAAACGCGAAGAGAAGGTCTCCGAGCTTCTCGAAATTCTCGCCATGAACGGTCAGGCCCAGAAGGCCGAAGGCGAACGCTATTTCATGACGGAGCGGGGATAGCGGCGTCGCAAGAGGTCGTGATTTTTTCTAAGAAATCCCCGCCAAAAAACTTGTCCTCCCCCTGTTTTCCGCCCCCATATTGATGTCATTGCCGCCGACTAGGGATAGTCCAGTGCGACTGGAGTGTGGGCGGCAAGCGACATCTGAACCGAACGGACCTAACGCATCCGTTGATGAATTCAGACGCCCGTCTAGTACAGCAATGGAAAGCGGAGAAGCCGCAAAAATGTCGTGCGCGGGGCAAGGTTTTGATACGCCCCATACGTGTTAACGCGTCACGCGTGGAACCGCGTGTGTCGAGATCGAGCCCCGCGCCCCTTTTTTCTTGTGGCGGCCTTGTATCTGCGTGTCTCCCCCTTGCCGGCTCCGGTCCGGCGAGGTCTTTTGTGTGTCGGGCACATGGCGCCCCTTCCCATCGTCGCCCGCCTCTGCAATCCTCACGCCCATGTCACAGCCGCTGATCTATTCCCCTCTTCCGCGCAATGCCCGCGCGCATTGGACGATCTATCTGCCGTCCGCGCTTGTCGCGCTGGTCTGGGCCTGCATCTATGTCTGGGCGGCGATGCATGGTCTTGCGGGGCTCAGGTCTCTCTCCATCGCGGTGGGAGTCATCGGCGTGCCTTGTCTTGTGTTTTTTGCCGCCGTGCGCGCGCGCATTCTCGGCGTCTCGGTGCAGGGCAACGGCGTGCTCACCCTGCGTTCCGGTTTTCTGCGCCCGCGCGAGATCAGTGTCGGGCTGTCGGAGATCGTCTCCGTGCGTGTCCGCCGCTCGGTGATGCAGCGCCTGTTCGGCGGCGGCGCGCTCGATGTGAAAACCATGTCGGGCGAGCGCATTCTTGTGAACGATCTCGATAGGCCGGAAGATATTGCGGCAGCCCTTGTCGTGCCGGTGCGCGACGATTTCGGCCGTTCCGATACGCTGCATTGACACAAGGGGCGGCAAACACAAAGAGCCGCGCCGGATCATTGTTGTCCGGCGCGGCTCTTTGTGTGTTTGGGTTTAGTTTTGGTTTTGGTTTTGTCGTCGCGTGACGTCAGTTGTGCAGATAGACCACATTGGTCAGTTCGGGCGCGTTGACGCTGTAGCGGTTCAGGAACAGTTCGATGATCGCGCGCATCCGGCGTCCGTCCTCGTCTGCGGGCGAGACGTAATCGGCGCGGAAGAGGCTTTCCCAGAGGAATGTTTCCTTGATCATCCCGATCAGGAAACCCGCGCTGCGTTTGGTGTCGTGCGGTTTCAGCATTCCGGTCGAGACAAGCCCGTTCAGTGTGCGGATGGCTTCGCCGTACCAATGATGGGTGATGCGGGCATAGGTGATGCGGGCAAGTTCCGGCGCGAAGGGCACTTCGGCAATGACCACGCGCATCAGGGGTTGCAGTTCGCTCGCCAGATAGGATTGCAGCCCCGCTTTGGCCGCCTCGCACAGGCTGTCGGTCAGCGACGCTTCGTCGCCCTCCGGCTGGCTGAATGCGAATTTGAACATGTTGGAGGCGTCTTCGACGATTTCCGCAAACAGGATGTCTTTGGAACGGAAATGCTTGTAGAGCGTTGCCGTTGACACATCGGCGTCATAGGCGATGTCGGTCATGCCCGTATGAGAGAAGCCGTTGCGCAGGAATTGTGCGCGGGCGGCGCGCAGGATGGCGGCGCGTTTCGTCCTGATGACGGCGTTGCGATAGGTTTCCAATTTTGCTTCCACGGGCGGACCTCTGGGTGTGGCTTTACTGAATACTGTGGGCGCGATCAGGCGGCGTAGCGCGCCAGATAGGTGTCGATGGCTTCGTAGATGATGTCATCGGCATCGGTGGGAAGCTCCACATCGGCATCGAAAAGCGCGGGCCAGATGAGCGTTTCTTTGATCATGCCGGAGAGAAGGTCGATGCCGATGTCTGTGTTGTGCGGTTTCAGCAGCTTGCGTTCGATGAGCCGGTCGAGCGTGCGCTTCAGATGGGCGTGGCGGCGTTCGGACAGGGCGGCATGTGTTTCGATGGCGGCGTTGGGGGTTTTGGGGACTTCGGCGATGACAATACGCAGGAGGGCATTGGCGCCATGGTCAAACTGGGCCGAGAGATAGGCATGGGCGAGATCGAAAAGGATCTGGCGCACATCGGTGCTGTCGCTGGCCAGCGAAAACTCGTTGCCGAATCCCGAACAGATGTCGCGCACGACAATGGCGAAGAGTTCCTCCTTGGACGAGAAATGTTTGTAGAGCGTGGCGGTGGACACGTCCGCCTCGCGGGCAATGTCGGCGACGGCGGCGCGGCTGAACCCGTGTCTCAGAAAACTTTCACGACCGGCACTCAGAATTGCGGCTCTTTTGCTCTCGCTGACGGTACGTCGATATTGTTCTAGACCCAACTTACTTCCCCTATACCTACTGTTGCTTGCCGGAGCCAAGGGTGAAGTGACACCGGCATTGTCTGAGTGTGGATACAAGTCATTTTATCTAAATGACAGTGGTCTTGTCTTGAGTTCAACTCATTGTGATCAAGTTTTACTTCTATTAATCGGTCATAAGTGGATAGGTACCTAGGCATATAGGTGGCTATACGTGGTTATTTCCAGTAAATATTTTCTAATAATCAGTAGAATTGTATTGGCTTACTTGCGGATATTGTGCCGATTTTACAGATGCTTTTCATGTGTCCACAATCCCTATTTGCAGTTTTTCATTGTGATTTTCATTGTGCGGTTTTCGGGATTCTTCATTAAGTCATTGAAGGGTATGGATAATTTTCTGGTTCGTGGCGGCGTTGAAAACAGGGGCGCGAGCGGTCCGTCATGCAGTTCAAGTCGGGTGCTGCTGAAACTTGTGGGTTAACATGATGATGAGGATGAAATATGTTTTATCTATGTGTGACGCATTTCTGATCAACATAAGGTGATCATCCGTATAGGGCGCATTCGTCAAAGGACACATGGCTTTGGTGCGAATGGGTCTGTCCTTTCGTACCATGCGGGGATCAATGTCAGGTCATTCTGGGCTGCCTGATGGTTTGCGCGCCATAGCGTGGGAAAGCCTCTCGGGCGCGGCGTTATGGCCGAGATAGGGTGTTGCGCCTGGCGTCACGCGGGCATAGGTTTCAGCCGTTTTCCGGTCAGATGACTGGCCGGTTCCCTGTACCCTATGGAGCATCCATCATGGCCTTCCTTTCGGACTCGCTAAAGCGCATCAAGCCGTCGGCAACCATTGCCGCGACTCAGAAAGCGCGCGATCTGAAAGCGCAGGGCGTCGATGTGATCGGCCTCGGCGCGGGCGAACCCGACTTCGACACGCCGGACAATATCAAGGCGGCGGCGATTGCGGCCATCCAGCGCGGTGAAACAAAATACACCGCCGTTGACGGTATTCCCGAACTGAAGGCGGCCATTGCTGCGAAGTTCAAGCGCGAGAACGGTCTCGACTATTCGCCCGCCCAGTGCTTTGTCGCACCGGGCGGCAAGCCGATCATTTTCAATGCCATGGTGGCGACGCTGAACCCCGGCGATGAAGTCATCATTCCGGCGCCTTACTGGGTGTCCTACCCCGACATCGTGGAACTCCTCGGTGGTACGCCGGTCATTGTCGAAGCGGGCATGAACACAGGCTTCAAACTGCAACCCGATGTCTTGGAAAAAGCGATCACGCCGAAGACCAAGTGGTTCATTTTCAACTCGCCGTCAAACCCGACGGGTGCGGCTTACACGCATGACGAATTGAAGAAGCTCACGGACGTACTGCTGCGTCATCCCCATGTCTGGATCCTCTCCGACGACATGTACGAGCACCTGTCCTATGACGGTTTCAAGTTTGTAACGCCGGCGCAGGTCGAACCCAAACTCTATGACCGTACACTGACAATGAACGGCGTTTCGAAGTCCTATTCGATGACCGGTTGGCGCATCGGCTATTGCGCGGGTCCCGTCGAACTGATCAAGGCGATGACGACGGTTCAGAGCCAGTCGACATCGAACCCGACGTCGATCTCGCAATGGGCCGCTGTCGAGGCTCTGAACGGTCCGCAGGATTTCATTGCGGAACGCGCCGAGAGTTTCAAGGAACGCCGCGATCTTGTCGTGTCGATGCTCAATCAGGCCAAGGGCCTGAAGTGCCCGACACCGGAAGGGGCTTTTTATGTGTACCCGTCGTGTGAAGGCTGCATCGGCAAGACCACGCCCAAGGGCCGCATCATCAACAATGATCAGGACTTTGTGGAAGCCTTGCTCGAAGAAGAAGGCGTGGCCTGTGTGCATGGTCAGGCCTTCGGCCTCGCGCCCTTCTTCCGCATTTCCTATGCGACGTCCACCGAAGCTCTCACAAAAGCCTGCGAACGTATCCAGCGTTTCTGCGGAAATCTCCGTTAAGAGTGCTATCCATTAAATGAAAAGGTCCTGATGGTTTCCCGTCAGGACCTTTTTCTTGCCTGATTTCGCGCAGAGACTATATGAAGGAATGACAGGTCGCGTTACGCTTGTCTCAATGGCAGAGCAAAAAGCAGGATAGTCAAATGAGCAAAGCCCCCATGCAGATTGATATTGGTATCTCGGAAAAAGACCGCAAGAAGATTGCAAATGGTCTGTCGCATTTATTGGCCGATACCTACACGCTCTATCACAAGACACATTATTATCATTGGAACGTCACAGGTCCGAGCTTCAACACGCTGCATCTGATGTTCGAGACGCAGTATAATGAGCTTTGGCTTGCGATTGATCTGGTGGCCGAGCGTATTCGCTCGCTGGGGTTCCCCGCGCCGGGCGGGTACAAGGCTTACGCCGCGCTCACCAAAATCGAAGAAGATGAAGGTGTGCCCTCGGCGCAGGAGATGATCAAAAATCTCGTCAAAGGCCATGAGACCGTGACGCGCACGGCGCGCGGTATTTTCAAGGCGGCAGACGAAGCCCATGACGAACCCACAGCCGACCTTCTCACGCAGCGCATGGAAGCCAGCGAAAAGACCGCATGGATGCTGCGCTCGATGTTGGGCTGATACGTTCGGTCACGAAAAGTGAATTGCGTAAAACGCCATGTCGGCCGATAAGGTCGCCATGGCGTTTCCTTTCAGCACTCCCCCGTCTCTGGTGATTTTCGATTGCGACGGCGTACTCGTCGATACCGAGACATTGGCCAATCAGCTTCTTGTCAAAGTGTTGGCTGAAGACGGTTTTGAGATTTCATATGAAGACTGCCGGCGCCTCTTTGTCGGCAAAACACTTGAAGCCGTCATGGCCCATGTCGAGGCTGCCATCGGTCGTCCGCTCGCTCCGCAATGGCCCGAGCATGTTCGCGATGAAACGCTGAAAGCCTTTTCCGGCGGCATCAACGCTGTGCCCGATGTGCGCGAGGTGCTTGTCGCCTTGAAGGCGAAGGGCGTTCCTTATTGTGTCGCCTCTTCCGGCAAGTTTGAAAAGATGCGTTTCACACTGGGCAGTTCGGATCTGTTGCCGCTGGTCGCAGATGTTCTGTTCAGCGCCGAGCAGGTCGGCAGAGGCAAGCCGTGGCCCGACCTTTTTCTCTTCGCCGCAAAGTCGATGGGCTTTGCGCCTGCTGAGTGTGTGGTGATCGAGGACAGCGTGCCGGGTGTTGAAGCCGCCGTGGCCGCAGGCATGTCCGTTCTGGGTTATGCCGGTGATCCGCATACGGATGCGGATGCCCTTAAAGCAAAAGGCGCTCATGTATTTTACGACATGAACGCCTTGATCGGACTGCTCGGTTTTTAGATTACTCAGCCGCCTGCGCGTGCCCTGCTTCTTCTGCCGCAAGGAAACGCTCTGTCTCCAGCGCCGCCATGCAGCCCATGCCGGCCGCCGTCACAGCCTGACGATAGACGTCATCTGTCACGTCACCGGCAGCGAACACGCCTTTGATATTTGTCGTCGTCGTGCCCGGCACAACTTTCAGATAGCCGCCGGGCTTCATATCAAGCTGGCCTTCGAAGAGTTCGGTGGCAGGCTTGTGACCGATGGCGATGAAAATGCCATGGGCGGGGAGAGTTGTGACGTCGCCGGTTTTGATGTTCTTGATGCGTGCGCCAGTAACGCCGACGGGATCGCTGTCGCCGACGACTTCTTCGACAACGCTGTCCCACACCACTTCGATCTTGGGGTTTTTGAACAGGCGTTCCTGCATGATCTTTTCCGCGCGGAAATGATCCTTGCGATGGATGACCGTGACTTTGGATGCGAAGTTCGTGAGGAATAATGCTTCTTCAACAGCGGTGTTGCCGCCGCCGACAAGCAGCACTTCCTTGCCGCGATAGAAGAAGCCGTCGCAGGTCGCGCAGGCCGAAACGCCGAAGCCCTGGAAATGTTGCTCGGACGGCAGGCCGAGCCATTTGGCCTGTGCGCCTGTTGCCACGATGACGGCGTCAGCGGTGTAGATCGTGCCGCTGTCGCCTGTGAGACGGAACGGACGCGAGCCGAGTTCGGCCTTGGTGATTGTGTCGGCCACGATGTTGGTGCCGACATGGCGCGCCTGCGCCTCCATCTGCTCCATCAGCCACGGGCCCTGGATTGCTTCGGCAAAGCCCGGATAGTTTTCGACGTCCGTGGTGATCGTGAGCTGACCGCCGGGCTGGATGCCTTGAATAAGTGTCGGCTCCAGCATCGCGCGGGCTGCATAAATGGCGGCTGTGTAGCCTGCCGCGCCGCCGCCGATGATGATGACTTTTGAGTGCTTTGTGTCGGACATGATCTCTACTCAAGGCTCGGACGGGAGGGATGGAGGGTCAGTCTGGCCGTCCCTTAATATAGGAAAGGAACGGCCAGACCGGAAGGTATGGATTAGAGCGCTTCGGCGTGGCTGCCGAGGTATTTGGCAACACCTTTGGCGTCGGCGACCATGCCCTCGTCGCCTTTGTTCCAGCCGGCGGGGCAGACTTCGCCGTTTTCTTCATGGAACTGGAGGGCATCAACCATGCGCAGCGCTTCGTCGGCATTGCGGCCGAGCGGCAGGTCGTTCACGAGCTGGTGGCGGACGATGCCTTCGCGGTCGATAAGGAACGTGCCGCGCAGCGCCACACCGTCTTTTTCGATCAGCACGTCATAATCGCGTGCGATCTGCTTGGTCATGTCGGCGACCATCGGAAACTTCACAACGCCCAGTCCGCCGCCTGCAGGGGCTGTATTGCGCCATGCGGCATGGGTGAACTGGCTATCCACGGATACCGCAACCACCTTTACATTCAGCTTTTCAAACTGCGGTACGCGGTTCGAATAGGCGAGAATTTCGGACGGGCAGACGAAGGTGAAGTCGAGCGGATAGAAGAAGACGAGGCCGTAAGAGCCCTTGAGATGGGCCTTCAGGTTGAAGTCTTCGACGATGTCGCCGTTGGCAAGCACGGCTGCGGCGGTAAAATCGGGGGCGGCTTTGCCGACGAGAACGCTCATATGGGGCTCCTGAACTGACTTTATGGGGATTGTTTGGAATTGATCCAATCTGTATATTGGTATTTAGAGGCATTCCAATCTTGATGCAAGGGTATTGTGTGCGGTGCGACAAGTTTTCCGTGGAAACCTGAGCGGCTATGGGAAATAACGACCGGCAGAATCGGAGGGGTTTGCTAACATATTGCTGGTAACGCGTTGACGGGGGCAATATGGCGGAGAAGCGGCTGAAGATCGTACAGGCGATCTTCACTCAAGGGTTTGCAGGATCGGAGCGCATCTGCGTCGAGCTGTGCAACGAGTTGTGCCTGCGCCATGATGTGCTGCTGCTCGTGGCCGATGATTGCGACGCCGTTCCGGGGCATTCGATTTTGGAGCATGTCTCGCCGCTGGTGAAGGTGAAGAAGATACCGCGCGGACTGAGACCATTGCGCGTTGCGCTCGCCGCGTGGCGTTTCGGGGCAGATGTTTATCACGGGCATCTCGGTCGGGCGATTGAGTATGTGCGCTTCATGCCGTCCGGCATCACGTGCATCGCGCATTGGCATATGGGGCGACCTGTCACCGCCAAGGGCCTCGACGGCGTCGTGCTGATTTCCGAATGGCAGACGGAGTTGCTGCCGCCCGAGATGGACATGGCTTATGCGGTGGTGCCGAACTGGGTGTCGGATTTTGATCATCCGTCAGCGGAACGTATCGCCGCCTTGCGGGCTGAGTTCACCATTGCGCCCGGTGATTTCGCCGTCGGCCTCGTCGCGCGGCCCGCGCCCAACAAGGGCATCAAGGAAGCCGTCGAAGCCTTCTGTCTCTGGGACAAGGCGGACGCGCATTTCCTCGTGGTCGGCGGCACGGCCTCAGGCTTTCAGTTCAATTTCAAGACCGGCAACCCACGCATCCACTTCACCGGTTACCGCACCGACGTGCGCGATCTCTATTCCGCTTTCGATTGCATGGTCGCGCCAAGCTATGCCGAACCTTTCGGCCTCGTTGTCATCGAGGCTATGCGGGCCGACACGCGCGTGCTGGTGCGTGACACATGCGGGCTGAAAGACATTGCCGCGAAGAATGAAGATGTGTTGACCCTGCCGACGAGTAGTCCGGACGACATTCTGGCGGGTCTCAAACGTGCCTACGACCTCCGCCTCGTCGCTCCGCGATATGATATGAGCCCCTATGAGCGCGTGGCCCGCATCGCGGATGTGGAGCGGTTTTATCGGGAACTGGTGAGGTAATTGAAGTTAAGATAAATTGCGAAGGCGATTTAAATTTTTCATGGTATTTTGCATTTGAAGTAGGTAGTCGGTTTGGCAATGGCGTCAAGGACGGTCAGACGTGATTGGACAAGCGAGCAACTAAAGCTAGCATTCCATTTATATTGTCAAATGCCTTTTGGTCGGATGCATAAAAGTGCACCTGAGATTGTTGCGTTAGCGCATCTCATTGATCGAACTCCATCAGCTGTTTCGATGAAATTGGTCAATTTTGCGAGTTTGGACCCAAGCATTACGACTACTGGGCGGAGTGGACTTGGAAATACGTCGAAAGCTGATCGTGAAGTTTGGCGAGCATTTCATACGGATTTGGGCAGGCTTGATGAAGAGTGTGAATTGCTCATTGAGAAGATGCGTGATGAAGGAAAGGTTGGACATATTGCGCCAAGCGGATTTGCCGAACCTCAGGGGTCATTCGTCGGTGAGACGCAGCGGACGATGATCTATGTTCGAAAGCGGCAGGCCTTTTTCCGAACCTCGGTGTTGGCTAGTTATGATGGCAAGTGCTGTATGAGTGGTGTGACTACTTCTGAGCTACTAGTTGCCAGTCATATTATTCCTTGGGCGTCGGATGTTGAGAATCGTTTGAATCCACGAAATGGTCTTTGCCTATCTGCAATTCACGATAAGGCATTTGATCGGGGGCTGATTACCGTCGCGCCAGATTTTTCTATCCGTGTATCCAAAAAAATTAAACAAGAGGGACAGAGAACGAAGCTAGGTAAGATGCTTTCAGGCCTTGAAGGCCAAAAGATTTTGGCACCAAGGAGATTTTTTCCCGCACCAGAATTTCTTCAATGGCACAATGATGTGCGGTTTGAGAAGCATATAAATGACCCAGACGATATTTGAGTATCTGTATCGCGATGCGTCTAACTACAAAGCTCATGGGGCTGTGTTATTGAGCGGTCGCTTGGATGATGCTGCTGAGCGGAAGATTAGAGATCAACTTAGCGCGGATCCATATTTCGTTGCTAGCGAATTGGGTGTGCCTGATTTGCGATCGGAACTTTGGAAGTACTCCGGCGGATGCCCCAACGAAGACGATCACTTGTGGCACGAATTTGTTAGATTTGGCGATGCAAATTTGACCGACGTTCAGACATTGAATTTCTGTGGATCGGTCGATGATTTTGTTGCCCGCATTTTGGTTATAATTTGATCGCGTCGAAATAGATCGTTTCAAAACCCGAACATATGATCGAGGCAGAAGCTCTTATCGCCGTTCGTCATGCCGTGAAACCCGAATAACCGGCAGGTCGTGTCGCGCACGATGACGTAGCCTGCGCCGCTCATCTTCGCGCGTTCGGTTTCCGAGAACATTTCGGACAAGCGCCAGAAATGCGAACCGCCGCAGGGGATTTCGATTTTCTTTTCGGCGACGGGCTGGCCTTCGGCATTGTGAAGGATCAGCAATGTCGAGCTTTTCGGATGCCATTGCGTCGAGGCCGGATAGATCAGGTGGCAGATCGTGTCGAGTCCGTCCGTACCAAGACGGAGGAACAGGCGCGTGGTCAGTCCCGGCGGTTTGTTCGTGTAGGATTGCGGTTCGTCTTTGTAGATGATCGCGGTGTTGTAGATATGGGCACCGAAAATCGTTTCGGCGCGGTGGCCGCTTGATTTCTGTTCGAAGCGGCCAAGCACATGGAGCCAGCCGTCGCCTTCGCCGCCGTCGCGGAAGTCGTAGAGGAACTCCACATGGCCGTGGCCGGAGGGCAGCGTCAGCGAGGCTTCCTTGATCCAGTTTTCAATGTTCACCTCAATACTGTCGCGGCGCTGCAAGCGTCCGAGAAACTTTGAGGCGACGAGCTTGCCGCTGGCGTCGATCAGGTCGGCGCGGATCGGCAATTCGTGCTGCTCGGTGGCCATCGGCGTCGGTAGCATGACGGAAGCAAATTCGCTGCGCGGCAACACGGGCAAGGGCATGATGTAACCCTTGCCCATATGCTCTGCGAGATTTTTGATGTCCGGATTAGGTTTCAAGTCCGTGCGTTCGACATTGGCATGTGCGATGCGGCGCGCGCCGCCTGCGCGTTTCACTTCATAGCGCGGGCGCACGAAATAACGACCGGCGACAATCTCGACCTGATCGGGCCATTTGGCGTGCGGGAGAAGGTCGTTCACGGATATTGCGCGTGTCGCGAAAGGCGCAATCGCTTCGCCGAACCACGAGATGTCTTGCGAGCCCATGATGTTGAGACCGATGGAGCGCGGCGGAATGGGCATGGGATGCGAGTTCTGGATGAAGAGCGTCACCTGCTCGTCTGCGTCGCCTGCGGGCATACCGGCATAGAAGTCGGCGGGCCAGGCGTTGGCGTCGTGGCTGCACGTTAAGCCTTTGCCGTTTTCGCCATACATGTCGAGCGCGTATTTGACGACGTCATGGCCTTTGATCTTGATCGCGTGGATGAAAAGCGAACCAGTGAAGTCCTGCAAGCCGAAGCGTGTGCGGATGTCAGTGCTGTCGATTTTGAACGGCGCACCGGCGGCGGGCATGATCTCGCGCCAACTTGCGAGTTCGCTCCCGTCTTCACCAAAAAGGCAGAGCCAGAGTTCGGCATTGGCCGCACCGTGCAAGCCCCAGTAGTTGGCGCTGTTGACGCGTGTGTGCAGACCGTCTTTGCCGTTAGCGCCTTTGATTTCGCGCATCAGCGCAAAGTTTGTCGCGAAGTTCATCGGGTCGAGATAGTTGGCCTTGTTCGTCAGCATGTCGTCGGGAATGCGCATGGCATCGAGGCTGACGATTTTGGCCTCCTTGGGAAAAAGATGCCTGAACGGTGCAATGATTTTTTCGGCATCGAACAGGAGAACGAGAACGGTTTTTGCGCCGGATGATGCGAGCGCGCTCAAGGGCCGCACGCTTTTGCCCATGACCTGACCGCCGAGGTCTTCGACACGCTGCACATAGGTGCCGACGACATCAAGGCGCTTCAGATCATAGTAAGCGTGGAAATTGCCAACCGCATTGGTCGGATCGAAAATGGCCACGGGACCGGCGCTTGCCAACTCATCAATGATTTTGTGGCCGAGGGGCGCGGCCAGCGGGTGGCCGAGCGCCTTGAACAGCGTTGCGCCGCCCGCATTGTTGCCGGGTCGCCAGCCGTGAGCCAGATCGGCGTTCTTGAAGGTTTCGATCGCAAGCGTCGTCATATATTGCTCAGGAGGCTTGTCGCGCGGCGACGCTGCCGAACGGATTGATCCGCTTCAGGAACATCGTGAAGCGGTGGCGGCGTTGTTCATGGGCGACGACCTCTTCGTCGCGCACCCAGTTGAGTTGGATCGCGCGGCGCGGGCCTTCGAAGGGTTCGTGCCCATGCCATGAGTTGTTGGCGCGGCGGAAGACGAGCAGCGTGCCGCCATTGGGGGAGACTTCTTCGGCGGCGTCGTTGAGGTCGGTGGCGGAGCGCAGGATGCGCAAGCGGCCGCCGTCCTTGTCCCATTCCTGATTCATATAGAGCAGGACGGTGATGATTTTCGACTCTGTGTCGGTATGGATCTTGCCGTTGTTTTTTGCGCAGTTGCCGCGGACCGTGATCATGGTGGGGCGGTCGGAAAGATCGAGATCGAACTTCTCTTCGATCACTTTGCGGAATTCGGGGCCTTCGAGTTCTTTCAGCAGCGCGTCGAACTGACCTTTGATCGGCAATTCGCTCGGCGGGATCGAGCCCGTCGAGTTGATGTCCGGAAAATCGGCGATGACGCTGTCAAACGCGGACGGACGGATGAAATTCGGCACCACGAAATAATCGTAAGGGACCGTTTTCAGCGGCGTGGCGCGCAGGGCTTCGATGTCGAGCAGGCTCATGTCGGGTCCGTGTGTCGTGTGGGCAAGCGCGTGGCGATTGCTTCGGCGATGTCATGGGTAGCATTTAATGGCGCGTACTCCCAGCTTTCAAGCGGTCCGACAAAAGGTCGCGCCGCGCCTTTTTGGTAGATCGCGTCCAGAAAACGGCGGAATTTGACGGAGTGGCTCCCCGTCCGATTGGTGAGTTCGACGACGTATACGGGTTTTCCCGTGAAGGCGGCTTCGCCCACCATGTTCACAGAATCGCTTGTGACGATCACCGCGTCGGCCTGTCCGAGAAAGCCGAAATAGGGGTTGTCGCCGCTGCCGTCCCAGACAAGGGCGGGCTTGCCTGCGAGTGCGTCTTTGATGATTTTTGTCTGGCGCTCGCCCGTGCGGCGCGACGGCGTGACCATGAGGCTGACGCCTTCCTTGTCGATGAGCGCGGCGAGTTGGTGTGCGAGCTTCGCGGCGGCGGCCTCGTCGAAATCATAGATCGCGTTCTTGCCGCCAATGAGAACAGCGACGCGCGGGCGGGGCAGATGCGCGAGCTGTGGTTCCCAAATTGCTGCTTCGTCGGTGAGGCGCTTGCGTGTCAGACGATGCGGGGAGACAAGCGTCGAAATGACATTGGGGCCGGAGAGCTGATCATGCGCGGGGGCCCAGACGAGATCGAAGTGGCGGGGGGGCACGCGCGGGTTTTGTAGGATGACGACAAATGTTCTGCCCTTCGACGCGCGTTTGATCATGCGCGCGTAAGGGATCGACTGGCGGCCCGAGGCGATGAGAATGTCCGGCCACGGCGCTTTGATATTGGCGTCCGGCGCGGCGGGTCCGTGCGGTGCGAGCCAGCGGTAGGGCGCGGGGGGCGTGACGCGTTTCATCACGGGCGTGAGGCCGAGGGCCTCGGCAATGCCGAGCCCTTGCGTCTCGAAGCCCGCCATGCCGTTGGTCAGCACCCAGCAAGATGTCTGTGGATCAAGGGTGGTGGCCATTTCGGTCATTATCTTGCGTGTTTGAGTAATTATCTTGCTGAAACCTAACCGGCATCAGGTTAAATAAGCCCTAGAGCGATACAAGTCACCATTGGACATACACATGAAGCGGGCAAAGCTCGACGCCATCGACTTACAGATTTTGGCAGCGCTGCAAGCCGATGGCCGCATCACCAATGTGGACCTGTCGCAAAAGGTCGGCATCTCCGCGCCGCCGTGTCTGCGCCGTGTGCGAGCGCTGGAAGAGGCGGGCTTCATTCAGGGCTACCACGCGGACCTCAACGTCAAGGCGCTGGGCTTTGAAGTCACGGTCTTTGCGATGGTGGGGCTGCACTCGCAAGCCGAAGCGGACCTCAAGGCCTTCGAGGCGCTGGTCGGCACATGGCCGCTTGTGCGCGAGTGTCACATGCTCAATGGCGACATCGACTTTATTTTGAAATGCGTCGCGCCGGACCTCTCGACGTTCCAGAATTTCCTCACCGGACTGCTCACGCCTGCACCGAATGTGGCGAGCGTGCGCACGTCGCTGACGATTAGGCAGAGCAAGCATCAGCCCGGCGTACCGCTGGAGGCGCTGGGCTGACAGCGGAGCGAGACGAGAAAATTACCCGAAGCTCACCTTCAAAATTTCGTAAGACTTGCCGCCGCCCGGCGTGGTGACTTCGATACTGTCGCCGACCGATTTACCGATCATGGCGCGCGCAATCGGTGATGTCACCGAGATGCGGCCCTGTTTCACATCGCCTTCCATCTCGCCGACGATCTGGTATTTCACTTCGTCTTCGGTGTCTTCGTCGATGAGCGTGACGGTCGCACCGAACTTCACCGTGTCGCCCGAGAGCTTGCTCACGTCGATCACTTCGGCGCGGCTCAGCTTGTCTTCCAGTTCCAGCACGCGACTTTCGTTCAGACCCTGCTGTTCCTTGGCGGCGTGGTATTCCGCATTTTCCGACAGATCGCCATGCGCGCGCGCTTCCGCAATCGCCTTGATGATGCGCGGGCGCTCGACGGATTTGAGGAACTTGACTTCCTCGACCAGATTTTGATGGCCTTCGGCGGTCATCGGAATGCGTTCCATAGCGGATCGTCTCTCTTATGTTATCGGTCTTGCGTTACTTGTCTGTCCGGCGGGAGCGCCGGTGCAGAACTCACAAACGTGCGAAATAAAATCCCGCCGGGGCAAGGGGTGGTCGCTCCGGTCGGCGGGTGATGAGCCCTGATTGTGGGGAGTGAAGGGCCCAAGGTCAAACCCAGAATTTACGGGTTTAGCCCTTGTTCACTCTTGCATCGCACTATTCAGCCGCCGCAGTCTTCGCGTAGGACTGCAAAGGTGCGACTTCGAGCTGGCCGTTTATGATGGCTTCGATGCCGAGCACGGCGGCGCGCGAGCCCGCCACGGTCGTGTAATAGGGCACTTTCATCATCAGCGCGGCGCGGCGCAAGGATTTCGAATCCTCGATCGCCTTGGCCCCTTCGGTCGTGTTGAAGACGAGCGCGACATTGCCGTTTTTGATCTCGTCGACAATATGCGGGCGGCCTTCGAGCACCTTGTTGATGGTGCGCACCGCGAGCCCCTTGTCGCGCAAAAAAGTTGCCGTGCCGCCGGTGGCGATGAGGTCGAAACCGAGGTCGAGAAGTTTCTTCGCCGGACCGATGACCTTGTCCTTGTCTGAGTCTTTCACCGACACAAACACAGTGCCGCCGGTTGGCACTTTCGTGCCGCCGCCGATCTGGCTTTTGGCGAAAGCGACGGCGAAGCTCTTGTCGAGGCCCATCACTTCGCCGGTCGAGCGCATTTCCGGTCCGAGCAATGTGTCAACGCCGGGAAAACGCGCGAAGGGGAAGACGGCTTCTTTCACTGCGACGTAATTGCCGCTGAAGGGCTGAAGGTCGAAGCTCGCAAGCGGTACACCGGCCATGATTTTCGCGGCGATTTTGGCAACGGGTTCGCCGATCACCTTGGCGACGAAGGGTACGGTGCGCGAGGCGCGCGGATTGACTTCCAGCACATAGATCGTGCCGTCCTGCACAGCATATTGCACGTTCATCAAGCCGCCGACATTCAGCGCCAGTGCCATGGCGCGTGTCTGTTCCTCGATCTGTCTGATCGTGTCTTTCGGCAGCGAATAGGGCGGCAGCGAGCAGGCGCTGTCGCCGGAATGCACGCCCGCTTCTTCGATATGCTCCATGATGCCGCAGACAAACACGTCCTTGCCGTCGCAAAGCGCGTCTACATCGACTTCAATGGCGTCACGCAGATAGAGGTCGATCAGCACAGGGCTTTTCCCCGACACGACAACGGCCTCGGTGATGTAGCGTTCCAGATGCGCCGTATCGCGCACGATTTCCATCGCGCGACCGCCCAGCACATAGGACGGGCGGATGACGACGGGATAGCCGATGCGTTCGGCAATGGCGATGGCTTCGGGGCCGGAGCGCGCGATGCCGTTCGGCGGCTGGCGCAGCTTCAGGCGGTCGAGCAGGTCTTTGAAGCGGTCGCGGTCTTCGGCAAGGTCGATCATGTCGGGCGAGGTGCCGAGGATCGGCACACCGGCACGCTCCAGATCGTTTGCGAGCTTCAGCGGTGTCTGTCCGCCGAATTGCACGATGACGCCGGCAAGCGTGCCCTTGGATGTTTCAACATCGATAAGTTCGAGCACGTCTTCGGCCGTCAGCGGCTCGAAATAGAGACGGTCCGATGTGTCATAGTCGGTGGACACTGTTTCGGGATTACAGTTCACCATGATGCTTTCGATGCCGATGTCGTCGAGCGCGAAAGCGGCATGGCAGCAGCAATAGTCGAATTCGATGCCCTGACCGATGCGGTTCGGGCCACCGCCGAGGATGATGGCTTTCTTCTTGTCCGTCGGCTCGCTTTCGCAATCGGCGCGGCCTGCAAAGTCCGTCTCGTAGGTCGAATACATATAGGGTGTGCGGCTTTCAAATTCAGCCGCGCATGTGTCGATGCGTTTGAAGACAGGGCGCACGCCGAGGCCGCGGCGGAGGCCACGCACGGTTTCTTCGTCGGAGCCGGTGAGCTTGGCAAGCCGCGCATCCGAGAAGCCCATCGACTTCAACTGGCGCAATCCGTCTTTCGTTTCCGGCAGACCTTTTTCCTTCACGGTCGTCTCGGCATCGACAATGTCCTGCAACTGTTCGAGGAACCACGGGTCATAGAAGCAGGCGGCGTGGATCTGGTCGTGGCTCATGCCGTGGCGCATGGCCTGCGCGATGACGAGCAGACGATCCGGCGTCGGGCGACCGAGCGCGGCGCGAATGGCCGTATTGTCGTCGCCCTGACCGATGCCGGGAATGGCAATGTCATCAAGGCCCGTGAGGCCGGTTTCGAGCGAGCGCAATGCCTTCTGCAACGATTCTTGGAACGTGCGGCCAATCGCCATCGCTTCGCCGACCGATTTCATTGCCGTGCCGAGCAGAGGCTCGCTGCCTGCGAATTTTTCAAACGCAAAGCGCGGGATTTTCGTGACAACATAGTCGATGGTCGGCTCGAACGAGGCGGGCGTCACCTGCGTGATGTCGTTCTGCAATTCGTCCAGCGTGTAACCGACCGCGAGGCGCGCTGCGACCTTGGCAATCGGAAAGCCTGTTGCTTTCGATGCGAGTGCGGAGGAGCGCGAGACGCGCGGGTTCATTTCGATGACGACAAGGCGGCCGTCTTTCGGGTTCACCGCGAATTGCACATTCGAGCCGCCGGTCTCGACGCCGATCTCGCGCAGCACCGCAATCGAGGCATTGCGCATGATCTGATATTCTTTGTCGGTGAGCGTGAGCGCGGGCGCGACCGTGATCGAGTCCCCCGTATGCACGCCCATCGGATCGATATTTTCAATCGAGCAGATGATGATGCAATTGTCCGCCGTGTCGCGCACGACTTCCATCTCATATTCTTTCCAGCCGAGCACTGACTCTTCGATCAGCACTTCGGTTGTGGGCGAGGCGTCGAGGCCGCGTTCAACGATCTCGGTGAATTCCTGTTTGTTGTAGGCAATGCCGCCGCCGGTGCCGCCCATCGTGAAGCTGGGGCGGATGATCGCGGGCAGGCCCACCATGTCGAGGCCCTTCAGCGCCTCTTCCATATTGTGGGCTGCGAGCGAGCGCGGGCTTTCCAGCCCGATCTTGTCCATCGCATCGCGGAACAGTTGACGGTCTTCGGCTTTCGCAATGGCGTCGCGTTTCGCGCCGATCATTTCCACGTTGAATTTCTTGAGCACGCCCATGTCGTCGAGTGCGAGCGCCGTGTTGAGCGCGGTCTGCCCGCCCATCGTGGGCAGCAGCGCGTCGGGGCGTTCCTTCTCGATGATCTTTGCTACCACTTCCGGCGTGATCGGCTCGATGTAGGTCGCATCGGCGAGATCAGGGTCCGTCATGATCGTCGCGGGGTTCGAGTTCACCAGAATGATCCGGTAGCCCTCTTCTTTGAGCGCCTTGCAGGCCTGCGTGCCCGAATAGTCAAACTCGCACGCCTGCCCGATGATGATGGGACCAGCGCCGATGATGAGGATGCTTTTAATGTCTGTACGTTTGGGCATGGGATCAGCCGCGGCCTTCTTCAATCATCTTCACAAACCGCTCGAACAGATAATGGCTGTCCTGCGGGCCGGGTGATGCTTCGGGGTGGTATTGCACGGAGAACACCGGCTTATCTTTGAGGCGGATGCCCGCATTGGTGCCATCAAACAATGACACATGCGTTTCTTCAACGTCAGCGGGCAGGCTTTCGCGCGAGACGGTGAAGCCGTGGTTCATCGAGGTGATCTCGACTTTGCTTGTCGTATAGTCTTTGACCGGATGATTGGCGCCGTGATGGCCCTGATGCATCTTTTCGGTCTTGGCACCCAGCGCAATCGCGAGCATCTGGTGGCCGAGGCAGATGCCGAAGACCGGCTTGCCGCTTGCGACGAGCTTTTTGATTTCGGGCACGGCATAGACGCCGGTGGCGGCCGGATCACCGGGACCGTTCGACAGGAACACGCCGTCGGGCTTCATCACGAGGATGTCTTCAGCAGAAGTTGTTGCGGGCACCACTGTCACATCGCAGCCGACGGATGTGAGGCAGCGCAGGATGTTGCGTTTGATGCCGTAGTCGATGGCGACGACTTTATATTTTGCCGGTGTCGTCGTGTAGCCTTCGCCCCAGACCCAGTTGCTCTCGGTCCAGCCATAGCTTTGCGTGCAACTCACATCTTTGGCGAGGTCGAGGCCGAGCAGGCCGGGCCAGGCATTTGCTTTTTTGACGAGCGCCGGAATGTCGAAATTGCCGTCGGGATCATGCGCGATGATGCCGTCGGGCATGCCTTTTTCGCGGATGAGGCGCGTCAGCGCGCGTGTGTCGACGCCGGCAATGCCGATGATGCCGCGGGCGCGCAGCCAGCGGTCGAAATGTTTGAGGGCGCGGTAGTTCGACGGATTGGTGATGTCGGCTTTGAGCACGCAGCCCTGCACGCCGGACGAGGCTGCGAGGTTCGTCGTCTCAATGTCTTCGTCGTTCGTGCCGACATTGCCGATATGAGGGAAGGTGAAAGTGATGATCTGACCGGCATACGACGGGTCGGTCAGAATTTCCTGATAGCCGGTGATGGAGGTGTTGAAGCAGACTTCGCCGACCGCTTCGCCGGTGGCGCCAAGGCCGATGCCTTGGATGACGGTGCCGTCTTTGAGGACGAGAAGGGCGGTCGGTTTTTTCAAGTCGGTCATGCGGACACCCGTTTGGCGCGCGCAGATTCTTCCTCGGAACGTTGCGGGGTCTGTTGCCCGCGCCATTCCGTGGCGGCCTTCGTCGTCACCTTCATATTGATACTCCAGGGGAGTGAAAGCCCGCCAAAAGCCGTCGGGGCGCATAACCCCGTTCTGGCAGACTCAGTATCCCGTCGAATTTCGCGGAAACTAAAGGATGGGGCGCACGGCGTCAAGCAAAGGCCGGAGTGAAATTCGGCTAATAAATACAGTGTCTTATGGCCTTTTTGCCGCATTGGGACAAATTTGCGCAGGCGCGTGCAGTGGTTTAGGTTTGCGCCATCTTCAAAAGGAGCAAGTTCGATGAGCGACGGTCTACGCGCCCAGATCACGCAGGCGATGAAAGATGCCATGAAGTCCGGCGACAAGCCGCGGCTTTCCACCATCCGTCTGATGCAATCCGCCATTAAAGACAAGGACATCGCGTCGCGCACCGATGGCCGCAATGACGGCGTGTCCGATGCCGACTTGCTGGAGCTCTTTTCCAAAATGGTGAAACAGCGCCGCGAAAGCGCCGATATGTATGAAAAGGGCGGTCGCGCTGATCTCGTGGCGTCAGAGAAGGCGGAAATCGCTGTGCTCGAAGAGTTCATGCCCAAGCAGATGAGCGAAGCCGAGACGAAGGCGGCGGTCGCGGCTGTGGTGGCTGAACTGGGTGCCGCTTCCGTCAAAGACATGGGCAAGGTCATGGCCGCGTTGAAAACCAAATATGCCGGCCAGATGGACTTCGGCAAGGCCGGTGCCGTGGTGAAGGTGGCACTGGGCTGAGGGTCTTTCTTTCTCCCGACTTATCCCCGTAACTCACAGGGCCACTCTTGTGACTCTCGCAATTGACGCCACCTAATGCGACAATAGGAAAAATCCTATTGGATCCTGAACGCTATGAGCTTCCCCAAGTCTTTCCTCGACGAGTTGAAGGCGCGTATCCGCGTCTCTGATGTCGTTGGGCGCAAGGTGAAGCTCGTCCGGCGCGGGCGCGAGTTTGTCGGCCTGTCGCCTTTCAGCAATGAGAAGTCGCCGTCCTTCACCGTCAATGATGACAAGCAGTTCTGGCATTGCTTCTCGTCGGGCGAGCATGGCGACGTCATCAAGTTTCTGGAGAAGGTCGAAAACCTCTCCTTCCTCGAAGCGGTCGAGCGGTTGGCGGGGGAAGCCGGTCTCGAAATGCCTCAGCGCGATCCCGTGAACATTGAGCGCGAGCGTGAAGCGGCAACGCTCATTGACGTGATGGAAATGGCGGCTGCGTTCTTTCGCGAAAAACTCAAAAGCGGTGCCGGTGCCGAAGCGCGGCGCTATCTGGAGCGGCGCGGGCTTCGTGCGGACATGATCGAGCGTTTCGGCCTTGGCTATTCGCCGGGCCTTGATCGTAATGACCGCACGCAGTTGATGCAGCATCTGAAGGCGAAAAACATCACCGTCGCGCAAATGGCCGAAGCGGGACTCATCATTCACGGCGATGACATTCCCGAGCCCTATGACCGTTTTCGCAATCGGTTGATGTTTCCGATTGCCGATGCGCGGGGCCGCGTCATCGCGTTCGGTGGCCGCGCGCTTGATCCTGAGCAGAAGGCAAAATATCTGAACTCGCCGGAGACGCCGCTCTTTCACAAAGGCCGCGGCCTCTACAATCTCCATCAGGCGCGCAAGCCCGCTTACGATCTCGGTACGGTCATCGCCGTCGAAGGCTATATGGACGTGATCGGCATGGCGCAGGGCGGCATCGACAATGCTGTTGCCCCTCTGGGCACTGCGCTCACCGAAGACCAGATCGGCCTCATGTGGCGGCTCGCGCCCGAGCCCATCCTGTGCTTTGACGGCGACCGCGCGGGGCTCAAGGCCGCGTTCCGTGCTGTCGAGCGCGTGCTGCCTCTCCTCAAGCCCGGCCACTCGCTCCGCTTTGCCTTGCTGCCCGACGGCAAGGATCCGGACGACCTCGTGCGCGAGCAGGGTGGCGAGGCGATGCAGGAGGTGCTCAAGGCCGCGCGTCCTCTTGCCGACATGGTCTGGGAAAAAGAATTTCAGGCGGGTACATGGGACACGCCGGAGCGCCGCGCCGCGCTGGAAGCCCGTATCGAAGAGGTGATCGGTCAGATCGCCGACCCCAAGGTGAAGGGCTATTATGCGCAGGACCTGCGCGGGCGGATCGCGCGGATTTTCGGGCCGAAACAGGGCGCGCGCGGCACTTTCCGGCAGGGTGGCGGCCATAATCTCCGTAAAACCCCGTGGAAACCGGGCCAGCGCTTCGACCCTCGCCTCCAGCCCGTGACGCCGGAACTGCGCAATTCGGCGCTCGCCCGCAACGACAAGGGCGGGGGCCAGCGGACGGAGGAGGGCATCCTCGCTGTACTCCTCAACCATCCCGAACTGCTTGAGACCCATTGCGAGGCGCTTTCGCGGGCCGAGATCAGAACCGCGACACTTGACAAATTGCGCAATGAAATCATAGATATAGCAGCGCTTCACGCGCCTCTTGAAAGAGAGGTGCTGATGAACCATTTGGTTTCAAGGGATTTGGCGGATATAGCAACGCAGCTTGTCTCGCGGGTAGCATCTCGAATGGGCACCTTCGCGCGGGCGGATGCGTCTCAGGATGAGGCCGAAGCAGGTTTTCTCCGGTTGTTGTCCGGCCACCGGAGAAGCATGACACTGGAGGCGGAATTTCGGGCGGCCGAGCGTGCGCTCGCTGCCGAGATGAACGATGAAAACTGGGCGCGGCTGCAGGCCATTCACAAGCAACTGCAGAACGAGCGACCGGAACTGGGTGAAGACGTGTCGGAACCTGTGTCCGGCATGAGGTAATAGGGTTCAAGGGGACTTGAGCACGACGGAATATGAAGGAGCCGCGGGGCGGCGGTCGGTTTTTTAGCCGAACGCCGACGCGGGTTTGTGCGTTTGTGATTGGGTAATTGTTTTCGCCCAAAACACATATCGGCCCAAACACATATCGGAATAACGGCCTGCACATCTTATGTGTGGGGACCAGTGACAAGACGGAGTGCCACTCTATGGCGACAAAGACCGCAGAACAGACAGAAGCCCCGGAAGCGGCCCCGGAGGCCACAACCGATAGTCCGCTTCTCGACATGTCGGATGCTGCGGTCAAGAAGATGATCAAGGCTGCCAAGGCGCGCGGCTTTGTCACTTACGATGAACTGAACAAGGTTCTCCCGTCCGAAGAGTTTTCGTCTGAACAGATCGAAGACACGCTGTCGATGCTTTCCGAAATGGGCATCAACGTCGTCGAGAACGACGAGGCCGAAGACGGAGCCGAGGGCGAGGCGGAAGAAAAAGAAACCGACGACGATGATGATGAAGACGCGCCGCGCTCCAAGGCCGTCGCCGTCACCGGTCAGTCGTCCACCGCGCTTGACCGCACCGACGATCCCGTACGCATGTATCTGCGCGAAATGGGTTCGGTCGAGTTGCTCTCGCGCGAAGGCGAAATCGCCATTGCCAAGCGCATCGAGGCCGGACGCGAAACAATGATCTCCGGCCTTTGCGAAAGCCCGCTGACGTTTCAGGCCATCATCATCTGGCGCGACGAGTTGAACGAAGGCAAGATCCTTCTGCGTGACATCATCGACCTGGACGCGACCTTTGCCGGTCCCGACGCCAAGAAGATCGACCATTCACAGGCCGCCTTGAACGGCGAAGCACCGCCGCGCATCGAGCCCGAAGAAGAAGAAGTCGATGACGACGGCGAAGACAGCGACAATTCCATGTCGCTTGCCGCGATGGAAGCCGAGCTGAAACCCAAGGTTCTGGAATCTTTCGACCGCATCGCCAATGACTATAAAAAACTGCGAAAGCTGCAAGACAGCAAGGTCGAGGCCGCGCTCAAAGGCGAAGACGCCGCCGGTGGCAATGACAAGAAATTTGCCAAGCTCACGGCGGACCTCATCGAAGAAGTGAAAAGCCTCTCGCTCAACAACAACCGCATCGAGAGCCTTGTCGAACAGCTTTACGCGATCTCGAAACGCCTCATGGGCCTCGAAGGTCGTCTGCTGCGCATCGGCGAAAGCCACGGCATCCCGCGCGACGAGTTCTTGAAGCAATACTATGGCGAAGAGCTGGACCCCAACTGGATGCGCCGCGTCTCGCGCCTCAAGGGCAAGGGCTGGGCGAGCTTCACGAAGGACGCGCGCGATCAGGTCAAAGACCTGCGCATCCAGATCCAGACGCTCGCTGCTGAAACCGGCCTCGACATCGGCGAATACCGCCGCATCGTCTCCGGCGTGCAGAAGGGCGAACGCGAAGCGCGCATCGCCAAAAAGGAAATGGTCGAAGCGAACCTCCGCCTCGTCATCTCGATTGCCAAGAAATATACAAACCGTGGCCTGCAATTCCTCGATCTCATTCAGGAAGGCAATATCGGTCTGATGAAAGCGGTCGACAAATTCGAATATCGTCGCGGTTATAAGTTCAGCACCTACGCGACATGGTGGATCCGTCAGGCCATCACGCGTTCGATTGCCGATCAGGCGCGCACGATCCGCATTCCCGTGCACATGATCGAAACGATCAACAAGCTGGTGCGCACGTCGCGCCAGATGCTGCATGAAATCGGCCGCGAGCCGACGCCGGAAGAGCTCGCCGAAAAACTCGGCATGCCATTGGAGAAGGTTCGCAAGGTCCTGAAAATCGCCAAAGAGCCGATCAGCCTTGAGACGCCCATCGGCGACGAAGAAGACAGCCATCTCGGCGACTTCATCGAGGACAAAAACGCGATCCTGCCGATCGACGCCGCGATCCAGTCGAACCTGCGCGAAACAACCACGCGCGTTTTGGCCTCGCTCACGCCGCGCGAAGAACGTGTGCTGCGCATGCGCTTCGGCATCGGCATGAACACGGATCACACGCTCGAAGAAGTCGGCCAGCAGTTCTCGGTCACACGCGAACGTATCCGCCAGATTGAGGCGAAGGCGCTGCGCAAGCTGAAGCACCCGTCGCGGAGCCGCAAACTGCGCTCGTTCTTAGACAATTGATCGAGACCGCATAGAAAACAAAAAGCCCGGATCAAACGATCCGGGCTTTTCTTTACAAAATCCTCTCCTCTCTGGGTGAGGGTCTTTCTATCTCCTGTCATTGTGAGGAGCGCAGCGACGCGGCAATCCATTCTGCCTCGGCAGGCCTCTTGGAGCTCGGGTGTTTGCTGTTCATATCCAGTCCTCCGTCACTGCGACGAGAACTAAATACTCCTTAAGCTACAACCTCAAATCTGCGCCATAGGCCCTGACGGCGAACAGAAGGGCAAGTTCAAGTTCATCAGTTAGAAGTAGGGACTTATCGGCGCAGTTCATTAGGTCGCGAACTAGCTTTAGAACGCACAATTCGCCCAAGCTAAAATTGCGTTCGGAATAGTACTTCGCATTAGGTGGTGGACTGGCTTGCATAACAAACGCAGAATTACCTGCATCAGCTTTCAGGTTTATTCGTCGCAGATTGTCGAATTTTTTTGTACCTAGAATACGGTTTGCTCCGTCCTTTATTTCGGGTGAAACTTGAGCAACTTTCTGAACTTTGAAATCCTCCGGACGCGGAGTTATTCGATCGGCAGTCGCTCCGATATAGAGCACGCTTGGATATCCAAAGGTCGCTAGGTCATGTTGACAAACTTCTGATCCAGAGGCGAGCGCTGTTTCAATCAAAGACGTGCGGCGGTCCTGGCGTGCCGGTATGGTGTCGCCGCGTCGTTTCGCGGTGGCCAAAATCACACGTGGATAAACTTCCTCGCTCCCCATCCCAAAAGCCACGGGCATAAGTTTCTTTCGCGGCCCCCAGCCCCTCAAACTGGGGACAACTTACCCATCCCCATTCCGCGTCCAAGAAATACTCCCCTGAGTATTTCTCGCGTTTCGCGCAGGCTCGAGTTTACGCACGATCTCGACATGGAAAGGCTCGATCTCTTGCAAGAAATGCACGTGTTTCGAGGTGGTGGCGAGCCTCGCAGCCCGCGCGAATGCGGCTTTATCCCCGTTTCTTAACAATTTGAACATTTCCGTTACGGAGGTCTTAAACCTCCTTCTGGCATCCTCCACAGGTCAGAATCGGGTGCCCCGTCGGGGGCTCAGGGGATCCTTGCAGGATCAAATTTTGGAGCATGGGCGGGATGCAGATCGTCGTATTGGCATCGCAAAAAGGCGGGTCGGGCAAGACCACTTTGTCGGGTCACCTGGCCGTCGAAGCCGAGCGCAAGGGCTTTGGTCCCGTCGTGTTGATTGACACCGATCCGCAAGGCTCCCTGTCGGATTGGTGGAACGCGCGCGTCTCAGAGACGCCTGCGTTCGCGCGGGTGGCGATTGATGATCTTGCGGAGTGTCTCGTCCGTTTGGAAGAGATGGGCGTGAAGCTCGCGGTTATCGACACGCCGCCCGCGATCACGCAATCCATCGCGAGTGTTGTCGCACATGCCGATCTCGTGTTGATACCGGCGCGCCCCAGCCCGCACGATCTGCGTGCGGTCGGTGCGACCATCGACATCGTTGAGCATTTCGGCAAGCCGTTGATCTTCGTCATCAATGCGGCAACGGCTCGCGCCAAGATCACAGGCGAGAGTGCGGTAGCCTTGTCGCAGCATGGCACCGTTGCGCCCGTAACTTTGCATCATCGCGTGGACTTTGCCGCCTCGATGGTTGATGGAAAAACCATCGGTGAAATCGACGCCAAATCGAAATCGGCGAAAGAGGTTTCGGACCTCTGGTCTTATGTGGAGGGACGTCTCGCGCGGCTTGCCGGTGCGCAGGCTCCGCGTGCCCGGACCAATCTCGATGTGTTGTCGCCGCTCGGTGCTGTCGAAAAATCCGAAACAGTGATGCCGGTGATCGCGCCGCCGCCCGTTCCGGAATCTCCTGTCGTGATGGCGGCACCGGAGATTGATTTCGAAGATGATGTGCCGGTGGATGACGTGCCCATTGAAGATGTGATGGACGCGATCCGCGACGGAGTGTCGGTGGGGTTTGCATTTGATCAAGCGAAAGTTCTGGCTGAAATGCGGGCGGCCACGCCCGCGCCGGTGCCCGCATGGACACCGCCGCCGCCTCCGCAACCACAACCACAACCACAACCACAACCTTTTACGCCGCCGCCGCGTCCGCCTTTGTCTTCGTCGTCTTCGGCTGCGGTCGGAGCGGGTGAAAAAGAACTGCTACATAAGCGTTTTAGCGTGTTTGGTCGTCGCAGGTCCGAGGGGCAGGCTCAGGAGAAGTTCAGATGAGCCAGACAAAATTTGCGTCCGTCACGAGTGCGCTTCTGTCACGCAAGGGTGAGGCGGGACCGTCGGCGGATCGTCAGTCGCTGAATGAACGGTGGAGTCCCGCGCCGCAAGTCAGGCGTATCGAGGTGACGATGCCCGCCGCCGCAGACATTGCGCCGGTCGGCGAGGCGTCCGTGAAAATCGCGTTGCGTCTCACCGAGGGGCAGCATTTCCGGATGCGCGTCGCCGCTGCGCAGTTGAAGATGACGCGGCAGGCGTTGATCTCGGCGGCACTCGATCATTATCTCAAGACCGTCTGCGCCGCCGGTGTGCCTCAGTGCCGTTGCCTTGCCGGTGACGGCAAGAGCGAAGGTTGCGAAGGCTGCTGATCCTTACTCGATCGCAATCGTTAGCGATACGCTGGCCGAGACCTGCTGCGTGCCTGCTGCTACAGGGACCGCGCCGCCATCGCTCATAGCCATGGCGGTTTTCATATACATCGGTTGCTGATAGGTGCTGTTTTCTGAAATGTTCAGCACGGCTCCGAGCGCGACGCCGGACGCCTGCGCGTAGAGCTTGGCTTTGCGCAGTGCGTCCATGACGGCGGCTTCACGCGCCTTGTCGAGAAGCGGCGTGGGCTTTTCGATTTCAAAGCGCACACCATCGACACGATTGGAACCCAGCGTCACCAGCTTGTCGAGCACGGCACCCAGCGTGTCGAGTTTGCGGATGGTCACGGTGACCTGATTGGTCACCTGATAGCCCCGAATGGTCGGGTTTTCCTGTGTGCCGTCGGGGCGTGGGGCCGGTTGCGTGTAGAGTGGGCTCACGGAGAATTGCGACGTGCGGATGTCTTCTTTCGCGATCTGCATTTGGCTGAGGCCGGCGAAAAGCGCATTCATGGTTTTGCTATTGGCGACCAGCGCTTCGGCGGCCGTCTTGCCTTCGCTCACCGCGCCGCTGTCGAGATAGGCGATGTCGGGCGCGGCGCTGACGTCGCCCGTGCCGGTGATGGTCATGGAGCGCTTGGGCGCTGTCGCGTCTTCCGCATAGGCCGCGCGTGTCATTACCGGAGAGAGAAGGGTGCCGACGACGAGGCCAAAGGCAAGTGACAAAGCAAGCGGTGACGCAACTGACCGGAATTTTTTGGAATATGTGGAGGACATGATGTCCGTTCTCCTGTTGCCTTAGCCGGGATCCGACGTACCTTGAAGCCTAGCATCATGGTGGATTTGGACTAAATTGCGGCCAGTTTTTTGAATGCTGCGCTATTTTCAAATTCGTGCTTTTGGAGCATGTAGCAAATCTGTTATAGGGCATCTGTCCGGCGCGATTTGCCCGCCGGGTCGGCGTCGGGGGCCTGTAGCTCAGTTGGTTAGAGCGGACCGCTCATAACGGTTTGGTCGCAGGTTCGAGTCCTGCCGGGCCCACCACGCGTATCTTGCGAACCGGACGATTTTCGCAGGTCGAAAAAAGTGGCGGCGTGTCCGACGGTTAGCTGTGCAGACGTGCAAAATTGCAGTCTCAGAGACCGTGTGCAGACGTTCAATAGGTGCATTTGCGGCCCGTGTCTCTGGTCGCTCCAAACCGTTTCCCGGAACTATTACTGCACGCGAACAGAGACGGGTTTGCAGTCCGTATGACAGCGGATCGAACCGTGCAGTCCATATCTTATTGAGTCTCTAGCGCGCGCTGAAGGGCCTCTAAGCTCTCGCCGGCAACCCAAGCTTCTCGCGCTGCATCACCCAGCTTGAGGGTAAGTCGGTGAGACGGGTGACGCCAATTCCGCGAGGCAGAGTACCTGCGACGGCTGCCTCGACAATATCGGGAGCGAGGAAGGCGAGAGAGAGCATCATGTGAACGGATCGTCTGCTGCGTCCCTCGCGTTTGGCGATGGCATCTGCATCAGGGATATCGCCGGACGCAAGCTCATTGAGCCATGATCTTCCCTTTGAGATGGCTAGCACCAGTGTCGCTCTTGTTTCTGAACGGATCGGCCGTTGATCTACTCTGTCGGGGGCGATGATCTCTCGCCTTACGCGCGTTGGTTTGCGCGACCAGGGAAGCGTGATCATCTTGTGACCTGCGGATTCAGCGGCTTCATCAGTTAACCTGATCGTGACCTCGCCTTTGGCAATGATCACTTGATCGACGATTTGTTTGATGTGAAGCGGCGCGTCGCTCGGTTGGTCTGGAGAGATGACCTGTTCGAGTGACTGCAGAGCATTACTGACAAGCGTTTCGATCTCCCGGGCCGACACCCGGGCGACAGAACCCGCGTTATCCTTGCGGCCTTCCGTGAGAGCTCTACTGACATAGTAGCGATACCTAACGCCGCCTTTGTTGGAGTAGGACGGTGTCATAGTGTTGCCCCGATCATCGACGAGCCTCCCCAGCAGAAGTGCTTCGGACGCTGATCGCGTGGCGCGATGGACTTGCAAGTTTTTGGCAAGCATTGCTTGGACCTCCTCGAACAGGGTTGGATCGATGATCGGCTGATGCTCGCCGGGGTAGCTCATGCCTTTGTGGTTGATCTCGCCAATATATGTGCGGTTCTTGAGGAGGTGAGCCAAGGGTCCTTTCGTAAAAGGAATGTCGCCGATTGTCTGACCTGTTGCGAGAGCCCGTCTTCGTGTTCTGACACCACGATCATGGAGTTCTGCGAGAAGCGGAAGCATGGAGCCGAGAGCGAGATAGCGTTCAAAGATCATGCGAACGGTCTCAGCCTCGGCTTCATCAATCAGCAGTCTTTTGTCTTCGACCCGGTATCCAAGTGGTACAACGCCTCCAACCCAGATGCCCTTCTTCTTGGAAGCCGAGATTTTGTCGCGGATGCGCTCACCGGTAACTTCACGCTCGAACTGGGCGAAGGAGAGAAGGACGTTGAGCGTGAGCCGTCCCATGCTTGAGGTGGTATTGAAAGCTTGGGTGACGGAGACAAACGAGACCCCTTGAGCATCGAAGAGCTCGACGAGCTTGGCAAAGTCAGCAAGCGAGCGAGTGAGACGGTCGACCTTGTAGACGACCACCACATCGACGAGGCCTGAACGGATATCATCCAGAAGCCGGAGTAGGGCAGGTCGCTCCATCGACCCACCCGAGAACCCACCATCGTCATAGGCGGCCTGTATGAGCCGCCAGCCTTCATGGGACTGGCTTTTTATGAAAGCTTCTGCTGCCTCCCTCTGGGCATCCAGTGAGTTGAAGTCCTGCTCAAGCCCGTGGTCAGTGGAGACGCGGGTGTAGATGGCACAGCGGCGCGTTTTGACAAGGGGTTGCCTCATGACCTGGCTCTCTTCTGGTCCCGCAGGCCGAAGAAGCGGGGGCCGTTCCAGTTGGTACCGGTAATTGCCAATGCGACCTTTGACAAGCTTGGGTAGATATTACCGCTCCACGCAAAGCCTTCCTCAAGGACCATCACCTGATGGCGTGCTCCATCATGATCGCGGATGAGAAGCGTGCCGGGTACCAACGCCTCTGTACCGGGTAGAGGGATACTCTCATTGTTGCTGACTGATGTGTCCCCCTTAGAAAGATTGCCGCCTTTGGTTTGCCGAGTGAGATGATCAAGAAATCGTTCTGTCTCCTTGCTGATATCACCCAACGCCTGCGCCTGCAGGCGGTAGGCCAGCAGACGCAGGAGAAGGTGACGGGGTAGATGTGCTGGTGCTGTTCGGCGGAATGCTGCGCGCCAGCGCAGGCGAAGAGCGTCGAGATCGAGATGGCCCAGGCCATCGATCTCGATCTCGATGTCGTTAGCAGAAGTCGCCGGCATGGACCTACGCTCCGATGATGCGATAGCGCCGTCCCGACTTGTCGGAGGTCTCCGATGTCAGTGTCAGACCAAGGCGCTTCTTCACCGTTCCGGACAGGAAGCCGCGCACGCTGTGCGTCTGCCAGCCAGTTGCCGCACTGAGATCATTGATGGTCACCCCGTCTGGTCGTTTAAGCATCTCGATGATGATGTTGAGCTTGCTTGGTGGGCGTGGCGCTGTCTCTGAAGGCTTTGATGATCGGGTTGTCGCGCGGACGTTCGCTTTAGGCTTTGTCTCAACAGCGGTTGGCTTCAAGCGCCCACTATGTTGCGGTGCGGTCTTCTTAGTTGGCTTGCTGGTTGTTGTTTTGTTGCTCTGCGGCTTCATGATCTGCCTCCTTCGGGCTTCGTTGGCGACGGCTTATGCCGTCACTGTCAGAAGCCCCGGGTGGCTGTGGTGCCGCGGGGCGGGTCTAGGTCGGGTGCTCTTTGGCACCGGACACCCACAGCAACGCTCTGTTAGCAGAGGAAGTCGAGTGGGAATTTGGGGAAGGACCGCTTTGCGCTCCACGTTAGACGTGCGATCGGGGCTCAACCGTTCGTGACGGCGGTGATTTGTTCAACATGATTGATGCCGACAAAGTAGTTTTACCAACCCGTCTTAGGTTCGACGGCCTGTATCGGAACCAGGCTTAAGTCGATAGAATGCCCCATGGCTTGGGATCACGACGAAAATCATTGTCCGTTGGCAGCAGCCGATCGACGCCTTGGCGATGTTCATCGCTTCTGGCATCAGGCTGAACGTGCCTATTTCGACCCTGACGAATTCCGGGTGTCGATCCAGGCCGCGATCCAGACCGCCCGCCAGGTCACCTTCGTGCTGCAAAAACATAAGGCCGTCATCCCGGACTTCGATAGGTGGTATGGAGGCTGGCAAGAAAGGCTCGCTGCCATCCCGCTTATGAAGTGGATGGTTGAGGCCCGCAACCGCATAGAGAAGCAAGGCGACCTAGAGGCTCATAGCTTCATCAGTGCAGAGATTGTTGCCTCACACTTGGACGAGGGCCCCAAAATTCAGGTGTCGGCGAAACTGACGGATGCTCCACTGGAATTGGTAAAGAGCATTCCGGACTCAATGGTGGGCGGTCACATCAAGAAGGATGGCGTACTCAGAATTCGCCGTCGGTGGATCGAGAATACACTTCCCGATTTTGAACTTTTGGACGCGGTCGCCACCGCCTATGGGCTGCTTGTTCAGCTCGTTTACTCCGCTCACGTTCAGATTGGCTTGCTCGGTTCGGTAACAACCAATGTCGATACCGGCGAGCAATACCCTGAAGGCCTCAGGGACGGCCGCTTGCCCTGCATGATCGGCCATGAAGACGCTCGGACTCTCGATGTCTGGCTGGCGAATGGCCAGCCGTTGGAATTTGAGGAAATTCGCAAAGAAGTAAATCTCGCTGAGGCTCCTGAACTCAAAGAACGGTACGGCATCGATCCGGCTAAAATGTATGCTGCAAGCGGCAAGGCTCAGGATCACGCTCGGTCGCTCTTCGCTGCCGCCCGCATAATGTTCGAGAAGGAGGGTCACCACATCACGCTCGTTATTCTGCTGCGTGACGGTCGGCCCGTAGGTATGCGCGAGTTGCGGCCGATGGAACACGGCCATAAGTTCATGATGATGAGAGCGCTCGCACAGGAGGCGCAAAAGATCGGGGCCGATGCGACGGTTCTGATCGGTGAAAGCTGGAGCGCGCCCGCAAACCCGGACAAGCCCTATATGCGCGCGGCCGACTCTCCTGACCGTAAGGAATTTCTAACGGCGACAGCCGTCTCCAGGGATGGCGAGCCCATCTTGTTGCGGGCTGAAATCCTGCGGGATGGCAAAACGGTGAAGCTGGATGAAACCCGCGAAGAATTCGGAGGGGCGCATTTCATTTTTGCGCCACTATACGTAGTCTGGAAGAAGCCTATTCCCGTTCAGTGGGGAGATTTGCCCACGGGCTTCGATGGGACTGAGCAAAAATAGTCGGTGGTAATCATCAAGCTATCCCGCTGCCGATTCCGGTATGAACCCGACCCTGTCTCCGGGGCCAGCTTCATCCCCGGCAAACCACTCGTAATTAACAGCGCTAGCTACATCGGACGGGGGCTCCTTGTTTTCGATGATCACGACCTGAACGTTGTTGGAGATGCTGGTGAGCGATTTCCAAAAAGCAGCCTCTACGCCCTGGCTCACAGCCGCGTCCGTGCCACGGACACCCGTTCCCTGCTTTTTGTAACTCGTCAGAGGAGAGTCGATCATGACAAACCCTGGATGGGGCAGACCTTCCCTCTGGCAGTACCGAACGAGGGCGATCACGAAAGCTGAATATAGTACAGCACGCACGCCTTTGCCGTGAGATTGTCGGGTCTGGCCATCCACCTTGATGTCGTATGCCTTTTCATCGAACTCGACCCGGCCTTCGCCGTCCCATTTCCATTCCTTGAGAACGATTTCGATCTCCTTACAGAAGGCTGTCAGGGGCTTGCTCGGCAGTTCTTCCCATTGCCTTTTGCCAAGATTGCTGTCGGTAGATGTCTTCTCAATCCGTGCTTTGAGCGAGCGGAGATTTTCCGCTTGTTCGCAATCATTGCGGGTGATCTCCAACTCCAGTCGTCGCGCGTTAAGACGCCGCAGTTGAGTAGTGCTGTTCGCAATTGCAGGCTGAACGATACTGGCCAAACGCTGCTCAGCGGAATGGACCGTCTCATGCGCTTTTGAACGCTCGACATCCCGCGCTTCGCGGCGTCGCTCCAAGCTGGCGATTGCATCATCAAGGTCGCGACGCTGTGCGAGGATTTTAGCTGCTTCTGCGCGGGCTGCCGTGTAGATGTCTGCGCTGGACTGAGCGGCCTTGTGAACGTGCTCTTCGTCCATGCTCTGACCGCAAAGCGGGCAGTCAACGTCCTGTAAACCGTCGAAGTAATGCGCTCCCTCCGATACAAAATCCAAACGGCTCAAATCCGAGGTGTAGTGCTCACTGAGAAGCTGATATCTTGTCAGCAACTGGTCGATCGCCAGCACTTGCGTCTCGGCTTTCACCCTAATATCGGCGGCGGCATCTCGGTCTTGCATTAGCGTCATGCGCTCGCTTTCGACCACCAATAGATCATCAGATACCCGAGCGATTGCCTCATCAATCTTGTCGATAGAGTCTTCAGTCCCGTCTGTCGGGTTGCTCTGAAGACGTTGTTCCAGCGGCGCGAGAAGGTCATTGATTAGCGTCACCTGCGCGTTGAGCCGGGCCGCAGCAATCGCCTTCTTCTCCGTCGCAATAACACTCGAATCATCTTTGCCCGAAAGCATGTAGGCAAACATGCGCTTCCGCGCGGTGTCGTCGTAACCCTCCCCCCCAAGAACCGGCGACTGCTCCTCGATCACGGACACCTCATCGACAACGATGATAGGAAGAAATGTCCGGATGGTGAGGCGCTGGGTTTTTCCGTCGTTATTCTTACGCAATTGAGCTTCAGAAATGCCCGCAAACGGGAAGAGCACGGAGGTCACATCAGCGGCCTTGCTAAGCCCGCGGCGACGATTCGCGACAACCTCGCCGTCCTCGTCGATCAAAGCTATAGGACAGTGGTGAGCTGAAAGATCTCCGCCTGAGAGGCTTCTAACAAGAGAAAGAAATTCGCCTGCCGAGTTTTGAAATTCGACCGAGAGCTTCTCATATGACTCGGCCAGAGGAATGCGTTTCTTTAACTCATCGGCCCCGAATATATAGTCCAGGCAATGCAGCAAGTAGCTTTTCCCGGTGTCCGACTCGCCAGCAATTACATTGGGGCCATGCCCAAACTTCACGGAAGCGTCAGGGAGCCCTTTGCCGCTGAGCAGGATTTCTCTGATTTGGAGCATTACAGTTCGAGCTCCTTGATAATCGTCAGCCGCTCGAACTCTGCGCCCCAACGACCGATATTCGCGGTCATGTAGCCTTCCAATTCTGCATCTGAATAATCAGCAAATCTCGTCACGACCCACGTTGCGCGGGTCCGCAAAGCGGACGCATAGAAGGAAATTAGCAGATTCAAGAAAGCACCCGTCAGTGCGGTCGCCCGATAGCAAATGCCAGTTGATTCAAATTTTTTCTCGAGCAGTTCTCTGGCGAACATCGCATCAAGCCCCGCCCGCACCAGATCGCGTTTTACGAGCAGTTCGCTACCGCGAAACGGTACGGCGGGATGAAGGCTGACCGGGCCATCCTCCACGTCGCCGGAATGAACAAGCAGATAGTCGTATGACACTAAGCGCTGGAGATCGAATGAGCGCCCGCGTGCCTGATCCAGCACAAACAACAGCCTCAACCCAGATTCGAACGGGGTGTTGAAAGGTCGTGTTTGAGAACCGAACGAACTCATGTGTCGCACCAATGAACCCGGCCTTCGTTTGCCATCTGGTGGCACATGCCTTCGCGGTCGTTGGGTAGAACGTGGGGCTCCAGCACGTGCTTGCTCAACTGCAAAGCCTGAGAGGCTTTGACGGTGGAGATCAGTCGTTCGTAGCCGTCCGGCTCTCCGGTGTGCCAATGATACAAGCCGTCGACAAATTCACCCAGGAGAGTGTCGAAGAAGCCCTCGTCGGCCATTTGATCTCGTGCAAGTTCCTTCAGCCCTTCTGCGTGATAGAACGTCAGCCGGGAACGATCAAACAGACGTCTGTGCTTCTCGGAATGTACAAAGTCAGTCAAATTTGACACCGATTGTCCGAGATCGGCCGAGATGACGGCGAGGAGCTGGGTCACATATTCGTTCTCCCCCGGCGCAACTTCAGAAGGTGGCTCAGGGGGGGTGGGGCGGTCGATCAGGGGCAACCCGAAAATGGTAAGATGGTATCGCGTTTGTGCGTGTTCGTTGATCAGGTCAAGAGGCTGCTTAGCCCGAAAAACGGTGAATGGAACGGTCTCGACATGCTTCTTAAGTTTCGGTGTGAGATCGACCGGATCCTTGCGAATTTTTGTCCTGATATATTCGCCCCAATTATCGATGACGAATTTCCGGAGTTTTTCCGGTTCGTCCAACAGGTCTTGGAAGGGGGACGTCATGCCCTTGTGGGTGACAAAGTGGTATTCCTGCGGAAAGCTGTAGTCGCCGCGGTGGCTGTAAAAGAGAACTTTGCCGATTTCTGCGGCTGCAGTACCCGCACCCAACGCAGAGCCATAGTGTTTACACTGGTAAAGGCTCCACCTGCGATTGGGGGCAGTGTTAGGGTCGAGCCAGGCGATGACATCACGCCCCTTATCTCCGGCCCCTCCACGCTGCTGAACCTCAACTACGCTGGGCACTTTAATCGCGAGATAGCCCGAGGCCCATTCGAGAGTGAAGCGTTCAAATTCGGCAGCGCTGAAATTTGCTAACCGATCAAGCGGAGCAACGGGAAGTCCCTGACCTAAACCCAAAAGGCGAGCGTTGGCACCCGGCCACGGCGTGGCCGCCTTTATGTCTTCCGTTTGGCTCGCACTTTTGTTGTTCTGGATTTTCGTCACGTAGCCCCCAAGAGGAATAGTGCCCCGACTTGGGCTTCTTGGCTAGATCTTTGAGGCGGTCAGGGACTGATCCGTTCGAAACTCGCTAAATTGCAAAAAAAGGATCGAGTCATCAACAAGTATGGCTCGCGCCTGCGATCTCGTTGTTTGGATCGACGATGATTTGCAGGTCTTGCGACCATCGCATCTACGGCGGCCCCATAAAGGTCAGCGAAGGGACTGCACGTGCAGAAGGCGAATTGTCTTTGGTCTCGGCGACGGGCGCGGCGCCACAGGTGGCTGGGATGCGGTCCAGCAGCTATCGACCCAAATTCGAGCCGCTCAACTATCGAACAGCAATCTTAGCTTTTCACATTGGCTACCCTAAAAGCCGTCAGGCTGATTACAGCCAGCCTCAATCGATGCCTCACGTTTTCACGATCGCTCATGGCGCAAGGTGGCCGTTCAAGGTCCGATAATATGTATGATGGGAAGGTGGGACCCTTACGTCCTGTATCCAAGCGTATTTGATTTTCGCATTTTCTTTCTACGGTTCAATTATCCTACTTGTGCTTTGTCCAAAAGTGTCCTGGCACCTTGTGATGCAGGTAGCTGATCGGGAGCCGATTGTGTGCTGCGTACTTGATGATTGAGCGGAGGATCAGGACGAAGGCATCCATGAGGTCGTCGGTCTTGCCGTGAGGGGCTGTGAGAAGTTCCTGGCGAAGGGTAGACATGTCTTTTGTCTCGAGTGACTTATGCGGGAACAGGACGCGGTTCTCGATGAATAGATGCTGGACTTCATAGAGGCGCTGTTCTTTAGAGCCTTGAGGCGGGACACTGTAGACGCCCTGATTGTCAAACTGAGGCCTCAGCATTTGATGCAGACCGATACCCGACGCGGCGTCTTCGATCAGGATATGGCTAGGACCAAAATCTTCATAAAACTTCAAAGCCATTTTCCGGAGTTCGGGAAGTTCGACATGCCCGCGCCATGCATCGAGCGCATAGAACCTGTTTTCCCGAATACCGACCGCAACGATGGCGGAGTAGGAGGCGTGCTCTGCAAGCGATGACGCGCCATCAATGCCAAGGAATATATGTTCGTAATTGTGGTGGCGTCTGAACTCCGTATAGGAACCAATTTGTTCCGGCTTGAGGATAACGCCACCTTCAGGCATCGGGTCCTGCTGGTACTGGCTGGCAAAGATGCGGGGACTCTGTTTAGCGATCAGAACATCCTTGGGTCCACGCCAGGCGGGATGCAGGATTTCTCCCTTTTTGCGGTGATAGGTCTCGTTGGGGCCGGTCGCGATGACTTCGTCCTCGGTTGCAACGAGCGGAAGCTTCAGTTGGCGCCAAGGCTCGTTGGGCTTGGACAGGTAATGCCCGGTAAGATCGTTCAGGCTGATGCGCTGTTTCACACAAATAATTTTGCCTTCAATCGGCTTGGTCAGGCGCGCCGCCAGTGTTTCGTCGGCCCATTTGCTCGTTTTTTCGAGTTCCGCGTTGGTTAGGCTGGAGTCGATCTTGTGAGGGTCATCGAGAACGATGACATCGGCGGGATGGCCGGTGATCGGCCCATGGACGGACCGCGCCATGCGGCGACCGCCCTTGGAGGTGACAAGCTCGCTCAATGCGGTTTTGACGAGTGTGGTTCCGGGGAATATGCGCTGGTATTCGTTGGACTGCATAGCCATCAAGGTGAGATAGGCAAAGCGTTCGGCAATCGGCTCACCATAGCTGACGCAGAGAATGTTGAGGGTCGGATCGCGCCCGAGGAGCCAGGCCACATAAAGGACGCTGATAAGCTCGGACTTGCCGTGCTGCGGGGGCAGATTGACGATGAGGCGGCTGAATTCAAAGCCCAGTTCGCACTGTATCAACTCGTGAGCTATCGCCCGATGGTGCCAGTTCTCCTGAAACACGGCACCGGGATTCATGATGGAGAAGAACTTGATGACAAAGGCCATGAAGTTTTGGCGAATTATGGCGTCGGCCACATCCTTGTCGTGCTTATTCATTTTTGTCTCCTTTGGTCTCTGCTGCATCCTTCAGAACGGCATGCTTGAACCGTTCGAGGATCATCTGGTCAGTCTCTGAAAGTGTTTCTTCGGCGTTGTCTTCAATAACGTCGGCCATGATTTTCAGGATCATGCCGAAGACGGAATTCGCGGCCTTCGCATCACCCTTGATCCCTTTGGCGACGGATGACTTGATCAACGCGCGCTGCTTGGTGATTTTTCGCTGTTTGCCGTTCTCCTGGATTGAGATCTGCTCGGAGAGCTCATCCATGAGATCGGTCTTGAAGTTCTTGTGGCCCTTTGGCTTCCCCTTGGGATTGCCGGACTGGCCTTTTTTGAACTGCGTGTGCGTGGGAGGCTTGCCATAGCCGACGTCGTAGTCGTCGGCCTTGTCCTCGTGATCATCAGACATTGTCAGCGCTCCCCTTGTCGGCCTCGGGCGCAGGGAGCAGCAGGGTGGTCTGTCCGGCCATGGTCTCGCGGAAGGTGAGGCCGGTCGCCTCGTTGACGGCCTCGAGGCCCGTGAACTCCTCCCAGCGGCGGATGATCGTGTCGACATACCATGGGTCGATTTCGATGCCGTAGCAGATGCGTCCGGTGTCCTCGGCGGCGATGAGCGTGGTACCGGAGCCGAGGAAGCCGTCGAAGACGACGTCACCGCGGGCCGTGCAATCGAGGATCGCGTCGGCGCAGAGGCGGGCGGGCTTCACCGTCGGGTGAAGAGCAAGCTCCTTGCGGCGCTCGGGATTGATCGAGTTCGCCCCTTCGTAGGTCCAGACATTGCTGCGGTTGCGGCCATAGCGACCGAGCTCGATATTGTTGGTGTGCGGGGCGTCGCCGAACTTGAAGACCACCACGAACTCGGACTGGCTGCGGTAGAAGCTTCCCATGCCAGCGTTGGTCTTGACCCAGGTCACGACATTGATGAGCGTGAGGTCACATTCACGGCCCGCCTTGAGCAGGATCTCGACGTGACGCCAGTCGATGAAGATGTAGAGGAGGGTGCCGTTGGCGCAATGCTCGATCGAGAGCATGAGATAGCGCTTCAGGAAGGAGAGGAACTCTTCCTCGGTCATCTCGCCCGACGCCATGGCGAACTCCGCGTGCTTGAAGCGCCCGCGGCCGGAGAAGCTCTTGACGGCAAGGTTGTAGGGCACGTCGCTCAAGACACAGGCGATGAGAATACCCTTGAGCAGCCGGAGGATCGTCGCCGGGTCGAGGCTATCGCCGCAGAGGACCTTGTGGACGCCGAGCTTCCAGAGATCGCCAAGCTTTGAAATCGCCGGCTTGTCGCGCTGCGTGGGCGGCGTGTCATCAAGAGCGGTATCGTGAGGCTGGGCCAAAGACGTCTGGATCAGCATATCGACCTCGGCGATCTCGAAGCCGATGTCTTTATAGCTGATATCGAGGTCGATCAGGGACTGAAGCTCGCGGGCGAGTTCGTCATTGTCCCACTCGCCCAGCTCGCTGATCCGGTTGTCAAAGATCCGGAAGGCGCGGAGTTCAGTCTCATTGAGATGCGTCACACGAATACAGGGCAGGATCTCCAGACCGAGTTCTTTGGCCACCAAATAGCGCGCATAGCCCGCGACAATGCGGTTATTGGCATCAATGATGAGCGGGACAATGAAGCCGACATTGCCGAAGCTCTTCTCGAGCAGGCGAAGCTGCTTCTTCGTATACCGCCGTGTCTGCCGGTTGGGCGGCAGGAGGTCGCCCAGCGGGATAAGGTCGATCTTTTCCGCCATCCACGGCACAGGGAAGCGATCATTGCGCAGCCGCGAGCGTTCATTGGAACGGTCGTCCCAATTGTTCTGCTCAATATTACGGAGATCTCTGTCTTCTTCTCTCTCATCCATAACAACACCGCCACTTTGGCTGTCGATTGGAGCCCACTGGGTACCAAAAGACAGCGATTAAAACCGCTGCCTTCCCGAAGCATCACAGCGACGAAATCGCTGACTGCCCTAAGTACCCTCCGTGGCGGAGAAGACACCTCTAAATAGAATTGTGTACCCATGCGTTCAAGTAAAAATTTTGCGTTCATCCGCCCGCCGAACAAATCGTTCCATGAGGAACGCAACTTCGCCCTTTTTTGACACCCTCTGTGTCAAGGGGAAATGCGACAGGCGCGATCCCCACATCAATTCCCCAGACGTATTTTTGTAGCGAAAATGCAAGTAAACAGAGGGACTTGGATTTGAATGGAGCGCGTGACGAATGTCGGCGACCTTGCGGTTGCTGACTTGCGAGTTACAAAAAACTCTTGCCATGACCGGCCCCTACAATGGCAGCAATGCCCGCTTGCGAACTCCCGGTCATCCGCGCCGGCGCTCCGAATCCATGTCCTCTGTCGGCCTGATTCGCACCCTTGCGGAACCACTGGACTTCCCTCGCGAAGGAAGCGTTCCTGTCGCTGCCGAGTAAAGGCAGGCTTATATGCAGGGTAGGGAGGGGAGCATGGATCAGGATACACGTAGTTTGGCGCGCCAACTTTTTGCGAGAGCGACCATGATCCTTGAACAGGCGCATGAGGTGTCGGTTACCGGCCAGTCGCCACGACTTACGGCTGATGGTGGAACGCAACAGGCGCTGGAACTATGCCGGATCGCGCGTGAGGTCTCGGCACTGGGAGAGGCGATAGAGGTCGTCATTGGCACCCGGATCCCGGGCCGTGGCCGCTAGAGCGGCAAATCGAACCCACCCATTCACACCAGACCCTATCTCTGATTTTAAACTCCACCGGCCTAATGCGGCGACGGCCTCAAGTCGACCTGCGTCAGCCTTTGGGCTTGCGCCCACCCTTGAGAGGGGCAGGGAACTTGGTGCCTGCCCGGGGTGGCGCAAAAAGGTCCGGGATTTTAACCGAGAGTGCGGCCGCGAGCCGTTCGAGGACCGCCACAGTCGGGTTTTCCATTTTCCGCTCCAACCGGCTCACATAGGTCCGGTCGATCTCGGCATCGACGGCCAAGGCCTCTTGCGACAGCCCCTGCTTGACGCGGAGCTTGCGGATGTTGTGAGCGACGATGTCCTGGGCACGCATGACTCAAACCCAGCATCTTGTAGCTTATTAAACCACGCACTATGGTCCTCATATTATTTTGAAACCACTTGGAACGCCGGGACTGGCCCGGCAAAGACGGGGAGAGATTGAGCATGATTGAGAAACGGAAACGATGGCGCGCGTTGCCCATACTGGGTGTCATGTGTCTGGGGCTGGCAGGCTGTGCGACGAGGCCTACCGCAAGCCAGATTGCCACGGCGGACTATGGGTCACGGCCGGGTCCAGAACATCAGCAGCTCATCAAGGACTGGTTTGCTGAGAGGCTTATCGATCCGACAAGCCCGCTCTATACGTTTCGGGGGCCGGTCAAGGGCTATATCGGAAAGAGCCCCCTTTATGGCACCGAGATGACCTTTGGCTGGGTCGTCTGCGGCACGGTCAATGCCAAGAACCGGATGGGCGGCTATACGGGCCGTGAGATCTTCTTCACGATTTTCAATAACGGCAAGCTCAAATTTGCGATCAGCGGCATTACCGCAGAAGAGCTCTGCGGCAGGGCGAGGGTTTGAGCATGGTAAAGCTTGAAAAGCTGATAGCACCCGGCGAGACCGTCATCTACCGGGCCCGCTTTGGCGGACAGCGCCTGTTTCTCGACCTTGCTCTCATCGCACTGGGGCTCGCTTCCGGTGCTCTTCTAGGCCCTGGGATCATTGTGGTAATGCTGGTTCTCGCCTCTATGATTTACCGAGAGCGAAAGCAGATCATTTTGGTCACCAACCAGCGGGTCCTGCGTGTTCACAGCCGTTGGTCTGGCCTCAAGATCGACGAGATCAATCTGCGGCAGGTTGAGAGCATCCGGGACAATGGTCAGCGCATCACTATCGTCGGCAGCGGCGGCACAAAGCTCGTCCTGACCCCCTTCCTGGCTGATCTTAGGGGGCTCGGCCATGCTATCCGAAGCGGGGGTATAAGCGGCGCGACTGTGCCGACTGCCAATTCCCCTCTCTAGGGATATTTTGTCGACTACCTCTGGCATCACGAGATTGTGCGTTGATGGATTTATTGTCGGCATCAGCCGTCATCGATCGATCGATCGATTCGGTTCGAGCGGGCGGCTATCGGTTTTGTTTAGTGGCGAACCCGCCATCAGATGAAGCCAGAGTTTGTAAGTCCGAATGCTCAGACGTTGGAATGGGTTGGGATGCAGATCGCGTTTCAAGTACCAGCGAGAAAAAAGCTGCTGTCCATAAAGAGGGGCAAGCCGTTTGACGCGCGATTGTGACGGAGCAGATGGAGGGAAATTGCGCGTTGTCCGGCCAAGCCCATATTTAGCTAGATTGTTGGCGGCGTTTAAAAAAGCGGTACAGCGGCACAAAGACTATCGCAATATACCATCCGTATAGATATGAACCAATGAGGCCAAATATAAATCCAGATAATGTTAACCACTCAAATCCCGGCAACAGAGGTGCCCAAGCTTCGTGCATATGAAATTTTGCGGGTGCAAGTAAGCCGAACGCAATGCAGAGCAAGTACGAAATCGCAATGAACAAAGATAATGCTTGGCCTAGCGATGCAATTCGTATTGATCTAGAAGTCGTGCTCACTTCTGCCATAATGCTCTCCTCCGGAAATTTTTTGTTGAGATGTTGTCGACAAATCAGTCTGCCGCTGAATGCGGCGACCATTTAGATGCGCCTACCCGTACGATTGATTGGCGCGGCGCTGTGTATTTTGTAGCGTTGCAAGCGTCGGCTCACAGTTTGGAAAAACCTTGAGAGCAAGCCATTCGCCGTCAGGGTTTAGTGGTGTCAGGTTGTGCGCCATCGCTGCCATGCATTGAACCTGGCCCGGCGCCTTGCATCATGCCCTGACCCGAACCCTGCATTATGCCTGACCCTGACCCCTGCATCATGCCGGAATTCATTCCGCCCATACCGCCTGTTTTCGACATGAAGGTCAGCCCAACCAGGGCAATCAATGCAAGTATTGCCAACCACGTACCAAGAACAATTCCAAAGCTCTTGATACGCCCATCGGCCTTTGACGCGGCAAACAAAACGAAAAAACTCAAAGTCGCGAGTACTGTTCCGTGAAGTAGTGCTCCGAAAAAGGGAAACATGTGCATCTGACTATCCGATCTCTAAATTTTTGTTGCGCAAGGCCATCCCGACCGACCGCTGAACGGTCAAATCCAAATATTGCGCTGTGTGACGCTAGGCTCAAGACGCTCCAATTGAAATTACGGAAAATACTTATGGATGCAGCACTCGCTTGGTATCTGAGTGCACCCCTTCAATGGACGTCTTCCTGCCATTAATCAGGCTAAGCTTATATGCATGAGTGCGCCTGCAAGCTCTAGGATCTCCTAGCGATGGCGCCAAATTTTGCAATCGCGGCGCCTTTCATTGGCTCTCGCCCCACATCATGCCATGCACGTGGTAGTGATGGACGTAGCGGTTCGGATTTTCCCAGACTTGTGCTGCTGAATAAGTGGCGATGTCGAGATTGCTGTGACGCGAACCCGGGATGCGTGCAATATTTCTAAGACACATCCGAAATCTCTTTTTGAGCGGTATAGGCTGGCGTAATTTGCACACTAATCAAGCAAACATTGCTTCGTCTCTGATCTGGATCATTATCGCGGTACCAAGAGTTATTACTAAGCGGTGGCCTAATTACGCAGGCGCAGATTTTACCGCGACTGTTAGATGCGGTCACGGCTGGAACGCAGGGCGGCGTCCACTCGCCCAAGCCGGGGAGTGATCGCCATGCGCGCAAAAAAGTCCAGGCGTGCTTGGTGTCTGTCTATTTTTAAGAAGTACGCAGCAAGAGGTTGGGACATCATCGAATATTTTTTCATGCGGTGGACGGGAGAGTTCCATTGGTTGAGAACGTTGCGGCGTTATCTGCTCTTCATGGCTGTGGGAAATCTCATCTGGGAATTCGCTCAAATGCCGCTTTATACACTTTGGGAATCTGGCAGCGCCGGCGAGATCGTGGTCGCCGCACTTCATTGCACTGCCGGAGATATTCTCATCGCAATGAGCGCGCTCTTGGCGGTATTGTTCTTGATCGGAACCAGCCATTGGCCTGCGGTGGGTTACAGACCCGTGGCCCTGGCTGCCATCACAATGGGCATCGGCTACACCGTCTTTAGTGAATGGTTGAACATCGACGTGCGTGCGGCGTGGGCTTATAGCGATCTGATGCCGATCATTCCGGTGATCGAAGTGGGTCTGTCGCCGCTGGCTCAATGGATTGTATTACCGAGCCTCGCCTTCTGGTTTGCTGCATCAAAGAAGGGCGCAATATGAATGCCTCAGGACTGCAAGTCGGAAATTCCAATTAGAGATCGACCGTTGTGACTGGCCTACGAATGGGTCAACTATTTGAAAGGAAGCCAGTGACTGAAGTTCATGACCACAAATCCCGGCAAAGCGAATCTTCTACTAAGTATGAAAAAAACAGCCTGACCCTCGTCAGCGCAATCGCCATGGGCACCGGCGTGATGATCGGTGCGGGCATCTTCGCGTTGACAGGCCAGATCGCTGAACTCGCCGGTCCAATCTTTCCGCTCTCGTTCGTCGTCGGCGCGGTAGTGACTGCGTTCAGCGCCTATTCCTATATCAAGATGTCAAACGCCTTTCCGTCTGCGGGCGGCATCGCGATGATCTTGAAGAAGGCCTACGGGCCGACGACGGTCGCGGCTGGCGCGGCGCTCCTGATGGCGATGTCGATGGTCATCAGCGAAAGCCTCGTCGCGCGCACATTCGGAACCTACACGCTGCGAGCGTTTGGCGGCGATCCCGACAGCTTTCTCGTGCCGGTTCTCGGCGTGGGCCTAATCATTTTCGCCTATCTCATGAACGTTTCCGGAAACCGTTCGGTAGGGCTTTTTTCCATCGTCATGGCCGTGCTCAAGGTTGGGGGCATCGCGCTGTTCGGTGCGGCCGGTCTCTGGGCGAGCGGCATTTCTTTCGAGGCTGCGGGCGGAGATATGGGTGTCGGGGGCTTCGTGGCATCGGTCGCGCTTTCGATCCTTGCCTTCAAGGGATTTACGACCATTACCAACAGCGGCGGCGAGATCACCGACCCGCACCGCAATGTTGGCAGGGCGATTGTCTCGTCCATCGCGATCTGCGTTGTCGTCTATCTGCTCGTCGCCTTCGCCGTCGGTTCCAGCCTGCCGCTCGACCGCATCGTCGCAGCGAAGGACTATGCGTTGGCAGAAGCGGCCCAGCCCGCCCTTGGTCAAACCGGCTTCTACCTGACGGTGGCGCTTGCGCTAGTGGCCACGGCATCCGGTTTGATCGCCAGCGTCTTTGCTGTCACGCGGATGTTGGCGATGCTGACCGACATGAGGATGATCCCACACAGCCATTTCGGAATGCCGGGCACGATCAAGGATCACACGCTCGTCTACACCGTCGTGATAGCAGGCTTTCTGACGGTCTTCTTCGACCTTAGTCGGATCGCCTCTCTCGGCGCCTTCTTTTACCTGGTGATGGACATTATCATCCACTTGGGCGTTTTCCGGCATCTCCGCCAGGAGATCAGCGCGCGTGGTTGGGTGCTGCTGACGGCCATCGTGCTTGATGCAGTGGTGCTCGCCGCTTTCACCGCGATGAAGTGGCGGTCTGACCCGCTCATCGTCGTAATCGGCATCGTCGGCATGGCGCTGGTGTTCATGTTCGTGAGGGTTTTCCTCGCGCGTAATCCGGTTAGGGAAAGCAATCATGATCACCATGAAAATAGCTCGACCTTCTAGTTGCTGGACGGAGCAGGCTTTAAACAAATCAGATGAAAGTTGGCAGGACATGGATCACGACCATTCACACGCAAAGCCCACAATTCCAGCAGGTGCCAAAACGGCCAAGGACCCGGTCTGCGGTATGACGGTGGCGATCGGGCCCGATACGCGCCACGCGGAGTTCCAGGGCAAGGTCTTCCATTTTTGCTCTGAAAAATGCCAGACGAAGTTCGAGGCGGATCGGTGGTTCTACGCCTCGGGTCGAGCGGCTGGGCGCAAGAAGGCCGCTCCGGCCGACGTTCAGTACACCTGCCCGATGCACCCCGAGATCGTACGCGATGCGCCCGGCGCTTGTCCGATCTGCGGTATGGCGCTCGAACCGATGTTGCCCTCAGACGAGCCCAGTAAAGAACTCACCGATTTTACCCGCCGGATGTGGATTTCGGCAGTAGCGGCGGTGCCGCTTGTCATCCTGACGATGGGCGAATTGGTTGCTCTGCCGGTACGAGACTGGATCGGGCATCAGACAGCCAGTTATCTCGAGTTTGTGCTTGCGACGCCGATCATTCTTTGGGCGGCTCTACCATTCTTCAAGCGTGGTTGGGACTCTGTGGTGAACCGGTCGCCGAACATGTGGACGTTGATCAGCCTTGGCGTGGCGGCGGCCTATCTCTACTCACTGGTGGCGACTTTTTTGCCGGGTGTTTTCCCGGATGTCTATCGAATGGGCCAGGGCGTCGGCACCTACTTCGAGGCGGCGGTTGTGATCGTGGCGCTGGTCTTCGTTGGTCAAGTGCTCGAACTGCGCGCCCGCGAACGCACCGGCGACGCGATCCGTGCACTTTTGGACCTCGCGCCTAAGACCGCCCGACGCATCCTCCCCGACGGCACGGAATACGACGCGCCGCTAGAAAATGTCATGGAAGGCGACCGGTTGCGCGTCCGCCCGGGTGATGCTGTCCCGGTCGATGGAACGGTGATCGAGGGGCGCTCGTCTCTGGACGAGAGCATGCTGACTGGCGAGTCGATGCCGATCGAAAAGGGTCCTGGCGATGCAGTGACGGGGGCCACAATCAATAAGAACGGCAGCCTCGTGATCGAAGCTGGCAAGGTTGGGGCCGACACGGTGCTGTCGCAGATCGTGGCGATGGTGTCGAATGCGCGCCGGTCTCGCGCACCCATTCAGGGATTGGCTGACCGGGTCTCGGCTGTGTTCGTCCCGACTGTGTTGGCCATCGCGATTGTCGCATTCGTTGCCTGGATGATCTTCGGTCCAGAACCCGCGCTAATCTTTGCTATCGCCGCGGCGGTTTCGGTGTTGATCATCGCCTGTCCTTGCGCGCTTGGATTGGCGACACCGATCTCGATCACTACGGCAGCAGGGCGCGGCGCGCAGGCGGGTGTTCTGATCAAGGATGCCGAGGCTCTGGAACGCATGGCGGCCGTCGATACGTTAATCGTCGACAAGACTGGCACGTTGACCATGGGCAGGCCAAAGCTGACCGACACCATCACGCTGGGGGATATGCTGGACGTCGACTTATTGTCCCTTGCTGCAGCGCTGGAACGTGGATCAGAGCACCCTTTGGCTGAGGCGATCGTTGAGGGGGCCGAAACGCAAGGCGCCACTCGTCAGGAAGCCGCAGATTTCGAAGCGGTCACCGGTAAGGGCGTGCGCGGCAAGGTAGGCGGACACACAGTGGCGCTTGGCAATGCCGCGATGATGCAGGAGATGGGGCTAGATACAGCCCAGGCAGAAGCAAAGGCGGATACTCTACGTGCGATGGGCAAGACCGCGATGTTCGTCGCGGTCGATGGTGCGCTTGCCGGCATTGTGGCGGTGGCCGATCCAATCAAGGACTCGACTGCGCTGGCGATCAAGGAACTTCATGCGCTGGGGTTACGCATCATCATGGCGACCGGCGACAACGAACGCACGGCGCAGGCGGTGGCAGGTAAACTCGGCATCGACGAGGTGCGCGCTGGCGTGTTGCCCGAAGCCAAGAAAGACCTGATCGACCAGTTGCGTCGTGAAGGGCACAAAATTGCTATGGCGGGAGACGGGGTCAACGATGCGCCGGCACTCGCTGCAGCCGATGTCGGTATCGCCATGGGTACCGGGGCGGACGTGGCGATGGAGAGCGCGGGTATAACGCTTCTCGGCGGCGACTTGATGGGCATTGTGCGAGCGCGCAAGCTGGCCCGCGCCACCCTGCGCAACATCAAGCAGAACCTGTTCTTCGCCTTCGCCTACAACACTCTCGGCGTGCCGATCGCGGCGGGATTACTCTATCCCGTCACCGGACTTTTACTGTCGCCAATGATCGCGGCAGCGGCAATGAGCCTGTCATCGGTGTCGGTTATCAGCAATGCACTGCGGCTGCGACGTGTCGATCTGTAACCCGTCAAGAACGATCGCCTATGTTTTGCGAGAAGACGGTTCTGATGCGTCAGCTTAGCGAGGCACTATGTTCTCACTGGGAACACGAAGTGCCTACAATTGTTGCCGTGGACATCGGCGTTGCAGCGGTCGCGCGCTGGGCGGTTTCCTCGGTCGAGTCTGCCGCTGGTAGAATACCTTGACCGCTTGCTTCAGAGGACCGAAGTAGCGTAACGGCCCACAAGATCGCGCTTGAAAATGTTGCAGCCGGGATCGCTGTCGCTAGGATGACCGCTGCCGTGCTGTACAAACAATTCGCCACTATTGGCTCGAGCTTTATGATGTTTGGAAAGTTGCCGCCTACTGTGCTTGAAAACTCGAAAGCTTCCATACCCTCATAGCGACGGGGACTTAACGTGATCACATCGACCTTAGAACATTTTCGCTAGGCGAATCCCAATGTTGCGATGGTCAAAACAACATAGCGCCCCGTCTTAGCGATTGTGACAAGCACAAGAAACGCAGGAAACGGCTCGCGCAATACTCCGGCGATGATGGTCAGCGGATCGCCGATAATTGGCACCCAGCTTAAAAGTAGCGACCACTTTCCATAGCGCCGATACCAATTTTGCGCGCGCTCCATCTTGGTTTCACTTGCCGGAAACCAAGGGCGGTCGCGGAACCGCTCGATACCGCGTCCGAGCGACCAGTTGATTACCGATCCTAAGGCATTGCCGACGCTTGCGACTGTAATGAGCAGCCACGGCGAATAATCTGCTAGCAACAATCCGACCAGCACCGCTTCTGACTGCATAGGCAAGATGGTCGCAGCAGCGAACGAGGCCAAGAACAGACCCGTATAGACGGTGATATCGGTCATCACGCTGTTTTGTCCGAACCGGATTTGCAGCGGCACGTCATGCCGAGCGAGGCCATTTGGGGTGTTCGCTGTCGATTACATAGGCGTGTGCGTGTCTGCGTCCGCTGCCGAAGCCAGCCGCTTCGGAGATATGTGGATGGCCTTCATCGAGCGTGTCATGGACGTGCTCGATCACATCAGCGTCGCGCGACGGCCAAAGCTGCATCGCTACGAACACAGATACAGCCGCCGTCAGGCCGAGCGCGGCAAAGGTGAAAGGCAATCCGGCTGTGGCACCGAGCCAACCGGCAACAGGATAGGTAATCAGCCAACAGGCATGAGAAAGCGCAAACTGCGCAGCAAAAAGTGCGGGCCTATCCTCTGGCCGCGAAGATCGGCGCAATAGCCGCCCGGAAGGCGTTTGCGCTAGCGAGTAGCCTAAGCCAAGGACGAACCAGAGCGGCAACAACCATCCGAAACTTGGTACCTGTGTGCCGACAAATAATCCGATGACGAGAACACTGGCACCGGCGAGCATAGCTTTCCGATCCGGCATGTCGTCCAGAAGGCGAGGCAGGAGCAGCGCGGCGATCATTGATCCGCTGCCGAAGGCTGCGAGGGCGATTGCCGTGGCACGTTGTGTCAGGCCAAACTCTGCCTGCACCAGCACTACAGTGTTGACGATCACCATGGAACTGGCGGCGGCTATGGCCAGATTAAGCGCGAGAAGTCCGCGCAAGCGCGGCGTGGCGAGATAGATGCGCAAGCCGCGTGTGGTGCGATCATAGATACGACGATGCTCGATCACCTTTGGGCTCGGCAAGACGACGGATACAACAAGCGCTGCCGACGCGAGGAAACCGATTGCTGTACCTGCGAATAAATCGTGGAAGCTGATGACGGTGAGCAAAGCTGCTGCCAGCATTGGGCTGGCGACGCTTTCAAGATCATACGCCAGACGCGAGAGAGACAACGCTCGCGTGTATTCTTTTTCGTCTGGCAAGACATCGGGAATGGTTGCCTGAAAAGTCGGCGTAAATGCGGCCGATGCTGATTGCAGTATGAAGATTAGAGCATAGACTTCCCATATCTGCGTCACAAATGGCAACAACACGGCTACCCCCGCCCGCACCAAATCAAGTGTAACGAGCATGGTTCGGCGCGGCAGGCGTTCAGCGAAAGCTGCGGCGATCGGTGCCACGCCGATATAGGCAATCATTTTGATGGCGAGAGCGGTGCCAAGCACTTTGCCCGCATCAGCACCGGCAAGGTCGTAGGCCAGCAATCCGAGCGCGACAGTGGCGAGACCCGTGCCGACAAGTGCTATGACCTGCGCCATTAAGAGGTGTCGATAAACGCGATTGGCGAGAACCTTTAGCATGGCGGCAAAATATCCTCACAGGTACTTGGTGATTTCCTTGAACTCGTCGATTGAGCGGCGCTGTTCTCGCGCCAGCTTTCCAACTACTTCTTCAAGGCAATGGTCGAGGTGGTCCTGAATCAGGGTCTTCTTAGCTGAAGCGATTGCCTTTTCGACCGCATGAAGCTGTTGGGCAATGTCATGACAGGACCGTTCCGCCTCGATCATCTCGATGACGCCTTTGAGGTGTCCATCGGCGCGCTTCAGCCGATTGACGATATCGGTGTGTGTGGCATGGAAGTGAGCATGATCGTTCATGACTTGATACTATCCCCCCGGGGGGGATAGTATCAAGTTGCCAGTTGGCAAGAAAATTCCGAAGTGACAATTGTTTTGTAAGAGATTGAGTTAATAGTCGTTGAGAATGTCGAATTGGTTCCACAGCACAGTTTTTTGCCTCGTCATCGCCTTCGCGATGACGCTCGGGACATTGTCGTCCACAATCGCAATCTCCGCCTCACACAATCCAATTACGCTCGCCGCAGCCCAAGCGGCCCGTCATGCCGAACTGGCGGTACAGGTTGAGGCTCACGGGCACGATCATGACGACGGCATTGAAGACGAACAAAACCCCGGTCATACCCACGGACATAATCAGGCTGATCATACTCACGAGACTGCAAGCGCGCTGCCGACCCTCGCACAGCCTGTGCGACCGATAGGACAGAGCTGGTTGGTCCCTGCGTCCGTGTTTGCCGACCTTGACACACGCTTCCGATTAGAACGCCCACCGAGATTGACCATCATTGCCTGATCGCGGCCACTCGTGTGGCCACCCTCAAAGATGACGATTGGAAATCTCATGCAAGGACCCTTCTACGAGGGGCTGTTGCGCGCGCATGTTTTGCGCTGGCGGCTTGCTCTTCCCATACTTTTGGCAATTCTGACAGTGCCACTTCTCGGCGGCACGGCTATCGCGCATGCCGTTGCAGAAGGCGACAAGGGCTACATTCAGGAAATCACCGGCATCAATCTCTTGCCGTTCATCTACCTCGGCGCCAAGCACATGGTGACAGGATACGATCATATTCTGTTCCTGTTTGGCGTGATCTTCTTCCTTTATCGGATGAAGCACATCGGCCTCTACGTGAGCTTGTTCGCGCTGGGCCACTCCACCACCATGTTACTCGGCGTCTACTTCAACGTCGGAATTAATAGCTACATCATCGATGCGATCATCGGTTTCTCTGTCGTCTACAAAGCCCTCGACAATATGGGTGCCTTCCAACGCTGGCTCGGTGTTCAACCGAACACCAAGATCGCGACGCTGATCTTTGGCTTTTTCCATGGCTTCGGCCTTTCGACAAAGATTATCGAGTACGACATCTCTCCCGATGGGTTGGTGCCAAATCTCCTTGCCTTCAATGTCGGGGTCGAAATTGGCCAACTGCTCGCACTTGCTGTCATCCTGATCGTTATGGGTTACTGGCGGCGGACAACGAGCTTCTGGCGTCACGCTTACACCGCAAACACTGCCATTATGACTGCCGGGTTCGTGCTGATTGGATATCAGCTCACCGGCTGGGTCATCTCTTGAACATCCGCAAAAGGAAACTTCGAATGTACAATACCGACATCCCGACCCGCGCCGAACTGCCAACATCTAAGCAGCTTCTTCGCTCCACTTTCATCGCCATCGTCTCAGCTGTGGTGATCCTCGTAACCGTCGTCCTACCAGCAGAATATGCCATCGATCCAACCGGCATTGGACGCTCGCTTGGCTTGGCTAAAATGGCCGAGATCAAAATCCAGCTCAAAGAAGAGGCGGAGCTGGATCGCGCACGTATCCAGAAAGATAGCGCACCTGCTGGGATACCTTCGAAGGACGAGCGATCAAGCCTGCTGGGGAATATCTTTGCACAACTCGTGATCGGCTCGGCTGCTGCGCAAGAAGCCTTGGCCGCGCGATCCGATGAAGTCTCAGTCACCTTGAAGCCGGGCGAAAGCGCGGAAATTAAGCTGACGATGAATGCGGATGCCCGGGCGAACTTTTCTTGGACAGCTGCGGGTGGCGTAGTGAACTTCGACTTGCACGGCGATGGCGATGGGCAATCGACGAGCTACGAAAGAGGCCGTGCCGTTTCTAGTGCCAAGGGAGTGCTGGAAGCAGCCTTCGATGGCAATCATGGTTGGTTCTGGCGTAATCGTGGACAGGCAGACGTAACAATCACGTTGCGCACAAATGGCGATTACGCCGACATCAAGCAGATGTTCTGAATACGCCCTATGAACCCGCTGCCGCTGTGGCGGCGGGTTCAAATTGTCGGACTGAGCAAGCAATCAAAGTTTGTCTTGTGAGCGTATTTTACAAGAATCAAGTAAATGGTTCTATGATTTATTTCAGCGGAGCCGCCATGAGACTTTACGCCTTCAGTTGTGACTCTATTCCATTGATCTCTATTCCAAGCTGAAGGGGATTGTCACTGTTGAAGTGCGAAGGTCTTTCAAAATCGTAATTTCATAGTTTCTCGGATACTTCGCGTGGTCCACAGTCGCGGAAATTGCTTTGCCTTTGCTCTGTTGCTCGGCCAAACCAATAGCGCCCTCAAGTGTTATCTTTGAACGCTCGATATATTTTTTCTGAGATATGACCTGACGTTTTGCCTGCTGATTCCACTTGAACTTTGAGGACACGACAGCACCAGAGTTCGCATCGATAGTAACTCTTTTCGTAGAACTTTTGCTGATTAACTTCACCACGTATACGGGCCCACTGGAAGTCGTTTTGCCAACAACTTCGGAAGGGGTTCCGCTAACTTGCTTGCGCGCAATCTCGACAGCTTGTGCAAGTGATAATTCAGTATTGAGCGAAACTTGATTGTTCGACGGTGTGGCGCTCTCATTCTGAAATGATTTCGCACAACCCGTCAGGGCCAATGCCATTGCGATACTGGCAATTGCTGTAATCCGTACTTTATTTGTCATCTTGCTTCTCACTAAGAATGAATTCCGCTGCAATCTGCCTAGGCAGATGCGGACATGAAAATGGATACGTCGCCCAACTCTTGTTGGTCGTGGTTTTGGAATTTTGCGTCTGATAGGTATCGGCGTATCAGCGTCAGGCGCCAAGTTACCGATGCATTGGCATCAAAAGAAAACCGCACCTGTGGATATGGCGGCCGTTCCTTGACGCAATTAGGCAGCGATAATTGGGGGGGAAAGTTCCGGGCTGCAGACACGGTCATTCATTTTGTTGACCGAAATTGCAAGCCAACCGGAGCCACTGGCCGAGTTGCTCCAACTCGTCGCTGCTGGCATGCACGCAAGATTGTGCAGGCAGTTTAAGCCTTCAGCGCAATTGGCCGACGCGTCATTGCTTTGTTGATCGCCCGAGTCTGGGGGGGTCGGGAGTGTTCTATCAAACGTACTGTCTGCGTGGAGATACTCGGTATGACCAGTGAGTTTATGTACAGATTCCACGCCGCTCGGCAGCACTCCACCCAGGACGGTGAGTACCGTGAGGACGATCAAGAGGTGTTTAAGCGCATTCCGAAGCATTTTGCGAATGTAGGGATCAAGTTTTTTTAAAGCAAGCCCGCAAAAAAGTCTGCAAGCTCACTCGGACATTACGAGAGCGTTAGTTAAATTAAGGGGTAAGCGGATTAAATGGTTGATCTTACCTTTGCATGAGAGTGAGACAGACCGGCATCTCATCGGATTATCTGGTTGATGCTTCACCTACTGCTGGTGCATGTTTCCTTCGCTAATTCCAGCAAGAACCCCACACGCCTCAACTTCCCGGTCATCGTTGCAACTCGCTCTCAGTGAAACGAGTTGTTTCTCAAGCGCTTGCAGAGCGGTTATCTGCGACCGCACATGAGAGATGTGATCATCGAGCAAGGCGTTGACGGCGGTACAAGGCTGATGAGGGTCGTCCTGATAGCTCTGTAGTTCGTGAATCTCAGCCAGTGACAGGCCCAGGATTCTGCAGCGACGGATGAAGGCCAGCCCCTCACCATGCTTCTCGGTATAGACACGGTAACCGTTGTCCTGCCGATCAGGCGGCGGCAACAAGCCCTGCTGTTCATAGAAGCGGATCGTCTGTGTTTCGACCCCTACCAACTGCGCCAACTGACCAATGCGCATCAGCCTCCTCCCCAACGGATTCTTTACTCTATTGACCTTATAGTAGCTTTATAGTTTTAAATGGTACCACAACATTGTTCAAGTGGAGTCGTATCATGAGCAAATCCTGTGGTGGCGCCTGTGGCGGTGATGCAACGTCCGCAGCGGATACCGATATACAGGCCTCCTCCGAGGCGCCAGGGAGATGGGTCAGTGTTTATGCCGTGCCGAAGATGGACTGTCCATCAGAAGAACGAATGATTCGCCTAGCCCTGAACGGCTTTGAGGAGATTCGGGCGCTGTCCTTCGACTTGTCGAACCGCCGGCTGAAGGTCGTGCATGACGGCGAGGTCGAGCCCGTCACCTCGAAACTGAAGACCTTGGGGCTAGGCGCCTCGCTTCAGGAAACCGTCGCTGCAAATCCGGAGACCATCAAGGCCGCCGAGTTTTCGGCAGCTTCTGCTAAGCAAGAATCCGGGACCCTGCGCTGGTTGCTCGGCATCAATGCACTTCTGTTCGTGGTGGAAATGACTGCCGGTCTGATCGCCCAGTCCACCGGCCTGATTGGAGAATCCCTGGACAATTTTGCCGATGCGGCGGTGTACGGGCTTGCCCTTTATGCGGTTGGACATAGCGTGAAAATGCAGGTACGTGCCGCGCATCTTGCTGGTGTACTGCAACTGATCTTGGCTGTGGGCGTGCTCGTAGAGGTGGTGAGACGCTTTGTATTCGGTAGTGAGCCTGAATCGCTGGTGATGATGGCTATCGCATTCGTCGCATTGATTGCCAATACCAGTTGTCTGCTGCTCATATCCAAACATCGGGAAGGCGGGGCGCACATGAAGGCAAGCTGGATATTCTCGGCCAACGACGTGGTGATCAACCTGGGGGTCATCACCGCCGGCGCCCTGGTCGCGTGGACCGGTTCCAATTATCCGGATCTGATTATCGGCACCATCGCGGGGGGCATTGTACTTAACGGTGCCAGACGCATTTTGGCGTTGAAGGGTTAAATAATGCTCATTATTGGCAAAAAGCTCTCGCCGTATGCCCTATTGTCCATATCGGGCCTGCTGGCAGCGTCTGATCAGGCTGTAAAGTGGCTGGTGCAGCAATCAATGGCCTATGGCGAGTATGTTTCGGTGACCCCGTTCTTTAACTGGGTGCACCTATGGAACACCGGTGCCGCATTCAGTCTTTTTGCGAATGGTGGAGGCTGGCAGCGCTACTTTTTTATCGGAATCGCGGTAGTGGTCTCGATTTTTCTGATCAAGCTGATCCTTGAAAATCGTCATAAAGGAGAAGCCATCGCTTACAGTCTTATCCTCGGTGGCGCCATGGGCAACCTGATTGACCGGGTCTTTCGCGGCTATGTTGTGGATTCCTTTGATTTCTATTGGCGAGACTGGCATTGGCCGGCCTTCAACCTGGCTGATATTGCAATTGTCCTCGGTGCCTTACTTTTCGTTTCCAGCAGCTTGTTGGGTAAAAAAGCAAACACCAATGCCGAGCCGGATGGATCTGACTGACACCTACGCCTATACAACACCATGACCGAACTTCCCGACAACATCCTTCACCTGCCGCAATACCAAGTACTGGGCTGCAAATCAACCGACGACGAAATGCACTTCCAGGTGGACGTGCCCGATCCCATCGCCTGCGAGGAATGCGGCGTGCAGGGTGAGTTCGTACGGTTCGGCAAGCGTGACGTTCCCTATCGTGATCTGCCCATCCACGGCAAGCGGGTCACTCTCTGGGTAGTCCGCCGCCGATACACCTGCCGGGCCTGCAAGACAACATTCAGGCCCCAGCTACCGGAGATGGTGGACGGATTCCGTATGACACTGCGGCTGCATGAGTACGTGGAGAAGGAATCCTTCAACCACCCCTACACCTTTGTGGCGGCACAGACCGGCCTGGACGAGAAGACGGTGCGCGACATCTTCAACGCCCGCGCCGAGTTCCTGGGGCGCTGGCACCGCTTCGAGACGCCCCGCATCCTGGGCATTGACGAGCTATACCTGAACAAGCGCTACCGCTGCATTCTGACCAACATTGAGGAGCGAACCCTGCTCGACCTGCTGGCCACCCGCCGCCAGGACGTGGTGACCAACTACCTGATGAAGCTGAAAGACCGGCAGAAGGTCGAGATCGTCAGCATGGACATGTGGAACCCCTACCGGGCAGCGGTCAAGGCTGTGCTGCCCCAGGCCCGTATCGTGGTCGATAAGTTCCATGTGGTGCGCATGGCCAACGATGCCCTAGAGAGAGTGCGCAAGGGCCTCAGAAAGGAGCTGAAACCGTCCCAGAGCCGGACTCTCAAGGGAGACCGGAAAATCCTGCTGAAACGCGCTCACGAAGTCTCAGACCGGGAGCGCCTCATCATGGAGACCTGGACAGGCGCGTTCCCGCAACTGCTGGCCGCCTACGAGCACAAGGAGCGCTTCTACGGCATCTGGGACGCCACCACACGGCTCCAGGCAGAAGCCGCCCTGGACGAGTGGATAGCCACCATCCCGAAGGGCCAAAAGGAAGTCTGGAGCGATCTGGTCAGGGCAGTGGGAAACTGGCGCGAAGAGACCATGACCTACTTCGAGACGGACATGCCCGTCACCAACGCTTACACGGAGTCCATCAACCGACTGGCCAAGGACAAGAACCGTGAAGGGCGCGGTTACTCCTTCGAGGTGATGCGGGCACGAATGCTCTACACCACGAAGCACAAGAAGAAGGCACCGACTGCGAAGGTCTCTCCTTTCTACAAGAAAACCATCGGTTACGGACTGCCGGACTTCGCAGAGGAACTCAACTACGGAGTCGATCTATCAACCATCTGAGGGTGGTATCAGATTGATGGGGTGAAGGTGCCCCATCAACCATTAAATCCGTATACCCAAATTAAGTTGCGTTGCTGGGCAAACGCAGCATAGAAGGTTCTAAGCAGTTGGCCTGTTTGGCTCAACGGATGGAATTGCACGAGTATTGCGCTTCGATGTTTAGACGCGGATTTATCGTTTTGGCTCTTTTTGTCGCAGTGCTTGCAAATAGCACTGGGGCTGTCGCTATGTGCGCGCCAAGCGATGCCGTGTGTAAGAGCCTACAATCATCTGCCGAACTCGGTTCGTTTGATGAAAAGGGTAACGAAGGACTTTTGGAGAGCGATCTCCTCGAGAGCGCTTGCAATTCTTCTCATCAATTGGGGCTTGGTTCCGCGTCGGATTTCTGTCCGACTTCTGACGTGAAATCCATGGAACGGTATTTTACCTGCCATTGCGCGTGGTCTGGATCTGAACCCGCTCCCAATCCTGAGCCACCTTCCGCCTGAAATGAGATGCCTTAGCGAGTTGGCGTTAGCGCCGACTTTTGCGTCGCACCTATTTTCAGGAATAAACCATGTTACGTGCTATTCAGGCAGCGTTTCTGTCCGTTGCTCTATTTGTGCCGGTTGCTGCAAAAGCGGCTGAGCTCATCACGGCTGATCACGCTATCGTTCTGGCCATCAATGTTGACCCTTCAATCAAAGCAGCAGAGGCAGGCGCAGATGCTTCGATGGCAGGCTTCAGGCAAGCCGAGAGATTGCCCAATCCGACAGTCGGTATGGAGATAGAAAACTTCGGCGGGAGTGGTTCGGTCGCTGGCCTGCGGAGCGCGGAATACACACTGGCCTATGGTCAAACCGTCGAGTTGGGCGGGGATCGTGGCGCACGCAAAGCCATGGCGAGCGGTAACGTCAAACTTGCGAATGCGCAACTGGTCATACAACGCCTCGATACTGCAAAGTCAGTACGTGATGCCTACATTGTCGCCTTATCAAACGAGGCAAAACTGGAACTAATTCGTGAGCGCGTTCGCTTTGCACAACACATTATCCGCGCGGTCAATCAGCGTGCAAACAAAGGTCGCGACTCTGCGATGGCCGTGCATCAGGCTCAGGCGAGTATCGCGCAAGTCGAAGCGGACCTTGTGCAAGCTGAACGCAACTATCAGCAATCCCGTATGCAACTTGCGTCACTTTGGAATGGTGTTGATGACGGCTTTGTTTTGGACAAGTCGGCGTTTCGCGAGCCAGCTAATGATGTAGGCATCGTCCCAGCGGTAGCAGAGCAGAGCTTCCCCGATTTGGAATTATACGAAGCGCTTTCAAATCGAGCGAGCGCCGGGATTAAGCTTGAGCAAGCGCGCGCGATTCCCGATCCTGAGTTCAGCGGCGGGATCAGGCGCTTTGAAGGCACCGACGAAACGGCTTTTCTTGTTGGCGTATCGATCCCATTCCCTGTTCTCGATTCAAATCGGAACAATATAGATCGGGCGCAATCGGAACTCCTTCAGGCTGATCTATCCAAAGTTTCCGCCCATCGCAAGCTCACTCAGCAGTTGGCGGTTGTGACCGCTGATCGTGATAATGCACGAATTGAGATTTCCACTCTCAGGGCAAACGTGATCCCGCAAGCGGAAGAGGCACTCCGTCTCGCCAAGAGCGGTTACGACCAAGGCGCATTCTCGTATTTGGAAGTAACAGATGCCTCACGCAATCTGAATGTCGTTCAAGAACGCCTGGTTGAGGCACTTCAGAGATATCATATCAGCGAGACAAGCATTGCTCGCCTGACAGGGCAGAGCACGAGCGCTACCGCGGCACCACGTCCGTAAGCCAACAATATCATGATGGTGGATCAACACGCTCCGTCGTCGCCTTTTCACAAACAGATTTAATGCCGCAGCGCCATTCCGTGAGCGCAGCGCATTTCAACAATACCCGGCAATAGGAGAAAGAATATGACGAGACGAAATCTTACGGTGATTGCTCTGGTGCTTTTGCTTATTGGCGGCGGCTATTGGTACTTCGCAGGAAGCGATGACCATGAGAGCGCAGACCACGCGCATACTGAGGCAGGTGGCGAAGATGAGCACGGTGCAGAAGAAGCCGATTTTGAACGCGGACCGAACAACGGGCGCCTGCTCAAGAAAGATGACTTCTCTCTGGAGATTACAGTTTTTGAAAGCGGAGTGCCGCCACAGTTTCGAGTCATTGCCTATGTCGATGGCAAGCCAATCGATCCATCTACTGTGCAGCTTTCAATGGAGTTGACCCGGCTTGACGGCGAAGTAAACCCGTTCACGTTTGTTGTAAAAGATGGCGTGCTGGTGGGTGATGGAACGGTCGAAGAACCACACTCGTTTGACGTCAGGGTGAAAGCTCTCCACGACGGGCAGACGTATGATTGGGCGTATGATTCATACGAAGGCCGGACAACGATCAATGCGGAAGCCGCCGATAATTCCGGTCTGAAGGCAGAGCCCGTTGGTCCCGCGACAATACGCGAAACCATTGCCCTGACAGGGCGAGTCGCACTCAACCCAAACACGACCGCCGAACTCAAAGCGAGGTTCCCCGGCATTGTCCGTAAGGTAAATATGGAACTCGGTGCGTTGGTCAATGCAGGCGATGTGCTTGCCACAATTGAAAGCAATGAGAGCTTACAAGTCTACGAATTGAAATCGCCTGTATCCGGCGTCGTCTTGAGCCGCAATGCTAGCGTGGGCGAGGTCGCGGGCGATGAACCGCTCTTTACGGTTGCAAACCTCTTGGACGTTTGGGCGGAGTTTCATGTTTTCTCAAGAGATATGGACAAGGTGAAGGTGGGCCAGATGGTCACAGTGCGCGGTGTCGAAGGAAAAGTCGAAACGCTTGGCACAATCGCTTCTTTGCTACCGATTACAGAGGCGTCCAGTCAGACAGTTGTGGCACGCGTTATTGTCGATAATGCTCATGGACATTGGCGCTCAGGCATGACTGTTCGCGGTGATGTCATTGTGAACGAGCGTGAGGTGCCGCTCGCGGTGAAGACGAGTGGCCTGCAACGGTTTCGTGATTTTGTGGTGGTGTTTGCGCAGGTCGGTGAGACTTATGAAGTGCGCATGTTGGAGTTGGGCGCAAATGACGGCCAATGGGCCGAGGTGTTGAGCGGGATAAAGCCCGGCACGAACTACGTCAGTGAAAATAGCTTCCTGATTCGTGCCGATATCGAAAAATCCGGCGCAAGCCACGACCATTAAGGAGGGCGTCATTATGCTCGAGCACCTCATACATTTTTCGATCCGTCAGAGATGGTTGGTTATGATCATCGTCGTCGCGCTCAGTGCTGTCGGCGTTTACAACTTTAATCAGCTACCAATTGATGCTGTTCCCGACATCACTAACGTGCAGGTGCAGGTCAATACCGAGGCACCGGGCTTCTCGCCTCTGGAAGCTGAGCAACGCGTGACCTATCCCATCGAAACCGCAATCGCGGGATTGCCGGGATTGCACTACACGCGATCTTTATCTCGCTATGGACTAAGTCAGGTCACCGTTGTGTTTCAGGACGGTACGGACATCTATTTTGCGCGGCAACTGATCGCTGAACGGTTGCAACAGGTGAAGAGCCAAATTCCCAGTGATCTTGAGCCCACGATGGGACCGATCGCGACGGGTCTTGGCGAAATTTTTATGTATACGGTTGAATCCGTTGAAGGCGCAAAAAAGTCCGACGGAAGCGACTGGTCGCCAACGGACCTGCGTGAGTTACAAGATTGGGTTGTCAAACCCCAACTGCGTAATTTGAAAGGTGTGACCGAAGTCAACACAATCGGTGGCTTTGAAAAACAGTTTCACGTCACGCCATACCCAGAAAAACTTTTATCTTTCGGCCTGACTATCGCCGACGTAATGACGGCGCTTGAAAGGAATAACGGCAATATCGGTGCGGGTTACATTGAAAAGAATGGTGAGCAGTATCTCATCCGTGTTCCGGGGCAGGTTCAATCGATTGAAGACATAAGCCGGATCATTGTCGCGCAGCGTGACGAGTTGACCATCCGTATTCTCGATGTGGCGGATGTCCTTATGGGCGAAGAGCTGCGGACAGGCGCGGCCACTCAGAACGGCAAGGAAGTTGTGCTTGGCACAGTCTTCATGTTGCTTGGTGAGAATAGCCGCGAGGTTTCGCAGCGCGTGGCAAAGCAGCTCGGAGAAATTAGTCGCAGTCTTCCCGAAGGCGTCATTACCAAGACGGTTTATGACCGAACAACGCTCGTTGATCGCACGATTGCGACCGTCCAAAAAAATCTTTGGGAAGGCGCGTTACTGGTTGTTGTGATTTTATTTTTGCTGTTAGGCAATATACGGGCTGCACTGATTACAGCGGCTGTCATTCCGATCACCATGTTGATGACCATAAGCGGGATGGTGGCCAACAAAGTTTCTGGCAATTTGATGAGCCTCGGCGCTTTGGACTTTGGCCTGATCGTCGATGGTGCCGTGATTATTATCGAAAACTGTTTGCGGCGTTTCGGTATGGAGCAACATAAGCTCGGTCGGTTGCTGACCAAGGAAGAGCGTTTTTCCTTGGCGTCTCTCGCAACAGCCGAAGTGGTGAAGCCCAGCCTCTACGGTGTCATCATCATCACCGTAGTGTACATACCGATTTTTGCGCTGACGGGCGTGGAAGGAAAAATGTTCCAGCCGATGGCCTTTACAGTGGTCACGGCGCTCTTAGCTGCGTTGCTTTTGTCATTCACATTCGTTCCTGCGGCGGTTGCACTTTTCGTTACCGGAAGGGTGGAAGAAAAAGAGAATTTCATACTTCGCAAGGCGCGGGAATGGTATGAGCCGAACCTTCATTTTGCTTTGCGCAACAGTAAGAAGATGGCATTGGGCGGATTGATTCTTGTGATCTTCAGTGGCATCGGTGCATCGCGTATGGGGGCGGAGTTTATCCCAAGCCTCGATGAAGGTGATATTGCTCTTCATGCGTTGCGGATACCCGGAACGAGCCTTACTCAAGCAGTGAAGATGCAAAAGGCGCTTGAAGAACGCATCAAGAAGTTTCCTGAAGTCAAAGAGGTGTTTGCGAAACTTGGCACAGCAGAAGTGGCGACCGATCCCATGCCGCCGAGTGTGGCGGATGCCTTTGTGATTTTGAAGGATCGATCAGAATGGCCTGATCCAAGCAAGCCGAAGGTCACTTTGGTGAATGAGATGGAAAAAGCCGTTAAGGAAATTCCGGGCAATAACTACGAGTTTACGCAACCTATTCAGATGCGTTTCAATGAGTTGATATCCGGCGTGCGCAGCGACGTTGCCGTAAAGGTCTATGGCGATGATCTCGAAACGTTGTTGGAGTATGGCGAGAAAATTGAAGCGGTGATTGCCACGATTCCGGGTGCCGCCGACGTCAAGACAGAGCAAATCACGGGCTTGCCGGTGTTGAGTATCAAGCCGGATCGTGATGCGCTTGATCGCTACGGGATGAATGTTGCCGACGTGCAGGAAGTTGTCGAAGTTGCGACCGGCGGCAAAGCCGTTGGTCAGATATTCGAAGGCGACCGACGTTTCGATCTTATTGTGCGATTGCCGGAGGTGTTGCGGAACGATTTGGAAGCGTTGAAGCGCCTTCCCATACCTGTGCCGACGTTCGCCACAGATGACCCGCATCCGTTTGGCTATGTCCCGTTATCGGAAGTGGCGAGTATCGAAATCGCTCCGGGACCAAACCAGATCAGCCGTGAGAATGGCAAGAGGCGGGTTGTTGTGACCGCCAACGTGCGCGAACGTGATCTTGCTTCGTTTGTGTCGGAGTTACAGCTCTCGGTGCGTGACAAAGTTGAGCTTCCGGCGGGTTACTGGGTTGAGTATGGTGGCACGTTCGAACAGCTGATTTCCGCCAGCAAGCGATTGCAGATTGTCGTGCCGGTGGCGCTTCTGCTGATTTTTTTCTTGTTGTTCTCATTGTTCAAATCCACACGAGATTCCCTGATTGTCTTTTCCGGCGTGCCTCTGGCCCTTACTGGTGGTGTTCTGGCATTGGCATTGCGAGGCATTCCGCTGTCTATTTCAGCGGGTGTTGGTTTCATCGCGCTTTCCGGCGTGGCGGTGCTGAATGGCGTGGTCATGGTTTCCTTCATTCGCAAATTGCTGGATGAGGGGCTCGGGATTGATGAAGCCATTGTTGAAGGTGCGTTGACGCGTTTGCGTCCGGTTCTAATGACCGCGCTTGTGGCAAGCTTAGGTTTCGTACCAATGGCGCTCAATGTAGGAGCGGGTTCTGAAGTTCAGAGGCCGCTCGCGACCGTTGTTATTGGCGGTGTCATTTCTTCAACGATATTGACGCTCTTGGTCTTGCCAGCTCTTTATCGCCTCTTACATCGTGATGAGCGGGATTTTAAAGAGTGAATTGAGGGGCAAATGGAGAGAATGTAGGTAGCTAGTTAGTGGTGGCTGGTTTCACTTGCACCGATGCAACTGCCTTAAATGCTAGACAGGTGTCCGATCATTCAAGCTAGCTTTCTTAATGATAAAGTTCGTGAGAGGCCGCTTCCAACGAAGTGCCGGACTTTCTACGAGGTGCCAAGACATAATTGCTAAAGGAAGGGTGGTTGCCACCACTGCCCCAAACATCTGAATGGGTGTTAAATCTGGTACGAGACTGATGAGCGTCTGTTGTACAGGGAAGGCGTATATGTAGATGCCGTATGAATAGTCGCCAGATTTATTGAACAGTCGAATTGTGCCATCTGGCACAAAGGCCAGCCAGAAAGTGGCATAGGCCGTCGTCGCATACAGCAGGAATGGATATATAGCCTGGCCAAAAGCGAAGCTGGTAATGGCGATCAACCCAACAACGCCGATCCAGTGAATGGGAATGTGCGCGCGGTATTGGTACGCAACAACACCCAACCCAAAACACAGTCCAAATCTTACGAAATGTCCCAAGACAATTGTTTTGTCATGCGCAATCGGCAGGAGGGACAAAATCAACAGTCCTATGCCCGCGAGAGCGGCAAGAGCGGCGAAAGTCTTAGGTCGAGTAAAGAGACCCAAAGCACCAACTGCGGCGAGGATGACATAACAGATTAGTTCGTATCTCAATGTCCAGAGTGATCCATTGACCGTTATTGGTTGGGGTGTCATTAGAAAGAGACCCGGCAGAGTTCCGCTCGGTTCTGCTAAGCTCGCCGTAATTGTCAGGTAGGCATATGTTGCCGGCGAGGTCAGATACTCGACCGCGGGGAGTGCCGTCATTGTCGCGCCCAAAACAAACGTCACAAACAGGGTGCTGATAACAATGCCTGGATAGATCCGAAGCCCCCGCGCAGTCGCAAAACCTATGAGAGAGCTGCTCCGTCTCCAAGATTGAGTGACCAAAAATCCGCTGATAACAAAAAATGTATTCACGGCGTGATACCCGATTGAAAAACCGGTCTCGGTGATCAGAGGGCGCGCCGAAGGGTCTCCGGTTGTAATCAGGTAACTATGCGACAAGGCAACAGCCACAGCCGCCAGTACACGGATCAAGTTAAAATTGTTGTCACGTCCTTGATTGAGTTCGCCTAGTGACGCGATTGCCCAACCATCTCTATTTCCGATCATTCCGTCACCTAATGTTTAAAGACGTCGCAGAAGATCGGATTGCCCGACAGGCGTAATCTCGAAGACAGTGATGGTGGTGGGATGCCACAAAATTACGGAGTAATGAAAAACGGCTCGCGCCAGGCTCGCTCGACGGGTTTCCTCTTTGCCTGCTGTTCAGGCCTCGGGGCTTGAGCATTTGGTATCAAACTGAAGCCGAAAATTTGTGCCCTAGCCCCGAAGAGGATCACCGCCAATTTTGCCCTAGTGTTGGTGAGGCGCACTTCCTGATGCGTCTTCATGGCCCATATTCATGTGACCATTTGGGGGCGCTTGAGCAATAATTTCCTTGTATTTCTCAGGCGACATCGTTGGCAACGTCTGCAAGAACGCCACCATACTCCAGATCGTCGCGTCGTCATGGTTGGACCCCCAGGCCGGCATCGCACTCATTTTGATGCCGTGCTTGATGACCCAGAACGCCACATTCGGTTCAACCGTCTTCGTAGAAAGGTTGGGTGGAATTGGATAAAGCCCGGCGCGAATTTCTGAATTACTCACCCCTGGGGATAGGTGGCAGCCAGAACACATTGCCGAGTATTGCCCCGCGCCTTTTAGAATAAGATCCTTATCCTGAAGATCTGGAGGGGTAAGATCACCGGATCGAAATTCGATGGAGCGATCACGAAGCGTTTGAATGAGCGCGTACACCGGCTTTATGTGATGGTCGTCTGCTCCGATATTGTATAACCCCGAATAGACAAACAGCAGCCCGCCAAGAGCCAAAATAGAAATCGTGGCAAGGACTGTAATGCTATGATGTTTTATATGTTTTTTCATTTCTCTATTCCTTAAAACCAAAGGCGAATACCGGCCACCAATTGAGGGTCATATGCGTTTTCACCGTCCGCGCGCGCGAAATCTGCGGTGCGACCGAATTTGCGGACCAAATTCATACCAACATATGGCGCAAATTGGCGTCGAATTTCATATCGCAATCGGAGACCCAATTGCACGTCGGACAATCCGCGCCCGACACCTCTCGCTGGGTCATCCTTTGAGTAGAGATTTGCCTCTAGTTCGGGCTGCAGGATCAATTTCTGTGTAAAGAGGATTTCATAGCTGGCCTGAAGACGCGTTGCCATGCGCCCTGATGGGCCAACGTAGCCGGTGGCGCGTAGTTCAAACCAATAGGGCGAAAGGCCTTGTACGCCGAATGCAAGCCAGTCTCGGCTTGGGCCCACGCCGAAGTCGTGGCGAATACCGAGCTGGCTTCCCCAAAAAATTCCAATTGTGTGGTTCCAGAATGCCTCAACATTGGCATCCATAATCCGACCGGAACTCCCTTCGCCCTCTGTTCTAACCCAGAATTTGTTTTCGTCGTTGCCGTACCAGCCCTCGGCACCCCATGCCACGCCGTGGCCATTGCGCCCTGAATAGGCTTCGAGTTGATCGATGAGCACCATGCCTATCAGTTTGCTTCCACCCATTTCGGGTTTCATGGATCCATAGCCAACGCCGTCTGAGTAATCTGGGCTTCGTGCATTGGCAGGCGCACTCCCTCCTTGCATCGGGCCCATCGACATCTCCGACATCGAGTTATCATTTGTGGTGGCTTTCGTGTCTGAGCTTTTCATGTCGCCATGTTCGCTACTGCCACCATGTTGCATGGCAGGCATATGCTTGTCTGGCGATATCGATTCAGCGCTGAAGGCGCCGCCGCTTGATACTGATGAACCCAAAAGGATTGCCAAGGAAAACGTGATGTGACGCATCCACGAACTATTGAAGGAGATATTCATGACACCACCAATTCCCGGAACATGCCGGCTTCCATGTGATAAAGCATGTGACAATGGTACGCCCATCGACCTGGTGCATCTGCCGCCACCGCGTATGTCACGCGCTGTGCAGGTTGCACACTGATCGTATGTTTACGCACTTGAAATGCACCGCTGGGGCTCTCCAACTCACTCCACATGCCGTGCATGTGAATGGGATGAGGCATCATAGTGTCATTGACTAAGACAATTCGCAGTCGCTCGCCTAAGCGAAAATGAACAGGCTTTGCGTCTGAGAATTTCAGTCCGTCAAATGACCACATGTAACGGTTCATGTTACCAGTGAGATGAAGCTCGATTTCACGACTGGGTTCTCTGTCGTCGATAGGGCCACCGATAGTGTGCAAATCTGCATAGGTCAAAACACGACGACCATTGTTCCGCAGCCCTACGCCCGGATCATCAAGATTGGTTCTCGGCATATCAACGTGCATGTCAACGCCGGGACCATATTCGGTTCGTGCATGCCGAACTTCCGGCGCTTTGGCCGGAGGGGCGGGCATCTTCATGCCTGACATGCCGCCCATGGACATATCCATATGGCCATCCATGCCCGACATGCCCGACATGCCCGACATCCCAGACATCCCAGACATCCCAGACATCCCAGACATCCCAGACATCCCAGACATCCCAG
>JAZJXO010000031.1:85289-104012 GCA_040390855.1 Pseudomonadota bacterium
ACATTGACATCGCACCCATCATGTCTGTCATCGCCAATTGCTGGCGCGGATCCATATCAGGGACTTCTGCTTCCATGCCGATACTTGGTGTCAGCGTTCCACGCGCATATCCGGTGCGGTCGATAGATTGGGCAAAGACCGTATAAGCTTTGTTTTCCTCAGGCGTCACCAAGACGTCAAAAGTTTCAGCCACACCAATGCGAAATTCATCAACCGGGACGGGAGCGACGTCCTGTCCGTCAGCGGCAATTACGACCATCTTCAGCCCTGGAATCCGAACGTCAAAGTAAGACATGGCTGAGCCATTGATGAATCTGAGACGAATTTTTTCGCCTGGTCGGAATATGCCTGTCCAGTTTCCGGCCGGTGCCGATCCGTTCATTAAATATGTGTAAGTATAGCCAGAGACATCGCTCAGGTCGCCTGGGCTCATCCGCATCTGGTTCCACATGCGGCGGGAGACAATAGCCTTATCCAAACCGTTCGCCGCAACATCTTTCATGAAGTCCACAGCCGTTGGTTCCGCGAAATTGTAGTAGTCGCTCCGCCGCTTTAACGTTGCGAATATATGTTCAGGAGAGTCGTCACTCCAGTCGCTCAGCATGACAACGTAATCGCGGTCACTGCGGAAGCGATCTTGGTTTTCTGGTTCAATAACAATCGACCCGTAAACGCCTGATTGTTCCTGAAAGCCCGTATGCGAATGATACCAGTATGTTCCCGACTGCTTCACAGGGAAGCGATAAACAAACGTCTCTCCAGGCGCGATGCCGGGGTAGCTGATGCCGGGCACACCATCCATTTCGAACGGCAGCAATATTCCATGCCAATGGATCGATGTCGGGGTGTCGAGGTTATTGGTGACACGCAATGTAACCGTTGTGCCTTCTTTCCAATGTAAAATGGGACCGGGCACCCCGCCATTGATCGTCGTGGCCATACGCGACTTGCCCGTATAGTTCACCGGCGTCTTCCCGATATTCAACGAAAAATCAGTACCGCTCAGGACATTTGGATGATCTGAACTGTTACCATGTGCCTTGCCGTCGAGAGCCCAGGCATAGGGGGAAGGCAAGGTGCTCATGCCAATAGCTGCGCCACCCATTGCAACGCCTTGAACAAAGCGTCGACGCGAGAGGTTTGGCGTTAGGGGAGGAAAGAGATTCATGGTGCGCTCCGTTCTCACGAATGTATTCGATCATGGTTTCCACAGCTTTGAACCCGATCATGGGTGAGGGAAATAGTGATCAATTGACGAAGTGTTAGTGCAAGCACCCCTCCCGCAACAATCGCTGCAGGAGGGGACGCTCACCGATTACTTCACAGCAATTTTTCCTTCCATGCCGATTTCGGCGTGGCCGGGGTAGTTGCAAGCAAACTCAAATGAACCAGATTTTGTGAAATCCCAAACGAGCTCTTTGGTCTCGCCCGGCGCCACCGAAACACTATTGCCGTCATTGTGGGTCATTTTCATGCCGGCCATTTCCTGCATCATCTGGCGATGTTCTTGCTGTTCCGCAGCACTGGCGATTGTGATCTCATGGTCCTGCGTTCCCTTGTTCGTGAGGATGAACTTGACGGTCTCGCCTTTTTTGAAGTTCATCTCACTAATGTCGAACGCGAAGTCAGTCGCCGTGACCTTAATTGTCTGCGTCACTTTCGCCGGATCTCCAGGTTTTCCGAAATCAGTCTCTTCGCCTTTGTGGTGATCCTTTTCATTCATCATATGATCACCGTCCTTCATGTGATCCCCACTCATCGCGCTTTCAGCAAACGCTGTCCCAGCCATGAGGGGTAGGCTGGTGATAACGGCGAGGGCTGCAATCTGGATGGTTTTTGTAAGCGTTTTCATTCGACTATTCCTTGAAGTGATTAACGCGTGAGACTTCATGTGGAGAGCAGCATGCTTCGTTCTGCTCTTTACGCAGTTGGCGTCCCATCTGAGTCTTCACCGAGTGAAAGTTCGATTCATTGGCAATAGAGAAGCCGGCTCAACTATCGAAGTTCATCACTTCAATGGAGGCCGGACGTTCTGTGCGGAATCTAGATTAATATGCGGCCATTGCGGGCATGCATGTCAAAGAAGCCCGTCTGGACATCGCTTTCTCTTGGCCTGAGGCGTAGTGCGCTTCCTCGGGCTTCAATTAAAGTCGCCAATAACAGGGGCTTGCTGAGCAACGAGACATGGCGTTGGGGGACGTCAAGCTTAGACCTAACACAATCATCTGACGTACGAAGCCAAGCTACGATTGACTGGTGCGATGTCTTGCCGTGGTGATGACACTCATGGGCGTCATCCGAATTTGTATTGAGCGTCAGACCCATACCGCTGACGTTCGAACGCGCCGCGATCGATTGCGCATCGTCAGAATAGCATGGGGAAGCCGTGGCCAACGCAGTAAGCGCCGCCAAAATTAACCCTGCAAAAATGAAGACCTTCACCTTCATTCGGAGTCCAACGATTGTTTGAAATGCAATTCGAACAACATCTTTCCATTTATAGACCTTCCCCTAGGTGGAAGGTCAAGAGATGAATTCTTGCTCCTGAAATTGTACCGCTCAATGCAGCTTGGTCGCAATCCGACTTTTTAACGAGTAGTTGCTCGCAAAGATTCAGAGGTCTAACATTGGGGAATGAGCGACAACCTGTGTAAACGCGTTTTTGTCTTCTTGGTGGCATTTGCCCTTTGGGGCGGTGCTATGCCTGTGGCGGCAGAGGCAGCACATTCACATGCGGAATTTTCGGCTGAGAAAGTACCGATGTCCTCCGTTGCCGAAACCTCTAATGACACACACGGGAATGGTCTTGCTCATAAATGCGCAGACGGCATCGTTTGCACACAGACCCTTGCTTGCGATGCTTCAGATGCGAGCTGGCAAGTGGCCGAATGGGAACCGGAGTGGTTTTCTACGGCAGTAAAAAGGTTGACCAATCGTAGCTTTGGTCCCGAGCCCACACCACCCATATCCTAATTTGAATTTAGCACGCGTTGATTCCTCAGCTTACTGAGCGTCGGCTGCGTGCACCTTGTCGCTGGCGTTCTTGGTCGGAGATGTTGTTCCGGTCGAGTGAAAGACATCAGGCCGGCGACATACTCAGCACAAAAAATCTCATGCCTCTGTGGATTCAACGACCAGTTGAACCTTAGTTGACTGGCGTCGCGCAGGGCAAAGCAATTGGAAGGAAACGACGATGACTAAATTTATCGCTCTTGCTGCGGTGGCAGTTCTCTTGTCCGCAGGTGTCGCTCAGGCGGCATCATATGCACCCCAGCCAGGTGGGAAGGGTATGCAACGTGCCATGAATGCAAACCCGGGGCAGACAATGTCTGTACCTGGCTGCGAGGCGTCACAAATCTCGCATGCGGGGATGGCACGTAGCGCGCTCACCTTCGGGGGTCGCGAGGGACGAAGGGCCGCTGCCGTCAGTAACGCTTGTCGAAACTCAGTTTCGATGAGCGGCGACCGAACAAACTACAGCAAGCGCTGACATAAAAATGAGCCGTCAGCCATCGGCATCTGTCGTGGCTGACGGTACTCAATCTCCAATAAATTCTGAACGAATGTGAGTTATTCAATGCAAAATGGAAATAAGTTGGCTCCACTAGCGGTGGTTCTTTTGGCTTTTGTGCTAACTGGCTGCGCAAGCTCTTACCAAGATGATTTTGACACGCTTGAACAAGTGCAAGCTGCAAAATCCGCGAAGATTGATCTTGCTCAGGCAGAGGACATTGCCAGCCGGGCAGCAAAAGGTATTCCGGTCGAAATCAGGTTTCACTCGCGGCCTGTTGGGCCGTACTACGCTGTCAAACTGCTCGAAAGTGATGCAATCAACTATGTTGCTCTCGATGCGAACAGTGGCTCAATTTTGACTGTGGAAGGAAAATGGCACCAGGTGCCCTGGTTAAAGCGTCGCAACAGGTCTGAGCGGGTGCATACTCAAAATGCAGATGTTTCGTTAAGTGACGCGATCGCGAAAGCGGAGGCCATTACCGGTGGGAAAGCCGTCGAAATGACGGTCGATAACCAACGTAATCCGCAAGCCTATCAAATTAGCTCAATTCACGATGATGTGTTTTCGACAACGAAAATTGGGTTTCGCGGCGAATAGCCGTTGGAGAGCAGGGAATGGCGGGTTTTCGGCGTTTGAGTAACATGGTGACGATTGCCCGCCTTTTTCTATTTCGGTGTTTTTGCCAAACCGGAAAATTGAAGGGGAAATGCTCATATTTGAGTAAGCGCATTTAAATTGAGATTAATCGACGATGTGGTAGGTCTTAGGGATGGCTAGTCTCGTTGTTCGCAGATTTTTTATGGTGCTTGCCGTCGTGGCGTTTGCAAACGTCTCGACGAACGTATCTGCACAGGCGCCTTGTGGAACCGTAGATTCCACGATGAATATGTCATCGATGGACCATTCGAAGGGCGATAGTGAGATGCCCTGTAAGAGTGCCAATCCGAATTGTGCGGTTGGTGTTTTGTGCGTAAGCATTATGGCGCCGCCAATGCTGAGCGTATCAATGACTGTTCGGCCTATGACACTCATTGCGGCCATCAATTGGACTGAAATCCTGCCCAATGGTATTGCTGTTTCGCCCCAACTCGCCCCTCCTAAATCCCTCGTTTGATCACGCGACCTGCTTAACGGCGGCTCGTGCATTTCCCTCATTCCGTTGACCCAATTGTGTCGTGCGCTCACCGCGCCGACGCGGGTCATGAGCATTCACATGTTGTCGAAATGCTGAGTTGTTTCGAGACAACAATGCCCGTTGCATTTTTCGGGCAGAAGACGCTCAACCGGATCGAGGCTCGCGCCGACGCCTGGTCGCCCCATGCGTTGGCTACATGATCAAATTTGCTGCGGGCTGGTTTCATCCCCCCGGCACAGGATGGATTGCAACATGTCTACTAAACATCTCGCCTTTACGCTTCTAGCTGCCCTCGCAATCGGTGCGTCACTTTCCGCAACGCCTGTGTTTGCAGCAGCCTCTGACTATCAATTTGCACTTGTAGCGACGGATGCCGCGGGTCCGAAAGCAACCGATGTCACGGTGAAACTTTCTCACATGCCGGATGGTGACGCGGTAATTGACGCTGTCATATTCGAGACAAAAGCGGATATGGCCCCCTCCGGAATGGCCGGCATGTCCGGACAGACTTCTAAAGTGCAAACCGGCACGACGCCCGGGACCTATATCATTCGAACGGAAACATTGATGGGTGGCACTTGGGCCATGGCTCTTGCCGCAAAAGTTCAGGGTGAAGCTGAGACCGTGCGGGGCACCATTCACTTTGAAGCAAAGTGAGATGAAGTTCTCCATTTTAGGCCGACAATTCATCGGTCAGTGGATACCCAAGCGCAAGCTTGGGTATCTTCGGGTGCTCGTCATTGCACCAGCGTTGCTCGTTGCACTGCCATCGATTGCATCGGCAGGGATGGACGAAGCGCTGCCTGGCGCAACTGTCGAGAGCGTCCTGTCATTGGCTCAGCGGCTAAGTCCGGAGCTGGTTGCGCGGGCGCTTGATGCTGACGCTGCGAGATCCCGCATTGAAATCGCCTCGGCCCTTCCTGACCCGACCATTCGTATCACGGACGATGAAATGCCGCGCGTCAGTGGTCCGAGACAGACGATGCTCGTCTACGGCATTGAGCAGAGGTTCCCGCTTTGGGGAAAGAGGGATCTGATGAGGGCCATTGCGACGGCCGAAGCAGATCGCTTTAGCGCGCAAATTCACGCGTCGGATGCGGAACTTACCGAACGTGTCAAAGTCGCGTTCGCTGCCTATTACTACGCGACGCATGCTCTCGCCGTCAGCCGGCAACTTCAGAAATCCAATCGCAAAATTCTGGCGACCCGGCGGAGCCAATATACTCAGAACAGCGGAAGTCAGAGCGACACTTTAAAATCTGAAATTGACGGATCGCGTATCGAGGCCACGATCATAAAGCTGACATCTCAGGTGAATGCGGCGCGAGGCAGTTTGAACGCCCTGTTGCTGCGCCCCCTGAACGCTCCATTGGCAGCAGCGACATCCCTACCACCCATTCCGGGGGAAGAGGCACTCGACGCCGAGCATCTTGCCGTTCGGGCATTGTCGGGCAACCCGATGCTCCGCGCTGATTTGGCGGATATACGCGGCGCGGAGGCAAAGCAGGATTTGGCGCAAAAGTCCTGGTATCCGGACATTACATTGGGCGTGAGTGCCATTGATCGCAGAAACAACGGACCGACCGGATATGTCGCATCTGTCGGCATTGATGTGCCACTCCAATGGGGACTGCATAAAGCCGTTACACGCGAGGCGACGGCGACGCTGGGCGCTGAACGCGCGGACCGTGATGCGCGTCAGGTTGAATTGCGACAAGCCATTGCGGAGGCGGCAGCGGCGCTCGAAAGCTCAAATCAAGCCAGAATTTTATATGAAAACAAATTGCTGCCGCAGAACAAGGCCTTATTGCAATCCGGTATGGCGTCCTACGCAGCCGGAAAAATGAATTTGGCAACCGTCCTTGAGGCGGAACTCGCCTTCTATCAAACCCAAATGGAATTCCTCTCTGTGGAATTTGAAACGCAGCGCCAGCTCGCAACAATCGAGCGTCTCGTTGGAGAGAAACTATGACCAGAAATGTAATGCTGGACCTTGCGGGCATTGCGATTGTGTCGGGCCTCTTTGTACTGTCCGGCGCCGTTTTCCTTCCCGCTGAGGCATGGGGTAGTTCGCATGACTTAAGTGAGCCGCTTTATTATCAGGACGGATCGGGCAAACCATCTTATTCCGCGGCGCCGAAGGCGGATGAGAATGGACAGGCTTATGTACCGATCTATGAGGATAAGCCGCTAGCTCAACCTGACAGGCAAGCATCGGGTAGCTCAGCGTCCAGAACAGATTCAATCAGCAGTGAAGGCAAGATTCTCTACTACCGAAATCCGATGGGGCTGCCGGACACGTCTCCTACGCCCAAAAAAGATTCCATGGGGATGGACTATATCGCGGTTTACGCCGACGAAGCGGGTGATGACAGCGGTGCTGTTCGTATTAGCCCGGCAAAGATCCAAACGCTTGGTGTGCGTACTGAATTGGTTAAGATGCGGCCGGTGGACCGATCAACGCGCGTTGTGGGGCGCGTTGTCGTTGATGAGGCGAGAGTGGTGACTATTGATCCCCGCTTTGAAGGTTGGATCACTAAGCTTTTTGCCAACACGACCGGCATGCTTGTCAAACGGGGCGAGCCACTGTTTGCGGTCTATAGTCCGGAAGTGGCGCTTACCGAAGAAGAATATTTGATCGCCGCAAGCGCCGGGGGTGCCTCTGCGATCGGTTCCGGCGACATGAAAAGCGCAACGTTGCGCAAGCTGAAATATATGGGCATTCCCGACGAGGAAATTTCCAGACTGAGACGGACCGGCGTTGCCAATCAGGAAATCATCTATCGCTCACCGACGAGCGGCACAATCTTGGAAAAAAATGCCATTGAAGGCATGAGATTCAATGCGGGCAGCTCGTTGTTCCGGATTGCCGATCTCTCGTCGGTGTGGGTGCTAGCCGATGTCTTTGAACAAGATATTTCAGCGATCCGTATAGGTGATCCGGTCAGGATCACAATAGACGCCGTTGATGACCGGGCGATTTCGGGCGAGGTTTCATTCATATATCCCACAGTCGAGAGCGCTACCCGTACAACAAAAATTCGGGTCATCGTTCCGAATGCCGACCTTCTTTTGAGAGACCAGATGTATGCCACTGTCGAAGTGACGTCGTCTGAGCCCGGCCGTGATGTCCTGTCTCTGCCGACATCGGCCATTCTCGACAATGGCAAAGAACAAGTCGTTCTCGTCGATAGGGGGGAAGGAAGATTCGAACCTCATAGCGTCGAAATCGGAACGCGGAATGGCGCCTATGCAGAGGTTTTGCGGGGTGTTGAACGGGGGGACAAGGTTGTCGTCAGCGCCAACTTCTTGATCGATTCCGAAAGCAACTTGCGCGCCGCGCTCAAAAGTTTCGTCGCCCCCGATCAGGAAGGCAATCAGCCATGATCGCACGCATCATCCGGTGGTCTGTAGCCAACCCGTTTCTCATTATCATGGCAACCCTGTTCACGATCAGCGGCGGGATCTATGCCGTCATTCACACGCCTTTGGACGCCATACCCGACCTGTCGGATACGCAGGTAATCGTTTACACGAATTACCCAGGGCAAGCCCCGCAGGTCGTTGAAGATCAAGTCACCTATCCGCTGACGACGGCCCTCTTGAGCGTGCCCCGGGCAAAAGTCGTTCGCGGGTTTTCTTCTTTCGGCGTTTCGTTTGTCTATGTCGTTTTTGAAGACGGCACTGACCTGTACTGGGCCAGAAGTCGCGTTCTTGAATATCTGAACTTCGCCTCATCCAGATTGCCCGCCGGATTGGCGCCTTCGCTTGGCCCGGATGCAACCGGTGTGGGCTGGGTCTATCAGTATGTCGTACAGGGTGCAGGGAGATCACTCGGTGAACTCCGCTCCCTTCAGGATTGGTCCGTCAGATACCAGCTTGCAAAGGCCAAGGGCGTTGCCGAGGTGGCGAGCGTCGGCGGATTCGTGAAGCAGTATCAGGTGGTCGTGGACCCTCAGAAACTTCAAGCCTACGGCGTCTCGCTGCCTGAGGTGGTCGCCGCCATTCGGTCAAGCAATAGCGATGTTGGTGGCCGCACCATCGAGATGGCGGAAACGGAGTATATCTTGCGCGGGCGTGGATATCTTCACGGCGTCTCCGATATTGCTGAAATTGTACTCAAAGCCAAAGGCGGTACGCCTGTTCGCGTCACTGACATAGGCCGTGTTGAAATCGGGCCTGATGAACGGCGCGGTATTGCGGAACTCAATGGTGAGGGTGAAGTTGTCAGCGGTATTGCCTTGCAGCGGGATGGCGAGAATGCGCTCTCGGTCATCAACAACGTCAAACAGAAGATTGCGGAATTTGCCGGCAGCCTGCCGGACGGCGTGACGATATCCGCTGTTTATGATCGCTCGGACCTGATCGAGCGCGCGATTGAAACCCTGAAGGGGACTTTGCTGGAAGAAAGCATAATTGTTGCGTTCGTCTGTGTGATTTTCCTGCTTCATGTACGCAGTGCATTGGTCGCCATCATCATGTTGCCCATCGGCGTACTGATCGCAATGTCTTTGCTCCACATGCTCGGACTTAGCTCAAACATAATGAGTTTAGGGGGTATTGCGATTGCGCTGGGGGCGATGGTGGATGGTGCCATTGTCATGATTGAGAATGCTCACAAGCATCTCGAGCGGGCGTCTCCTGGTGCATCCCGTTTGAAGATCATCACAGATGCGGCAGTAGAGGTTGGGCCGGCTCTGTTCTTTAGTCTGGCCATCATCACGGTATCGTTTCTGCCCATCTTTACGCTTGAAGCTCAAGAAGGGCGCTTGTTCAAACCGCTGGCCTTTACCAAAACATTTGCGATGGGCGGAGCGGCGCTTCTTTCGATAACGCTCGTGCCGGTGTTGATGCTGATGTTCGTGCGGGGACGCATTATACCGGAACGCCGCAATCCTCTGAACCGAGCCCTCATCTGGATCTACAGGCCGATCATCGCGACTGTCCTGCGAGCGAAAGTGGCAACGGTGGTTGCGGCTGCACTGATTATAGCGATCACTCTGTGGCCGATGACACGCATTGGCAGCGAGTTTATGCCGACGCTCAATGAGGGGACACTGATGTATATGCCGGTCGCCTTGCCCGGTCTTTCGGTGACCAAGGCTGCGGAACTTCTTCAGGTTCAGAATAAAATCATCAAGGGATTTCCCGAAGTTGAATCGGTTTTTGGCAAGGCAGGTCGTGCAGCGACGGCAACCGATCCGGCTCCGATCGAGATGTTTGAAACCATCATCAATTTGAAGCCGGAGGCGGATTGGCGACCGGGCGTGACCATCGACTCACTTGTCGCGGAGATGGACAAGGCTCTTCGTTTTCCAGGAGTGAGCAATGCCTGGACCATGCCGATCAAAGCGCGAATTGACATGCTGTCGACGGGTATCCGAACGCCTGTTGGCGTGAAGGTTTATGGACCGGAGTTGAAAGGCATCGCGAGTCTGTCGCGTGAAATCGAAGCTGTGATCCGTAAAGTGCCCGGGACGACAAGTGCCTTCGCCGAGCGGTCAGAAGGCGGATACTACCTCCAGATCGATCCCGACCGGACCGCTCTCGCCCGCTACGGAATCACGATGGACGAATTTCAATCCACCGTGGCGACCGCAATGGGAGGGGAAACAGTGACGACTGCGGTCGAAGGTCGTGAACGCTATAGTGTGAATGTCCGCTATCCGCGGTCCTTGCGCGACAGCCCTCAGAGCATCGCCTCTCAGGTTCTCGTTCATAACAGTGCAGGCCTGACCATTCCGCTTGGTCAGATCGCGAAATTGTCGATCACCCAAGGACCGTCAACAATCAGAACCGAAGGCGCGCAGCTCGTCAGCTACATCTTTGTGGATATGCACGGTCGGGATCTTGGCGGCTATGTCAATGAGGCCCAGCGAATGGTGGCGTCGGACGTGACAATGCCCGCGGGTTATCACATAGAGTGGAGCGGTCAATTTGAGTATTTGGAACGGGCGAAGGCGCGGCTTTCTGTCGTGGTGCCCGTCACGCTCATTATCATTTTTGTCCTTCTCTATCTGAATTTTGGCCGGATGACCGAATCCCTCATTGTCATGTTGTCAGTCCCCTTCGCGCTCGTTGGCGGCATCTGGTTGATGTGGTGGATGGGATTCAACATGAGTGTCGCGGTAGCCGTCGGCTTTATCGCATTGGCCGGTGTGGCTGCAGAAACCGGCATCGTCATGTTGATCTACCTCGATCAGGCATTGGAGAAAATCACTCGCGAGTGCGTCGCTGCTGGTCGGGCGCTCACAAGTGGCGATATCCACCACGCCATAATGGAGGGGGCGGTAGAGCGCGTGCGGCCAAAGATGATGACCGTCACGGCCATTATGGCCGGCTTGGTGCCCATATTGTGGAGTACCGGTGCAGGGTCTGAAATCATGCAGCGGATTGCAGTGCCAATGGTCGGCGGCATGATCTCTTCGACAATTCTGACGCTCGTTGTCATTCCTGTCATTTATGCGAGCGTGAAGGGACGTCAACTCGTCAAATCATGAGATGAGGACAGAACGGGGATGTGAGGGTTGACGAGGGCGATCCCTGTTATTTGACGTTTCTGACGTGCCCCGGACTCATTGTCTTCGAAGTCTCGCCTCTGCTGGCTAGGTGTATCTAGAGGCCTAGAACGTCTCCTGCGATGTGGGAGGGCGCATTTTTGTGCCTCACGCCCGGCGGCAAGCGCCAGATTCCGCAAGATGTAGCCACACCAGAAATGCTAATAAGTCTCATTGACGTGAAAGTGTGAATGCGCCTTATATGCGTCAATTGTAATTGATCAATCGGATATACCGCGCGGCCAGTGCCGCTCCGACTTCTCTTTCTCCGACAACTTTGCTTGATAGGTGGCTTGATGCGCTCTGTCCGATCCATGAACCGTTCACTTGGCATCACGACTGCTATTTTCGTCGGCAGTCTCATTGCTCCGTCCATTCTGTCCGATGGGGCAGCACATGCGGCAGCGATCAAAGTTTATTCGCCTTATGTCGAGAAGGGGGAGACGGAGATCGAGTATCAAGGCTATCGCACTTTCGACAGTGACAGCGCCAAGAACAATGAACAAAAAAACAAACTTGGTCTCGGCTACGGCGTCACTGACTATTGGGCGACGGAGATCTATGGCATCTGGAAGAAGTCACCCGGCGGCAAAACACAGTTTGACGCGACAGAGTGGGAAAATAGATTTCAGTTAACCGACCGCAAAGCCTATTTCGTCGATCTCGGCTTTCTCATCGAATATGAGCATGTCCGCGATCGTCAGAATGATGCCGACGAACTCGCCTTCGGTCCGCTACTGGCAAAAGACATTGGTCGGACCACCACGACAGCCAACTTTATCTTTGAGCGCCAACTTGGGGCTAACGGAGCCAGCGGTGTAGCATTCACTTATCGCCTGCAAGATCGTTGGAGATTGTACGAAGCCTTTGAACCGGCAATCGAAGCCTATGGCGAATTAGGTGACGTCCGAAACTTTGAATCTCCCAATCGTCAGGAACATATGATTGGTCCTGTGGCACAAGGTACGTTCCGCAATCTTGGGTCGTTGCCGGGGAAACTTAAATACAACGTCGGCTACCTATTCGGCGTTACGAGTGCCACTGCGTCCGGCACCCTGAAGAGTGTCATTGAATACGAAGTGCGATTCTGAATGCCGTTGCTCATATGACGAAATGAGATCGTAATCCGCTCATCACAAACAAGTGTGTGAGAAATGGACGCTTACTTCTGTTCCCGGCACTGTCAGCCCAAATTGCCCTCTCGGCCCTTTTTGGAGTTTGCCTGTCGGCATAATCCAGCGGAAAAACCCTTTCCGGTATTTTGATTCATCACCCGAAGTAATCCGCCTGGCGGTGATGATGTATGTCCGGTAGCTACTGTCGCTTCGCAATATCGAGGATCTGCTGGCGGAGCGTGGCATCGATATTTGTCATGAGACCGTAAGGCTATGGTGGAACCGTTTTGGCTCGATATTCGCTGCCGAAATTCGTAAGAAACGATTGTCAGATCATGGGGCATACGCACTGGCGCTGGCATCTCGTCCCCACAATCAAAATTGACCCGCTAAGTCTACGCCTTGGTGGCTTTTTATTGTCCGGGTTTTGAGCCCGTTGCGCGGCACGGCGCCCGGGTTTGCGGTTCGGGCTTGTTGCCCTAGTGTTAGCTTTGTCTTTTCGAAGCTATTGTAAAAACAACAAAAGTGATCGCCATGACTAAAGATCCGCTGCCGTCGCTTTTTGACCTCACCCCGCTAAACGAAACCTATCGTGCCGAGCCGCATGTTCTACTTCGTGATCTTCGCGAACGATGCCCGGTGCACCATGACCCTGTGTCAGGCCTGTTTGTGCTTACACGTTATGCCGATGTGCGAGGGATCGTTTCAGACCTGACGATCTGGCGTGACCCCAGGCTTGCCGAAGAGGCGGCCACCATGATGAAAATGCAAATATCGGCCGATCAGACCGATGTGCCGCGGAGCGAAGCGACCAGCATTCTTTTTCTCGACAGCCCCGATCACGAGAGGATCAGGGTGCCACTCATGAAAGCTTTCTACACACGGATCGCCAAATTTCGTCCAGCTTTCGAGGCAATCGTTGATAAGGCACTCGCCCGCATCGACCCTTCTGAACCCTTCGATTTGATGAGCGTCTTCTGCGTGCCGATTCCGATTGATGCGATTGCCACTATTCTGGGTGTTGACCATGAACGGCTTGTCGAATTTCGTCGTTGGTCGGAGGGGGTCATTCAAGGGCTCAACCCTTATCGGAATGAAGCTGAGAGTGCCGAGATGGAAATCTGTCAGGAGGCGCTCAATGCATATTTCACGGAGGCGATCATATCGCGTCGGGAGAAACCGGGCGATGATCTCATCTCCGACATGACAAAGCTGCAAGCTGAAGGTGCCAATATTAGCGACACCGAACTGCGGATTAATTTCGGCGCTTTGCTTGTTGGAGGAAACCTCACGACGACCGATCTCATTGGCAATGCCGTTCGTCTTCTGCTTATCAACCCGAGTGAGCTTGCAAAACTTCTTGCTACTCCAAGTCTGGTGAATTCTGTAGTTGAAGAAACGCTTCGTTTCGAACCGCCAGTGGATATTACAACGCGCGTCGCCTCCAAATTGACGGAAATTGGCGGTTGCCCGGTTAAGCCAACGCAAGGCGTATGTATGTCGCTGAGAGCAGCCAACCGCGATCCGGAGGTGTTCGACAACCCTGATCGGTTTGAAATCGGCCTCAAACGCTCACCTCATGTCGCATTTGGCGGTGGGGCGCATATTTGCATTGGTGCGCCGCTTGCCCGTCTGGAAGCACAAGTTGCCATTTCGAAACTTTTTGAAAAATTCCCACATCTCAAACTTCTGAACCCCGATGCGCCCGAATGGCGTGGTCTGCCATTTTTCCGGGGTCTTGAACGGTTGGACGTTCAAGCTTGATCGAAGGTGGTGAGATAGGAGTGTTGATCGCTGGAGTGGGTATTAGGTAGCGGTGACTTTGATTATGGATTTTCGCAATCCAGTTGGGGCGGTTTCTCTCGCGAAACTGTTGTGTTTCTCTTTCCCTGTTTAGCGATGCTTCTTCCGTAAGCGTCTATTTCTCACACGTAGGCAGCTTTAGGTGCCGCTTTGTGCCTTCCAGTTCCATGGGAGGAACTCATCGATACAGGCCATGGGATGGCCGTTTGTGAGGTGTTCGAGAACGTCCTTCAGGTAAGCATAGGGCTCGACGCCATTGAGCTTTGCGGTGGTGATGAGCGAGGCGACGATGGCCCAGCGGTCGGCGCCACCATCAGAGCCGGCAAAGAGATGGTTCTTGCGCCCGAGCGTGACCGGCCTGATCGCGCGCTCGACCGTGTTGGTGTCGAGTTCGACGCGCCCGTCTTCAAGGAAGCGGCAGAGAGCGGGCCAACGGGCAAGCGCATAGCGGATGGCCTCGGCAAGTGTGCTGCGCGGCGGTAGCCGGGTGAGTTGGCGTTCAAGCCAGGGCTTCATCGTCTCGACGAGGGAACGTGAGCGGGCATCACGAACCGACCGGCGGAGTTCTGCATTGTGGCCACGTATATCCTTCTCGACGGCGTAGAGCTCGGCGATCCGGCGCAGGGCCTCTGCAGCGATCGGTGAGCCGGTCGCCTCGTGAACCTCATAGAACTTGCGTCGTGTGTGCGCCCAGCAGGCAGCGAGCGCGATGGTGCCGCGCGCCGTCAGCTGCTCAAAGCCGGCATAGCCATCAACCTGCAGGATGCCGCTGAAGTGGGCCAGATGGCGGTCCGGGCTGTAGAAGTAGACAGCTGCCGGTGGGTCTAGCCCCGCCCATGGACGCTCGTCGCGCGCATAGACCCATAAGCGACCTGTTTTTGTGCGCCCGCGCCCCGGATCAAGTACCGGGATCGGTGTGTCGTCTGCAAACAGTGTCTTTGAGGCAAAGACCTGTTCGGCCAGTCGTGCCCGCAGCGGTTCAAGCCACCACGCCGCTCCGCCAACCCAGTTTGCCAGCGTCGAGCGATTGATCTCCAGCCCTTGGCGGGCAAAGATCTGCGACTGGCGGTAAAGCGGCAGGTGATCACAATATTTGCTGATCAGCACATGGGCCAACAGGCCAGAGGTGGCCAGGCCCTTGGTGATGGGCCTCTCAGGCGCGGGGGCCTGGTGGATCGTACCGCAAGCCCGGCAGCCATATCGGGGACGGGTAGTCCGCAACACGCGCAGGCGGGCGGGCACAAAGTCGAGCATCTCGCTGACAGTCTCGCCGATCTTGTGGAGGGTCTTGCCACAGCAGGGGCAAGTGTCGCTATCGACATCAAGCCTGACGTCTTCGCGGGGCAGATCATCAGGGAGACGAGGTTCTGGGACACGTGGGTTCCGTGTCGCGCTCGTTGGAGCCACAGGATGGGCCGCCTCGACCCGGGCAATATCAGCGTCGAGGTCTTCAAGGCCGAGCAGCAATTGATCAGGGTCAAGGCGTTCAGAGCGCCGTCCGAACTGGCTGCGTTGCAGCGCTTTCACGATGGCGCGTAATCGATCGATCTCGGCCTGTGCTTCAACCCGTTCACCCTGGCGCGCCACAACGATGGCGCTGATCATCTGCTGCAGCGTCTCAACGTCGTCCGGCAAGGCTGCAAGATCGATGTCCATGCAGCAAAGTTTAAGCCTTCATCCAGATAGGGCCGAGCAAAATGGCGTCGGTGATTCAATCCGCCGCAGGGTGTTTTATCCTGCAACCGCCGGCCGCCATGTGCGTTCGGGTGCCGTCCAGTCAATGCCCTCGATCAGCATCGACAACTGGCCTGCGCTCAAGCGCACTGTCTCACCGGCAGCACCTGAAGTCGGCCATGTGAAGTGCCCCTGCTCGAGCCGCTTGGTGAAGAGGCAGAGCCCGGTCCCATCCCAGAACAGGATCTTGATTAGGTTGGCCTTGCGGCCACGGAAGGCAAAGAGGTGGCCTGAGAACGGATCCTCTGCCAGCACCTTCTGGACAAGCATGGCCAAGCCATCAAGACCTTTGCGCATGTCAGTCACACCGGCGGCGATATGGACCTTCACCCCGGCAGGTGCGAGCATCATGATCTCTCTCCCTCAAGCAGATCGACCAGGCGACGCACTGTCTCGGGATCGGCATCGCGCTCAAAGCGCACCCGTCGTCCGCCGACGAGCTCAACCTCGATCCCCGGTGCGGCCCGTTCGACAATGACGGGTGCCATCCCCGTTCGGGCATGTGTGTCAGGCAAAGGATCCATCTCATCGGTGAGGACCACGGGCAGGAAGGTCAACTCAGTCTCACCCTCAGGGGCGAACGCTTGCTTCCATTGGAACAGAAGCCGTCTTCCCAGTCCGTATTTTTTGGCCACGCCCGATACCGAAGCATCTGGTCGGCAGGCCTCCGCCACGATGCGCCGTTTGTCGGCCTCGCTGAAGTTGCGACGCTTGCCCGAGCCATTTGAGAGGCCCGAGGGGATATAGCTCGCAGGCGTCGTTGGAATCTCTTTAGGCATATGCTTAAGCCTATGCTCAAGCCCCCCACCGCGCCGCCAAAGCACTTTGATCGGCCGGAACGCGGCCTCGTCTTTGAACTTCGCCCGCCAGTTCCCAAACCGCTTCAGCGGCAAACCATGCCGCTCGCAATACTCGCGCTGGTTCAAGTCGCTAGCCTGCCAGGCCTCAAGATGCGCGCGCCAGAACGCTTCCAGTTCCGCCGCCTTCTCCGCCTTCATTCGGGGCATGTTCGATCTCTCCTCGACAGATTCCGTTGTCGAATGAAGATCGCAATCTCCGCATCACAGACAAGTGTGTGAGAAATGGACGCTTACGCTCATTCCCTGTTCAACTAAAACTCGTCCCTGTTATCTTCGAAATATTCCCTGTTCTTTGAGCTAGGGAATTGAGGTGTAAGTCTTTGAGTTTGCCGGGTATTTTTGATCGGAAACTGAGCTATAGGTCCTGTTTATGAAAGATTTCCCTGTATTTTCCCAGTTAACAGGGAAAATCAGGGTGAGACTGGTGCGCGCAGGACTGCCGGGCCCACCACGCTGGTTGTGTGTGTGGGGACAGATTGAATCTGATTCAGTTCCAACTTTGATGTGATTCAATGTTGGAATGATTTTAGTGCTAAAATTTTTGCTTAGAATCATGAAGCGCAATTGGCTGATTTCTGCGGAAAAATAGATGCAGCTGTTTCGAGCGTTACTTTTTTGCTCTTTTTGATTTTGCCCTCGTTGAGGGGCTATTGGTCGCTTGTTGAAAAATTGAGCGATAGATCGTCGATTTTTTTGCGATTTGAATCATATTTCGGGAGTTGTTTCACAAGCTTCATCTGATTCATTTGGCGAATATCTTGAGTTCGAGTGATTTCAAAATTAGTTGGTGGAAAGAGTTCACGCCCAATCATTTGATCCGCACCTGAATCTACGGACTATGATTTTGTATGTGTGATTGTGCTGGTTTGTCTTTGGTGGGGGATTAGTCGGTTGTCTGCTGATACGGGCGTCGAGCGTAAGTGGCATCGGAAAACTACCGAAGATAAGCTCCGGTTAGCGGTATTTGCTGCGATGTTGGATAGTGAAAATGTCTCAATCAGTCCAACCGATATCGGCAGGCATGCTGGCTTGGCTAAATCGCTTATCTACAAATATTTTTTCAACGTTGATAAACTTGTTAGTCAGGCTGTAAAGAAGCATCTGAAATTTCCTCCGTATGATGATCTAATTGTGCGGCCAAATGATTTGGTGAGCCCCGCCGATGCAATAGCGAAGACCTGGGATAATATTTTGAGGGCATTGCGGAAGCAGCCCGAGCTTTTGGACATCATTGGCTGGAGCATCGGCAATCAAAACGTAGTGGCGATCGATGTAGTTCGGAAATATCGCCAGTTTTGCCATGAGGTAGCTTGGGAAATTGATCCAGATCCAGTTTTAGAAGCCTCTATTTTCGGCCTTACCGTCATTGAGGTATGCAGCCGAACTTCTAAGCGAGCGAAAGCGCGGGCGCTTAGTTTGCAGAACGAAAAAAATCATATAGATAGTTAATCATTCCATAAGCCATTCTATCACACTGAATTTCATACTTAAAAAGTGACTCGACAGTCTAATTTTTTGGGCTACAGTATGGCTGTGGCTTTCCCCGCACGGTTTTTTTGGCCGTTGAATTTGGGTTTGAGTTCAAAGACTTCATATAGCTCAGTGTGACACGAAACTAAATTTTCGTTCGTCAGCGTTGTGATAGTGAAATCGGATTGGAGCTCGACGAGATGAAGTTGCGTTTTTTTACTCAGTATTAGGTGCGCTAGTGGCCACCCGTCATCCAAAGGTTTGGACATGCGGGTAAGCCGTTCGGAGTTTCGCTACGCATTGATGGCGTCTCTGTAATTAAAAACAATTTTTAAATTCAAGGACGCAGAAATGAACTTCTGTGAATGGATACTCATGCTTGAAAAGTCAATCGATGAGGATATGCAGCCGAATGGTTTGGCCACGAATTACGTGCGTCGGCGAGCTGAATCGAAGGTCATGGAGATTCTCCGTCAAAACGTAAGCGGTGTTTTGCCCCCACATTACCTCTGGCGTCGTGATCTGCGATGACCTT
>JAZJXO010000032.1:0-55877 GCA_040390855.1 Pseudomonadota bacterium
ATCTCCTCCAAAGGGAATCCCCTTTGAATCAGTCATATGTCATCCCGCTCTAAGCGTGTGAGCTGACAAATGAAGAGAGCGCCGGAGTGATCCGGCGCTCTTTTTTATTGCGATAAATGAAAACTATTCGTCGTCCGATTTCATTTCTTCGGCGCGGGGCAGCCCGATGATGTTGTAGCCGCTGTCGACGTAATGGATTTCGCCGGTGACGCGGGCGGAAAGGTCCGAGAGCAGGTAGAGGCCTGCACCGCCGACATGTTCAAGCTCGATTGTTTCCTTGAGCGCGGAATGGGTCTTGTTCCACTTGTGCACGAAGCGCGCATCGCCGATGGCAGAACCAGCGAGTGTGCGCATGGGGCCTGCTGAAATCGCATTGATACGGATGCCGTCGCGGCCCAGGTCTGAGGCGAGATAGCGCACGCTGGCTTCGAGCGCGGCTTTGGCGACGCCCATCACGTTGTAGTTCGGCATGACGCGCTGTGAGCCTTCATAGGTGAGTGTGATGATCGAGCCGCCGTTGGGCATGATCTCGGCGGCGCGGCGCGAAACCTCAACGAAGGAAAAGCAGGAAATATCCATCGAGCGCAGAAAATTTTCGCGCGTTGTATCGGCGTAGCGGCCTTTAAGTTCGTTCTTGTCCGAGTAGGCGATGGCATGAACAAGAAAGTCGATGGTGCCCCATGTTTCTTTCAGGGTACGGAAGACTGTGTCCATGCTCTGGCTGTCGGTGACATCGCAGGGCACGAGGATCTTCGAGCCGACGCTGTCGGCAAGCGGCTTCACGCGTTTGCCGAAGGCATCGCCCTGATAGGTGAAGGCAAGCTCTGCCCCGTGCTCGGCAAGCATTTTGGCAATACCCCAGGCGATGGAGTGATCGTTGGCAACGCCCATGATGAGGCCGCGTTTGCCCTTCATCAGCGGCCCGCTCAGCGTCAGGGCCTTTTCGCCCGGCTTATGTTCAGACCCGTGCATTTTTATGCCCGTCTATATTCTTCATGCCCGCTCTCAGCCGTTATAGCGTTGAAAAGCTAATGTTGCGTTGGTGCCGCCAAAGCCGAAGCTGTTGGAGATGGCGAGATTAATCTTTGCGCCGTCAATCCGTTGACGAACGATATTGGCGGCGGCGACTTCGGGGTCGATCTCGTCGATATTGGCCGACGCCGCGATAAAACCGCTCTGCATCATCAGCAAGGTGTAAATCGCTTCATGGACGCCGGCGGCCCCCTGCGCGTGGCCTGTCAGGGATTTCGTCGCGCTGATCGGCGGCGTATTGGGTCCGAAAACGTCGAGGATCGCTTTGATTTCAGGAATATCGCCAACAGGTGTCGAGGTCGCGTGCGGGTTGATATAATCAACCGTCTGGCCCTTGACGTTTTCGAGTGCCATTTTCATGCAGCGCACAGCGCCTTCGCCGGACGGGGCGACCATGTCGGCACCGTCAGCGGTCGCACCATAGCCCACGAGTTCGGCATAGATTTTTGCGCCGCGGGCTTTGGCGTGTTCAAGCTCTTCGAGAACGAGAATGCCGCCGCCGCCGGAGATGACGAAACCGTCGCGGTCCTTGTCGTAGGCGCGGCTCGCCTGTTGCGGTGTGGCATTGCGTTTGGCCGACATCGCACCCATTGCGTCGAAGAGGACGGAGAGCGTCCAGTCGAGTTCCTCGCCCCCGCCGGCAAACATGATGTCCTGCTTGCCCCACTGGATCATTTCAGCGGCATTGCCGATGCAGTTGGCCGATGTCGAACAGGCCGAGCTGATCGAATAATTGACGCCTTTGGTTTTGAACCATGTCGAGAGATTGGCCGAGCAGGTCGATGACATGGCTTTCGGCACCGCGAAGGGGCCGACTTTTTTCGGACCCTTGACGGGTTCGGTGCGCGCCATATCGGCGGCGGCGACAATCGCTCTGGTCGAAGGACCGCCCGAGCCGACGATCAGACCGGTACGCGGATGCGAGACGAGTTCATCGGGAAGGCCCGCATCCGTGATCGCCTGCTGCATGGCGACGGCGGCATAGGCCGCACCGTCCCCCATGAAGCGGCGCGCGCGACGGTCAACGGCGGTTTCGAGATCAATTTTGAGGCTGCCATGAACCTGGCTGCGGAAGCCCATCTCGGCATAGACGTCCGACTTGACGATGCCGGAGCGGCCTTCGCGCAAGCTCGCCTGGACTTCCTGCGTATTGTTCCCGATGGAGGAAACGATCCCCATACCGGTTACGACCACTCGCCTCATGGCTGCCTCATCTCGTTCAGTGAAAAGAAATCAAACATCTGCAATGGACGTCGGGGGCTGCATTCACGCAGGCTTGTCTTCCGTTTGCAGACCAACTTTCATGTCGGTGATTGTATAGGCAAGTTCGTCATCTGCGTAGATGGTGCAATCGGCGACGCCCAGCACGAGGCGGCGGTTGATGACGCGCTTCAACTGGATGTTATAGGTGATTTTCTTGTTGGCGGGCGTGACCATCGAGGCGAATTTCACTTCGCCCACACCGAGCGCGCGGCCTTTGCCTTTGCCATCAATCCAGCCGAGAAAGAAACCCAGAAGCTGCCAGGCACCGTCGAGCCCTAAACAGCCCGGCATGATCGGATCACCTTCAAAATGGCAGGGGAAGAACCACAGATCCGGCGTGATGTCGAATTCGGCGCGGATGAGGCCCTTGTCATGCTCGCCGCCCTTGTCGGCGATTTCGAGAATGCGGCTGATCATCAGCATGGGCGGCAAAGGAAGCTGGGCATTGCCGGGGCCGAACATGCGGCCATGACTGCATTCGAGCAACTCTTCCAACGTGTAGCTTGATTTTTGTTCGGCCATTCCCGCTCACTCATTGAGAGCCTTTGCCATCGGGTCTTTGTGACCCGCGACAGGCTTTATCTTCTCATTCGGGAGCCTTGCAAAGCTCCCTGATTTGCTTCCTCGTCTGCGCTTCCTAACATATAGGGAGGCGAGCGGAAACCTGCTTATATTCTTGTCTGTCGGTTACGGGCGTGTTGGCGGAGCCGGAAAAAAAGGGCGTGAATGGCCGTTTTGCCGGATGCGGCGGGGGTGAGACAATAGCCATGCAAAAGGTGATGCCATTCTGCCTTGACATTGGGCAGGGCGTGGCCCATTTTGAAGTTTGTAATGGTTCCAAAAAGTCATGGTTTTGAATAGAATCATGGTCTGGAATCTGTCGCCTGAGTGAGAACTCTTTTGAAAGAAGCTAGATCGTGAAAGAGGAACGTCCTTTTGCCCAGACTTTGACGCGACTGCGCGATGCCGGCCTTCGCCCGACGCGTCAGCGGTTGGCGCTGGGCCGTCTCCTGTTTGATAGCGGCGACCGCCATGTAACGGCTGAAGCGCTCCACGAGGAAGCCCAGAAAGCGGGCGTCAGCGTCTCGCTCGCCACCGTTTACAACACGCTGCACCAGTTCACCGACGCGCATCTGCTGCGTGAAGTGGTGGTGGACAGCTCCCGCACCTATTTCGACACGAATGTGTCCGACCATCATCATTTCTTTGTCGAGAATTCCGGCCACCTTATGGACATTGACGGCGGCAAGATCGCAGTCATGGGCCTGCCGGAAGCACCCGAAGGCACGAGCCTTGCCCGTGTTGATGTGATCGTCCGGCTTGCGGGCGATCCGCGGAACTGAACTCCAGTTGCTATTCAGTCTTAGTTAGAATGATTCTAGTGTGTTGACCAGACACATGGGGCGCTTCTATGATTTGATTAACCGTCCGGTCCGGACGGAGGATGGATTGCACCATGCGGGACGTTTGCAGGTCCGCGAAGGGTGCCTCTAGGGTGGAGGAACAGAACATGACATCGCTTGCCAAATCAAAAACCGTTGAAAACCTCAAAGCCGCCTTTGCCGGTGAAAGCCAGGCGAACCGCCGCTATCTCTATTTCGCGCAGAAGGCCGACGTCGAAGGCTACAATGACGTGGCCGCCGTCTTCCGCTCGACCGCCGAAGGCGAGACGGGCCATGCGCATGGCCATCTCGAATTCATGGAAGAAGTGGGCGATCCCGCAACGGGCGAACCCATTGGCGCGACGGACCTGAACCTCAAGGCCGCGATTGCCGGCGAGACGCATGAATATACCGACATGTATCCCGGCATGGCGCGCACCGCACGCGAAGAAGGCTTTGACGAAATCGCCGAATGGTTCGAAACGCTGGCCAAAGCCGAAAAGAGCCATGCCGGCCGCTTCCAGAAAGCACTCGACAGCCTGAATAGCTGACGTCCGACAGGATCGAGAGGGGAGGCGGGGTTGCCTCCCCTCAACTTGTCTTTGGGCGAGGTCGGGAGGGACCATGAAAGAAGGCAGTACGCAAGCGCCGACGCGGCATCCTTTGGCGTGGCGCGAGCCTGACTTTTACGACGAGGCCAAACTCGACGAGGAATTGCGCCGCGTCTTCGACATCTGCCACGGTTGTCGCCGCTGTTTCAATCTTTGCGACAGTTTCCCGCGCCTCTTCGATCTCGTGGATGCTTCGCCTACGGAGGAACTGGACGGTGTGACGTCGGATCAGTTCGGACCCGTGATCGACGCCTGCACGCTTTGCGACATGTGCTTTATGACGAAGTGCCCCTATGTGCCGCCGCATGAATTCAATCTCGACTTTCCGCACCTGATGCTGCGCTACCGCGCGGTCGAAGCAAAAGAACACGGCTTTCCCTTCGTACCGTCCGAACTCGGCAAGACCGATCGCAACGGCACGCTGGCGGCACCTGTTGCACCGCTCGCAAACTGGGGCTCGGCAAAAGGCAACAAGCTGACAAGGCCAGTACTTGAAAAGCTCGCAGGGATTGATGCGCGTGCGGAACTGCCGAAATTTTACGGCAAGACGTTTACGATGCGGGCCAAAGCGCAGGACAAGGCAGGGATAGCCGCGCCCAAAGACGCGCCCGCCAAGGGACGCAAGGCGGCGATCTTTGCGACATGCTTCATCAATTACAACAATCCCGCTGTGGGCGAGGCCGCGCGTCTCGTGCTCGCGCATAATGGCGTCGAAACACGCGTCGCCTATCCCGGTTGTTGCGGGATGCCGTTTCTGGAACAAGGCAATATCGAAAAAGTGGCCGCGCAGGCAGAAAAAGTCGCAGCCGAGATGTGCGCGCTCATTGATGAAGGCTATGACATCGTGACGCTCACCGCATCCTGCGGACTGATGTTCAAATTCGAATGGCCGCTCATTCTGCCCGACAATGCCGATGTGCGGAAGCTCGCGCAGGCCACCTATGACATTGATGAATATGTGGTTGATATTGCAAAGAAAGAGGGGCTGGCCGAAGGGCTGAAGCCCGTCGAGGGCGGCGTGACAGCGCATCTTGCCTGCCACGCGCGCGCGCAAAACATGGGACCGAAATCAGCCGAGATGATGCGCCTTGTGCCGCAACTGAAAGTCGATGTTGTAGAGCGCTGCTCGGGTCATGGCGGCACATTCGGTGTGATGAAAGAAACCTTTGATGTGGCGATGAAAGTCGGGAAAATTGCGGCGAAGAATGTCGCCAAGACCGACAACAAATACGTCACGTCCGATTGCCCGCTTGCGGCCAAGCATCTCGTGCAGGAAATTGACGAGATGGGCGAAAAGACACCGCCCACCATGCAGCATCCGATCGAGATCATGGCGCGCGCCTGGGGCCTGATTGAGTGAGTATAAAAATGGCTAAATTCGCGATCACGTCTGCCGATATATTGCCCTATGCGCAATATGCCTCGGAGCGCAAGACGCGCCGCGCCGCGATCACGGACCTGAAACGTCCGCGCCGGATCGCGGTCGGGCCATTCGCGACATTCTATTTTGAAAACTTTGCGACCATGCTGCATCAGGTCCATGAAATGCTGCATATCGAGCGCGGTGGTGCAGAGCAACTGGCTGATGAACTCGCCGCTTACAATCCGCTCATTCCGCAAGGCTCGGAACTTGTGGCGACTTTGATGTTTGAAATTGACGACGAGGTGCGGCGCGAGCGCGAGTTGCGCCGTCTCACCGGTGTTGAAACGAAAATCCATTTCGAGGTAGGCGACATCCGCGTTGATGCGGTGGTGCCCGAAGGCGAGATCGAACGTACCAAAGCGGATGGTAAAACCTCATCCGTGCATTTTCTGCATTTTCCGTTTTCGCCTGAAGCGATCAGAAAGTTTCGGGATCCCTCGGTGCGCGTGATGCTTGCCATCACCCATGAAAATTACGGCCATATGGCGTTGGTGGACGGCGCGGCGCGAGCCTCGCTTACCGCAGATTTCGCTTGAGATTATTCGAAATTTTCGCGGGCATAAGCGCCCCAGATTTCCGAGCGCATGACCCAGCCCTCATAGCCGTTGACTTCTAACTCGCACCAGAGGTCCTGACAGAAGGGTAACCGGGCGATGACGCCGACTTCGGCGAAGGCGACGACTTTTGATTTTTCCGATGGCTCGGTAAAGAGCGGCACGGGCGCGGGCGCGTCCGTGACTTTACCGGCTACCTCGGGCTTGCCCATGACAATGGCGCTGCGTCGTCCGTCGAGCATGGCATGCCAGACCCAGCCGGTCGCGCCGTCATGGTCGCGGATTTTCCGCCAGCGCCCGCTCTCGGCGATGATTTCGACAGGCAGGCCTTTGCGCTTGAAAACCCAGATGATCTGATTGTCGGGGCCGGGACCGCGGCGCACATTGATACGGGCGGATTTGAGGCTGACAAAACGGGGAACAGGCAGGCCGGTGTCGGAGCCTATGCCGTCTTTCTCTTTGGAGGCGGCCGTTACGGGGGCTTTGGCGGGCGCCTTTTCGGGCGCCTTGTCGGCAGCGTGAAGCGGCAGGACCAGTCCCGCCGCAAAGAGCAGAGCCAGACCGGCAGGCCTTGAGGGTTTGAAAGAACACTGCCGGAACATTTCCCGAAACATGGCGATGATCGGCTTCTTTCTGGCGAGAGGTCCGTTGGCGGCCTGACAGGACCTGATCAAGATCTGACAATGAGCAAGGGTAAGTGATTTGCCTCGCTTACTTTATCGCAAGGGCCGCCCCGACGGGTCAAGGTGGGCAGCGTCTTCGGCCCCGATATTATGGGTTCTGGCCCCGAAACGCGCTTTGTCGCCTGAGGCTCCCAATGCTAGACAAGGGGGGCGCTATTGCTCCCCTCGACTTTCCCAAGGCCCGTATCCTCCATGTCCTCCCCTAAAAAACCGCTCGTCGTCGTGACCCGCAAATTGCCTGATGTGATCGAGGCGCGGATGGGGGAACTGTTTGATGTGCGCTTGAACGCCGATGACCATGCGATGACTGCCGCCGAACTCGTTGCCGCCGTGAAAGAGGCCGACGTGCTCGTGCCGACGGTTACTGACAGGATCGACGCAAAACTTCTGGCACAGGTCGGCCCCCAGCTTCGCCTCATCGCGCAATTCGGCACTGGCGTAGACAATGTGGACGTCGAAACCGCGCGCCGTCGCGGCATCACGGTGACGAACACGCCGGGCGTACTCACCGAGGACACAGCCGACATGACGATGGCGCTGATCCTTGCCGTGCCGCGTCGTCTGTCGGAAGGCGCGCGCTTCCTGCGTGACAGTGAAGGCGAATGGCCGGGCTGGTCGCCGACATGGATGCTGGGTCGGCGCATTTTCGGCAAGCGCCTCGGCATTATCGGCATGGGGCGCATCGGTCAGGCGGTGGCGCGGCGCGCCAAAGCCTTCGGACTTGAGATTCACTACCACAACCGCAAACCGGCAAATGCCGTGATTGAAAAAGAACTTGAAGCAACCTATTGGGAAAACCTCAATGACATGCTCCCCAAGGTCGATATTGTTTCCGTGAACTGCCCGCACACGCCCGCGACGTTCCATCTGGTTGATACGGCGCGGCTCAAACTGATGCGGCCCGACGCCTATATCGTCAACACCGCGCGTGGCGAAATCATCGACGAGAATGCGCTGGTGCGGGCGCTTGAAGCAGGCGAGCTGGGCGGTGCAGGGCTTGACGTTTTCGAGAACGAACCCAAGGTCAATCCGCGTCTCATCAAATTGCACAATGTCGTGTCGCTGCCGCATATGAGTTCCGCGACCGTCGAAGGCCGCGTCGAGATGGGCGGCAAGGTGATCGTCAACATCAAGACGTTCATGGACGGGCATCGTCCGCCGGACCGCGTGATACCCGCGATCATGTAATCAAGACACAGTTGTCGCCTTCACACCTGTCAGCGGATTTTCCCGATCATGTGGTAGGCCGATGACGCGCATTCGCATGTCGAGCGCATCGTAGATGAGCAGCCGTCCGGCAAGGCTGGTACCCGCACCTGTAATTTCCTTGATCACTTCCAATGCCATCATCGAGCCGATGACGCCGGTCAGCGCGCCGAGAACGCCGGCCTCTTCGCAGGCCGGCATCATGTCGGCGGGTGGTGCTTCCGGCACGAGATCGCGATAGTTCGGATAAGGCACGCCCTTGTCGTCCAACTCATGCGATTTGAACGTGGCAAGCTGGCCTTCGAATGGACCGACCGCGCCGGAGACAAGTATGCGTTTTGCTGCGTAACACGCATCGTTCACAAGAAAACGTGTCGGGAAATTATCGCAGCCATCGGCGATGATGTCATAGTCGGCGATGATGGTTTCAGCGTTTTCTTCCGTCAGCCGCTCTCGATGCGCGATGACATGAACGTCCGGATTGATGCGATTGAGGCTTTTGGCGGCGCTCTCGACCTTCAACATGCCGATATTGTCCGTATCGTGAACAATCTGGCGCTGAAGATTGGAAAGCGAGACTACATCGGCGTCTATCACGCCCAGTGTGCCGATGCCGGCCGCGGCAAGATACATCAGGCAAGGCGCCCCGAGCCCGCCCGCGCCGATGACGAGCACACGCGATTTCATAAGTTTCTTCTGGCCCGGCCCGCCGATTTCTTTCAGCACGATGTGGCGGGCATAGCGTTCTAACTGGGCGTCGGTGAGGTACATGGTTTTCTCCTCTCCTATTTGTGCGCCTAAACGGGCGTGACGACAACGGTCTGACGCGACGCTCGAAAAGCTCCTGTTCGTCATGGCCGGGAGTAGACGGGCTTGTCAGAAATGGCTTTGCGCGTCCATGGCGTGTAGATGATGAGGCAAGGCACCTGGACGCCTTTTCCATCGAAAGTTGGTTCCATAAGAGAACCTGTCAAGCTATCCTCATTTCAGGACATGAACGCGTCTGTTCAGGAGTGTCATATGCGTTGGGAATATCTGGATCAGGAGGCCTGCTCGGTGGCACGCACGCTGTCGGTGGTCGGGGATCGCTGGACGCTGCTCGTTTTGCGCGAATGTTTTTTGGGCACGCGGCGTTTTGAAGCCTTTGAAGCCCGCCTCGGTATTGCCCGCCATGTGCTCGCTGATCGCTTGAAGAAACTCAATGAGGCGGGCGTGCTCGACAAGGTCGCCTATCAGGACCGGCCGAGGCGCGAGGAATATCGCCTGAGCGAACGCGGCCGCGATCTCTATCCGGTGATGGTGACGCTGGCGCAATGGGGCGACAAGCATATGGCGGGGCCGGAAGGCGTTCCGCTGTTGCGCATCCATGACTCCTGCGGCCATAACACGGTGGGCAAACTCGTTTGTTCCGATTGCGGCGAGCCTTTGAATGCGCGTGACGTGCATGTGTTGCCCGGACCCGGCGCAGTCAGGTTTTGAGTTTTGCGTCTGCTTCCGCTGCATATTGATTGGCGATGACGCTGACAATCACAAGCTGGAAAAAGTGAAAGAGCATCAACGGCGCAATGATGAGACCCAAGGCGGGTGTTGCACCGAAAATGACTTTGGCGAGCGGTACGCCCGTTGCCAGTGATTTCTTCGACGAGCAGAACATGCAGGCGATCGTGTCTTCGCGATTGAAGCCCAGAAGCCGCGTCGGAATTTTCATCAGATAATAGATGACAAAAAACAGCGCGATGGTGAGCACGATCATGGCGGCGAGCAATGATGCATCATGGGTTGACCAGACGCCTTCGACGATACTGTCGCAGAACGAATTATAGACAATGGCGAGAATGACCGCTTTGTCACACCATTTGAGCCAGCCATTGTTTCGCGCCGCCCAGTCCTTCAACCAGAAATGCGCGACTTGTCCCAAAGCGGTCGGGACCAGAACCAGAAGAACAATTTTGAGAATGACGCTTTCAAGCGGCAGCGATGCGCCGGTGGTGTTGAGATACCAGGCCATCAGCAGCGGCGTGAGAAAGACACCGAGAAAGGCTGACAGCGTTGCGTTGAAAATCGCGACGGGGACATTGCCGCGTGCGAGTGATGTCATGGCGACCGATGATGAGACCGTGCCGGGCAAGGCTGCAAGATAGAAAAAACCGGTGAGCACCTCGTCGGGCAGACGACCGCGCAAGGTGGTGATGAGTGCAAGGACCACAAGCGGAAAAAGCACGAAGGTCGCAAGCTGCACGACAATATGAACGCGCCATTTGACAAGGCCTGCCCGCATCTTCTCCGGCGCGAGCGTGAGCCCGTAGAGAAAGAAGACGATGGAGATGCCGTAGCTTGCGACATATTCGATATGGAGCGGGCTTCCCGTCGCACCGGCGGCGGGAAAGAGTATGGCCGCGATCACGACCGCAACGATGAGTTGCAGGAAGCGGTCGATATTGAGTTTGGCAAGCATATGTTTGAGACTCAGATACCGTCGAACAAAGCTGTCGAGAGATAGCGTTCTGCAAAAGACGGAATGATCACGACGATGGTTTTGCCTTTCATCCCAGGTCGTGTGCCGACTTCCAGAGCCGCCGCAATCGCGGCACCCGACGAGATGCCACACGGGATGCCTTCGAGACGTGCGACTTTGCGGGCAGTTTCAAATGCCGTTTCATTACCGATGGTGACAACTTCGTCGATCAGTGATTTGTCGAGATTGCCCGGAACGAAGCCTGCGCCGATGCCTTGAATCTTATGCGGGCCGGGCTGGCCGCCGGACAGAACGGGACTGTCTTCGGGTTCGACGGCGATCATTCGGAGCGAGGCCTTGCGCGCCTTGAGTACACCGACGCCGGTGAACGTGCCGCCGGTGCCGACGCCGGAAATGATGGCATCGACCGTGCCGTTCGTGTCGTTCCAGATTTCTTCTGCCGTCGTGCGCTTGTGAATGTCGGGGTTGGCGGGATTGTCGAACTGGCGGACCATGACGGAATTGGGATAGACCGACAAAAGCTCTTCGGCTCGCGCAATGGCCCCACGCATTCCTTTTTCGGCCGGTGTTAGCTCGATCTGCGCACCTAAAATCGCGATCATCTTGCGCCGTTCGAGCGACATGCTCTCCGGCATACAGAGGATGAGTTTGTAGCCGCGCGCGGCGGCGACGAAAGCAAGCGCGATGCCGGTATTGCCCGATGTCGGCTCAACCAGCACTGTGTCGGGACGGATTTTGCCTTCGCGTTCGAGCGCGTCGATCATGGCAACGCCGATGCGGTCTTTGACAGAGGACATCGGGTTGAAAAATTCGAGCTTCAGCAGAATGTCGGCGACGGCTCCTGCCTCTTTCGCCATGCGATTGAGGCGCACCAGTGGCGTGTCGCCGATGGTCTGGGTGATGTTGTCATAGATGCGGCCGCGACCGGGTTTCTTGTCAGACATTTTGCTCTCCGTGAAGGATGACTGCTTAAATGGTGAAGTCGGGGGCAGGGACGCCATTGTCGACACCGGCGCTTTCGGCGCGGCGGCAGAGATCGTCGACCGTGATTTTCTCCAGACGTTCCATGAGTTCGCTCTGCACTTCCTGCCAGAGCGGCGCGATGACGCGCTCGCCGAGATCAGACGGTCCGCTCGTCGCCGGATCGTCAGCCGATTCCATCGCACCGACGACGCGCACAACTTCGCCGACGGAAATGCGCCGGCGCTCCCGCGCGAGACGATAACCGCCGCGAGGGCCCCGCACGCCCTTGAGGATGCCCGCATGAACAAGCTGCTGCATCACCTGTTCGAGATAGCGCTGCGGAATGCCCTGACGTTTGGTGATTTCTTTGGATTGTACGGGATCGGGACGGGCGTTGATCGCAACGTCGACAACCGCCTCCAGAGCAAGCCAGGTTTTCTTGGAGAGACGAAGCATCTGTTAGTTGCCTCCTGTGCCGGTCGAGCCGAAACCGCCGGACCCGCGCGCCGTTTCATCGAGCGATGTGACTTCAATAAAAGTCCCGCGCGTGACCGGCGCGATAACCATCTGGGCAATGCGCGTGCCGCGCGTGATGGTGAAAGGGTCCGACCCGTGATTGATCAATATGACTTTGATCTCGCCGCGATAATCGCAGTCAACTGTGCCGGGCGAATTGAGAACCGTTACACCGTTTTTTGCGGCCAGTCCCGAGCGGGGACGCACCTGCGCCTCAAAGCCTTTCGGCAGAGCAATCGCAAGCCCTGTGGGCACAAGCGTGCGCGCGCCGGAGGCAAGCACAAGCGGTTCGTCGGCGGCGATAGCAGCGACAAGGTCCATGCCCGCGGCGCCATCGGTTTCATAGCGCGGCAGCGGCAGGTCAAAACCGTGGGGCAGGCGCTGCACGGCGATGGAAATATCTGCACTCATGCTTTTGATGTCTTCGATTGAATATGGGCGAGCACGGAGCGGGCGAGACGTTCGGCCACTGCCTGCTTGGGGAGCAGCGGCCAGTCTTCGCGTCCGTCAGCGCGGACGAGGTGAACGGTGTTTAACTCGCCGCCCATGACGCCGGATTCGGGCGACACGTCATTGGCGACAATCCAGTCGCAGCCTTTGCGTTGGCGTTTGGCGATAGCGTGCTCGATGACTTTTTCCGTCTCGGCCGCAAAGCCGATGACGAGGTCGGGGCGGCCTTCTTTAAGCTTTGAAATCGTCGCGAGAATGTCAGGGTTTTCGACCAGAACCAGCGAAGGTGCCGCCGCTCCCGGTTCTTTTTTGATTTTCTGTGTGGCGTCCACATCGACGCGCCAGTCGGCGACCGCTGCGGCGCAGATCGCAACATCGGCGGGCAGCGCCTTCTGGCAAGCGTCAAGCATTTCGCGCGCGGTCTCGACGCGTTTCAGCGTCACACCGGCAGGCGCTGTGAGATTGGTCGGGCCGGAAACAAGCGTTACGTCCGCGCCCATGCGGGCAAGCGCTGTTGCAATCGCGTGGCCCTGTTTGCCCGATGAGCGATTGGCGAGATAGCGCACGGGGTCGATCGCCTCATGCGTGGGGCCCGAGGTGACGAGCACATGCGTGCCCGCCAAAGGCTTCTCGCCCAAAAATTCATTCTCGGAAAAATGCTGTTCAATGGCGGCGAGAATCTCGGAAGGCTCCGCCATACGGCCCGGACCGAACTCGCCGCAGGCCATATCGCCGTCATTGGGCCCGACGAAAAGAATACCGTCGGCCATCAACTGTTCGACATTGCGCTGGTTCGCGCGGTGAGTCCACATGCGCACATTCATCGCAGGCGCAACGAGGACAGGCTTGTCGGTGGCCAGCAGCAATGTCGTTGCCAGATCGCCGCCGAGACCATTGGCCATTTTGGCAAGAATATCGGCGGTCGCAGGCACGACGACGACGAGGTCTGCGTCACGCGACAATTCGATATGGCCGATAGCGGCGGTGTCTGTCAGATCGAAAAGATCGCTATAGACCTTGTCGCCGGTGAGCGTGGCAAGCGTCAGCGGCGTCACGAATTTGGCGCCGGCTTCGGTGAGGACCGCGCGGACAGAGGCCCCGTGATCACGCAACCGGCGGATCAGTTCGAGGCTCTTGTATGCCGCGATGCCACCTGAAACGATGAGCAGGATGCGGCGGTTCTGGAGCGGGTCGGCCAAGGGGGTTCTCCGGATCGGCAGGCTTGAGGTTTGGCTTAGCGTGAGGGTGGAATATAGAGTTTTACGCGCCAAATGTGGAGATCAATTATTATATCTGTTTGATATAGTAAAAAGAAGGTGCCGCGACCTGATTTCAGACCAGTTTTATAGCTGCAAACGCCGCAAGGGCACCCAAAGCGACCCAGAAAACGGCAAAAAACTGCGATTTTCTACTCTGGGCCCGCGCCAGAGCCTCTGTCGAGGACGGGTGGAGTTTCAGCCCCTGTTCGTCGACACTCTCAGATAAGAGCCGTGCTGTGCGCTCTGCGCGGGCGAGAAAATCGGGAAGGTTTCCGGCGAGACGACCGAGTTGGGCGGCCCCTTCGGCGACATCGCCAAGCCTTGCTTCCGGTGCAAGTTGCTCGCTGAGCCATATTTTCAGCGTCGGTTCGGCGCTCTCCCAGATATTGTGGTCGGGGTCGAAATGGCGGGCGACGCCTTCGATCACCAGCATGGTCTTTTGCAACAGGATGAGTTCGGGCCGCGTCTTCATGTCGAATTGTTCGGTGACCTGAAAGAGCTGGGCGAGCAGACGCCCCATCGAAACATCACGCGCTGTACGCCCGAAAATAGGCTCGCCCACCGAGCGCAGCGCCTGTGCAAAAGCGTCAATGCTTTTTGTCGGTGGCACATAGCCCGCAAGGAAATGTATTTCAGCCACGCGGCGGTAATCGCGTTTGACAAAGCCGTAGAGAATTTCCGCCATCATGCGGCGCTGATTGGCATCGAGCCTGCCCGTGATGCCGAAATCGACGGCAACCAATGTGCCGTCCGTATCAACGAAAAGATTGCCCTGATGCATATCGGCATGGAAGAAGCCGTCACGCAATGCGTGCGTCAGAAAAGATTGGATGACGCGGGTACCCAGCGCCTTCATATCGTGACCGGCAGCGACCAGGGCATCGCGGTCGGAGGCTGCAATGCCGTCGACCCATTCGAGCGTCAGCACATGGCGCGCGGTGCGGTCCCAATCAACTTTGGGAACGCGGAAGCCTTTGTCATGGGCGATATTCTCGCCCATTTCGGAAAGCGCTGCCGCCTCAAGCCGGAAGTCCATCTCCATCGTAACGCTGTCGGCAAGCGTCTGTACGATCTCGACGGGTTTCAGGCGGCGCGAGCTTTCGGAATAGCGTTCTACAAGTCGCGCGACCCAAAAGAAACTGTCGAGATCATTTTGAAAACGCGTATCGACATTGGGGCGCAGCACTTTGACGGCGACATCGCGTGGCGCGCTGTCATGCGTGTCAGGCGCTGTCGTCGCGCGATGGACCTGCGCGATAGAGGCCGCTGCCACCGCATCGCTGAAGGACGAGAAAAGAAAATCGACGGGGTGGCCCAGTTCGGTTTCGACAATGGCGCGCGCCTCAACGGTCGGGAAAGGCGGCAACCGGTCCTGCAACTGTTGCATACCTGAGGCCAGATCATCGCCGACAATATCGGGGCGGGTTGAAAGAAACTGACCGAGCTTGATGTAGGAGGGGCCGAGTTCGGCCAGCGCATTGGCGAGGCGTGTTGCCGGTGATGTCGCATAGTCGGCGGCCTTCTGCTCCCACGGAAACTGGATTTTGCCGAGCGCCAGAAGAGCAAGAAGGAACGGCGGCAATTCGCCTTTCAGTTCAAGCGGAAAAAGCGCGTCGTGGCGGGCGAGCGTGCGGCCTGCTTTGATGAGGCGTGTGAGATGTGAGAACGGTCCCGTCATCTGCGTTTACAACCGCCAACCCGAATGAATGGTAGCGACACCGCCGGTAAGGTTGCGATAGGAGACGCGGGCAAAGCCTGCGTCTTCGATCATTGTTTTAAATTTGTCCTGCGGCGGAAAGCGGCGGATGCTCTCGACGAGATATTGATAGGGCTCGCCGTCGCCGGTGACCCATTGTCCGATTTTTGGGATTGCATCAAAGGAGAAGCGTTCATAGATCGTATCGAGCAGCGGCACGCTGACTTGGGAAAACTCAAGACACATGAAACGCCCGCCCGGTTTCAGGACGCGATAGGCATCGCGCAAGGCCTGATCAATATGGGTGACGTTGCGGATGCCGAAAGCGATGGTGTAGCCGTCAAATGAACGATCAGGAAAAGGAAGCGACTGCGCATCACCGCAGGCGAATTCGATCTGGCCTTCATAGTCTTTGGCTTCCGAGCGAGTCTTGCCGACGCCGAGCATGTGGCGGTTGATGTCGCAGACAGTGACATGTGTATTGGGACCGGCGCGGTCGAGCAGACGGAAGGCGATGTCGCCTGTGCCGCCCGCAACGTCGATATGGGCGTAAGGCCGCTCCGAGCGCGGCGGATTGAGCCAGTCGATCAGCGCAAGTTTCCAGGCGCGGTGAACGCCGCCGGACATGAGATCGTTCATCAGATCATAGCGCGAGGCGACTTGCTCGAAGACATTATGGACGAGCCTAGCTTTGTCGCCGGTCGCGACCGTCTTGAAGCCGAAATGCGTCGTGTCTTCAGGCCCTGCCTCGGGCGTTGAAAGATTTTCCGATTTCTGGTTTCGCTCGTTCATCATAGGCGGACCATAGCGGAAGGGGAGGAAGGGCGCTACTTTCGGGGCCCGATCCCGCCCGCTTCGAAAGATATGGCGACAATATGCCCGAACTGCCTGAAGTCGAAACGGTCCGGCGTGGTCTTGCACCGGTGCTCGAAGGAATGAGAATCGCGCGCGTGAGCCAGCGTCGGGCGAACCTGCGCTATCCGTTTCCTGTAAAGTTTGCCGAACGGCTGGAAGGACGCAAGATCTTGTCGCTCACGCGGCGGGCCAAATATCTCCTCATGCATATAGAGGGTGGCGAGGTGCTGATCGTGCATCTGGGCATGTCGGGGCGTTTCACCATACATCCCCCGTTGAAGGCCCCCAAAAAGCCGGGCCTCTTCCATTTCGAAGTCACCGATGCCGGTGAAGGCAAGCATGACCACATGGTATGGGACATGGAGGGCGGCACACGCATTGTCTATTGCGATCACCGCCGCTTCGGTTTCATGGATCTGGTGGGCGAGGGCGCGCTTGACGCCAATAAGCATCTCGCCAATCTCGGACCCGAACCTCTGGGCAATGAATTTTCCGCAGCGACGCTCATCGAAAATTTCAAAGCCCGCAAAACGCCCGTGAAATCGGCCTTGCTCGATCAGACGACGGTGGCGGGACTTGGCAATATATATGTCTGCGAGGCGCTGTTCCGCTCCGGCATTTCACCGACACGCGCAGCGGCCGACATTTCACGCGACAGGCTTGAGCGCCTCACGCGGGTGATCCGCGATGTTCTATCGGAAGCCATTGAAGCGGGTGGCTCGACTTTGCGCGATTATGCGCAGGCCGACGGCGCGCTTGGTTATTTTCAGCACTGCTTTCAGGTTTATGATCGCGAAGGCGAGGTCTGTTCAAAGCCCAAATGCGGCGCTAGGGTGAAGCGCATCGCCCAGAGCGGGCGCTCGACTTTCTTCTGCCCCAAATGCCAGAGATAATTAATCAGAGATAATTAATCTGGGATGACGGGCTCAAGAATGTTGATGGGCGGGGATAGAAAGTTGACGCGCATGTTGGGTCGTATTTTTGCATTGCTGCTGTTTGTGGTGGCGCTGCCGCTTGCCACGGTCGCATCGGCACAGGAAAAATATCTCGATGCCGTCGAAGACATGCCGCTGATGGACGGGCTGCATGAGACGGGCGAAGGCGGCATGGTGTTTGACAAACCCAATGGCCGCATCGTGCGTACCATTGCCGAAGGCCGCGTGGGTCTCACGTCGGCGCGGCGTTTTTATGAAAACACATTGCCGCAGCTTGGCTGGGTGCGTCACAAAAAACTGGAACTGATCGGCGATCTTCTCGTCTTCGACCGCGAGAGCGAGAGGCTCGAAATCGAGTTTGTGCCGATCTCCGGTGGCAAGACACAAGTGCGTTTTTCCTTCGAGCCGAACTAGTCTGAAAAAAATTAGAATTAAAGAGAGTGCGTCATGGCCTATGAGAACATCATTGTCGAAACGAAAGAGACGGTCGGTCTCATCACGCTGAACCGGCCCGACGCATTGAATGCATTGAACAAGGCGCTGATGGATGAACTGACATTGGCGATTGATGCCTTTGAAGCCGATGACGGCATCCACTGCATCGTGCTGACCGGCTCGCAGAAAGCCTTTGCGGCGGGCGCCGACATCAAGGAGATGCAGCCCAAATCCTATATGGATGTCTATCGCGAAGACTTCATCACCGCGAACTGGGAGCGCACAACGCGGGCGCGCAAGCCCACCATTGCGGCAGTCGCGGGCTATGCGCTGGGTGGCGGCTGCGAGCTTGCCATGATGTGCGACATGATCATCTGTGCCGATAACGCTAAATTCGGTCAGCCCGAGATCAACTTGGGCGTGATGCCCGGGGCGGGCGGCACGCAGCGCCTCACTCGCTTTGTCGGTAAATCGAAGGCGATGGACATGTGCCTCACGGGCCGGATGATGGATGCGACCGAGGCTGAGCGCTCGGGATTGGTGAGCCGCGTGGTGCCGGTGGCGGATCTTCTGGCGGAAGCCTTGAAGATTGCCGCTGTGATAGCGGCAAAGTCGCTCCCTATCGCCATGATGACCAAGGAAAGCGTCAACCGGGCCTATGAGACGACGTTGAGCGAGGGTGTGCGCTTTGAGCGGCGTTTGTTCCATTCGATGTTTGCCACCGAGGACAAAAAGGAGGGCATGACCGCTTTTGTCGAAAAACGGCCTGCCGCCTTCAAGAACCGCTGAGGCAAACCATTAAACCACATCAAAAAGTGCTGAATCCGGCCCTTTTTGGTGCGACTTTTGGGGCTTATCCATCCTGTTGACGGGGCCCCATGGTCCACGTATAACGCGCGCCTCAAAGTCGGCATGGCCCCTTTCTCTGTGGGGCTGCTTTTTTGAGGTTGTCATTCGGATTTTCGGTCAGATTTTCCGGATGTGAATTTAGGAATTTCGCGGGGGCCCCCGCAGGACAAAACGTCGGAGTCGCGAGGACTTCGAAGACACAAGGTCTAAAGACAATGGCGAATACACAGTCCGCGAAAAAAGCGATCCGCAAGATCGAAGCCCGCACTGCGGTCAACAAGGATCGTCGCTCGCGTATGCGCAGCTTCATCCGCAAAGTTGAAGAAGCGATCGCTTCCGGCAACAAGGCCGATGCGGCGACAGCGCTGAAGGCGGCAGAGCCGGAAATCATGCGCGCCGCTCAGAAGGGCGTTGCACACAAGAACACCGCCTCGCGCAAAATCTCGCGCCTCTCGGCTCGCGTGAAAGCGATCACCGCTTAATCTTCGCTGGTGGCGTAGTTCACCCGCTCGATCATAAAGCGTAACGAACGTCGACACGAGCAGGCCCTGACGAAATCAAAAGAGTTCAAGCCCGCGTGCATTTTTTGTACGCGGGCTTTTTCACGCTCGGATTTTTCTTGCGCATCGCGTGTCATGGTCACGAGGAGGCGGGAAAAAAACACGCACCATAAAAATGTCATGCCTTTAAAGTTTTAACGATCACTCATGCCTGTGTTGTCATGCAATATCGCAGTCGCAACCCGTAGCGCGTCAAAGCTCAACCATTTGCGGCACTTAAGGCGCGGCGCTCATGTTGTTCTGCGATGCGAGTGTGTTTTCACTTTTCACACGCGGTGTTTTTGGTGTCGCAAACCCACCCTGAACGTGAAGTTTTTTAGACGGAATCGATTCTTCTGCTTGCGTGAGAGGGGTCCAATCGGTATGTTTAATCATGTGATTGAGACCGACGAATACTGTGTTTCTTAAGTAATCATCCACTAAATACAGTAATCGCCAGTGCCTCACTGATCAGACAAAAGTACCCATCCAGTAACCGGCCGCAGACTGCAAGGACCGCGCAAGACGTGGTTTTGCAGGCAGAAAGCCTGTCTCTCCGGTGGGGACCGGTCGAAGGCCGGATGGACCGGATGGGAATGAGAACCGCGCGGGAGACATGCATCTCGACATGTATTTCCGGGTGCGGCGTGAGACAGAAAGGTGCGACGGATGCCGGGCGAGACAAGTGATAAAATCATGCCCGCGACTTTAAGCGCCAAGCCTGCGGACTATGCAGGTGATATATCGGTCGCCGAAGCTTGGCGGGTTCTCGGTGAAAATCCTAAAGCTGTTCTCATTGATGTGCGCACGCGCGCGGAATGGTCCTTCGTCGGTACGGCCGATCTCGGCAGTCTCGGCAAAGAAGCCTTGCTTGTCGAATGGGCGAGCTTTCCGGCAATGAATGCGAACGGAAATTTTGTCAGCGAAGTGACGGCGGCGCTGGAAGAAGTGGCAGGCAAGGACGCGAAATCGGTGCCGGTTTTTTTCCTCTGCCGCTCGGGTGCGCGGTCGCGCGCTGCGGCAAAGGCAGTGACGGCGCAGGGATACAGCGCGGCATTTAATATTGCAGGCGGCTTTGAAGGCGATCTCGACGAGGCACGTCAACGCGGTCACGCCAATGGCTGGAAAGCTTCGGGTCTTCCCTGGGTTCAGTCCTGATAACGAATATGATTTGAAAAATTTTCGATTGCGGCGTGAAAAATCCGTTCAGGCGGAGCGGAGTGGGGGGCCAGGGGGTCTTTCAAAAATGAAATGCGGATGCGGACAGACGGAAAACCGTTTGCCCGGAGGAGCGCTGTAAAGATTGTGAGTTGGACTAAGGGGTGACGGGAATTGATGCGGGCAGGCGGGCCTTGTGTTGATCCTTTCTTTCCTGCTGCGGGCCGGTGCGGGGCTGGAGTCTATAAAGGGGTTAGAGGCTGTGAACGAAGACAAGACGGGTTCGATTGCCAAAACAGGCTTTCGCTCCAAAGGGGACGCTCTCTCCACAGGCGGCGAGGCCATGCCGAAAATCGATTTTTCGCGTGAGAGTGTGCGCGAAATTCAGGCGCAGTCCTCTGCGATTGAAAGCGAGCGCGAGCTTGCGACGCGTGCGCTGGCGGGCCGCGCGGCGGAGCGTGCGAATGCTGCCGAGCGCAATTCCGACGTCATTAATTCCGGCGTGAATAATTCCGAAGTCAATACTGCGGCGTCTGTCGTCGTGCCGGGTCTCTCTGCCCAGTGGCAGCGTGTGCGCGCACGTCTGTTCGCAGAGCTTGGCGAAGCCACATTCAATAGCTGGTTCAAGCAGATAGAGCTGATCGGTCTGGGTGACGGCCGCGTTATTCTCGCTGTTCCCACACGCTTTATTCGCAACTGGTTGCAGTCTCATTATGCCGAGCGCCTGACGACGCTGTGGAATGAAGAAGACGCAAGCCTGACGCGTGTTGAAATTCTGGTGCAGGCCCATGTCTCGCAGGGCGTGCAGAACGCCGCCGCGAAGTCTGCGTCATCGGCTCTTCGCGCCGAGCAAAAATCAGAGACCCGCAGCGATCGTCCGCGCGAACAAAGCGGCCAGATGCGTGCGGTAGGCGCCTCTGTGCCGCAAGCCGCAAGCCTCGCTCCGAAATCAGCAGGCTTCATGGCCAATGCGCGCGAAAGCGTGCCAGCCGGTTTTGAAGATGCAGGCGTCGGCGCGCCGCTCGATCCGCGCTTCACCTTTGAAAATTTCATCGTCGGCAAATCGAACGAGCTTGCTCATGCGGCCGCGCGCCGTGTGTCGGAAGCAACGGACGTCACCTTCAATCCGCTTTTTCTTTACGGTGGTGTGGGTCTTGGCAAGACGCATCTCATGCACGCTATTGCCTGGGAAATCCGCCGCCGTCAGCCCGAGCGTAAAGTGCTTTATCTCTCGGCTGAAAAATTCATGTACCAGTTTGTGCGTGCGTTGCGTTTCAAAGACACGATGGCCTTCAAGCAGCAGTTCCGCGCGGTCGATGTGCTGATGATCGACGATGTGCAGTTCATCTCCGGCAAGGAATCGACACAGGAAGAATTCTTCCACACATTCAATGCGCTGATCGACCATAACCGTCAGGTCATTATCTCGGCAGACCGTTCGCCGTCGGACCTTGAAGGCATTGAGGAGCGTATCCGCTCGCGTCTCGGCTGGGGCTTGGCCGCAGACATTCATCCGACCGATTACGAGCTGCGCCTCGGAATCCTGCAGTCAAAGGCTGAAGAAATGCTCGGCCGCAACGGGCCGATTCATATGCCTGCCGGTGTGCTCGAATTTCTTGCCCACCGCATTGTCTCCAATGTGCGTGAGCTTGAAGGGGCGTTGAAACGCGTGGTGGCCTATGCCTCGCTGGTCGGTCGCCCGATCACGCTCGAAATGAGTCAGGACGTGCTGCGCGATCTGCTGCGCTGCAATGACCGCAAGGTAACGATCGAAGAAATCCAGCGCCGCGTGGCCGAGTATTACAACGTGCGTCTGGCTGACATGCTGTCGGCGCGGCGTGCCCGTGCGGTGGCGAGGCCCCGTCAGGTCGCCATGTGGCTTTCCAAGCAGCTTACCTCCCGTTCGCTGCCTGAAATCGGTCGCAAGTTCGGTGGCCGCGATCACACGACCGTCATCCACGCGGTCCGTAAGATCGACGAACTCCGTCAGGCTGACAGCGGTATGGACGAGGATGTGGATTTGCTGAAACGTATGCTGGAGGGCGGCGCGGGCGCCAATTAAACAGCCCTCTTACAGCAGCCGATCCGGCCTCTATTTTACGCAGGCCGGAGGGGATTTTCGGGCCTCTTTTGCCCCCTGTTTCCCTTGCTGAAAAACGTGCAACGCATGAGCGATCTGCTATAGTCTTTTTCAAGATTTTCTGCGGGAATCCGGCTTGCGCCGGTCTGTTCCGGCAGGGGCCTGAAAAGGGGTGTTTTCAAGGCGCCGCGCCGGTCTTTCCCGACCCCCTTTCCAGAGGTGGGCTGACGAGGATCGGACACATGGATAGCGCCCCCGGAGCGGGGATCGTGCAGGCCATGGGCCCGGACCCCGCCAACTCACCGATCATTAAGGGGAATCAGACGAGGTTTGCACCTGTCCGCAAATCTCTAGCGGTTAGCAGCGGGACCGGTGTTTGAGCATGTGGCTTGAGCCTCGGGTCCGAATTGAATGTCCAAACGGGGGACCTTAGAGAGAGCATGAAGATCACGATCGAACGGGGCGCACTCCTCAAGTCTCTCAATCATGTGCAATCGGTTGTCGAGCGCCGCAACACCATTCCCATTCTCTCCAATGTGCTGCTGCGTGCGGCTGACGGCCAGTTGAGCCTCACCGCCACCGATCTCGACATCGAGGTTGTGGAAGCCATTGATGCCGATGTGGCGCAGGCGGGCGGCACTACCGCGTCCGCCCACACGCTTTACGACATTGTCCGCAAATTGCCGGACGGGGCGCAGGTCGAGCTTTCAACAGGTCCCGATGAGGGCCGTTTGCAGCTCACCTCCGGTCGCTCGCGTTTCGCGCTTCAGGTTTTGCCGCAGGAAGATTTCCCCGCGATGGCCGCAGGCCAGCTGCCGCATCATTTCGAACTTCCCGCCGAAGCCATGCGTCGTCTCATCGACAAGACGCGCTTTGCGATCTCGACCGAAGAGACGCGCTATTATCTGAACGGCATCTACCTTCATGCGGTCGAGACCGGCAAGGTCAAGGCGCTGCGTGCTGTCGCCACCGACGGTCACCGTCTCGCTCAGGTCGATCACGATCTGCCGGAAGGGGCCAAGGGCATGGCCGGTGTCATCGTCCCGCGCAAGACCGTTGTTGAACTCCAGAAGCTTCTGGAAGGCGATGCGGGCTCGATTTCAGTGGGTGTCTCCGACACCAAGATCCGTTTTGAATTCGGCGGTGTGGTGCTGACGTCCAAACTCATCGACGGCACCTTCCCCGACTATGGCCGCGTCATCCCAGCCGACAATGACAAAGTGCTTCAGGTCGACGGCAAGCGTTTTGCCGAAGCGGTTGATCGCGTCTCCACGATTTCGACAGAAAAATCACGCGCTGTGAAACTCAATCTCGAAGAAGGCAAGCTCACGCTCTCGGTGACAAACCCCGATAGCGGCAGCGCGACGGAGGAGCTTTCTGTCTCTTACAGCGCCGCCCCCATCGAGATCGGTTTCAATGCGCGTTACCTCCTCGACATTACCGGCCAGCTTGACGGTGCCGAGGCGACCTTTGCGCTGGCCGATAGTGGCTCGCCGACGCTGGTGCGCGACGCCGATGATGACAAGGCGATTTACGTTCTCATGCCGATGCGCGTTTAGGCGCTGGGCAGAGGCGATAGCGAAGATTGGCCCTTATGGGTGATGTGGTTGCAATGTCAGTTGGAGCGCCTGCTGCTTTCATCGAAGAAGATGGCTCTGCCTCTCCGATGAGGGGGGCAGGTTTTGTGTGTCCTCAATTCACGCGCCCCGATGTGTCGCTGTCGCGCCTTGTCGTGACGAATTTCCGGTCCTATGCCCGCGCCGAACTGGCGCTCGACGGACGGCCCGTTGTTTTCGTCGGCGAGAACGGGGCGGGGAAAACCAATTTGCTGGAAGCGGTTTCTTTGCTCTCGCCCGGACGCGGAATGCGCGGTGTGCCCTTTGCCGAACTCGCGCGTGATACGGGTGACGGCGGCTGGGCGGTCGCAGCAACGCTGTTGACGGGCGATGATGAAACGCGGATCGGCACAGGGCTTCCCGCCGGTGACAACGCCAAGGCGCGTATGAGGCTCGTCAAAATCGACGGTGAACAGGCGACAAGCGCGGGTGTGCTCGCAAACCTCACACGCGTGGTCTGGCTCACGCCCGCGATGGACCGGCTCTTTGTCGAAGGTGCCGCCGAACGTCGCCGCTTTTTCGACCGGCTCGTCATGGGCTTTGATGCAAGCCACGGAACGCGGGTCAATGCCTATGACAAAGCGATGCGTGAGCGCAATCGTCTTCTTGCTGATGATGTGAGAGACGTGAGCTGGCTTGCTGCGCTTGAAGATCAGATGGCGTTGCATGGTGTGGCGGTCGCTGCCGCCCGCAATGAAGCGCTGGGGCGAATGCGTGTGGCTATGCAAGGTGCGGCGGATATGGTTTTTCCCCGCGCCGATCTGGCCCTTGAGGGCGAGCTGGAAACCGCGCTGATAAGCAATGCTGCCGTTGACGTTGAAGTGGATTTCAAAAAACGCCTGAGCCAGTCGCGTTCCCGTGATGCCGCCGCAGGCCGCACTCTGGAAGGTCCGCACCGGAGCGATCTTGCCGTGTACCATATCGCCAAAAGCCGCGAGGCGCGTGCCTGCTCGACGGGCGAACAGAAAGCGCTCCTCATCGGCATCATGCTGGCCAATGCTCGCTTGCTTGCTGCGCGCGGCACGCCGCCTCTGGTGCTGCTCGATGAAATCGCCGCCCATCTTGACCAAGAACGCCGCCATGCGTTGTTCGATGAAATTCTGGGGCTCCGGCTTCAGGCCTTTATGACCGGTACCGAGACATCCCTCTTTGATGGTCTCGGCGGTCGTGCTCAAACCTTCCGCATCGCTGATGGCGCGGTGCTTCTCTCAAGTCAGGAATGAAAAATGCGTCTCGATAAAGAAGAAGAAACCAAACTGCCCAAGATCGACTACAACCCGATGGTCGAGGCGAGTCTTTTCAAATCGCGCACAATCCTCATCACCGGCGAAGTCAATGACCGTCTTGCGCGTGGCGTCACAGAGCGCCTGCTTGCCATGGCCGCCGAAAATGATGATCCGATCACGCTGGTGATTTCATCGCCCGGCGGTCACGTCGAAAGCGGCGACATGATCCATGACGTCGCAAAATTCGTGAAGCCGCGCATCCGCGTTCTCGGCACGGGTTGGGTCGCATCTGCTGGCGCGCTCATCTTTGTCACCGCCGCCAAAGAAGACCGCTATTGCCTGCCCAATACGCGCTTCTTGCTCCATGAACCGCGCGGCGGCGTCGGCGGCTCGGCGAGCGAAATTGATATTCAGGCCAAACAGGTGTTGATCATGCGCGAACGTCTGAACCGTATTTTTGCAGCCGCCACAGGTCAGACCTACGACAAGATTGTCGCTGACACGCATCGCGATCATTGGCTCAACGCCGAAGAAGCAATCGCCTATGGCATTGTCGGCAAGATCATCCGCTCGGCTGACGAGCTGAAATAACTTTCGCTACGCGACCCGATACCCGGCTAAAGACGACCAATAGAAAGTCCTGAAAGAATGTCCGAACAACCCGAAGAATACGGCGCAGATGCGATCAAGGTGCTGAAGGGTCTTGATGCTGTCCGCAAACGCCCCGGCATGTATATCGGTGACACGGATGACGGTTCAGGCCTGCATCACATGGTCTATGAAGTCGTGGACAATGCGATCGACGAGGCGCTTGCGGGCCATGCGGACATTGTCAATGTCCGCATGAACCCCGACGGCTCCGTGACCGTGAACGATAACGGGCGCGGTATCCCTGTCGACATTCACAAGGAAGAAGGCGTGTCGGCTGCCGAAGTTATTATGACCCAGCTTCACGCAGGCGGTAAGTTCGACCAGAACTCCTACAAAGTGTCCGGTGGCCTGCACGGCGTCGGCGTGTCCGTTGTGAACGCGCTCAGCGACTGGCTCGAACTGCGCATTTGGCGCAACGGGCAGGAGCACAAGATGCGTTTCGAGCACGGCGTGCCTGTGGCCCCGCTTGCCATGGTCGGTGAAGCGGGCGAAATCGAAAAAGGCAAACCGCGTTCGGGCACCGAGATCACGTTCCATCCCTCGTCAGCAACCTTCACGCAAACAGAATTCGATTTCGGCACGCTCGAACACCGCCTGCGCGAGTTGGCCTTCCTCAATTCCGGTGTGCATGTGGCGCTTGCCGACATGCGCGGTGTCGAGCCCAAGACCGTCAACATGATGTATGAGGGGGGCTTATCCGAATTCGTCCGCTTCCTCGACCGCGCCAAAGCGCCGCTCATCAGTGCGCCGATCTATCTCAAGGCCGAGCGCGACGGCATCACGGTGGAACTCGCGACATGGTGGAACGACAGCTATCACGAGAACATGCTGTGCTTCACCAATAACATTCCCCAGCGCGACGGCGGCACGCATCTGGCAGGCTTCCGCGCAGCGCTGACCCGCGTCGTCAACAATTATGCAAACGATACCGGCATTGCAAAACGCGAGAAGGTGACGCTGACGGGCGATGATGCGCGCGAAGGGCTCACCTGCGTATTGTCAGTCAAAGTGCCAGACCCGAAATTCTCGTCGCAAACGAAAGACAAACTTGTCTCGTCCGAAGTGCGCCCTGTTGTCGAAAGCCTTGTGAACGAAACGCTCTCCACGTGGTTTGAGGAACATCCCGCCGACGCCCGCACAGTCGTCGGCAAAGTCGTGGAAGCGGCTGCGGCCCGCGAGGCAGCCCGCAAGGCCCGCGAGCTTACACGCCGCAAAGGGGCGCTCGACATATCGAGCCTGCCCGGCAAGCTCGCCGATTGTCAGGAGCGCGATCCGGCAAAATCTGAAATCTTCATCGTCGAAGGAGACAGCGCCGGTGGCTCCGCCAAGCAGGCGCGTGACCGCTCCAATCAGGCCGTGCTGCCTTTGCGCGGCAAGATTCTGAACGTCGAACGAGCGCGTTTCGACAAGATGCTGTCGTCGAATGAAATCGGTACCCTGATTACGGCGCTCGGCACGGGCATCGGACGCGATGATTTCAACGTTGAGAAGCTGCGCTATCACAAGATCATCATTATGACCGACGCCGATGTCGACGGCGCGCATATCCGCACACTCCTGCTCACCTTCTTCTACCGCCAGATGCCGCAAGTGATCGAGCGCGGCCATCTCTACATCGCCCAGCCGCCACTATATAAAGTGCGCCGTGGCACATCCGAGACCTATCTCAAAGACGAACGCGCCCTTGAGGACTATCTCGTTTCGACGGGTCTTGAAGATATGGTGCTGACGCTCAATGACGGCACCCAGCGTTCCGGCGAAGACCTGCGCGACATTGTAGAAAAAGCCCGCGCGATCCGGGCGATCCTGCGCGGCCTGCCGCCCAAATATCCACATTTCGTTGTGGAGCAGGCCGCCATCGCCCATGCGCTTTCACCCCGCGCTCTTGCCCAACAGACGGACGCGGCCGCAGCGGTGAAACGCATCGCCGAACGCCTCGACATGCTGTCGGATGAAACCGAACGTGGCTGGGAGGGCATCCTCACGGCGGAAGGCGGGCTCACTTTCAATCGCGATCTCAGAGGTGTGCGCGAGGATGTGATGATCGACGCGCCCTTGATTGACAGCGCCGATGCACGTCGCCTTGATGCTCATGCCGAACACCTGGCCGAGATTTACGGCTTCGCGGCAACGCTGCGTCGCAAGGACGACACCCATGAAATCCGCTCGCCCACACAGCTTCTTGATGCGGTCTTCGCAGCAGGTTCTAAAGGCATTTCGATGCAGCGCTACAAAGGCCTTGGCGAAATGAACCCCGAACAGCTTTGGGAGACAACACTCGACCGCAATGTGCGCTCGCTTTTACAGGTCAAGGTGCGTGAGTCCGACGAAGCCGACAATCTCTTCGTCAAACTCATGGGCGATGTAGTCGAACCGCGCCGCGATTTCATCCGCGACAATGCTCTCAGTGTTGCCAATCTCGACATCTGAAGATATAGCCGGAACACAAATGGGGAAGGATCAGAAATCCTTCCCCTTTTTTGTGATGTATCAGACGTCTCAAGCCGCTTTGACACCGGCAAGGAAGCCGTCGACTTCATGCGACAGCTCGTTTGAATGACGCGACAACTCGCCCGCTGCCTCAAAGACCTGACCCGAAGCCGTGCCCGTATCCGTCGCGGCCTGACGCACATCGGCAATCGAGCGCGTAACGTCCTCTGTGCCTTGGGCGGCCTGTTGCACGTTGCGTGAGATTTCGAGCGTGGCAGCACCCTGCTCTTCGACGGCAGACGCGATGGCGGCGGCGATTTCGCTCATCTGCTGGATGGTCGAACCGATGCCGCTGATCGCCGATACGGCCTGCTGTGTGGCCCCTTGAATCTGACCGATCTGAGCGGAGATCTCGTCGGTCGCTTTGGCCGTCTGCGTGGCGAGTGATTTGACTTCGGATGCGACAACCGCAAAGCCCTTGCCTGCATCGCCGGCGCGCGCTGCTTCGATTGTGGCGTTGAGCGCCAGAAGATTTGTCTGGCCGGCAATGTCGTTGATAAGCTGGATGATCTCACCGATCTTCTGCGCCCCGACGGCAAGCTCCTGCACCACACTGTCTGTAGCGCGGGCGTCTTCGACCGCCTGATTGGCGATACGTGCGGAATTGGCGACCTGCTTCGATATTTCCTGAATGGAAGCGGAAAGCTCTTCGGTGGCGGTCGCAACCGTCCGTACATTGGCCGATGTCTGCTCGGCAGCCGACGCCACTTCAACAGCCTTCGTATTGCTCTGGTCCGCAAGGTTCGTCATTGAACCGGCGGTCGATTCCATTTCGGTCGCGGCCGTTGAAAGCGACTGCACGAGCTGGCCGACCTTGGCTTCGAACGATGACGTGATGGCTTCGAGACGCGAGGCGCGTTTCTGCTTGGCATCGTTCTCGGCGGCCTGTTGCGCGGCCAGTTCGTCGCCTTTCATCATATTGTCTTTGAAAACCTGAACAGCATTGGCCATCGAGCCGATCTCATCGCGACGTGCAATGCCTGTTATTGCGGTCGTAAGATCATGGTCGGCAAGACGTTTCATCGCGCCGGTCATAGCCTGAATGGGGGCCGAGACCGTTACGACAAGGGCTGCGCCCGCTGCGAGGCAGAGCGCGGCTGCAAGACCAAGGGCGAGGAAGATGAAAATCTGCGCATTGTGAAACGTAGCCGCGCCCTGTGCTGTTGCTTCCTCTCCACCAGCTACAAATGCGTCGATTTCGGCCTGAAGGATTTTTTTGAATTCGTCATGCGCGGCTTTTTCGACCGTGTTGTAATAGGTCGTGGCCGTTATGATACCGCCCTGACGCACCGCATCGCCGAGACCCGCTTGGGTCGCAACATAGTCGGCCCATTTTTGTTTGAACTGATCGAGATTATCCGTGCTGCGGTTATTGCCCGTCAGGATCGTTCCGAGATGATCGAAATCCTTGCTAATATCAGCGTCGATGCTCGCCAGATTTGCGGTTTCTTTTGTGCGTTCTTCATCCGTGGTGAAGAGCACATAGGCGGCCTGACGCTGACGATAGCGCATGGTCTTGAATTTAATCTCGCCGAGCGTGCTGGTCGCGGGTAGCCAGTTGCTGGCGACTTCGCTCGCATAGTCCTTGACCGCGCTCATGCGCTGATTGGCGAAAAGGCCAAGTGCCAGCGTGGTCACGAGAACAAGAGCAAAAGCTGAAATCACTTTCGCTTTGATAGATATATTTTCAAGGGCCGTCATCATCTGGCGATTTCCTGTCACAAATGGAATTGTGACGGTCGCTTTCCCAGACAAGGACAAGGGAGAGACCTTGCGGCTCTCTCCCTGTCCAGACGTATATCGACGACGAAACGCGAAACCTGCTCGGTGCTGTGTGCGGCCTGTTGCACGTTGCGTGAGATTTCGAGTGTCGCCATGACGACGTGCGCACATTCAGAGATCATGAATCCCCGCCTTAAGATCAATCGAAAGGATGTTTCAGCTTTTGTTAACCGTGGCAAACTAGCGTGCAGAGATGGGACAGGCCTCGCTTTTTGGGGCTTGCCTCGGACCGCCGAACACGAGCAGAATCGCAGAGTTGTGGGCTTTTTGTCTCCTGCACGTATTTCCGAGCGGCAACGACGACAGGCTTGAGAGGGCTATGGCATCCCCCGGAAATAGAGGCGCAAGCGGCAGACGCGGACCGGATCGGTCAGCGCGTGACGCAATGACGCGCCGTGTCAACGGGCTCGGGTCGGGCCGCGCAGGCGTCGGGGTTAATGAAGAAACCGTCGAGCCGCGTCTGGCGCGCGACGAACCCGAGGCATCGTGGCTTACGCGCGTCACGGGCGGCGGCAAGCGTGCGCCGAAACGCAAACCTTCAGGTCCTGGCGCTGCATCAAAATTCACAACCAAAGGCATGGTCCTCAAGGCCGATGCCTCTATGCGTGTGCCGCTCTCGTCTTATGATGAAGACACCGAGGAGGAGCGCGAGAAGGCCCGTGAAAAAGCGCGCGAGCGTCAGGAGCGGTTGGAGAAAAAACGCAACCGTCGCGACGCTGCCGGAAAACAGATCAGGCGCGTTGAGCCACAGGCGAAGGAACCGAAACCACGCGGGAAAGCGAAGGCTGAAAAACCCGCCCCTGAAAATTCCGTAAAAAAACAGGTGCCGCGCCTGCGCAGCTATTACCGCCCCGAACCGTCTCAGGCGAGCAGCGGCCCGCGCAAGGCACCTCGTCGTGCCGCACCTCCGCCGAGAAAATCAGACGGCTTTGTCGGCGGTCTGTTTTACTGGTCAAGCGTCATCGTGCTCTGGTTTGCCATCGCCATCGGCTGTCTGCTTTTCTATTACGCGATGTCGCTGCCCGATACATCCGGTCTCTGGAACGCGGCGCGGGCGCCCTCGCTCTCGATTCTTGCTGACGACGGCGAGATGCTGAGCCATCGCGGTGATCTGCATGGCGGCATGGTGCTGGCGTCAGACCTGCCTGCCTATGTGCCGCAGGCGGTGATCGCAACCGAAGACCAGCGTTTCTATTGGCACTTTGGTATTGACCCCGTTGGCCTCGCGCGTGCTGCTTATCAGAATTTGCGCGCGGGCTATGTTGTGCAGGGCGGCTCGACGCTGACGCAGCAGCTTGCCAAAAACGTCTTCCTCACGTCAGATCGGACATTGAGCCGCAAGATTCAGGAAATGCTCCTCGCTGTCTGGCTTGAGGCGCGTTATTCCAAAGAACAGATTCTGACGCTCTATCTGAACCGCGTCTATTTCGGCGGCGGTGCTTACGGTGTTGAAGGCGCCTCCGAACGCTTCTTCAAAAAACCCGCGCGCGAACTCACTCTGTCGGAAGCGGCCATGCTCGCCGGGCTACTGAAAGCCCCCTCGCATTATTCACCGACGAATAATTTAAGTCGCGCCCGCGCGCGCGCTGCCATCGTGCTCGATAATATGCTCAAGACAGGCTTCATCACTGATGTCGACAAGCAATATGCGCTCAACCACCCCGCATCTCTCGATGGCTACTCTTCATCTGGTTCCATCAACTATTTCGTTGATTGGGTGGCGGATGTTCTGCCCGCTTATACAGGTGAACAAAACACCGATATGGTGGTGCGCACAACGATTGATCCCGTCATGCAGAAGGCCGCCGAAGATGTGGTGGCCGAATTGCTGAAGTCGGAAGGTGGCGCGCAGAACGTGACGCAGGCCGCCGTTGTGGCGATGACGCCGGACGGTGCGGTCCGTGCGATGGTGGGTGGGCGCTCTTATGGTCAGAGCCAGTTCAATCGCGCGGTGCAAGCACAGCGCCAGCCCGGTTCGGCCTTCAAGCCCTTTGTCTATTTGACGGCGATGGAATATGGTCTGACGCCCGATACCAAACGCATCGACCGGCCTGTGACCTATGGTACATGGTCGCCCTCCAATTACACAGACCGCTATAGCGGCCCGATGACGCTGACGCGGGCGCTTGCTGAATCAATCAACACCATCGCCGTGCAGGTGGCCAACGAAGTCGGCATCCGCAATGTGATCCGCACCGCCCAGCGTCTCGGCATTCAGGAAACCTTGCCGCCGAACCTGTCGCTGGCGCTCGGCACCTGCGATGTGAACCTGCTGGAACTCACGGCCGCCTATGCGACCTTTGCCAATGGCGGTTACGGCGTCATCCCCCACAGTATCGAAGATGTGCATACGCGCGACGGCGACGAGATCTATCGCCGTCAGGGCTCGGGCCTTGGCCGTGTGATGAACGAAGACGTGATGGGTGAGATGAACCACATGCTCGCCGAAGTGATGACAACAGGCACGGGCCGCAAAGCCGCTGTTGCCGGTCGCCCGATAGCGGGCAAGACCGGCACAAGTCAGGATTTCCGTGATGCCTGGTTCATCGGCTACAGCGCTGACATCGTGGTCGGTGTCTGGGTCGGCAATGACAACCGCGCCCCGATGAAAAAAGTGACAGGTGGCGGGCTGCCCGCAAAAATCTGGCACGCTTTTATGGAGCGTACACAGACGAATGTGGCGGTCTCAAATCTGCCCGGCCAATATCCCTATGACGGTGCAGCGCCCGTTGCCCGCGCCGGTGAGGGAAGTATGCCGGTTGAACAGGCCCCCGCGCCGGATGCCAGGCGTGATTGGGAAGAGCCCGGTTTCTTTGAACGCCTGTTCGGGACGGTGACACTCGGCAGCGACAGTTCCGGTGGCTTGCGGCCCTCGCATGATCCTTCAAGATGAGGATCAATCGGCCTCGTCATCTTCAATGTTGAAGGGGTTTGCGCCGTAGCGGTGCAGGCCCGGACCATTGACCTCAAGCCAATGCGTTGCCGTCTTGTAATTCGGCAACGCTTTTTCAACCAAAGCCCAGAAATGACGGCCATGATTCATGTGCCTGAGATGCGCGACCTCATGTGCGGCAACATAGTCGAGCACATGGGAGGGCGCCATGATGAGACGCCACGAGAAGGAAAGCGCGCGCGAGGGCGAGCAGGACCCCCAGCGGCTTGTCTGGTCGCGCATGGTGATCCGGGCAGGTCGTACGTCAAAGACGCTCGCGTGAAAGAGCGCCCGTTCATTGAGTTCGTCCCTGGCGCGGGCCTTGAGCCAGTCGGTGACGCGGCGCTCGGTGAAGCCGATGTCGCCGCTCACGCAGATTTCGGGCATACCGCCCGTCTCGCCCGAACCGCGCCGCCAGACGGGGCCTTGCCCTGCGGCGAGCGCCAGACTGCGCGGCACATGACGGATCAGATGCATCCGCCCGTGATAGGGAATTTCAGCGCCCGCAACGAATGGCACAGGGGTCGGCACATGTTCCAGCCGCTCGGCAATCCATGCGCGCTGCTCTTGGGCAAAGGCGAGCGCCTGCCCCATGGCGCGTTTGGTGGGCGATGTGACCTGCACGGAACCGGCGGCCAGATCGACGCGCACGATGATGCGCCGCGCGCGCGGATTATGGAGCGCCGTCACCGGCACCCTGCGACCGTCAATGTCGAGATAGTCGATATGCAACTGGGCGTGACTTTTGGACGGGTGTGTCGCCCGGAGGGGTTTGGTCGAGGGAACGCGTTTGGACATGGCGGGGCGGACTTTCAGACGAAAATATGCACATCACCGATAAACAGGTGCGAAGCGTCCCTGATGTCCTGAAGGTGCAATGCCCTGAAGGTACAATGCCCTGAAGGTACAATGCCCTGAAGGTACAATGTCCCGAAGGTTTCGGCCCCTCTGGCGTCAGGCTCGAATCACATCTGAAGCATGACACGATTTGGTCGATGGATAGGGTTTGTTGAAGGGAGCGCTCCAACTATTTGTCGCCCTGTGTCCCCCGCGACACCGGCGCAATGTCTGCGCCAAAAAGACCGGAGAGGTTTCCCGCTCCGGCCTTCACAATTACGTCAGACTGTTGGTGTCAGATCGCTTTAAGCCCCGTTATAAAGGGTTTTTTGTTCCTCGCCCGTGTGGCGGCGGGCGGCGCGGTTGGCGGCGCTGATCACGGCCTTGAACGAGGCGGTGATGATATTGGGGTCGATGCCGACACCATAAACATCGCCTGCCTGACCCGTTTCCGCCACTTCGACAAAAGCGACGGCGCGCGCGTCAGCGCCGGACCCCAGCGAATGTTCGTCATAATGGCGGACCTGCACCGGCACATTGAGCGCTTTCATAAAGGCATCGATAGGCCCGTTGCCGAGACCTGTCAGTTCCTCGTCCTTGCCGAAGCGCCGTATACGGAGCTTCACGCCCTGCTTGCCCCCTTCGTCAAAGAGCGTGTGGCCGACATATTCCAGAGGGCTTCCCGATTTGAGATATTCCGTTTCGAAAATGGACCAGATGTCAGCCGCCGTCACTTCCTTGCCTGTGTCGTCTGTCACTTTCTGGACGGCGGACGAGAACTCGACTTGCAGACGGCGCGGCAATACCAGCCCGTATTCGGCTTCGAGAAGATAGGAAATCCCGCCTTTGCCCGACTGGCTGTTCACACGGATGATGCTCTCGTAAGTGCGGCCCAAATCCGCCGGATCAACCGGCAGATAAGGCACTTCCCAGATGTCGCCCTCTTTGCGTGCGGCCAGCCCCTTCTTGATCGCATCCTGATGCGAGCCGGAGAAGGCCGTAAAGACCAGATCGCCCACATAAGGGTGACGGGGATGGGTGGGCAACTGGGTGCAATACTCGACCGTGCGCGCCATTTCGTTGATTTGCGAGAAGTCGAGGCCGGGATCAACCCCTTGCGAATAGAGATTGAGCGCCAGCGTCACCAAATCGACATTGCCCGTGCGTTCACCGTTCGACAGCAGACAGCCCTCGATGCGGTCGGCACCGGCCATGAAGCCGAGTTCGGCCGCCGCCACCGCCGTGCCGCGGTCATTATGGGGATGCAGCGACAGAATGATGCCGTCGCGGCGCTTGAGGTTCCGATGCATCCATTCGATCTGGTCGGCATAGATATTGGGTGTCGCCATTTCCACCGTCGCGGGCAGATTGACGATCATCTTGTTGTCGGGCCGCGCGTCCCAGATTTCGCTGACCGCATCAACAACTTCCTTGGCAAAGTCGAGTTCGGTGCCGGAAAAGACTTCGGGGCTGTATTGAAAGCGCCAGTCGGTCTTGGGTTGTTGGGCCGCGATCTCTTTGATGAGCTTGGCGCTTTCCGTCGCAATGGACTTGACGCCCTGCTTGCCGAGACCGAACACAGTCTCGCGGAAATTGGGCGCGGTGGCATTATAGAGATGGACGATGGCGCTTTTCGCGCCGACAAGGCTTTCCATCGTGCGTTTGATCAGTTCGTCGCGTGCCTGTGTCAGCACTTCGAGGCGCACACCGTCGGGAATGCGGTTTTCCTCGATGAGCTTGCGGATGAAATCGAAATCCGTCTGCGAGGCCGAGGGAAAGCCCGCTTCGATTTCCTTGAAACCGATTTTGATCAGCAGGTCCCACATACGCAATTTGCGGTCGGCATTCATCGGCTCGAACAGCGACTGGTTGCCGTCGCGCAGATCGGTGCTCATCCAGATCGGCGGCGCGGTCAGCACTTTATTGGGCCATTGGCGATCCGGCAGATTGATGGGCGGGAAGGCGCGGTATTTGTTTGAGGGTGTCTTCAACATGATGTGTCTCCAAAATTCGAATGAGGTGTGGCGGAGACGTGTTATCCAAACACGCGACGGCCGGACTGCCACGGGCGCAAGGTCCGGCAGTCGGGTTTAAGTCGCAGCGCGGCCTTGTGTGAGGTCGGCGGTGTTGACTGGGTCATGCTGAAATCTGCGGTCATTTTAATATCATTTCGGACGAGTGCCTAAGCCGGATTAGGGCTTTGCGGCGTATCGGTCAAGAACAGGAATGCAAAGGGGCAGGGATCAGGGGTCTTCGTTCAGGCACGAAGAAGCGTAAGCTCAAGGCCTAGGGCCGGTTTGAGCTTGAGCAGAGCGGCGCAGGGCGCAGCATATGCAATCTGTTGATCCATGGCGGCAAACCTAGTGGGGCGCTGGCCACCCGTCAAGCGGGTCCGAAAAATGCCGCTCACATGAGGCTTTTGATCTTTTCGGCCATTTTGTCGGGCGTCGTGCCGGGGCCGAAAAATGCCAGATACTTGCCGTCAGGACCCATCAGATAAACGACCGAGGAGTGATCCATCGTGTAGTCATCGCTCGATGTCTCGTCTTTGACCTTTTCGTAAAAGACCCGGTATTCCTTGGCGACCTTGGCGAGTTCGTCGGGTGTGCCGACAAGCCCCTTGAGGCGCGGGCTGAATTGTTTGACATAGGGGCCGATGACCTCAACCGTGTCGCGGGCGGGGTCGACCGTGATAAAAATGGGCGTCACCTTGTCGCCGTCAGGTCCGAGCGCCGCCAGCGCCGCCGTCATCGCCTGAAGCTCGGTCGGGCAAACGTCAGGGCAGGACGTGAAGCCGAAATAAAGAAGCATAAATTTGCCGGTAAAATCGGCCTCCGTTACCCTCTTGCCGGTCTCGTCGGTGAGCGTGAAAGGGCCACCGATCATGGCCGTGCCGGTGCTTTGCGCCGCACCGGCCTCGCCCGATGGGCCTGCCGTTACGGACGTTTCGCCCGCCCGCCAAAGAAGAACACCGGCGATCAGCGCGATCACAAGGGCGGCCCCGAGAATAAGGGGATTGTAACGTTGCATCATGTCCTCGCCTTAGATTGGCCCGACTATTGGTTTATTATGCATCTCGCGCCTACTTTATAAGAAGCATGGCTCACTTTATCAGATGCATCCTGTAAGATGAGCCCAAGGGGTAAGACTACATCTTCGAGAGACAAGTGATGAGTGACCAAGTGACACGGGCGAAGCGGACAAAACATTTTTCGGCGGCAGGCGGCATCGCGCTCTGGGTGGCTATGTTCGTTTATGCGGGCAACGCGCCGGTCTGGGCGCAGGGCGATGAAATTTTCCCCGGTCAGAATATGACACTGCCAGACAATGACCTTATCGACGCCGCCGCCGCTGGTGACATTGGCGCTATGCGCAATGCGCTGATGCGGGGCATTCCGGCAGATGACGGCGGTATTGATTACGTCCCCGCCATTGTCGTCGCCGCGAACAACGGCCATTTGGACGCGGTCCTCTTCCTGTTGTCAAAAGGGGCAAACCCCAACCGCAAGGCGCGCGACGGACGCACTGCTCTGTCGGTCGCCGCCCGCAATGGCAATACAGGCATTGCAAGTCTGCTGCTTGATGCCAAAGCGGATCCGAACCTCATCGCCGACAATGGTGACAGCCCGCTTTTCATCGCCGTGCGCTCGCGTCGAACCGCTATCGTGAAGCTCCTCATCGACCATAAGGTCGACCTCACCGACACCGACATCACAGGCCGCACGGCGCTTGACGAGGCTGAAGAGCGCAATTTCAATGATATTGCCCAGCTTTTGCGCGATGCAGGTGCATGAGCGGCGCGATCTGCCCTTTCAATCGCGCCGTTCCGCCCTATGTTTAGAAGGCTATGGCGACCACGAAAAAACCATCTGTTGAAAGTGAACTGCGTCGGGGCAATCCGGACAGCAAAACCGCGCGTCTGAAGCACCGGATCAAATCGTCGAAGATCAAAAATAAAATCCATCGCGCCAGCGCCAAGATCATCGGCGCGGACGGTCCTGAACATCACAATGAGCATGGCGACGGTCATACGCATATTGTGGCCGGCACCGCTTTCCATGATCAGGGCGGCAAACCCTGGCATCATATGTCTGATGGTACCTTCCGCAATCCGCGGGGCAGCCCGCGCCGCGCGCTCGGCCGCATGAAACATGCAGGCCCTTTCTTTTTTGAAATGTTGAAACGCGGCTCGCGTAAGGTGGAGGTGCCCGACGGTCATGTCCTGCCGCCCGAAATCGCCGTGCGCGATCTGCAACGCTATATTCATGGTACGGATGATTTTCTCACCTGGCTTGGCCACGCGGCTTTTCTTGTCCGCATGAACGGCCTCACGATTCTCACCGATCCTTATTTGACCTCCAATGCAGGCCCCAAAAATTTAGGCCCCAAACGCTTCGTCAAATGTGGCATCCCCATCTCCTCATTGCCGCCCGTCGATGTGCTCGTCGTCAGCCACAATCATTATGATCATCTCGACGAGAAGGCGCTGGCGCGGCTCGCCCATAAAGCGACCATGACGGTCATCGTTCCGTTGAAGCTCGGTGTTTTTTTCCGCGAGCGCGGTTTCACCAATGTCATCGAGCTCGACTGGCATCAGTCCCATGAGATCAATGGCGTCACCATCCGTGCGCTCCCTGTGGTCCATTGGTCGCGCCGTTCGGGTTTCGATACCAACCGCACGCTCTGGGCGGGTTATAGTTTTGTCAGCAGGACCCATTCGATGTTTTTCGGCGGTGACAGCGGCTATGGTCCCGTCTTCAAGGAAATCGGCGACCAGTACGGACCGTTCGATACGGCCCTGCTCGGCATCGGTGCCTACGAGCCGCGCGCCATGATGAAAGCCAGTCATGCCAATCCGGAGGAAGCGGTCCAGATGGCCCGTGATCTCAAGGCCGCCCGCGTCGTCGGGATGCATTGGGGCACAGTGCTTTTAACCGTCGAGCCACCTTTCGAGCCGCCGGTGCGTTTTCTGAAAGCAGGCGCAGAGCAGGGCTTTGCTGACAGGGATGTCTGGATCATGGCGATCGGCGAGACGCGCCCCCTGCATGGCTGGCCGTCAAACCTCTGAGCTTGCTCTTGGTGCAATCTAAACTCTGCCAGCGCCCCGATCCTTGCTACACTCATGCTTGCGACACTCAGACCTGATGTCAAAAAGGGGTGTGAGGCGAGGGAGAGAAAGAATGACCATTGTTGAAGACGATGCCGGCGGGATGCGCTGGGTCCGTCGCCGCCTCCTCAGCCCTGAAATGCGTCTGGGAGAGGTGGAAAGCGGGCGTGTGCGTCTGCAAACACTGGTGCTGTTGCGCTGGCTTGCCATAGCCGGTCAGCTAGTTGCCGTTCTCCTCGTCACCTTCTGGCTCGAATTTCCTCTGCCGCTCGGCCTCTGCCTTCTGGCGATTATGGCCTCAGCCGGTCTCAACATTTTTCTGACATTGCGTTACCGCACAACGATCCGTCTGCCGGACTGGCAGGCGGCGGTCTATTTTGCCATCGACCTCGCGCAACTTGCGGTCCTGCTGTTTCTTACCGGCGGTCTGCAAAACCCGTTCGCACTTTTGTTCATGGCCCCTGTGACGATTTCAGCAACGACCTTGTCGCTGCGCTCAACCATCGCGTTGCTTTTCCTGTCCCTCGTCTATGTGACATCGCTCGCCTTTTTCCACATGCCTCTGCCGTGGCGACCGGACGAACATTTCGTCGTGCCTGATCTTTATCTCGTGGGCAACTGGGTCGCGATTTCATTGGGCCTTGCTTTCATGGCGGCCTATGCATGGCGGATTTCGCAGGAATCAAAACGTATGTCGGCGGCTTTGTCGGCAACGCAGTTCGTGCTCGCGCGTGCGCAACGTCTCTCTGCTCTGGACGGATTGGCCGCCGCGGCGGCGCATGAACTCGGCACCCCGCTCGGCACGATTGCCCTGGTCGCCAAAGAACTTTTGCGGGGTGGCTTGTCAGCAGAAGAAATGCGCGAAGATCTTGTGCTGCTTGCCAGTCAGGCCGAACGCTGCAAGGAAATTCTGGGTCGTCTGTCGCGTGAGCCCGAAGGCGAGGACGCACTCTATTCGCGGCTCCCGCTTCATGTGCTTCTCGATGAGGTGATCAACCCGCATCGCGATCTCGATGTGCATTTCGCCGTCTCGATCCTGCCGGGCGAGCAGGAGACGACCGAACCTGAAATCTGGCGCCGTCCGGAAATTCTCTACGGGCTCGGCAATTTTATCGAGAATGCGGCAGACTTCGCTAATTCCGAAGTCGCCCTCATCGTCGTCTACACGTCGGGTAAAATCATGCTCTCGATCATTGATGACGGTCCGGGCTTTGCGCCGGACGTCATTGAAAAAATCGGCGAGCCCTATGTGACGACGAGGCCGCGCTCGCTCTCGCGAAGCGCGGGCGACGATAGCGAGGGCGAGCATGAAGGCATGGGGCTCGGGTTCTTCATCGCCAAGACCCTCCTTGAACGTACCAAAGCCAAAGTCGAAATCGCCAACCGGCAGGACGGCAAGGCAGGGGCGCAGGTGACCGTCACCTGGCCGCGCGAGGCCATCGAGGCCGACAGCCCGTTTCCGTTAAGGGCCTGAGCGCGGGTCATTAGGCAACTCTTTATCAAGCATTTCTATATATTGGCCTTCAATCCGCTTTCAGCCTAAAATCCCGCCCGTTTCGTGGTTCGCCTCAAATCCTCCAGCACAAGTGCACAAACATGACCGACAAAATTGAAGACGCTGCAAAGCCCTTCATTCCCGCAGACAGGACATTGCTGCTCGTCGATGACGATGCGCCTTTTCTCACGCGTCTTGCCCGTGCCATGGAAACACGCGGTTTTGAAGTGACGATTGCCAATACGGTGAAAGACGGCAAGGACATGGCGCGGGCGAAAAAGCCCGCCTTCGCCGTTGTCGATCTGCGTCTCGAAGACGGCAATGGTCTCGATGTGGTCGCCGCCGTGCAGGAAAGCCGCCCCGAGGCGCGTATCGTTGTGCTGACCGGCTACGGCAATATCGCCACCGCCGTCGCCGCCGTGAAACTCGGCGCGGTCGATTATCTCGCCAAACCGTCGGACGCCGACGCGATTGAAGCCGCATTGCTCGCCAAAGAAGGTGACAAGGCCGACCCGCCGGAAAATCCGATGTCGGCCGATCGCGTGCGCTGGGAACATATCCAGCGCGTCTATGAGCTTTGCGACCGCAATGTTTCTGAAACAGCGCGCCGCCTCAACATGCATCGCCGCACGCTACAGCGCATATTGGCCAAACGCGCACCAAAGTAAAACTGTCCGATCAGATTATTCCGGATCCAGAAATCGCATAACGCGTCGTGCCGCGACGCGCGCTATCAGAAGCGTCAGCGCTTTGCGGCGTGCGGGCGCAAGGCGCGTATCATGTACTCCTTCGCGCAATATTTCCGCGCCGAATCTGTCGGCGACGATATAGCCGACATGATCGGGCAGCACTTCGATTGGGAAATCGGACGTCACAGCAAAATAGAAGCGGTCACAGAATTCAAGATAATCTTCCCACTTGGAATCTGCCTGATAGTCGGCAAAGCTCGACTTGATTTCGATGACGAGAATGTCGCCCTTGGCGCTCAGAGCAATGATGTCGGCGCGTCTGCCGGTTGCAAGCGTGAGTTCGGTGACAGGCGTAAAGTTCATCTGGGCCAGAAGCCGCGCGCAGCCGCGCTGAATGGCGGCCGCCGTCGGTGACTGTCGCCCGTCGAACAAACGGAAACTGTCTTCCGGTTCGTCATCAGGCATATAAGTGCCGGAAATCAGAGTTCGATCTCCGCTTCATGCAGGCAATGGCGCAGCAGTCCCGTGCGACGCATTTGATCGCGCGGATGGCCCGCATTGCCTCGAATGGCAATGGTCATCAGCGCATCGGCGGCAGAGGCGAGATAATAGGCTTCGAGGTCGGGTCCGAAACCGCGTCTTGCGGTGAAACCGCGAAAAGCACTGTCGCGCATGGCACCGAGAGGTTCGAAATGACGGAACTCGGTTTCACTGAGGCTCCATCCGCTTTCGGCAAAATCAACAAGTCCCAGAGGCGCGCTGGCACCATTGTCGATGATGTTGTCGGGATTGAGATCCCCATGCACAAAGACAAGCGGTGCCTGCGCACGTTTTGTTTCCCATGCCGCCATGATCGCATCTGCCGCGCGATGCATCTCAGCACTTCCCAGTTGATTGCGCGCGAGCGTCAGGCTGCGTATCACGGTGTCGGCCAGTTTGCTTTGTGCCTCCTGCGCGCGTGTTGTCGCCTGCATGTTGAAGTCTGCAATGGCGGCCCCGATGCGCTCGCCCAGAAGATCACGCGATCGTGCGGGCATGGTCAGCGCCGCATCCGTGCTGAGCCGCGTGCCCGGAAGTGCTTCCATGCGCAGCCATCCGGCAAGCGGCGGTGCCGAGCCCACATAATTGTTTTTGAACGTGTCCGCATTGAAGAGTCTCGGCACCCGCATATAGGAGGTTGTGAGACCGTCGAGCAGCGTCAGGGCTTCGACTTCACGGTGATGCAGCGCCTCGCCGCTTCCCAATCCACCGTGGCGGCGCACGATTTTCAGTACCGTCCCGTCGCCGAGATCATAGACGCTGCCCCATAGGCCTTCGCCCGCAGACTGCCAGCGGGATGATTCAGGCAGGCCCTCGCTCATAGGGGCGATGGTTTTGTGGAGGTCTTTCAGTGTGGCCGGATCAAACATGGGCCGGAGACTAACGGGATTTTCCAGATCCGTCGAACGCAGGCGCAAAGAAAGAAAAAGGGCAACCCGATGACGGGTCGCCCTTTATGTGTGGGACTGCGATCAGGAGCAGGACGATTACTCGGCCGCGTTGATCGAGATATTCTTCAAGGCATCCACATTGGCACCGAAATTGATTTTCTGGAGATAACGGATGCCGTCTTCGGCAATATCGTCACCGACCATGCGGTCGCCTTCGCTCTTGAGTTCATCCATGTCCACATAGGTCGAGTAGAAGGCCTTTGTGCGGTCGGTGATGATGCCGGCTTTGAGCAGCGTCTTGATGAGCACGCGGAAGATGTTGGTGGCTTCCTTCATGTGTTCGCGGCGCGTATCGTCGGAAACGGCTTCGATCATTTCCTTCGTGACGGTCTGCCAGTCGATGCCGAATTCTTTGTAGAGAACCTGCTTCTGCTCGGGGTTCACAAGGTTGAAGAGAAGCGTCTGGAAGCACGAGGCCGCCCAGTCTTCAACGATGTTCTGTTCTTCCTGGCTGAGTTTGGGGATCGTGCGGTCGGCCCAGATCTTGCCGAACTTGTGATGGAAGGCTTCGTCCGTCATCACGAGTTGCATGAGTTTCACGAGCAGCGGATCGCGGGCATTGGCATAGAAGGTCGCGAAAGCGCCCATGGCGAGGCCTTCGACGAGCATCTGCATCCCGACGATCTTTTTGTAAACTTCGCGTGCGCCGACAATGTCGGTGAGGAGGTCGCCGAGTGTCTGGCCGACGGGAAGGGGCTTGCCCCAGCGGGCCTGAATATATTTTGTAAAGCCGGTGACGTGACGGGCTTCTTCGCGTGTCTGGTTGGCCGCATATTCCTGTGCGCCCGGATCGCGCAGCACATGGCAGAGGCTCGAGGAAAGGTTCAGCGCGCCTTGTTCGCCGTGCAGGATCGAGGAGAGCATCCAGCGCGCGCTTTCATTGGCAAAGCGCACACGCTGCTTATGAGTGAGGTTTTTAAAGCTCGGCAGACCCAGTTCGATGGAGAACTCTTCCGGCATGATGAATTCGTTTTCGAGATCGAAGGGTTCCGAATAGTCGATATATTTCTTATCGAGCGGGTCCCAGAAATGGTCATGCGTGGCGGAGATGATCTTGTCGAAAGCATTGGAGCGCGTGTTGTAGCGGTCCACATTCAGCATGGCCGGAAAGTCGTCCGGCGCAACGGCATCATAGGCTTCGTCTTTGGTAATCTGGCGAACGTCGCTCATCAGGCTTGTCTCCCAAGAAAAAATGTGGCGCGAATTGTTGAAACGCTTAGGGCCATAAGACATCCGCAATACCGGACGCAGGGGAATGACCGTGATCTTACTTACAATTACATAAGCAAGCATGAGCTTGGTCAAGATGTAAAGTGACGTTCCCGTCATTTTTGCAGGTGCTTTTACGCAAAGATCGTAAACGCCGCCTTAGTTTCACAAATGTCAGTTGTTAATTTTTCTGCGAACCCGTTACAGGTGCACAATTTTATGCTATCGCTCAGAACTGAGGGAAGCGATGACCTGTGCGGATCGGCGGTGGGGGCCGACGGTACGCAAGGGGCGGGTTATCGTGAAGGAGGGCATCCTGACAGAGCCTGAGGTGCGCGCCCAAGCGGGGTCGCCTTGTGTCTCTGTGTCAGACCTCCTGGATCCGGCTGAGTGAGCCTGCTTGTGTCGCGCGTTTATCATAAACGTCGGCCTTGCCGGTTTTGGCGTGTTGGACTTCGTATAAGCCAGTCGCACATAAGCGACGGCGTGGGAGCGGGTGTCGATGATTAAGGTACTTGAGAATATTGTATTTGGTCTGCGTTCGGTCATTTTGGCGGTGCTGGGCTGCGCAACAGTTGCGGGCCTCTATTTTGCCTTCCAACTGCATATGACGGCGGGCTTTGATAAGCAGCTGCCGATCGGCCACGAATATATCGAGACCTTCGAGAAATACCGTGACCAGCTTTTCGGCTCGAACCGCATTATCGTGGTGCTGGAGCCAAAGTCCGGCAATATCTGGACCAAGGAGTTTTTCAAAGTCTATAAGGACCTCACCGACGAGGTCTTCTTCCTGCCCGGCGTCTCGCGCCCCACTGTGACCTCGCTCTGGACGCCGAACACGCGCTACCGCGAAATTACCGAAGACGGTATCAGCGCTGAAGACGTGATCTCCGGCAAAGTCACCGCCGAGACAATGACACAGCAATCCCTCACGAAAATTGAAAGCAACGTGATCCGCGGCGGCTTTGTCGGACGCCTTGTGTCCAATGATTTCACCTCCGCCATGGTCTCGGCTGAATTGCAGGATTTCGATCCCTCGACCGGCGAGAAACTCAATTATTTTGACCTTGCCGCCAAACTCGAAAAACAAATTCGCCAGAAATACGAGAACGACAAATTCACTGTCCGCATCATCGGCTTTGCCAAATCGACCGGTGACATTGCCGACGGTGCCAATGGCGTGCTCGTCTTCTTCTTCATCGCCTTCCTGCTGACCGCTCTTTCGGTCTATCTCTATTCACGCTCGGCCCTTCTGACCTTCGCAACGCTCTTCTCGTCGCTGACGTCGGTGGTCTGGCAATTCGCCTTGCTGAATTTGCTCGGCTACGGGCTCGATCCGCTGGCCGTTCTCGTGCCCTTTCTCGTCTTTGCCATCGGTGTGAGCCATGGCGTGCAGCAGATCAATCTGGTGACGGCTGAACTCAGCGCCGGTGCGACAAGCGAAGAGGCCGCGCGCGCGAGCTTCTCCGGCCTTCTCGTACCGGGCACCATGGCGCTCATCACGGCCCTCGTGGGCTTCGGCACACTCTATCTCATACCGGTCGGCATGATCCGCGAACTGGCGATCACCGCTTCGATCGGTGTGGCACTCAAGATCATCACCAACCTCATCATGCTGCCGCTTGTGGTCTCCTACATGAAGTTCGACGACGGCTTTGCCGCCCGCGTGGCAAAGTCGCGTGAAGGCCGTCTCAAGATCATGCGTATGCTCGGCAAAGTCGCCGAACCCAAAGCCGCCGTTGTGACGCTTGTGGTCTCAAGCGTACTCTTTGTCTTTGCGGTCTATATTTCGAGTTTCCGCACGGTGGGCGCGCTTCACGCCGGTGCGCCGGAACTGCGCGAAGACGCCCGTTACAATGTCGACAGCCGCGACATCGCCCAGAAATATTCTCTGGGCCTCAATCAGCTCACCGTTGTCGTCGAAACAAAACCCGATGCCTGCGTGGATTATCCCACCCTCGCCTTCCTCAACCGCTTCTCCTGGGACATGCAAAACCAGCCGGGCGTGGCTCTCGTGATCTCGCTGCCCTTCGCCGTCAAAGGCTCGTCGGCCGGCTGGAACGAAGGCAATCTCAAATGGAATGATATTCCGCGCAACAAGGATGCGCTCGCGCAAGCGGTCGCCACCGTGCCCGGCAGTTCCGCTTTGATGAACCAGTCCTGCACCATCCTGCCGGTGCAGATTTTCCTCACTGATAGCAAAGCCACAACGATCAAACCTGTCATTCAGGCGGTCAAGGACTGGCGCGCCACCCATAAAATGGACGACGTCAACATCCGCTTGGCGTCCGGCAATATAGGCGTGCAGGCGGCGGTGAACGAAGAGATCACGGAATCTGAACTTCCGATGATGCTCTGGGTCTATGTCGTCATCATCGCGCTTGTCACACTCACCTATCGTGACTGGCGCGCCGTCATCGCCTGTTGCCTGCCGCTCACCTTTGCCACCTTCTTCGGCTATTGGTTCATGGAGGTGCTGCAGATCGGCCTTACCATCGCGACATTGCCAGTGATGGTGCTCGCCGTCGGCATCGGCGTCGACTATGCGTTCTATATCTACAACCGCATCCAGTTCCATCTGGCTGAGGGTAAGAACATCACCGAATGCTTCCAGCTCGCTCTGGAGGAAACCGGCATGGCGACCTTCTTCACCGCCATAACGCTTGCCATCGGTGTGTCCACCTGGGCTTTCTCGGCGCTGAAATTCCAGGCCGATATGGGATTGCTGCTGACCTTTATGTTCATGGTCAATATGGTGATGGCGGTCACGGTTCTGCCCGCGCTTGCTGTCATTCTCGACATTGTCCTGCCGCGTAAATCGCCTGTGAAACGCCGGTCCAATTTGATGTCGCACTAGAATGAGCCGGTGCGGAGAGGCAGCTTTCCGCACCGGACATTCACTGTTTTTGTACCCAATAATCCCATTGAACAATGTCAAATGAGACCTATCTTGTGGGGGGCTTGTTGGGGTGGCGCGGCGAGCGGATGATCCGACAGCCCGTCGATAGAGGAGGAGCGTGAAGTCACATGCTGGAAAAAATCATCTCGGCCCTGAAAGTCAAAACGAGTGGCGCAAACGCTGCCTCCATCCCTCAGAACGTCAAGCAACTTGCCGCCGCTGCGCTGATGGTCGAAGCCGCCCGCCGCGACAGCAATTTTGACGATAAGGAACATAAAGCGATCAGCCGGATCGTGGCGGAGGAGTTCGACCTCTCCGACGAAGACGCAAAATCGCTCGTCGATGTCGCCGAACAGCGCCAGCGTCTGCCCTATGGCGAGAGCATTTTCACCCGCACCATTGCCGAACATTTTTCCGACAAAGAGCGTCAGGACGTTGTGACGATGCTCTGGAAAGTGGCGCTGGCCGACGGCGATCTCGCCCGTGTGGAAGTCGCCATGATCGAACGCCTCGCCAAGGAAATCGGACTTGATGCGACGGCCACCGCTGCCGCGCGTGCCGCCGCCCACTGAAGATTGATGTGAAAGAAAAAGCCCGCCCGCAAGCCGGTTCCGGTTTGCGGGCTTCTTTGTGTCGTGATGACCGGCGTGTAGCGTCGCCGCCATTTGGCCGCCGGTTTCTGCCTCGGCAGTCTCAAGGTCCGCTCGTCAGGCGAGCGGAAACCCGACAGCCGCCTCAAGCTCTTTCAGCGCAATGGCCGGATCGCCCACTTTGATCGTGGTCATACCCAGCATTTTGGCGGGTTTGAGGTTGATGCCGAGATCGTCAAGATAGACGCAATTCTGGGGGGAAACGTTCAGCGTCTGACAGGCAAGCTGATAGATGCGCGGATCGGGCTTGCGGATGCCGAGCTTCGAGCTTTCGATCACATGATCAAACAGTGCCATGACGGCAGCAACTTCAGCCGCCTTTTCCGGCGAGCGCGCCATGCCTGCGCCCCGACCTGCGGGCACATTATTCGTGATGCAGCCGACTTTCACGCGGGCCTTGCAGGCTTTGAGCGCGGCAACAACGGCAGGGCGAATGTCGCCCGACAGAAGCTCCACCACCGCGCGGCCACGCACCTCATGGCCCTTGGCTTTGGCCTCTTCCGCAAAGATTTCGTCGAACTGATCAAGCGTCACTTCCGAGCGTTCAAACAGCGCCCAGGCGTTTGTGTCGGGGTTCGTCGCATTGATGCCGCGAATAAAATCGACAGGCAGTCCGCGCTCGCGTTCATAGCGCGCGAAAGCCTCGAACGGGCTTGATGTCAGCACGCCGCCGAAATCCCAGATCACGGCCTCAATCATATTGCCCTCAATAGGTCGGCGGCGGAGGGGATGCCTCCGCCGCATAGTTCAAAGATGAAACCTGGAATCAGCGCTTCTTCGCGATGCAGTCCTGACCGGCGGCTTTGAGCTTGGCGCAGGCGCTTGTCGCTGCCGTTTTGGACGCAAAACCGGCAGCGCGGACGCGATACCATGTGCCTTTGGCACCGAGATCGGCTTTCTCGATGTCCAGCGCATGACCGCCGAGAATGTTGGCGTGTTTCTTCGCAACCTTTTTCCATGCGGCCTTGGCAGCGGCCTCATCCTGAAGGGCCAGAAGCTGTACGACATAAGCCCCGCCTGATTGCGCTTTCGCCGGTGCAGGTGTCGCGACGGGAGCCGCTTCAGCAACAGGCGCGGCGGGCACGGTTTCAGGCACCACAGGTGTTGCAGTGACCGGCGCTTGTGCAACTGGGGCGTCCGTGGCGGGCACGGTCGGTGTGATGGCGAGCGGTGCGTTGCCACTGGTAGGCGGCGTGGTGGCAGGCGGTGTGGTCGTCACCGTTTCGGGTGTTGTCTCGACAGGGGCCGGTGTTTGCGTTGCGGGTGCCGCTCCCGTCTCGACCGGTGCGACGGCGGTGGCGACGGGCGCAACCGAATTGCGCTCCTGACCGGACATGGCGAGGAAAATCCCGCCGACGATGACAAGTCCCAGAATGGCGATGAGGAGAAGGCGGGCATTGCCGCCCCCTGCCTGTGTTTCTTCTGCTGTATAGATGATTTCAGGTTCCGGCGGCACAGGACGACGCGTCACGATGTCAGGCGCGGTGTCAAAGCGCGGCTCGTCATCACGTTCGTCATCGCCTTCCAGATGCGGCTCCCGCCGCCCGCCGCCATGATCATCATCAAAGCCCGAGCCCGCCGTGAGCGTCATGCGCGCCGACGGGTCGATGGTCGATGGTTCCGCCTCCCCCTTGCGTGCAAGCAGGTCGGGGGTCAACGAAGCAGGCTTTTTAGACATGGGTAGCTATCTTTCCAGATCGCGCTCAGGCGGCACCGCGGAGCGACGTTCTGGCAAAATTAGCCGACGCCAGCGGCGATGTCTCCCGTCCCATCAGACGATCCGACAAAAAGCTCCACAATTCGCCGATTTCTTCAGCCGATTTGGTCTGTGAAGCGATTTCCATAACCGTGCGCCCGTCGATCATCGAGGAGGCGAAGTCGATTCGCTGATGGCAGATGGAGGGCGCGACGGGGCCGTGATGGGAAAGTGCGATGACCGCTTCCGTCGTGATGCGGGCGCGCGGTGCCGCCCCGTTCACCGCAAAAACCAGAGGTTTTCCGATCTCTTCGCATAGACGCACTGTGGCCCCTGCCGCCCGCAGATCGTGGGGTGAGGGCCGCGTCGGGATCACGACGAGGTCCGAAAGCGCGATCACATGGCCGATTGTGTCGGTGATGGCGGGCGGCGTGTCGATGATGACGAGGCGCACACCGCCGTCGCGCAGCCGGTCGAGATCGTGTTTCAGGCCCTCGATCGAGGCTTTGACGAAGAAGGGCCGCTCGGCCTCGCGTGCGTTCCACCATTGCGACAGCGAGCCCTGCGGGTCGGTATCGACGAGCGCGACGGGGCCCGCGCCGACGCGCTCGGCCTCAACCGCGATATGACCGGCCAGCGTCGTCTTGCCCGATCCGCCCTTTTGTGACGCAAACGCGATGACATGCATGTGGTGAGCTTCCCAGTCCTAAGCGGGCGATTGTCGATTTGAGAACAAGCATCCCGCAAGGCGCGCCCGACGCCTCTTTGGCTGATGAGTTTCGCGGGATTGTCGGCAAGCGCGGAACCCGCGCGAATCAGCTCCCCCGGAGACTGTAGCGAGACTAGTGGCTGACCCAATTTGGCTCAACATATAGGATAGGCTGTGGATAAGAACCGCTAGGGAAAGTGGCCCCAGAGTCACACACATCTGATTAAAACAGAGGCAGGCGCCTCAGTTGTCGCTGACAGCTTCAAGCATGGCAGCCGTGAGCCGCGTGAGATCAGCCGCTTCGATGATGAGCGGCGGGGTTGTATAGACGATCCGTCCGAAGGGCCGGATGAAAACCCCCATTTCGACAAAGCGCCGCTTCATCTCGTCGGCATCGCGGATTGTCTCAAGCTCGATCACGCCGATGGCCCCCTTCACGCGCACGTCAACGACACCCTTCATCGCCCGTGCGGGCTCCAGTTCTTTTGTCAGTTGCTTGGCAATCGCCGCTGCCTGCTCAAGCCGCGGTTCGCGCTCGAACAGATCAAGCGAGGCATTGGCCGCCGCGCAGGCCAGCGCATTGCCGGTGTAAGTCGGACCATGCATCAGCGCGCGCGAGGCGCTGTCGCCCAGAAACGCCTCGAACACATGCGCGCGTGCGACAGTGGCGGCCAGCGCCATCGTGCCGCCGGTCAGCGCTTTCGACAGCGTCACAATATCGGGAACAATCCCCGCCGCTGTGCAGGCAAACATCGCGCCTGTGCGCCCGAAGCCGACGAAGATTTCATCAAGGATCAGCAGCACATCATGCCGGTCGCAGGCCTCGCGCAGCGCGCGCAAGGTTTCAACATCATGGAAATGCATACCGCCCGCCCCCTGCACCAAAGGCTCGGTGATGACAGCGGCGATTTCATGCTTATTCGCTTTGAGAAACGCATCAAACGCCTCGGCGCGTTCCGGCGTCGTCGGCAGATCACAGATGAATTGTTCGGCAATAGCGCCTTTGAACAGCGTATGCATCCCTTCGTCTGGATCGCAGACCGACATGGTGGCCAGCGTGTCGCCGTGATAACCGCCGCGAAACGCCGCAAAGCGCGTGCGACCCTTCTGGCCCTTGTTGATCCAGTATTGCACCGCCATCTTCATGGCGATTTCCACCGACACCGACCCGCTTTCCGAAAAAAATGTGTGCCCCAGATCGCCGGGCAGAAGTTGTGCAAGACGCGTGGCGAGCGTCAGCACCTGCTCATGCGCAATCCCGCCGAGCATCACATGCGGCATCTTCTGAAGCTGCGCGGTGACGGACTCGCGGATATGCGGATGATTATAGCCATGCGCGGCCGTCCACCATGACGATGTGCCGTCAATCAACTCCCGCCCGTCCGCCAGCGTCAGACGCACACCGTTTGTGGAAACCACCGGCAGCGCCATAGGCACGGTCTGCATCTGCGTATAAGGCATCCAGAGGTGTTTCGCGCCTTCTGTGAGCCATGCAGGCGCATCTTTGACGGCGGGGTTCAGCGGGGGGATTTGCATGGAGGCACCTTCTCTTTCGGAGCCCGCATATAGGCGGATTTTCGCAAACTTGGCAAAACTCCCCATATGCGCCACCCGAGTCTCTGGAGCTACCAGGGCTACCCCCAAGATACTGCAAGTGGATCAACAACCGACAAGGAAGAACGCGTCTTCGTTGCTGCGTGCCGAACTCGATGCAGGCTCAGCGATGGGCTGACACGTCTTTTTCCGACGGGCAGCTATGGGCGGGCATGGAGGCGATGCCGAGCTTCTTGAACAAGATCTGATCCTTGTCGGCCTCGGGGTTCTTTGCCGTGAGCAACTTGTCACCGACAAAGATCGAATTGGCACCGGCCATGAAGCACAGCGCCTGCTGCTCGTCCGACATCAGCTCGCGACCGGCGGCAAGGCGCACCACCGACATTGGCATGATGATGCGGGCAACCGCGATCATGCGCACAAAGTCGATCGGATCAACTTTTTCCGACAGGCCCAAAGGCGTGCCCTCCATCGGCATCAGCATGTTGATCGGCACGCTTTGCGGATGCTCGGGCAGGTTCGCCAAAGCCATCAACATGCCGAGCCGGTCCGACTGGCTCTCACCCATGCCGACAATGCCGCCGGAGCACACGTTGATGCCCGCATTGCGCACGCGTTCCAGCGTATCGAGCCGGTCCTGAAATGTCCGTGTACTGATGACGTTCGGGTAATATTCTTCCGATGTATCGACATTGTGGTTGTAATAATCAAGCCCTGATTGGGCGAGGCGATGCACCTGCTGGCCCGACAACATGCCGAGCGTCATGCAGGTTTCCATGCCCATGTCCTTGATGCCCTCGACCATGGCGCAGACCATGTCCATGTCGCGGTCCTTGGGCTCGCGCCAGGCGGCGCCCATGCAATAGCGTGTCGCGCCTGCGTCCTTCGCCTTGCGGGCCTCTTCAAGCACTTTTTGCACTTCCATGAGCTTCGACGCTTTGAGGCCCGTATCGAATTTCGAGCTTTGGGCGCAATAGCCGCAATCTTCCGGGCAGCCGCCCGTCTTGATCGACAGCAAGGTGGACATCTGCACCTCATGCGCCTTGAACCAGCGCCGATGCACAAGCTGCGCTTCGAACATCAGGTCGTTGAACGGCAGGTCCCACAGCGCCTGCAACTCGTCCTTCGTCCAGTCGTGACGGACCTCATCGGGGTTCGTGCGCGCGGCCACCGGCGCTTTAGGGGCCTTGGTTGCGTCTTCGATGCGGGTCTGGATCGTCATGGACTGTAATTCCCCTGAAAATGAGCTGGGGTGGAACTGATTTTCCCGAAGCATAGGCAGCTTTCCTCGCAATGCAAGGCGGGGTAGTCTGCGCCCCGAAATCTCAATGACTGCCAAAGGTTAAGACCATGCGGGCGATACGCTGCGTCACATACGGGGAGCCCTCGGGTCTCGCCATCGAAACCCTGCCCGAACCCGTGCCGGGCGAGGGCGAGGTGCTCTTGGCGGTCGAGGCGGCGGGCCTTGGCTATGTCGACGCGCTTTTCGTGCGCGGAACCTATCAGGTGAAACTGCCGCTCCCCTTCGTGCCGGGGTCCGAAGTCGCAGGATTGGTCGAAGCGGTGGGCGAGGGCATCTCGTCAGACCTCATTGGCACCCGCGTCATGGCTTTGTCGCCGCGCGGGGCCTTGGCCGAGAAGATCGTGCTCCCCGCCGCTGTCTGTACGTCTGTTCCTGACGAGATGAGCGCCGAGGCGGCTGCAGGTTTTCTCGTCTCTTATTGCACGGCTCTCTACGGTCTCCAGACCTGCGGCAAATTGCAGGCCGGTGAAACCGTCCTCGTGCTCGGTGCTGCAGGCGGCGTCGGCATGGCCGCGATTGATGTGGCCAAGGCGATGGGGGCCCGCGTCATCGCGGCGGCCTCCACCATCGAAAAGCGCGCCGCAGCCATGGCGCATGGTGCCGACATGGTGGTTGACTATACCGACACCGACTGGCGCAAGGTTCTCGACGGCCTTGTCGAAAAGCGCGGCGTCAATGTCGTCTACGATCCCGTCGGTGGCGCCTATTCCGAAACTGCCTTCCGCTGCCTTGCACCGGGCGGTCGCCACTTGGTTGTCGGCTTTGCCAATGGCGAGATTCCGAAACTCCCGCTCAATCTTGCATTGCTGAAACGCGCCTCATTGGTCGGCGTCGACTGGGGCGGCGAGATCCGCGCCAACCCGCGCGTCAACGGTCCCCTTCTCGATCAACTCACCAAATGGGTCGTTGCAGGCAAAATCCATCCCGAACCGACGGCGAGCTTCCCGCTTGCCGAAGCAGGCGATGTTCTGCAACGCCTGCTTGAACGCCGCATGATCGGCAAGCCGGTAATTCAGGTCACCGCATGAGCCGCTCGCTTGATCAGTTCGTGACACAAAAACTCGACGCGCTTGAGGCGCAGTCGCTGCGCCGTCATCTCGTCGAGACAGACCGCTTCTCCGACGTCGAAGTCCGCCGCAACGGCAAGGTGTTGATTTCCTTCTGCTGCAATGACTATTTGAATCTTTCGCACCACCCCGATGTGATCGCCGCCGCGAATGAAGCCACCACCCGTTACGGCACAGGCTCGGGTGCGTCCCGTCTCGTGACGGGCAATCATCCTTTATTCGCAACGCTCGAAGCGCGTCTGGCAAAATTGAAGCAAGCCGAGGATTGTGTCATCTTCGGCTCCGGCTATCTCGCCAATCTGGGCATCGTGCCCTCGCTTGTCGGCCCCGCCGACATGATCATTGCGGACGAACTTTCGCATTCATGCCTCCTCATGGGCACAAAACTCTCCGACGCCAAAGCGCTTATCTTCCGCCACAACGATCTCGCCCATGTCGAAGAGATTCTGAAAGCCCATCGTGCCGGCGCAAAGAACTGCCTCATCCTCACTGACGGCGTCTTCAGCATGGACGGTGATCTGGCCCCCGTCGTGGAATTGGCGGCGCTCGCCGAAAAATACGACGCCTGGCTGATGACCGACGACGCGCATGGCATCGGTGTCGTCGGTGAAGGCCGCGGTTCAAGTTTCATTGGTGCGATGAAAGCCGGCGTGCCATTGCAAATGGGTACGCTCTCCAAAGCCATCGGCGCTTACGGCGGGTATCTCTGCGCGTCGAAACCCGTCTGCGATTTCATCCGGACCCGCGCCCGCACACTGATCTATTCAACCGGCCTCACGCCCGCCGCCGTGGCCTCGGCCATCGCCTCGCTCGATGTGATTGAATCCGATCCCGCCTTCGCAGCGCGCGCCGTTGAAAACGCGAGGCGCTTCACCCGTGCCCTCAACATCGCCGAAGCGGTGAGCCCCATCGTCCCGCTCATTCTGGGTGATACCGATCTGACGCTCAAAGCCTCGGCCCTGCTCGAAGACGAAGGGTTCCTCGTCACAGCCATCCGCCCGCCGACTGTTCCCGCAGGGACAGCGCGTCTGCGTTTCACGTTTACAGCACAGCACAAAGCCGCCGACATCGTGCAGCTCGCCACCCTCGTGCGCGACAAAATCCTCCCCCGCAAAGCTGCCGAGTAACATGAGCACGATTTTTGTAACGTCATCGGGCACAGACATCGGCAAAACCTATGTCAGCGCCATGCTGATCCGTCAGTTGCGTGCGAAGGGTCTGCCCGTGCAGGCATTGAAGCCCGTGGTCAGCGGCGTCGATGACAACACATTCCCGACGAGCGATCCAGCGGCACTTCTCGCCGCGCTCGGTGAAGACGCCATCTTCGACAATATCGATCTTGTTTCGCGCTGGGTCTTCGAGCCTGCGCTTTCACCTGACATGGCGGCGGCGCGTGCCGGTGTCGAAATTGATTTTTTGGAACTCGTCAACCACTGCAAGGCACGGATGCACCTGCACGATCCGCTGATCATCGAAGGTGTCGGCGGTCTCATCGTGCCGCTCAATGCCACACATACAGTGCTTGACTGGATGAAAGCGCTGAACGGTCAGGATTTCGCACCGCTTCTGGTGGTAGGCTCCTATCTCGGCGCGATCAGCCACACGCTGACCACGCTCGACGTGATGATCCGCAATGATCTGAAACCCCGCGCCATCGTCGTCAGCGAGAGTCTGGAAAATCCGGTGACGCTTGATGAAACCATCACCGTGATGTCCCGTTTCACCGGCGACACGCCCATTGTCGCCGTGCCGCGTAACGGCGAAGCGGACCTAGCCAGCCTGTTTACCTAATCCACCCTGTCGTCCCGGGACTCGATGCCGGGACCCATCTCACATCCGCACCGCTGCCAAATGGACCCCGTGGTCAAGCCACGGGGTGACACCAATTTTTTGAAAACACTACGAAAAAACCCCTCTCCCGTTGGGAGAGGGTTGGGTGAGGCCCTTGCGTCACGCACACACAGCGCCCCAAAAATACCACCCCACAAACGATCAACGCGGCACCGATGATCTCGGTGCCGCGCTGTCTCAAAGCAGATCTGACAAATCTGATTATTTAGAGCTTGATGACATTAGATTGACGCATAGCCGGAGTTTTTGAGGTAATTTG
>JAZJXO010000033.1:0-49625 GCA_040390855.1 Pseudomonadota bacterium
AAATGCTCCTCTAAGCCGCTACAAAACGAGTGCCAAATGTTCTGACGACGGACACTTACAGACCAAACCAGGCATCCTGATCCGTCGCGCTGTTGGGTTGATCCATGTCATAGACACAAAATGGAACGGAATTTCATCTAGGGTCGATGATCCCACACAGGGCGTTTTGCAAAGTGACGTGTATCAGATGATGGCCGACGCACTGTTCTATCGCGTGCCTTGCCTTACACTCCTGTACCCGCATCATCCAAGGCTGGGTGAGGAAGATGCCATTCATGCTCGACTGAATAAAGTGGCGGCAGGTCAACTACGACAAGCTAACGACGGAGGAACGCGCCGCTGATCTGGCCAAGCTGGAGCGCGCATTATTTGGGTGAGGGCTGGCAGCAAATTGTTGGTCAAGTTTTAGGCCATGAAAGCGCTGTCGCTCCCACACTTAAGACGCCCGTCAGCGAATGCACGAAAATACCACTAATCGTGATGGGCTGACCTAGAAAATACCAAATCTTGTGGTTTTTTCGACAAAATGACGAAATCTGACTGGAAGTTTTCAATTTATTGAGTACGATGACCACCAATATTCAGGCGTAAACAATTGGGGGCGAATTTCACTCGTAAACGCCTGCAAGTTTACGAAATTTGGTTGGGTGAGGTGTGAACTCATGATTGCGGAAGTGAAGCACTATCATCCAACACACGGTTTACGACTTCACCGTCCTATAATGCCAATAAAGTTGGCAGCTATCCACAACTATTGTCATTGCCGGGCTTGACCCGGCAATCCAGTGACGCAGACTCCGAATGCACGGCTCTGGATGCTCGGATCAAGTCCGAGCATGACGTGGTGGAGAGTAGGAAAGCAACGTGGAACTCAAACAGTTTGTTGCCAATGCGCTGGTGGAAATTTGTGATGCCGTCGACACCGCACGAGAGCAGGTCACGAAAAAAACGGGAATGGCAATTGCGCCCGGTAGCCTAAATGGAAAAACAAACAGAGAACCATCGCTGATCGAATTTGATATTTCTGTTGTTGTGTCAGAGACGACTAGCAAAAAGGTGATGGTTCAGCAGGAGTTTCGGCGAAGATAAGTATAGTTTCGGCTGACGTGAGTGTGAGTGGGTCAGCGGACAGAGCTTCCTCATCCGAAAGCCAACAGAAAATTCGTTTCTCCGTGCCTGTCTATTTTCAGGCAAGGTTCGACAAAAGGTAACGCCCATGTCACTTCTCGAAGAACGCCTCGTCTACAAGCCCTTCCGCTATCCCTGGGCCTATGACGCATGGCTGACGCAGCAGCGCATCCATTGGCTGCCCGAGGAAGTGCCGCTGGCCGATGACGTCAAAGACTGGGCGAAGAAACTCACACCGGGCGAGCGCAATCTGCTCACGCAAATTTTCCGCTTCTTCGTGCAGGCCGACGTTGAAGTCAACAACTGCTACATGAAGCATTATTCCGGCATCTTCAAACCCACCGAAGTCGCCATGATGCTCAGCGCTTTCTCCAACATGGAGACGGTGCATATTTCCGCCTATTCGCATCTGCTCGACACAATCGGCATCCCCGAAGCCGAATACGAAGCCTTCATGAAATACAAGGAAATGAAGGACAAGTTCGACTACATGCGCGAATGGGGCATGACGACGAAAAGAGACATCGCCAAAACGCTTGCGGTCTTTGGGGCCTTCACCGAAGGCGTGCAGTTGTTTGCATCTTTCGCGATCCTGATGAACTTCCCGCGCTTCAACAAGATGAAGGGCATGGGCCAGATCATCACATGGTCAGTGCGCGACGAAACGCTGCACACCAATTCCATCGTCAAACTCTTTCGCACCTTCATCGACGAAAACCGCGAAATCTGGGACGAAGAATTGCAGCGCGACATCTATAAAGCCTGCGAGACGATCATCCATCACGAAGACGCCTTCATCGACTTGGCGTTTGAAATGGGCAGCATCGAGGGCCTCACCGGTCAGGACGTGAAGAACTACATTCGCTACATCGCCGACCGCCGCCTGACGCAGCTTGCTTTGCAGCCCATTTACCGCACGGACAAAAACCCGTTGCCCTGGATGGACGAAATGCTGAACGGCATCGAGCACGCCAACTTCTTCGAAAACCGCGCCACCGAATATTCCAAAGCCTCCACCAAAGGCACATGGGATGAGGCTTTCGACTGATATTTTCTTCTTTCCCCCCGCCTCTCGTAGAGTCAGGGGGAAGGTCTTTCTTGCTTTCGTCATTGCGAGTGTGAGCAAAGCAATCCAGTCTGAGCCGACTGTCACAACCGGAGCCGGACGCGACATGTCCCTCACCACCAACTGGCTCTTCTGGGCAATGCTGTCCGCCACCTTCGCCGCCCTCACCGCCATTTTTGCCAAGGTCGGCATCGAGCACATTGACTCAGACCTCGCGACCTTCATCCGCACCGTCGTCATCCTCGTCTCCCTCGGCCTTGTCCTCGCCGCACGCGGCATCTTTACCGAAGCCGGTCCCGTCAGCGCTCGCACATGGACCTTCCTCGTCCTCTCCGGCCTCGCCACCGGCGCGTCATGGCTATGTTATTTCCGCGCGCTGAAACTCGGCGACGCGGCTCAAGTCGCCCCCATCGACAAACTCTCCGTCGTCCTCGTCGCGCTCTTTGCCGTGACCTTTCTCGGCGAAAGCCTGACGCCGCTGAAATGGCTCGGCATCGCCCTTATCGGCCTCGGCGCGATCTTCGTGGCCCTGTAAAGAATCCGTAACTAGCCCCGTCCGCCGGAACCTCCTAAGCTCCCCCCATGCAAAAAATCATCTTGAGCCTCATCGCCCTCATCCTCACGCCAACGCTGGCGGCCGCCGACCCCTGCGCGCCCCGCGCACCCGTTGCGCCTGCGCTTGCCCGTCTCGAAACCGCGATGGCGACAAACGGCTTCATCGCCTATAACCCGACCGAGCTTAAAGTTATCGACGGCGACATCACTGTGGCGAGCGCCGACAGCATCCGCGCCGACCTCAAGGCGCTGCGTCCCCATTTCGATGCGCTCATCACCTATTCGGCGCGCGACGGCAACGAGCATGTCGCCGACATCGCCGAAGAGCTTGGCTTCAAGGCACTTATCATCGGTCTCTGGACACCCGCCGATACGGAAGAAATCCGCAACGCCGTCGCCATGGCCAAAGCGCATCCGAAACTCGTCGTCGGCATTTCGCTCGGCAACGAGATCGTGCTCGCCAATCGCGGCAAATGGAAAAACATGGGCTCCTACGTGGCGCAGATGCGCGTACGCCTGCCCAACATGCCGCTCACAGTCACGGAGCCTTTCGCGCAATTCCTCGAAGACGACGCGCGCCAGACGTTGCCTTCCCTTGATTTCATGCTGGTGAACATCCACCCGATTTTCGAAGACTGGTTCCAGTCCGCACCGCCCGCCAACTGGGCCGATTTCGTGGTGAAAGTGACGGACAAGCTCGCCGCCAAATTTTGCGGTCCCATCCTCGTCAAAGAAACCGGCGTACCCACAGGCCCGGCCGACCTTGGCTTCACGCCGGATAAGCAGGCCGCCTTCTGGCGCGAGCTTGAAAAGCAGATGCCCGCCACCAAATCCCGTGCCTTTGGTTATTTCGCGGCGTTTGATGCCCCTTGGCGCGTCTTCGATTTCAACCCCGTCGGCGGCCACCGCCCCGAAGAGGCGTTTTGGGGCTTTATGACAGAAAAGCGCGAACCGAAACCCGCGCTGACAGGCTTGTCCAAGCGGCCCTGATCCCCCTTTGCCTCCCGCGCTCGCCTCCCTTATGGTCCCTCCACAATTGGGGAGCCAAGAAAATGCCCGCGCCAAGCGCCACCCTGCTGACCGACACCGAACGCCGCCTCTTTGCCCGCGCGGCGCGGCGTATCATTCCGGTGATGATCATCCTCTACACGATCAGCTTCCTTGATCGTGTGAATGTCGGCTTTGCCGCGCTTGAGATGAACAAAGACCTCGGCTTCACGTCGGAAATTTTCGGCTTCGGCGTCGGCATTTTCTTCATCGGTTATTTCATTTTCGAAGTCCCCTCCAACGTCGTCATAGAAAAACTCGGTGCGCGTCTCTGGATCTGCCGCATCATGCTCACATGGGGGCTGATCTCCGGCGCCATGGCTTTCGTGACCACGCCCACGAGCTTCTATATTCTGCGCTTCCTGCTCGGTGCGGCAGAGGCAGGCTTTGCCCCCGGCATGATCCTCTACCTCACCTATTGGTTCCCCGCCGATCAGCGCGCGCGTCTCTATGGCACCTATTTCATAGCCATCCCGCTCGCCTCCGTCATCGGTGCGCCGTTCTCCTCATGGCTCCTGCAATTCAACGGACATTTGGGACTTCACGGCTGGCAATGGATGTTCCTCATCGAAGCCGTCCCCGCGCTCATCATGGGCGTTGCCGTCCTCCGGCTTCTCCCTGACGGCCCGTCCAAAGCGAATTGGCTCACGACGGACGAAAAGCGTGTCATAGCCGAATGCCTCTCGCGTGATCGCGCCGCGACGCATATCGACGCGCAGCACGCGCTCTGGCCCGCGCTCAAGGATGCGCGTGTTCTCCTCATGTGCCTCATCTACTTCGCCATCGTCATCGGCCTCTACGGCATTTCTTTCTGGCTGCCGCAAATGGTGAAGGGCAATGGCTTCAGCAACATAGAAACCGGTTGGCTCGTCTCCGCCGTCTATGTTGTTGCTGCGCTGGCGATGCCGCTCTGGGGTCGCTCCTCCGACAAATACCAGGAACGCATCTGGCACACGGTCGCGCCTTGTCTCCTCGCCGCTGCTGGTTTCGCAGGTGGCGCCTATTTTGAGGCGACGCCGCTGATCATCCTCTCGCTTGGCCTCGCCGCCATTGGTACCTATGTGTCCATTGTTCCCTTCTGGGCAATTCCGCCGGTCTTCCTGTCGGGCACAGCCGCCGCAGGCGGCATCGCGCTCATCAATTCCACAGGTAATCTCGGCGGCTTCGTCGGGCCCTATATTGTCGGCTATGTGAAGGACCTCACGCATAGCTACACCGCAGGCATCTACGCCCTCTCTGCATCTCTCGTCATCGCCGCCGCCTTGACCTTCGCCATGCGTGCGCTTCTAGGGCGTCGCGCTGCGCTCTCGCGCCTGACCTGACATGAGAGCGCTGGTCCTCGTTCTTTTCGGTCTTCTCGCCGGCGCGAATGTGGCTCTGGCATCACCCCAACGCATTGTTTCGATTAATCTCTGTACGGATATACTGGCCCTCGACCTCTCTAGCCCCGGTACATTGAAATCTGTCTTCCGTGTCGCGGCAGACGCCAGCGACAGCCCCGTCGCCGACAAAGCAGAAAATCTGCCGCTCAACAACGCGACCGCCGAAGACATCATGTCCTACAAGCCCGACCTCGTTCTGGCCCACGCTTATTCATCGCCCTTCACGCTCAAACTCCTGAAGCAGGCGAATATCCCCGTCGTGCAAATCAAAGACGCTGCAAGCTTTGCCGATGTCCGCTCAAACGTCCGCACCATCGCGGACGCGATGGGCGTACCTGAAAAAGGCGAAGCAATAATCGCGCGATTTGATGCCGTGCTTGCCGCCTCCGCACGGCCCATGCGGGCCGACGCACCCCGTGCCGTCATCTATCAGGATTTGGGCGGAGCCGCCGCCGCCGATACGATCCTCGGCGCGTTGCTCACACATACCGGTTTCAAAAACGTCATCACGGCCGGCTCCAGCGGTGGCTTCGTTAATCTCACGATCGAAGACCTGATCAACACGCGCCCCCAGTTTGTTGCCATCGGCATCTACCGTCCGCTCCAGCCCTCGCTCGCCCATGAGGTGCTCTCCCATCCGGCGCTCAAGGCCTATGTCGCCGCCCATGCCCGCAGCCTGAACCTTCCCGCCAAGCTCTGGACCTGCGGTTCGCCCTATGTCGCGGGAATAGCAACAGCACTTGCCGCCGCGCGCGACACCTATGCGGTGACGCAATGACCAAAGGAAATGTGATCAGACGCGAGCCTTCATATCTCGTAGTCAACCTCGCGCTCGCCGCACTCGCCACCTTTTTCTTTGTGGCCTCCGTCTATGTCGGACGCGGCGGTGAACTCCTGTTTGCCAAACTCCACGCGCTCGACGAAACCGACCGCTCGCTTGCCTGGCTCATCCTCACCGAAGTTCGTCTGCCCCGCGCGTTGCTCGGCCTCGTCGTCGGCGCAACGCTTGGCCTCACCGGCGCAGGTCTTCAGGGCCTTTTGCGCAATCCGCTCGCTGAACCCGGCCTCATCGGTGCCTCGTCGGGTGCCGCCCTCGGCGCGGTGCTTGTGTTTTATTTCGGCTTCGCCGCAGGCGGTACCATGTTTGTGGCATTTGGTGGCGTCGCAGGTGCTCTCTCAAGCCTCGGCCTTCTATATCTCCTTGCGGGCCGTAATCCCTCGATCACCACGATCATTCTCGCGGGCGTTGCCATCTCCGCCTTTGCGTCCGCCTTCACCTCGCTCGCCCTCTCGCTCGCTGCCTCGCCTTATGCGGTCTATGAAATCATCTTCTGGTTGCTGGGTTCTTTCACCGACCGCAGCATGGACCAGCTTTACTTCGCGCTGCCTTTCGTTGTTGCAGGTGCCGTGCTCGTCTTTGCGTCCGCCCGCGCGCTGGACGCGCTGACGCTGGGCGAAGACACAGCGACGAGCCTCGGCTTCAATCAGACGCGCGTGAAACTGCTCGTCATCATCGGCACCGGGCTTGCCGTTGGTGCGACGGTGGCGGTTGCAGGTGTCATCGGCTTTGTCGGCCTCGTCGTGCCCCATATCGTGCGGCCTTTGGTGGGCCACCAGCCCTCGCGCCTTCTTCTGCCGTCGGCGCTTGCGGGAGCCGCGCTTCTTCTCGCCGCTGACCTTCTCGTGCGCCTGCCGGTGAACGGTCCCGAACCCAAGCTCGGCGTCGTGACCTCGCTCATCGGCGCGCCTTTCTTCCTGTGGTTGATCCTGCGCACAAGGCGCGAGGCCCCATGACCCTCACCATTAAAAATCTTGATGCCGCCTTGGGCAACGCGCGCGTGCTCCGCGATGTGTCACTCACTTTTGCGTCGGCCAAATTTACTGGCCTCATCGGCCCCAACGGCGTCGGCAAAACAACATTGATCAGGGCCGTCGCGGGCCTTATCCCGTATGAGGGCACCATCACGCTCGACGGCACAAGCATTGCCGATCTGCCCCCGCGCATCCGTGCGCAGAAAATTTCCTATCTCGCGCAGGCCTCCGAAAGCCACTGGCCACTCACCGTTGAGCGCGTCGTCGCCTTGGCCCGCCTGCCGCACATCGCGGCCTTCACGTCGCCGCAAGATGCCGACAACGCCGCCATCGCCTGCGCGATGAAACTTGCCGATGTCGAAACCATGCGCCACCGTGACGTGCTCACTCTCTCGGGCGGCGAGCGCGCCCGCGTGCTGCTTGCCCGTGCCTTGGCCGTCGAAGCCGACTTGTTGCTGGTCGACGAACCCGTCGCTGCGCTGGACCCGTTCCATCAACTCGGCGTCATGGAGGGTCTTGTGAGCTATGCCGCCTCCGGTCATACCGTCGTCGCCGTGCTCCACGACCTGTCGCTGGCCGCCCGCTTCTGCGACGAGCTCGTCTTGTTAAACGAAGGCAAAGTCCACGTGCAGGGCACACCCGCTCAAGTGCTGACGCGTGAAAACATGGCGACGGTCTATCGTGTGGATGCTCAAATCGCAGAGCAGGGCGGCATTCTCACGGTTGTTCCAAAAAGCCAACTCCAGATATAAATCTCGCCTCGGCCTTGCGACTGGATAACAAAAAGCGCGGGGATTTCCCTGTTTCGTCATTGCGAGCGAAGCAATCCGTCCTCCCCCTTCCCCCATCCGGAACTTTCAGCCAAACTTCCATCGGCTTTTCCTATCAGCATCGGCCCTCATGCACGACACACTCAGCCTCGATTCCGTCACCCTCCTCATCGTCATCGCGCTGGCCTGCGGCTTTGTGATGGTTCGCCTCAAGCAACCCGCCATTGTCGGCTATATCCTCGCGGGCGTGGTGCTCGGGCCATATGGCCTCGGCCTCATCAAATCAGCCGAAGGCATCGACTTTTTCGCCGAACTCGGCTTGCTTCTTCTCTTGTTCATCGTCGGGCTCGAACTCAGCCTCCAGTCATTCCGCTCCGTCTACAAAATCGCACTCGTTTGTGCCGTCCTCCAGTCGGCGGTTGCCATCGGCCTCACATGGATCATTGGCACACTGTTTGATTGGAGCTTCGAGACCTCGCTCATTCTTGGCTTCGTCCTCTCGCTCTCCTCGACAGCGGTGGGCATCAAAATGTTGCAGGACATAGGCGAATTCGGCACAGAAGCAGGCCGCGTCACGATGGGTGTGCTGGTCGCGCAAGACCTTCTCATCGTGCCGATGCTCGTCATTGCGCAATCCATGGGCAATGGCGGCGGCTCCGGCATCGACATCTCGTTGATCTTCAAACTCCTTGGCGCTGTCGGTGTACTGGCTGCTATCGTTATCGGCCTCACACGCTATGGCCGCATCCATCTACCGTGGTCGGATTATCTCAAAGCAAATGCCGAAATGGCCCCGCTCGCCAATATCGGCTTCTGCTTCGTGCTGGCGGCAACGTCGGGTGCGATGGGCCTGTCGCCGTCTTACGGCGCATTTGTGGCGGGCCTCATCCTCGGTTCATCGACTGACCGCCGTCCGGCCTTCCTCATGGTCGCGCCCGTGCAGTCGATCATGCTGATGGTCTTCTTTCTGTCCATCGGTCTGCTGCTCAATCTCCAATTCGTGCTGAACCATCTCGTCACGGTGCTATTGCTCGTCTTCGTTGTGCTGATCGCCAAGACCGCGACCAACATTTCGATCCTCAACATTTTGGGACAGAAATGGGAAAGCGCCTTCATTTCCGGCCTCGTCATGGCCCAGATCGGCGAGTTTTCCTTTGCGCTGGCGAAAGCGGGCCTTGGCTCCGGCGTCCTTGACCGCGAGGCCTATCAGCTTGCTTTGTCGGTTATCGCCTTGTCCCTCATCCTCTCGCCTTTCTGGCTCGTCACTGCGCGGCGCTTCCGTGCGCTCGGCACGATGCCGTTCGAAGGTGTCAATCGCACGTTCGAAGCGATCTACCCCCATGCTTTCGCTGCCTTGAGCTGGGCGGGCTCAAAAAGTGTGTTGCTGTTGAAAAGAATCTTGGGCCGGAAAGATCAGCCGACGGATGAATAATGCGCGTATAGCGCCAGACTCGCCGCCACCGTCGCGTTGAGGCTTTCGACCTTGCCCGTTGTGGGGATTGACAGCCGTGTGACATTGAGATCATCCGGCAGTCCCAAACCCTCTTGGCCCAAAACAATCCGCACATTCTTGGGCCACTTATATTTGGACATATCGGCGCCCCCGCCATCAAGCGCGACAAGAGGCCCCGCCGCTTCGTTCAGCGCCTCCCATTTTGGACCTTTGGCGAGTTGAAGTCCGTAAACGGCATTTGCTGCCGCGCGCAGAACTTTGGGGTGGAACGGATGCGCCGCCTCATCCATGAGGATAAGTTTTTTGGTGCCAAAGGCCGCTGCGCTCCGCATCAGCGCGCCCAGATTATTCGGGTCGCCGAGACCGACGACGAGTTCGAGCCCCACGGGCGGCAACGTCAGGTCGGCCTTGGGCAGGTCCGGCACACGTCCGACGAGCAGGGGATAATTCGTGCCCGAAATATCGAGCTTGTCGAACAATGTCCTCGTGATCCGGTAGCGCTCCAGATTTGCGGGGATAGACAGCCCCGCAGCGTCGCGTGGATCAACAACGAGCAAGCAACAAACATCTATGATCTCGACATGGAAACGCTCGATCTCTTGCAGGTTTTTGTTGGTTGTGAGAGCAAGCGCTTCAGGCACGAGCTTCCTCCCGCTCAATATATAGAGCCCGTGCTTCCTGATCCCGCGCCCGTCTTTAAGGTCGTTCCAGACCTTAAATTGAGGGTTTTGCGCACTCTCGATGATGCGCCAGACATCGCTGTTCATGGGTTTCCTGGAGCTTTCGGAGGAAGGGAATAAGTCAAAATAAGCCCGTTCGCCGCCGCTGGCGAGGCCCTCGTTTTGTGAAGGACTTCGAAAAGTGGCTCGGCACGGTTCGCCCGAAAGCGAATTGTCAGCATATCTGCGGGAAAAAATGGTGCCCCTAGCGGGGGAAACCTCGAACCAATTATTTGCCGAATTGGCCAACTGGGAGCAAGTCCTTAAAGACACGTCCCTAGGGAAGCCCAAGCCGCCGACACCGTGAGGCGGCCCTATGTCAGCCCCCACGATACTGCCTCCGACAGGGAACATCCCAGGAGGATCGGCAAAGCCATTTTCCATACGTTTGACGGAAGAGGAAAAGCGCCTACTGCTCAATCGAGCCGGAAGGTTGCCCCTCGGCACATATCTGCGCGAGCTGGCTCTTGGGAACGCCCCCGGAGCGTCGCGGCGACGAGTAGAAAACCCTGTCAAGGACCATGAAGCGCTGGCGCGCGTTCTGGCCGCCCTCGGCCAGTCGCTCATCGCCAGCAGTCTGAAACAGCTTGCCAATGCGGCACATATCGGCGCGTTGCCGGTCACGCCCGAAACGGAACAAGAGATTTCCAACGCCTGCGCGGCCGTCCTCGCCATGCGTACCGATCTGATGCGCGCGCTCGGCCTGATGGAGGGAGGCGGACCGTGATCTTGGACGGTAATCAGCGCGCTGGCGCCCGCGACCTCGCCCTTCACCTGACGAAGCCGGAAAACGAGCATATCGAGGTTCACGAGATACGCGGGTTTGTCGCCGACAACATCATGGGCGCTCTGCGGGAAGCGGAAGCCATTAGCCGCGGAACGAAATGCCGACAGTTCCTCTACTCGCTGTCACTCAGTCCGCCCGAAACCGAGCGCGTGCCGGTTGCCGCATTCGAGGATGCCATCGATCGTATCGAGGCCAAGCTTGGCCTTGCCGGGCATTCCCGCGTCGTCGTCTTCCACGAGAAGCAGGGTCGCCGCCATGCTCATTGCGTCTGGTCGCGTATCAACATCGAAACCATGACGGCGGTGCGGATGTCGCATGATCGGCCCAAGCTGGGCGATATCTCCCGCCAGCTTTACATCGAACATGGGTGGAGGATGCCGGAGGGACTGATCGACACCTCGCTTCGCAATCCGCTAAATTTCGACCGCAAGGAATGGTTTCAGGCCAAGCGCGCCGGGAAAGACCCCCGCGACATCAAGGCGGCGTTCCAGCAATGCTGGGCGGCGTCCGATTCCGGCAAGGCGTTCCGGCAGGCACTCGAACAGCGGGGCTACTATCTCGCGCGAGGCGACCGGCGCAGCGTGGTCGCGATCGACATCCACGGCGGGCCTTATGCCGTCGCCCGTTGGACCGGCGTAAAGACAAAGGACGTCGCGAAGCGGATGGGAGACCTCGAAGCGTTGCCGTTGTTGCGAGACGCGCGGGAACAGCTCTCCGGCCGGGTGAGGGAAAAGCTGAGCAGCTTCCTTGCTACCGTTGCCGACGATTTTGCACGGGCGGCCCAGGCGCTTGAAGCCAGACGCCTCGCGATGGTGGACGAGCATCGAACCGCCCGCAGCCAGTTGCAGACACTCCACGATGAACGCTCAAAGACGGAGACCCGGCAGCCCACGCATGCCTCGGTTAGTGACCTGAGAAGTGATATCGATGACCTCATTCCCTTCTAAGTGCTCGCCAGAATCATCCCGAATGGGACGATTGTCTTGCCAATTACACTGAATTCCTCAAAATAATCCCGAACGGTTCTTTTTGTGGAATTACTAGCATCGATGTGATACAATCGTCCCGATAGGGATGATTATGCAAACGATCAAAGACACCAAAAGCCTTGGCCTTCTGATCCGCAACGAGCGGAAGGCGCAAAAACTGACACAGGAACAACTCGCCGGATTGACCGGCGTCGGCGTGCGCTTCGTGCGCGAACTCGAAGCCGGAAAGGAGAGCTGTCAGCTCGGACTCACCCTTCAGGTAGTGGCAGCACTGGGTCTTACCGTCTCCATTAGCAGCCGGCGGGAGAGCACACTATGACTCATCTCCTTGATGTGTATTTTGGTGAAGCGAAGGCTGGCGCCCTTAGCCAGGATGAATCGGGTGCCCTCAGTTACAGCTATGATTCCGGCTATCTCTCCGGAAGCGATCCCCGCACGATCTCATTCTCAATGCCGTTGCAGGAAGCCACTTTCGCGGACCGAGTGGTTCGTCCGTTCTTCTCCGGCCTTTTACCGGACGAAGGCGCACGCCAACGCCTTGCCGGTGCACTCGGTATTTCGGCGGGAAACGCGTTCGGCTTACTCGAAGTCATTGGCGGCGAATGCGCGGGCGCACTGTCACTCTACCGTGCAGGCGAGACACCCCCGGCATCCGACGACGATGGCATCGAGGTATTAACTGATGCAAGGCTGGAAGAAATTCTCGGCAAGTTACGCGAGCGCCCTCTTCTCGGTGGCGAGGAAGGTGTCCGCCTCTCGCTTGCAGGTGCGCAGGACAAACTCGCCGTCTGCGTCGAAGGCGATGCCATCGGCCTTGCCAAGGGAGGCCGCCCCACCACACACATTCTGAAGCCATTCATTCAGGCGCTCGATGGCACCGTCGAGAACGAATTGTTCTGTCTGCGCCTTGCTGGGCGTCTGAAGCTGCCGGTGCCTGCGGTCGAAATGCGTCAAAGCGGTAAGATCCCTTTCCTACTTGTGGAGCGCTACGACCGCGCACAGCACAAGGACGGGACGATCACGCGCCTGCATCAGGAGGATTTCTGCCAGGCACTTAGCGTACCGCCCGAACTAAAATATGAGGACGAAGGCGGACCGGGAACGGAACGCTCGCTGGACCTGATCGGCCGCGCCACCGCGCGTCCGGCGGCAGACCGGCTGGGCTTCCTCCGTATGCTCATCTTCCACTATCTGGTCGGCAACGCTGACGCGCACGGGAAAAACTATGCTCTCCTGTATCGCGACAAAACACCTGACCTCGCCCCGCTCTACGACGTGGTCTGCACAGCAGCCTATCCACGACTGGCGAAAAAACTCGCCATGGAGATCGGCGGCCGATCAGTCGCGGATACGATTCAGCTAAAGCACTGGTTGACGCTCGTTCCGGATACGCGCGGCGCACAGCGGCTGTTAGTCAAGGACATGGCGGACCTGGCGGGACGCATCGAAGGCGAAGCCGATAAACTTCTCGCCGAGTTCGAGGACAGCGGTATCACGCATGAAATCCTCAAAGCCGTTCGCGCTGTCATTGAGACACGCGCGACCCATCTGCTGCGCATAGCGGAGGCCGCTTAAGCGCATTGCGAGCGGCTACGCGATAATATTTCCACTCGTCAGAAGAGCCTGCTCATCAGTCAGGCCGGTTACGCCTGCAATTAGCCCAATCTGAAGGAAGTTATTTGCGCCGCCGTCCACATCGACCTTGATAATGCTATTGCTGCCGCTCGTGGTAATTTCGACGAAATCGGTGATTGCCATTGTGAGCGGGTCGTAGCCTTCCAGCACGATCCTGATCTTGTCTTCGGCTGAGAAATGCCGGCGCGTCGCCCGCCGGATGTCTTTGACCACCTGCTCGGCAGGCCTCTTGGAGCTCGGGTGTTTGCTGTTCATATCCAGTCCTCCGTCACTGCGACGAGAACTAAATACCCCTTAAGCTACAACCTCAAATCTGCGCCATAGGCCCTGACGGCGAACAATTAGGAGACATGCAAATGCAAGAAACGGAAATGGTGCCCACGGAGTGGATTGAACACTCGACCTCACCATTACCAATGGTGTGCTCTACCACTGAGCTACGTGGGCGACTTGACCGGTGGGCCTGAGGTCAGGACTACCGGAAGCGGGCGGAAAGTGCCACAGGGGTTGATTTGGCGCAACTGGGAATGGCGGGCTATTTTGGTCTAATATAGCGTTATGTTGACGCCCGCTTGGTGATAGTCCATATGCGAGCAAAGCGAACCCTATAGCCTTGGTGGATAAAGATGTCCGGTCCCGATCGTATTAAGAACAGCGCAGACGATAACACCACACGCCGTCCCCATGGTCAGGGTCCTGCCCGTGCCGATCAGGCCCGCGCGGCCCGTCAGGCCGAAGCGCTCCGCGCCAATCTGCGCAAGCGTAAAGCCCAAGGCAAGGAACAGGCGAAAGAACAGACCGCTGGCGGAAAAGCGCATGAAAAGGACCCCAAAGCCAAAACCGGTAAATAGTGGGGGCGAGCGGCGGGAGAGACAGTTTGCCCCTCCTTCTTGTCGTTCAGACAGCCTATATACCCCTCATAATTCCGCCCGATTGGCCTTTCGCCTTTAAGGGCCTCCACCGGACGGTCTCATGGACACGATACACATTCGCGGACGCCGCCAGCTGAACGGCACAATTCCGGTCAGCGGCGCGAAAAATGCGGCCTTACCTCTGATGATTGCAGCCCTTCTGACCGAAGATACGCTGGAACTCACCAACATTCCGCGACTGACCGATGTACGCACATTGGCCAAGCTGTTGGGCGTACTGGGCTCTAAAGTTGAGCGCTCCGAGGACAATAGCGGCCATGGACTTGCCGGTGACACGCTGAAACTCACGACGCCCGAAATCGTCTCGACGCTTGCGCCCTACGAGATTGTCTCGCAGATCCGCGCGACCTTCTGGGTGTTAGGCCCGTTGCTCGCCCGTTGCCGCACGGCCAAAGTGTCCTTGCCCGGCGGTTGCGCCATCGGCGCGCGCCCCGTCGATCTTTACCTTAAGGGTCTCCAGAAAATGGGAGCCGAAATCGAGCTTGAGGAAGGCTATGTCCTCGCTTCCGCCCCCAACGGTCTCAAGGGTGCCACCATCCGTTCGCCCATCGTCTCAGTCGGCGTAACCCACACGCTCCTCATGGCCGCGACATTGGCCGAGGGCGAAACCGTGCTCGAAAACGCCGCTCGCGAGCCCGAAATCACGGACCTTGCCAACTGCCTCGTCGCCATGGGTGCAAAGATCGAAGGCATCGGCACATCCACACTCCGCATCCAGGGGGTCAAACGTCTCCACGGTGCCAAACATCGCGTCATCGCTGATCGCATCGAAGCGGGCACTTATGCCATTGCCGCTGCCATGACCGGCGGTGACGTAACGCTCGAAGGCGCGGAAGCTGAAACGCTCGACGCCGCGCTCTCCGTGCTTCGTGCAGCAGGGGCGAATGTCGAGACGGGCCCCGCACACATTCGCATCACGCGTAATGGCGAGCCGTTGCAGGCGACCCATGTTGTCACACAGGTTTTTCCGGGTTTTCCCACAGACTTGCAGGCGCAGTTCATGGCATTGATGACTGTGGCTCAGGGTGAAAGCGAAATCACCGAAACGATTTTCGAGAACCGCTTCATGCATGTGCAGGAACTCGCCCGTTTCGGTGCGAATATCTCGCTGCACGGGGACAAGGCACTTGTTCATGGCGTTGAGCGCCTGACCGGTGCGCCGGTTATGGCATCCGATCTTCGTGCCTCCGCCGCCCTTGTCATTGCGGCACTTGCAGCCGAAGGTGAAACAACGATCAACCGGGTCTATCATCTCGATCGCGGCTTTGACCGCATGGAAGAAAAACTATCGGCCTGCGGAGCCGATATCTGGCGTGTGAAGCAGGGGCAATGATGAGCGATTTGCGTCTGAGTGCAGAAGATGCGACCGACCTTGAAGTCATCTCGGCCTGCCTGCAGGACGCGGTGACGCAGGTGCGTGACCTTGTCTTCCTGCCCCATGCACGTCGTTTTGCGATGGTGGTCAATCGCTTCCGCTGGGAAGGCGAGGGTAAGTCCGCCACGCATGAGCGCGCCCGCTGCGGACTTCATTTTGAAAGTGTGCTCGCCGCCCGCGTGCGCGGTATCGCTAAAGACCGCCCCGATGGCGTGCTCAATCTTCTCTCTATCCGCTTTGACGAATTTGAAGCGCCATCGGGAATTGTCACCCTCACATTCTCCGGTGGCGGAGAGATCCGCCTTGAGGTCGAAGCGCTTGAGGCAAGTCTGTCTGATCTCGGTCTGGTGTGGGACACACCGAACCTTCCGCAACACGATTGAGTTAAGCAACCATCATGGCGATCCGTTTAGACGCAAATGACAAAAGCTTTGAAGCCGCCTTCCGCGAATTGCTCGGGGCAAAGCGCGAGACTTCCGTTGATGTGAACGACGTGGTGACCAAGATCATCGCGGATGTGCGCGTACGCGGTGATGAAGCGCTCGTCGAACTCACCAACAAGTTTGACCGTTTGTCACTGACTGCAAAGACCTTGCGTATCCCCGATGCCGATCTTGATGCTGCGCTTGAGGCTTGCGACCCCGCAACGCTCGACGCGCTGAAGCTCGCCAAATCCCGCATCGAGGCCTATCACGCGCGTCAGAAGCCTGAAGATTCCCGCTTTACCGACGCTGCCGGTGTCAGCCTCGGTCACCGCTGGACGGCGGTTGGTGCGGTCGGCCTCTATGTGCCGGGCGGCACGGCGAATTATCCCTCATCCGTTTTGATGAACGCGGTGCCTGCCAAGGTCGCGGGCGTTAAACGCGTGGTGATGGTAGTCCCCACACCGGACGATAAAGTCAATCCGCTGGTGCTCGCCGCCGCGCGTCTTGCCGGTGTCGATGAAGTCTACCGTGTCGGCGGCGCGCAGGCCGTGGCCGCACTCGCCTATGGCACGGCGACCATTGCGCCCGTTGATAAGATCGTCGGCCCCGGCAATGCTTTTGTCGCTGCCGCCAAACGTCAGGTCTTCGGCATTGTCGGCATCGACATGATTGCGGGACCCTCTGAAATTCTCGTCATTGCTGACGGGGATAATGATCCCGACTGGATTGCCGCCGACCTTCTCTCGCAGGCCGAGCATGATGAAAGCTCGCAGTCGATCCTTATCACCGATGATGCAGACTTTGCCACCCGCGTTGAGGAGGCCGTGAAACGCCAACTTACGCTCCTGCCGCGCGAGACGACGGCGACGAAGAGTTGGGCCGATTTCGGCGCAGTGATTGTGGTGAAAAGTCTCGACGATGCCGTACCGTTGGTAGATCGCCTTGCGCCGGAACATTTGGAAATCGCGCTTGATGAGCCTGAGGCCATGGCCGCTAAAATTTCCAACGCAGGCGCGATTTTCCTTGGCCGCTACACACCCGAAGCTGTCGGAGATTATGTGGCGGGCTCGAACCATGTCTTGCCGACCGCCCGCAGCGCGCGCTTCTCGTCGGGCCTCAATGTGCTCGACTTTATGAAACGCACTTCGATTGTACGTTGCGATGCGGCCTCACTTGCCGCTATCGGTCCTGCCGCTGTGGCGCTTGCCACGGCTGAGGGACTGGAGGCGCATGGTCGCTCTGTCTCCATTCGTCTCAATAAATAAACCTCTCTCGCTCTCTTCCCGCAAATCGGCGTAAAGTGTCGCTCCGCGTCGGATTGACCCCTTTTTGAGCACATCGTTTTGGACACACTTGACGGCAAGTCGCGTTACCGGATCGCCGAGCTTGTGCTCGATGAACGCACCGTCATGCGCCGCAGTCCCGATGTCGAGCACGAGCGCAAGGTCGCAATTTTCGATCTGCTGGAGGAAAACAGTTTCACCCCTCAAGGCAGTGACGGCGGACCTTATCTTTTGCATCTCGCCATCGAGGAAAATCGTCTCGTCTTCGACATCCGCCTTGAGGATAACCAGCCGCACGGCAAGATCATGCTGTCGCTCTCGCCCTTCCGCAAAATCATCAAAGATTATTTTCTGATTTGTGAAAGCTATTACGACGCCATCAAGACGGCTGCTCCCGCCCAGATCGAGGCGATAGATATGGGCCGTCGCGGTCTTCACAATGAAGGCTCGGAGCTTTTGAAGGAGCGCCTCACTGGCAAGGTGGAACTTGATTTCGGCACGGCGCGGCGTCTCTTCACGCTTATTTGTGTGCTGCATATCAAAGGCTGACCCTGATATGAGCGCCGACATAAGCAATACTTTATCGAAGAAACCTCCGGGTTCGGTTCTTTTTACCTGCAATCTCAATTCCGTGCGCTCGCCTATGGCGGAAGCGCTGACAAAGCATCTCTACGGCAAGCGTTTCTATGTCGATAGCGCAGGCCTAGAGCCCACCGAGCGCGATCCGTTTGTCGTTTCCGTGATGGAAGAGGCGGGCATTGACATGACGAAGGATCGCCCGCTCGCCATTGATGCCGTCGACATCGGCTCCTTCGATCTCGTGATCAGCCTGACGCCCGAAAGCTGCGCCCGCGTCACCGAGCTTGCCCGTGCGCAGGCCGTTGAGATTGAGTTCTGGCCGACGCTTGATCCGTTTGCGGCGGGCGAGGGCGGGACGCGTGAACAACGCCTCACGGCCTATCGTCGTCTGCGCGATGATTTGCGCGCGATGATCGTCGCGCGCTTTGGTCCCTGCGACGCTGCGACCTGAGCCGCGTTTTCCTCGTTTTTCCCAGTAAATTCAGAGGCTTGCGCCGTGTGACCCTTGTAATACTGGGGATTATCCGCCTTTTCCCCCGTGTCACCCTTGATTTCGGCCCGCTTTGTGACCATTCTCCCGCCAAATCTCAAAGGAATTTGAATGTCTAAAGAAGAACTGCTTGAGTTTCCTGGTACCGTGTCGGAATTGCTGCCGAACGCGACGTTCCGCGTCAAACTTGAGAACGAGCATGAAATCATCGCCCACACGGCAGGCAAGATGCGCAAGAACCGTATCCGCGTGCTCGCCGGCGACAAGGTGCTGGTCGAAATGACGCCCTATGATCTCACCAAAGGCCGGATCACTTATCGTTTCAAGTAAGTGTCTTGTCGCTTCATGTAAGCGCATATGACGTCTGAAACCCCTAAACTCATTCTCGCCAGTGCGAGCCCCCGTCGCTTAGATCTGCTGGCCCAGATCGGTATTGTGCCCGCAGACGTGCGAGCCCCCGATCTTGATGAAACCCCGCTGAAAAATGAACTGCCCCGCGCCCATGCGATCCGTCTCGCGCGTGAGAAGGCATTGAGCATTGCGGGCGTTGAGCCCGGTTGCTTTGTCCTCGGTGCTGACACGGTTGTCGCTTGCGGCCGTCGCATCCTTCCCAAAGCGGAAATAGAAGCGCAGGCGCGGCAATGTCTGGCGCTTCTCTCGGGCCGTGCACACCGCGTCTACACCGCCGTCGCGCTTGTCGATCCGCAGGGTCAGGTGCGTGAACGCATTAGCGAAACCCGTGTCACCTTCAAGCGTCTGTCGGACTCTGAAATGAATATCTATATCGCCGGTGGCGAATGGCAGGGCAAGGCAGGCGGCTATGCTATGCAGGGCGAGGCAGCAGCCTTCATCCGTTTGCTGAACGGAAGCTATTCAGGTGTTGTGGGCCTGCCTCTCTTTGAGGCCGCAGCCCTTCTCACCCATGCGGGGATTTCCGGTTAACCGTCCGCTTTGAGCCCTATCCTTCACAAAAAACGGTGTTAGGATTATCCCCAATGGGGAATTTTAGAGGATCGGCAGGCATCGGATGTGGGGATATCCTGTGCGTGTCCAAGGGAATTTATGTCCGAGGAAGTGCTTATCAATGTCGGACCGGGCGAGACGCGTGTTTGTGTCGTCGAAAACGGTCGTCCTGTCGAACTCATTTTGGAGCGCACGCAGGAAGACGACGTGAAAGAAAAAACAGGTCGCGCCGGACATTCGCTGCTCGGTAATATATTCATGGGCCGCGTCCAGCGTGTACTGCCCGGAATGCAGGCCGCCTTTGTCGAAATCGGATTGGAACGCGCGGGCTTCCTCGGTGCCCGTGAAGCCCGCTGCCTTTGCGAACTGACGCATCTGGATGAGCATGTGCTCCCGCCCATCTCGGCTTGCGTCACCGAAGGCCAGATCATTCTTGTGCAGGCCGTTAAAGACCCCATTGGCGACAAGGGCGCGCGTCTGTCGGCCAATGTCACATTGCCCGGCCGCCTTCTCGTGCTTGTCCCCAATCAATCCGGTGTCGCGCTGTCACGCCGCATCGAAGACGAGGCCGAACGCGAACGCCTGACCGTCCTGGTTGAGGAAATGATCGCCCGCTTCGGCTCGATGGGTGTGACGGGCGAGCCCGCCGGTTTCATCGTGCGCACGGCGGCCATCGGCGCCACAGCCGAGGATATTGCCGCCGACGCGCGAGCGCTCGCCGAAGAATGGCGCAAACTGCGCGAGACAGAAAAGCGCTCATCGGCGCCGAGTGTCGTCTTCCACGATCTGGATCCTGTCGCCAAAACCATGCGCGATTACGTCAGCACCGACACGTCGCGCGTGCTGATTGACAATGCCGATGCCTTCGGTGAAGCGCAGCGCTATTGCCGCCGCGCCATGCCGGAGCTTCTTGACCGCGTCCATCTCTACAATGGTCCGGGGCCTTTGTTTTCGCTCTATGACATAGACGGCGAGATCGAAAACGCGCTTGAGCCCCGCGTCGAGTTGAAATCCGGCGGCTGGATCACGATTGAAACGACGGAAGCCTTGACTGCCATCGACGTAAATTCGGGCCGCTATACTGCATCAACCGGTCTTGAAGACACGAGCGCAGCGATTAATCTCGAAGCGGTTGACGAGATCATCTACCAGCTCCGCCTGCGCGGTACGGGTGGTCTTATCGTCATCGACTTCATTCATATGAACAACCCCGAGAACAACGCCAAAGTCATTGATGCGTTGAATGCAGGCTTTGCGAATGACCGCGTGCCGACGCAGATTTCCGGCATGTCGGAATTTGGTCTCGTGGAAATGACGCGCAAACGCGTGCGCGAGCCGTTGAATAAACTTCTCACCGAACCTGCTTATCCCCATGGTCGCCCCCGCCGCAAAACCTGCGCGACGGTTGCAAACGATCTGATGCGCAAAATCGCCTGCGAAGCTGCTGCCGCACCGGGTCGCGCTCTGGCGGCGCGTGCGGCACCCGATGTGGTTGACTGGCTTGAGCGCGGCAATGCCTATCTCGTTGAGCGGTTGCGTGCGCGTATCGCGGGCGAGGTGCGGTTCATCGCGGAAGCCGCTTATCCCCGCGACCGGATTGATGTCAGCGTCGTGCAGTGATGACGGACGAAAAACCGAGCAAGCGTCCCGAGAATGTCGTGCCCCTGCGGGCCCCGCGCCCCTGCGCCATTTGCGGTAAGAAGGCGACGGCGGAGTTCCACCCCTTCTGCTCTAAACATTGCGCCGACGTGGACCTCAACCGCTGGCTCAAGGGCTCATATGCCATTCCGGCGGTTGAGCCGCCGGACGTTTGGTCCGAAGGGGGAAGTGATGAAACGGGCAATTCCGACCGCGAATAAAGGACCTTGTTGAGCCTGCGCCAAGATGCGCGGGGATTTAGGCTTTTTCGCCCGATTTAAGCCCTTTCGGGCGCTGGACAGGCCCAACCCAATCTCTTATAAGGCCCATGCCTCGCGTGACCGGAACCGGTCCGCCCGAGGTTTGCCCGGGTAGCTCAGTTGGTAGAGCATGCGACTGAAAATCGCAGTGTCGGTGGTTCGATCCCGCCCCCGGGCACCATTCCCAAACTTAGCTCTGACCGATTTATGCACCTGAGCATACATAACCCATCAGCTCGTTTATGTGATCGGGCTTTGCATAAAAACTTTTGTCAAACTTATCCTCACCCTGACGATCTGAGTTTAGCTTTTCCCGCATCGGTTTTTGATGAGAGAGGAAATGGCATGGCTATGATTTTGAACGGCAAGACGACGAACGGGTCTTCGTCGGTGGTGGATTGGACAGGCGGCACGGGCACGTTCTGGGCTTGGGGCACGTTCGGCGGCGCGACGGTGGCGCTGGAGGCAAGTCCTGACGGCACAACGTGGATTCCCATCGGGACAGGTGTGAGTTTCGGACAGAACGGTATCGGTGCTTTCGCACTGTCGCCGTGCAAATTACGCGCGACGGTATCGGGCGCGACGGGCACAACCAATGTCAATGCCTCTGCATGATCAAAGCGCGTGGGGTCGATGCCGAATCATTTTCTGCCGCTATGATGCCGGTGCCGTGTGGATTTTCAGATGACGAAGACCCGCACGGCACGAACGGATTTGAAGGAGCGAAAAGCGTGATCGGCGTGTTGATTGTGATCGGAGCCATCATTCTGGCGGCGATGTTTTTCGTGCTTTACGTGCGTGCTATCGCCGCTGAGAAGCGCGCGGATGTGCTCTCGAACGAGATCGCAATGCTGCGCGACGAGCTTGATAAGCGGCGTTAGATGTCCACAATCGCCGAGCCGTCCGCCTCGATATGGTGGCGGATGTCATTGAAGAGCCTCCCTTGTGCATAGAAGGGCACACGCGGGAAAGCATGGTGGACAAGGTGGTAGGACTGCCACAAGTCGAAGGGGCGCATGAGTGTGCCCGTCAGTCCGTGAAAGACATAAGTGGTGCTGTTATCGGTCCGTCCTTTGCCAGCACGCGGAAAATGCGGAAACCAGACGAACATGATTCCCATGACAAAGATGTTCATATAGCCCGCGAGCGGCCAGAGGACGAGGAGCTTGTAGTTTCCGGTGGTGGCCCAGACATATGAGCCGATGGAGAGCGTGATTACCCAGGTCATCACGATCCAGAAATAAGCGAAGTAGCCGCCGCGCACTTTCGCGTAAGCCCTCGATTTGGCGTAGAAATACAAGTAATGCTGCGGGATCGTGGCAGCGCGGAAAATAACATTGAGGGGGTTGTAACCCTTCACCCATTCGTCGGGGTCAAGCGCGCCGTTGTTCACATGAGAGTGATGCCAGACATGGAGATCGCCCCAACCGCGATAAGGGACCATGTTGACGTGACCGCAAATCCATCCGAGCACGGAGTTCAGCCACGCGCTTTTGCCGTGTCCGATATTGCCATGCGATGCCTCGTGCATGGTCGCAAAAATAAAGAACATGAAATAGACATTGGTGAGGAAGGCGGCCCAGAGGGGCACGGCCCCTGTGAATCCCAACCATGTGGATGCGCCGATAACGGATAATCCGAAGGCCGTCCACAGGATGATCAGCCAATCTATCCCCGATTTGACATGGGTGCGCGCGATCTCGACCGCACTTAATCCCCTGTTCGACATATCGTTCATGGCCCGGATCCCGCTCGCTGGCGCTCACCATAGAGTCAAATTGTATCTGATTGCAACGAGCGCAGGCAACGAAACACCTTCGGTTCTTGCAAGAGATCGTCGGTTTCCATGTCGAGATCGTTGACCGGTTCGTTGAGGCCTGTCAGTCGTTCGAGCCGATCACATTGCGCAGGATCGGATAGATCTGCCCGGCCCATTTGGAGCCGGAAAAGACGCCATAATGACCGACACCGGGTTGGAGGTGGTGACGCTTCTTGTACGGACGAATACCCGTGCATAAGTCATGCGCGGCCATGGTCTGACCGACCGAGCAAATGTCGTCGCGTTCGCCCTCGACGGTGAGGAGTGCCGTCTTGCGGATGGCGGCTGGCTCGACGAGCTCGCCATGCCATGTGAGTTCGCCCTTGGGGAGCAGGTGCTCCTGAAACACCTGGTTGACAGTTTCGAGATAGAACTCCGCAGTGAGATCGAGGACAGCGAAATACTCGTCGTAAAAATGTTTCGTGAATTCGGCCTTGTCATTATCCCCGCGTGCGAGCGCCCCGAACAGGTCGATATGCGTGTCGGTATGGCGCTTGGGGTTCATGGACATGAAAGCATTGAGCTGGACGAAGCCCGGATAGACCTTGCGGCCCGCACCTGGAAAACCGGCGGGGACACAGGAGATGAGATTTTTCTCAAACCACTGAATGGAATGCGTCGTCGCAAGCTCGTTGACGCTGGTGGGATTGATGCGCGTGTCGATAGGACCGGCCATCAGGGTCATCGAGGCGGGCTGACAGGGATTGCCCGTCTGCGCCATGACGGCGACGGCGGCGAAAGCATGGGCGCAGGGCTGACAGACCGACACAAGATGCGCGCCGGGGCCGAGCGCTTCCAGAAACTTGATGACGTGATCGACATATTCGTCGAAGCCGAAGCGGCCGTGCTCGGTGCCGATGTCGCGGGCATTGTGCCAGTCGGTGATATAGACGTCATGGTCGGGCAGCAGCACCTCCACAGTGTTGCGGAGGAGGGTGGCAAAATGGCCCGAGAGGGGCGCGACGACGAGAACGCGGGGCTGCTGCGGGACACTTTCTTTTTTGAAACGCAGCATCGTGCCAAAGGGTGTGACGCAGGCGGGAACCTCGGTGACGGGGACGTCCTTGCCATTGACAAGTACGCTCTCGATGCCGAAAGGCGGGCGCGTATGGCTGAGGCCTGCGCGCGAGATCATTTCAAAGGCAGCAGACAAATGGCGCAGCGCCGGATTGTCGTAATAGGCGAGCGAAGACCCGTTGATGAGGTTCGCAGCAGCGTCCGCCATAGCCCGGACCGGTTTCATCAGGTCGGCTTGCAACTGATAGGCGTAATACAGCATGAGTGCTCCGGCCCGTTTCAACACAACCCGAAAACGTGCTTCGGGCTACCTACTGACCAATAGTGCAGGCCAATTCATTAAAGGCTAATCCAACTCATGCTGCACTGCGAGATAATTGTTTTGAGAGAGGCCGGAATGTGGTTTCATGGCGATGAAATGTCGCAAACGGCTCAAAAGGACATGTTCTCCCGCCCATTCCTCGGGGAGCAAGAAGGCTTTTGGGGCACAAAGGGATTGCCATGGCCAAGGCCACGTTAAGCATCAGCAGCAAGAACTATTCGTCATGGTCGCTTCGCGGCTGGCTCATCTGCAAATTTGCAGGACTTGATTTCACCGAAGAGGCTTTGCCCGCCAACGACCCTTCGGCGCGCGCGGAACTCCTGCTGTTGTCACCGTCATTTCTTGTGCCCTGCCTTAAACATTCGGGCTCGAAAATCTGGGACACGCTGGCCATTGCCGAATATCTGCATGAGTCCAATCCCGGTGCAGGGCTCTGGCCCAAGGACGCGGTGGCGCGCGCCCATTGCCGCTCGATCTCGGGCGAAATGCATTCGGGCTTTTCAAACCTGCGTTCCGCGTTGCCGATGAACATCAAGGCGCGCTATCCGAATTTCAAAATCTGGGCAGGCGCGCAGGCAGACATTGACCGTGTGCTGACGATATGGTCGGAAGCACTGGCAAAATACAAGGGACCATATCTGTTCGGCAAGACGCTGACGGTAGCAGACGCGATGTATGCGCCGGTCTGCTCGCGCTTCACGACCTATGATGTGGACATGGACGCGGAATGCGCCGCTTATGTCAAACGCATCATGGCGTTGCCGGAAATGGCCGAATGGACGCGCGGCGCGATGAGCGAGCCAGAAGAGATGGAAGAACTTGACGCGGAGTTCTGAGGAAAAGGTTTTAAGGACGAGCGGTCAAGACCGCGGCCGCCCCGTGAACGGATGCGTGCTCGACAGACCGCCATCCACCGCAATCGCCTGACCATTGACATAGGACGCGTCGTCGCTGGCGAGGAACAAGGCCATATGGGCGATTTCCGGTGGTTCGCCGTTGCGGTTCATCGGATTGAGCTGGCCGACCTTGCCGATGGAGCCTTTTGCGCGCGCGCCGTCGAAGATGGGTTTTGTCATACCGGTTTCGATGAGGCCGGGGCAGATGGCGTTGACGCGCACGCCCGTACCGTAAAAGGCGTTGGCTGTTGTCTGTACCAAGCTGATGACACCGGCTTTCGACGCGCTATAGGGAAAGCCGCCTGCATTGGCGCGAAGGCCCGCGACCGAGGCCGTGCAGATGATCGAGCCTGCGCCCTGTTTGATCATGTGGGGGCTTGCGTGTTTGATCGCGAGGAAAGGGCCGATGAGATTGATACGGAGGATTTCGGTCCAGTAGTCGGGCGTCTGTTCCTGCATCGGCACCCAGCCGCCGCTGATACCGGCATTGGCATAGACCACATCAAGGCCGCCATATTGTTTGAGGCAATGGTCGATCATGCCTTTGACGGCGGTCTCGTCGCCCGCATCGGCGGCAACAGAGGTCACCGTGCCGCCGTTTTCGCGGATCATGGCGGCGGTCTCGTCCACGGCATCCTCGACACGGTCAACGGCGACGACCTTCGCGCCTTCCTGTGCGAAGAGAACGGCACTGGCGCGGCCGATGCCGCTGCCTGCTCCGGTGACGATGACGCGCTTGCCCGACAGTCTGCCCATGATTGGTCCTTTTCCGAATCGCGTTCTGTGTTGGAGAAAGTTTAGAACCTTGGGAGGGGGGAGCAAGCGAGTGAACAAATGTTCCAACCTCAAGGGGAGAGGGGACGCTTCGGGGATTTGTGCGGGCCTATAGGCGGATTATTTGAACGCCCGCCCCTTGCGGACTTCCCATGTCAGCGGCGGTGTGGTCGCGTCCGGCGCGGGGATGGTGCCTGAAGCGCCAGCGACGGGGGGCACGTCGACGGCGACGGTGCAGTTTTCGACCGCTTCAGTTTTGGTGCAGATGCTGCGGCCTTTGACGCGCCACCAGCCGCGTTTGGTTTTGCCGTTCGGCAGCTTGATGATGAGATTGTCGCGGTCTTTATAGAATATCTGCGTGGTGCCGTTTGGGGCCGTCAGGATCACCGTGTTGCCGATAAGGCCGCTGCCGACATTGGCCGGAGGCTTCTTTGTGGCGGCGTGCGCGGGCAAAGCGAAACCGGCTATGGCCAGAAGAAGGGCGGCGGGGCGAAGGACCGAGAGTTTGATTTTTGTCATGGAACCGGATGAGACCTGCGCTGAGGTCATTTGCCCAAACGGGGCGGTCTGAACAGGAAGTAGATGAACCAGATGGGGATGAGAACCATGGCCCCGAGGATGAGATGGGGGAGCGCCCAATCGAACCCCTCGCGAATGACGCTGTAGATATGCTCCGGCGTGAAGCCGATTTCGCTCAGGATTTCATTGGCATCAATGTGCATCCGGTCGAGGACGGCCCCGATGAAAACGGCTGCCACCACAAACTTGAACAACGTGGACATCGCATTGAAGAGCATGGGTGGTCTTCGCGCCCCCTAAGGCGGCTGGTCTTTGCCCGAACGGCGAATCTCTATGTGTCAATCTATAACGGGGGGCGGGCGGGGGCTAGGGCTTGTGCTGAACCCTTGTTCGAGGCAAGCGAGGTTCCCCTCCGCCCTTGAAGGGGGAGGGGGAATCCGGACCTGTCATTTTCCGAAGAGGCTCTTCAGCGCGTCTTCTGCTGTGGGTTTTTTCTCGGGCGGGGGCGTGGCGTCTGAACCCGTGGCGGGCGCGGCCGGTTTGCCCATCAGGCTGTCGAGGAAACCTTTGCCGCCGTCCTCCTTGAGGGATTTGATCGTGTTGATAGTTTTGTCCTTGTCGCGCAGCATGGCGGCGAGATCGGGCCGGAAATGCGGTGAGGCCCAGGGGCCCTCAACAAAAACAGGGATTTCGATGCCCTGCGCATCCGTGCCGCCCTGACCCTGAAGGGTCGCGGCAAGTTTCGGCTCGATGCGGTAGTTGAGCATCTGTCTTGGAATGTCAACCGTGCCGGAACCGGCAACGCGGACGAGCGGGCTCAGGAGCTTCAGATCATTGTTGGTGAGAATGCCCGACGCGATGGTGAAGGTGCCACCCATTTCGGAAAAGTCGGTGTCCTGCGAACCGCCCGACGTCCAGCCTGTGGCGGGCGCGGTCAGCACAGTGCGCATGAGGGAGGCGATGTCGATGCCTTTGATTGCGCCATTGGTGAAACGGACATTGCCCTCGCCGCCCAGCGTGCCCACCATTTCACGCTGGCTGCGGCCAGTGGCCGACACATTGAACGTCAAGGCGGTGAGGCCCGACAGACGCTTGAAGTCTGCGGCATCGGTGAGGAACGGCTCGGCCTTGACGCCTGCAATTTTGAACGCGGCCTGCAACTGCGGCGTGGACGACGCGCCGTTCAATGTCAGCGTGCCCGCACCTGCCCCTTCATAGAGTGCGATTTTGCTGAGGTTTGCTTTCAGCAAGCCGTTGGAGAGCGCCACGTCGAGCGCGCTGGCGCCGATTTTGATTTCTTTGACGAGGAGTTCATCCGTAGAGAGAGCAATCTGCGCGTCCACCGCCTTGAGGCTGGAGAAATTGATCGGATCGTTGCTCCAGCCGGACTGTCCGGCAGGTGCGGGCGCGGCGGGCGTCGAGGCAGCAGGCGCGGCGGACCCGTCGGCGGCAAGGTAGGTATTGGCGTCGATCTTATCGAAGGCGAGATTACCTTTGATGAGCGGTCTTGCGCCGCCTGTCGTTACCGCAAGTTTGCCGGTGGCGTTCATGCCGTCGAAAGAAACCCTGGCATTGTTGAAGCGATAGCTGTCTTTCGCACCGAAGACTTCGCCATGCAGCTTGAGGGGGCCGAAGCCGTTGCCCTTGGGCATGGGGGAGCCGACCCAAGCAGAGAGATCGCGCACGGAGGGCACATTGAGATCGAGGCCGCCGGTGAAGCTCACCGTATCGAACACCTGAAGCGAGCCCTTGTAGGTGACGTCAACCTTGGAGGAGGTGAGGGCGAACTCGACAGGCGAGGGGCCACCATCGGTGAAGGCGCGAGGTTTTCCGGCGGCAATCGAGAAGGCAACGGGCACGCTGTTCCATGTGACGGAGCCTTTGGCACCAAGCGGATCGTCAAGGGTGGGCAGCGAGAGGTCGAGATTGACTGCCTCAAAAGCGAGTGTCGCACCCGATTGCGCATTGCGATAGGTGGCCGTGCCGTTCTGGATCGAGATTTCACCGAGGCGAATATCTTTGACTTTGGTGCTGGTCGAATTGTTCTCGGTCGGGGCGGGTGCTGTCGGCGCTACGGCATCGGAGAACTGCCAGTTGGGCGTTCCGTCGGCTTTGACTTCGAGATGGATCACGGGATCGACGAGCATGAAACTGTCGATTTCGACATTGCCGCTGAACAGCGGGATAATCTTGATCGCGGCGCGCAGCTCCTTCATCGAGGCCATCGACTTGTCTTTGGCCCATGTCGCGTTGGACAGATCGACATCGTCGACTTTTACCGCGAGGCGCGGGAAGAAGGACAGACCGACATCGCCGCCGATGGTGAGATCGCGGCCCGTTTGTTTTTTGACGAGCGAGACGACCTGTTCTTTATAAACCGAGGTCGGCACCAGCAGCGGCACGGCGACAATGATCGCGATAAGGATGACGACGATACCGGCAAGAATGGCGACGAAACGGGACATGGGATTCTCCGGCTAGGGGCGGCGCGAGATTTTTGGTGCGCAGTCGGTTGAGTGGAATTGTGTCCCACATTACGGGCTTTGCGAAGCGCCAACTGATTGAATTTTTTGTAATGCGCTTCTAAAACCGTGAGATCAGAAAAGAAACTTCATAATGGGGCGGCATATGTCGGTAGCGAAACGGGAAGACGGGCTTCTGTGGGAGCCGTCCGAGGCGGACATGGCCCGGTCCAATATGCGCGGCTTTATGGATTTTGCGGGCAGGCGGCATGGCGTGAGACTTGCGAGTTATGCCGACCTGCATCGCTGGTCGGTCACGGCGCGGGAGGACTTCTGGTCGGATGTTTGGGATTTTTGCGAGATCGTGGGGACCAAGGGTGCCTGCGTACTGGCCGATGACCGGATGCCCGGCGCGAAATTTTTCCCCGATGCATCACTGAACTTTGCAGAAAATCTGTTGCAGGGCACCGATGACGAGGTGGCGCTTCATTTCAACAATGAGGGTGTGAACGCGGACCCTGTGACACGCGGGGAATTGCGTGCGCATGTGGCGGCGTTTGCAGCGCAGTTGCGGGCCTGGGGCGTTGTCGCCGGCGACCGCGTAGCGGCAATCATGCCGAATTGTCCCGAAGTTGTTGTGGCGATGCTTGCGGCGACCAGCATCGGCGCGGTCTTCTCCTCCTGTTCACCCGACTTCGGCGTGCGCGGTGTGCTGGATCGCTTCGGACAGATCGAGCCGAAAGTTCTGATCGCCTGCGATGGATACCGCTATGCAGGAAAAGTTCTGCCGCTGCACGGGAAGCTGACGGAAATCATCACAGGTCTGCCGAGTGTCGTCCATGTGGCGCTGGTGCCGTTTATCGGCGAGGGCGTGAAGGGCCTGCCACGCGCCGGGGACTGGACGGACTTGCTGGCAGCGCATAGGGGTGCGGCGCTGACCTTCGCGCGGCTGCCTTTCGCGCACCCGCTTTACATCATGTTTTCATCCGGCACGACCGGCGTACCTAAATGCATTGTTCATTCGGCTGGCGGCACGCTTATCCAGCATGTGAAGGAACATAAACTGCATGTCGGGCTGAAGCGCGGCGAGGTGCTGTTTTATTTTTCGACCTGCGGCTGGATGATGTGGAACTGGCTCGTGTCGGGCCTCGCTGTCGGCGCCACATTGGCGCTCTACGATGGGTCACCCTTTGCGCCCGACGAGAATGTGCTGTTCGACTATGCAGATCGCGTGCGTTTCAATGTTTTCGGCACATCGGCGAAATTCATTGATGCGCTGAAAAAGGCGGGCGCGAAACCGCGTGAGACGCATGACCTCGGTTCGGTGCGGCTGATCCTTTCGACCGGTTCGCCGCTGGTACCGGAGAGTTTCGATTATGTCTATACGGATATGAAGCGCGATGTTGCTTTGTGTTCGATCTCGGGCGGGACAGATATTCTCGCTTGCTTCGTCGGCGGCTCGCCTTTGCTGCCGGTCTGGCGCGGCGAGATACAGGCGCGCGGGCTTGGTATGGCGAGCGAGGTCTGGGACGATGAAGGACGCTCTGTTACCGGAGAGAAAGGCGAACTGGTCTGCGTGAAAGCGTTTCCGTCCATGCCCATCGGTTTCTGGAACGATGCGGATGGCGCGAAATATCGCGGTGCCTATTTCGAGCGCTTTGCGGGGGTCTGGTGCCACGGCGATTTCGCAGAAGTGACAAAACATGACGGGTTCATCATTCACGGGCGCTCGGACGCAACGCTCAATCCCGGCGGCGTGCGGATCGGCACAGCGGAGATCTATGCCGTTGTCGAGCAGCTTGCCGAAGTGCAGGAGGCGCTGACCATCGGGCAGGACTGGGACGGCGATGCGCGTGTGGTTCTGTTCGTGGTGATGAAGGCAGGGCACACGCTTGACGCAGCGATGGAAAAGAAAATCCGCGCCCGCATCCGCGAAGGGGCAAGCCCGCGCCATGTGCCGGCAAAGATCGTGAGCGTCGCCGATATTCCGCGCACCAAGTCCGGCAAGATCACGGAGCTTGCCGTGCGCGATGTGGTGCATGGCCGCGTGGTCAAGAATGTCGAGGCGCTGGCGAACCCGGAAGCGCTGGCGCTCTTCAAGGATTTGCCCGCGCTTCAAAGTTAAAGGTGCAATTTGCGGCTGGCGGCTTTGGCTAACACATTGAAAGAACTGTAAACTTCCTTTCTGCTCCGCAATGCGAAAAAATAGATTGAAACCTGATAGATAGAAGCCTATCTAATTTCGGTCATGGTAGAAAAAACGCAACACATATCCGAATTTGCATCTCGCCTTCTCTATATTTCGCGCCTGTGGCGGCGACGGGCGGACGAGGCGGTACGCCCGCACGCGCTCACGGAGGCAACCGCGCTGGTGCTCATCCATCTTTCACGGATCGGTGACGGGATACGCCAGACGACACTGGCCGCACATCTGGGTGTCGAGGGCGCATCGCTTGTGCCGCAACTTGACCAGTTGGAACGGGCGAAAATTTTAAAGCGCGAGGCGGCACCCGATGACCGCCGCGCCAAGGCGCTTTACCTGACGGCCAAGGGGCGGACGCTGGTGGCGAAGATCGAACCGAAGCTCGCCGAGATTCGCGCGAGCCTTCTCAAAGATGTGAACGCGGCAGAGCTTGAGACGTGTTTTAGTGTGTTCGAGAAAATCGAAAGTGCAGCATCCGGAACCGAGCAGGGCTGATCGGAACAAGCATGTTCACGCGGCAGGATTTTATTTTCGCGCTCAAGGCATTCGGGGCATCGCTCCTTGCCTTGTATATCGCCATTGAAGCGGGGCTGCCCAAACCCTCATGGGCGATGGCAACCGCGCTCATCGTCGCCCAGCCTTTCGCGGGTATGGTATTGTCGAAGGCGGTCTATCGCTTCGGCGGCACCTATGTCGGCGCGATTTTTGCCGTTTTTGCGCTGATCGCCTTTGCCGAAAGCCAGGTGATGCAGGTGATCGCCCTGAGCGTCTGGGTCGGCTTGTGCGTGTTCCTGTCCGGTTTCGACAAGACGCCGCGTTCCTATGCCTTTGTGCTGGCGGGGTATACGGCGGCGATCATCGCGTTTCCCAGTGTCGATGCCCCGTTGACGATTTTCGATGTGGCGCTGGCACGATGCGAAGAAATCTCGCTCGGCATTCTCTGCGCGACACTTGTTCATGCTGTCATCTTTCCAAGACGCGTCGGGCCGGTGCTGGCGGAAAATGTCGGGCGCTGGTTTGATGACGCGGCGGGTTGGATTGAAGACCTGCTTATTCGTGCCAATGACGAGCAGGCACAGGCGGTGGATCGCCGCCGCCTGATCACGGATGCAATGGCGCTGGACCGTTTGCGCGTCCATGCACTTTATGACAGCCCGTTGTTCCGGGAGCGTGTTCCGGTCTTTGATCATCTGCGCGAACAGATGCAAATGATCGTCGCTTACCTTCTGGCGATTGAAGACCGCCTCACGATCCTGCGGGGGGAACGGCCGGAGATGCTTGTGCCGCTGCAAGGCCTGCGTACCGCCTTCACAGACTGGTTCCGTGCCGCAACGCCGCAGAACCCACGCGGGGGCGAGGCCGAGACCATTCGCGCGGAGCTAAAGAGGATCGCGCCATCGGCCCATGATATGCGCCACGATCCGCACGCGCTTCTCTATGCGGCTTTGTTGCAGCGGCTTGATGATCTGATGGCGGCATGGCAGAAAAGCCTCACGACGCGCGATGATTTTCTGGCGGGCCGTCGCGGTGATGCACATGCCCAGCCCCAGATCCTGCATGTGGACCCTGTTATGTCAGCGCTGTCAGGGATCACCGCAACAGCGGTTCTCATATGCATTTGTGTCTTCTGGATCGAGAGCGCCTGGCCGGATGGCAGCCTTGCTGTGCTGATGGTGGCGGTTGCCTGTAGTCTCGGCGCGGGCTTTGACGATCCGGCGGGCTTTGTCATCGGATTCCTCAGGAGCATGATGATTGGCATCTTTGTCGCGAGTATTTATCTCTTCGCGATTTTTCCTTATGTCACCAGCTTCTTCGGTCTCGCGCTTGTGCTCGCACCGTTTTACATCGCGATCGGTATGGTGATGGCAAAGCCCGCTTACCTTCCGCTCGCGTTTCCAATCCTTCTCGGGACGACTGTCAATCTCGGCATCGAAAACCGGATGGTGTTTGATTTTCTGGCGGTTATGAACGGTGCGATTGCCCTGCTTGTCGGGCTTTCGGTTGCCGCCGCAGCGCTTTCCATCACACGGGCGTCGGGGACGGAGCTTGCGATTGTGCGTATCGTGACGCTTATCCACCGCGATCTCGCCCGACTGGTTGCGAGCGACCGTGCGATGACACGGGAGCGTTTTCTGAGCCTGATGCATGACCGCGTTGACGGGCTGTTGCAGCGCCGCGCCGGTGACGTGGCGCGGGCCGATGTGATGATCGACGGGGCGCTGGCCGCTTTGCGCTTTGCCCAGAATGTGCGTTTGCTGCGTGTCGAGGCCCAAGCATTGCCCCCTGAAATGCAGGCGGGGATCGCGCAGGTGTTTGACGCTCTGAGTGCTCATTTCGCATCTGACAATGAGGGGAAGGCCCAGACATTTGCCACCGCTATTGCCACCATCGAAACGGCGCTGGCGCTTGTGTCGTCAAGTGAGAGCGATGAGGCGAGTGCGACGCTCATCGTGCTCGGACAGATGCGTCACATCATGCGGCGCAACGAAGTCTTTTTCACATTCGTGACAAGTGCACGCTGGAACGTAGCGCGCAGGCGTTTCCAGAACCGGATGGAAAGGGTCGAGGCATGATCCATGAGCTTGATATAGGCGGTTTATTTTTCACACCGCTGGTTGGCAGCGCCGTTGTGGCGCTTGTGCTGTGGCTCGCTCTACGGACTGGCCTCACACGGACCGGCGCCTATCGCTGGGTCTGGCACCCGCCTCTTTTTGATGTCGCGCTTTTTGTGGTGCTCTTTGCAGTTGTGACGCTTTAGGCCTTTTTCGGAGATTTAACATGCAAGCCCCCTTGCCCGTCCGCGTTGCCATCACGTCTGTCGTACTGCTCTTTGCTTTGATGCTCAGCTATCACCTCTGGACCTATTATATCTCTGAGCCATGGACTCGCGATGCCCGCGTCAGCGCCGACGTGGTGCAGATCGCGCCTGACGTGTCGGGCACGGTGACCGATGTTCTGGTCAAGGACAATCAGTTGGTGCATGTCGGCGACGTGCTCTTTGTGATTGATCCCTCGCGCTATCAACTGGCGCTGGCGCAGGCAAGCGCGACCGCGGAAAGCCGCCGCATCCAGATGGCACAGTTGCAGCGCGACGCTGCCCGCAAGAAGGAGCTGCATAGTTCAGCCGTGAGTGTCTCGGTGCGTGAACAGGCCGAGGCGGAAGCGCAGGCGGCAGCGGCAAGCTATGGGCAGGCACAGGCGGCGCTCGATCTGGCCAAGCTCGATCTTTTACGCACCAAGGTGCTCGCGCCTGTGAACGGGCACGTCACCAATCTGCAACTGCGTAAAGGCGACTATGGCCATGCGGGCGCACCGGTGATTGCGGTGGTCGATGCCGACAGTTTCCACATCAAAGGCTATTTTGAAGAAACGAAATTGCCGCGGATTCACGAAGGTGATCCCGTGTCGATCCATCTGATGGGGATTAACACTGAACTCAAGGGTCACGTCGAAAGCATTGCACGCGGCATTGTCGACCATGAACTGGCAAGTAGCAGCAATCTGCTTGCCAACGTCAATCCGACCTTCAACTGGGTGCGCCTCGCCCAGCGCATTCCGGTGCGCATTGCGATTGACGGGCCCAGTGACGATCTGCGTCTTGCCGCCGGTCAGACGGCCACGGTGACTGTGATGCCCGGAGCAAAAGCCGATTAAGGTTTCAGAGCAGCATCTGGCCGCGCATACCTGATTGCGGCACGGTCTCGCCGTTGAGCCAGGCACGGATCATCGCGTTGACGGCTTCGGGTGCTTCCTGCTGCACCCAATGGGAGACCTGCGGCAGATAGCGGATGGTGAAGTCGCTGACGAGCTGATCGGTGCCATAGGTGAGTTCCTTGCCGAGTGCTGCGTCTTCCTCGCCCCAGAGCATCAGCGTCGGGACTTGGAGGATGCGCGGATTGGCAGACTTTGTCTGTGCCGGACGGTTGCGCATGGCGGCGCGATAATAGTTGATCATTGCGGTCATTGCGCCGGGAATAAGCGCGCTCTTGCGATATTCGTCGAGCACTTCGTCGGGGAAGCGGTCCTTGCTCACCGCCATGCCGCGAAAGGCGTTGGCGACGATCTGCGCATTGCGCATGGTGAAGACTTTTTCCGGCAGCCACGGCAGCTGGAAGAAAAACATGTACCACGATTTTTTAAGCTGGGCCCATGTCCGGAGCGCCTTCATAAAGAGGGCGGGATGGGGCAGGTTCATCACGATGAAGCGCTCGACGGGGCGGGGTTGTGACAGCACATAGGCCCAGCCGATGGCACCGCCCCAGTCATGCGCGATGAGCGTGACGGGGCCTGTGATGCCGCGTGACCGCGCCGCGTCGATCAGGCCCGAGACGTCGGCGGTGAGGTTTTCCATCGCATAGGCGGGAATGCCCAAAGGACGCGAGCTATTGCCATAGCCGCGCAGGTTCGGGGCCCAGGCCGTATAGCCAAGCTCGGCCAGCAGCGGCAATTGCGCCCGCCATGAGAATTTGCTTTCGGGAAAACCATGGAGCAAGAGCGCCAGTTTCTCGCCGCTCCCGCACATATCGACTTCAAAACTGAGGCCATTGGCTTCAATAAAGGCGGTTTCGATGGCGTGCATGGGACTTTCCCGTTTCTGGCCGGCGGACAATGGCGGCTTTTATTTTGTGTGTTCACATGACTAGAGGAAGCCCTGCGGGCTTTCAAGCGCTTCGGGGGAGGCGGCACCGGTTAAGGGCTTGTGGCCTCTCGACTTTCGCCGGTTTCAAGCGATTTGCCCTGCGTCACTCACGGCCCCTTGCCTTCGCAGGCTTTGGCAATTAAGTTCCGCCCCGCGACGAGGTATTATACCCGTCCGAGTGCAGCCATAGCTCAGCTGGTTAGAGCGCTAGATTGTGGATCTAGAGGTCCCCCGTTCGAACCGGGGTGGCTGTACCATTTTCCCTCCCTTGCTTCTGTTTTGTATTTCGTCCCTGTTTTGTCGCGTAACTGTCTTCAGCATTCACTTGGGGTGCCGGCGCGGCGCGTACTACACTAAACGATGTATTTTGCGTGGTTGGGGCCGGGAGACAGACGGGTTGGACGCGGATAGATTTCAGAAGCTATGGGTGTCTTCGGCCAAGGTGCATCGCAGGATGGCGCTACCCGGCAAGCTTGATGTTCTAGCTGAGGAAATGCGTCTTCTGACGAGCTCGCTTGCTGTCGTCGTCACGATATTTTTGCCGGAGTTTATCGCTCTTAACGAAGTGCGCTCGGTGGTGATGTCGCCTTACGACACCCGCATCGCGCCCGATCAGCGGCCCGCCCTCACATTGCCGCTCAAGGACGAGTTTAACAAGGAGTTCGGTCAGGTCGATATTTACACGATGGGCGGCGAGGCGCTGGATGCGCCGACCGAGCAGATCGCGCATATGTTCGTCGGGACTTCGGCTTTCACGATTTCGCAAATGCGTGACCTCCAGTCGAGTTTCGCGCCCGATCAGATATTCCGTCAGATGGTCGAGATGGCGCATGAAGGCATCTGGATGCTCGATCGCACCAATAAAGTTACCTATCTCAATCAGGCCATGGCCGACATGCTGGGTTATGATCGCACGGATCTGATCGGCGGACATGCTTTTGCCGTCTTCACTGCGGATGATTCCGAAGTCTCGCGCAAGATCATGGAGGCAGGTCTTGTCGGCAAGCTAGGCCCGCGCGAAATTTCCATGCGGCGCAAGGACGGCAGCCTGCTTTGGTGTCATCTCAGCGCGTCGCAGGTGCTGGACGAGGCCGGCGAGTTGCAAGGTCATCTCGGCGTTGTTGTCGATATAACCAAGCGCAAGAACGTGGAAGACGCGCTGCGCGGCAAGCAGGCGGCGCTCGAAACCGCGCTCGACGTCAACAGCAATATCATCGACAGCGCTTTTGATGTTGTCTGCGTCATTGATGTGATCGGGCGTATTGTGAGCGTCAGCAGGCGCGTGCGCGATGCGTTCGGCTATGAGCCTGACGATCTCGTGGGATTGCATTTCCGTGATTTTCTCAGACCCGAATGTGTTGAGGGGACGGAAGCGCTGATGAACGAGGTGCGCCTGGGCCGCGAGCCGCCAAAGCCCTTTGATTTTGAAATCATGGCGAAGGACGGCCATCCGGTCGAGGTGTCGGGCTCTCTCTCATGGAACGGGCGTCATCAGCTCTTGTTTGTTTTCATGCACGACATGACAGAACAGCGCGAGCTTGAGGCGCGGTTGCGCCAGGCGCAGCGGCTGGAAGCCGTCGGACAACTCACCGGCGGCGTGGCGCATGATTTCAACAATCTGCTCACCGTCATTCTCGGCAATGCCGAAGCGCTGTCCGACAAGCTCGGTGACAATCAGGGGCTGAAAGCGCTGGCCGATATGACACGCAAGGCCGCAGAGCGCGGTGCGGACCTGACGAACCGTCTTCTTTCCTTCGCCCGCAAGCAGGCGCTAGAGCCAAAGCCCGCCGATGTGAATGCGCTGGTCGCCAATATGGACGGGATGATGCGGCGCATGATCGACGATGATATCGAGATCGAGTTCCGCCCCAACCCCTCGATCGCGCGGGCGCTGGTCGATGCCTCGCAGCTTGAAGCGGCCATCCTCAACATCGCGGTCAATGCGCGCGATGCAATGCCGTCGGGTGGCCGGTTCTGTATTTCGACGGCGAGCGCGTATCTCGATGCCGACAATGCCGACCTGCCGGTTGAGGTAAAGTCCGGTGCCTATGTGCTGATCTCGCTGCGTGACAGCGGCGCGGGCATGGACACTGCGACTCTTGCCCGTGTGTTCGAACCGTTCTTTACGACAAAGCCGGTGGGTGTCGGTTCGGGCCTCGGTCTCAGCATGGTTTATGGCTTCGTCAGGCAATCGGGCGGCCATATCACGATCGAGAGCGCGTCGGGCCATGGTACGAGCGTCAATCTCTATCTGCCGGTCTGCGTCAATGCCGTGGCGGAAGACGCGTCGCCAGTGCCGGAGCCCGAAGCGGTGGAGCCGGGGCACGAGTTGATCCTGTTGGTGGAAGACAATGAACTGGTGCGTAGTTTCGTTGAAAGCCAGCTTGAATCGCTCGGCTACCGCGTCATCTCGGTGGAAAACGGCAACAAGGCGCTAGATGTCCTGCGCGAGGAAAAGAACATTGATCTTCTGTTCACGGATGTTGTCATGCCGGGTGGTCTCAATGGCCGCCAGCTTGCCGAAGAGGCGCGCAAACTGCGCAGCAACATCAAAGTGCTCTTCACGTCAGGCTATTCGGAAGACGCGATCATCCATGACGGGCGGCTGGATGAGGGCGTGCAACTACTGAGCAAGCCTTATAAGCGGCGCGACCTCGCCGACAAGGTGCGGCTGGTGCTGGAAGCAGGCGAGAAAGTTTAGGCGTCAGCCAGCCAGACAATCGGCTACGCATTGCCGAAGGTGCGCCATTGCGAAGGGCTTTTGCAGCGCGTAATTGGCGCCGAGCAGGCTTGCCGCCTTCAGATAGTCGGTGCCGACATGGCGACCACCACCGGAAATGGCGATGACTTTGGTGTCGGGATGATCGCGGCGGATGATGCGGATGGTCTCAAGACCTTCCTGCTCCGGCATGATGAGATCGGTGACGACAACATCGACCTTGTTGCGGCCAAGCAAGGAGACGCCTTCGCGACCGTCGGACGCAACAATGACCTGATAGCCGCCTGTCTCAAGGCTGAGACGGATGGTATCGCGCACCAAAGGTTCGTCCTCGATCACCAGAACTATTGCCATTTGACCAACTTCACTTTTGCCGACTGTTTCGACCAACGTTTGTATCAACGCATACCGGGTTATCTTTACAGACTATCCATGAAGCCTGTCTTGATGAGGTTTCATTGTGGCGTTAAGATGTAATGTGTCGCATTAGGTCAGGGTGACGCAAGCTCAGTATCAAAATTAGGGATAGTTGATCTTTCTCGCCAGTGATTTGGCAAGCTTATGGGAAACACCTCTGAAAAGATCATGGACAGGTTGCTTAATGCTTCTGTGACTTGTGAACGGGTGAGGCTTGTGAGCGGGCGGGGCGCGGACGAGACTTGCGCGCATGATAAAACGAAAAGGGATGCCCATATGGGTTTGATTATTTACGGAGTGGCCCTGTCGCCGTTCGTGCGCAAAGTGCGCGTTTTTCTGGCCGAGAAAGGTCTCGATTACACGCTGGAACAGGTCAATATTTTTCCGCCGCCGGACTGGTTCAAGGAAATCTCGCCGCTTGGCAGGATTCCTGTTCTGAAAGACGACGAGACGGGCATGACCTTGCCGGACAGTTCCGTGATCTGCGCCTATCTCGAAAAGGTCCATCCGGCACCGGCGCTTTATCCGAGCAACCCGCGCTCCTATGCGCAGGCGCTCTGGTATGAAGAATATGCCGACAGCGAAATGACGGCCCATATCGGTCTTGGCATGTTCCGCCCTGTTGTCGTTTCCAAACTCATGGGCAAAGAGAGCGACCGCGCGACGGCGGAAAAGACGCTCACCGAAAAGCTGCCGCGCTATTTCGCCTATCTCGACAAGGAAATCGGCACAAAGGATTTTCTTGTCGATGATGTGCTCACGATTGCCGACATTGCGGTCGCCACGCAATTTGCCAATCTCAATCATACAGGCTTCCGCGTCGATGCGAGCGCCTACCCGAACCTCGACCGCTATGTGAAAGCGATGCACAAGCGATCGAGCTTTGCTGCCTGCATCGGTGAAGAAAGTGAACTTCTGTCGAAATTCGGTTTCTGATTATTTGCCGATGACGCAGCGTAAGGGCGGGTGCAGAAATGCTTCCGCCCTTACACTTTTATTAGGGGGACCCCTTTCACTTTTATTAGGGGGACAATGGCGCTAGCCTTCCTGCCAAGCGATCACAAAAGTCGCATGATCAGTGGGATCGAAATGACGGATGCGCTGCGCGAAGACTTGAAAAATTATGCAGCTACAGGCGCGGCCTGAGGGAGAGACAAATGGACATCGATCTGAAAGGCCGCGTGGCCATCGTCACCGGCGGTTCGCGCGGCATTGGCCGCTCCATCGCCTTGGCACTCGCTGAAGCGGGCGCTGACGTTGCCGTGAACTACCGCAAGGGCAAGGACGAGGCCGAGGAAGTGGTGGCCCTCATCACCAAGATGGGACGCAAGGCCAAAGCCTATGCAGCATCGGTTGAAAATTACGAAGAAGACCAGTTGATGGTTGCCGATGTGCTGAAAGATTTCGGTTCGATTGGCATTCTTGTGAACAACGCTGGCATTGCTTCGCGCGGCCAGTCGGTGGCCGACACAGATCCCGCCGAGCTTGAGCGCGTGCTGCGTGTTCACGCCATGGCCCCGCATTACATGTCGAAACTCGTGATCCCGCATATGCGCAAAGAGGCCCGCGGCGACATCATCATCATCTCGTCGGTAGCGACGCTGCATCACGCGGCAAATGGCGGACCTTACAATATGGGCAAGGCGGCGGCAGAAGCGCTGGCACTGACGCTCGCCAAAGAAGAACGTAAACACGGCATCCGCACCAATATTGTGGCACCCGGATTGACCGCGACCGACATGGGCTCGCGACTGGCAGCGGCCCGCGCGGGCAAGAAGGGCATGGACATTCACGATCTCGACGCCACGATGCCCTTTGGCCATGTCTGTGGACCCGACGAGGTGGCCGCCGCCGTTGTCTATCTCGTGTCGGGTGCGAACCCTTATGCGAACGGTCAGAAAATCAACATCGACGGCGGCGGAAATTAAGGGCAGGGACGCATGACCGGATTCCAGACATTGCTCTACGAGAACCCTGCACCTCATCTTGCCCGCATCGTGCTCAACCGGCCCGATACGCGCAACGCGCAGGATACGCGCCTGCTCTATGAACTGAACGACGCGTTTAACAAGGCAGCGCAGGACAATGACGTGAAGGTCATCATCCTTGCGGCCAACGGTCCGCATTTCTCATCCGGTCACGATCTGCGCGAACGCGATACGGGCGCGGCGATGAAAGAGTTTCCCACCGTCGGCACATGGTGTGGCTTCGAATGCGCCGGTGCCGAAGCGCAGATGGCGCGGGAAAAGGAAATCTATATCGGCTTCAGCGAACGCTGGCGCAATATCCCCAAGCCTACCATTGCCGAGGTGCAGGGCAAATGCATAGCGGGCGGACTGATGCTTGTCTGGCCCTGCGATATTATCGTCGCCGCCGATGATGCCGCGTTTCTCGACAACACAGTGGCGATGGGCGTCGGTGGCGCGGAGTTTTTCAATCATCCGTGGGAGCTTGGTGTGCGCAAAGCCAAAGAGCTTCTGTTCACAGCGGATTGGCTCTCGGCTCAGGAAGCCGAAAAGCTCGGCATGGTGAACCATGTTGTGCCGCGTGCAGATCTCACGTCATTCACATTGGCATTGGCCGAACGGATCGCGACAAAACCACTCTTTGCATTGAAACTCGCCAAAGAAGCGGTCAACGCCGCGCAGGACGCGCAAGGTAGATCATCGGCGATGCAGACAGCCTTCGCGTTGCATCAACTCGCGCATAGTCACAACATGCAGGTGCACGGAATGCTTGTTGATCCGAGCGGGATTTCACCTGCGGTGAAGCGGGGGTGAGTTCTATTCGTCGGCGCGATTACATATGATTTTGATATTTTCGAAAGTTGAAAAAGGCCAGTGTTTCCACCGGCCTTTTCTTTTTCAGAATCTAGAAACTTACTCAGCAGCCGACAATGCACCTGTCGGCTGGGGCTTTGATTTGAACAGAGCGGGCAGCACGTTGATAAACGAGAGCAACACAGCCGCCGCATAGGGCACCGATTGCACCAGCAGGACCGCGACCCAGAGGAGCGAGAGGCTGTCGGAAAAATTGCCGTTCAGAAGGAAAGCGGCGGCGAGGCCCCAGAGCAATGTGAGCATCACGGCTTCTTCGCGCACCTGAATGAACGCCGCGGCAAGCGGCGGCTTGTCTTCGCATTTCGGTGTACGGAAGAACGGTTTGCCCGACGTCACCATGCCGTTGAGCATGGCTTTGGCAACTGTATGTGTGAGGGCGAGCGCCGCGACGCCGGCACCCAGACTTTCGATGAAGCTGCAATCCTTGACGCGCACGGCATAGAGCCAGAGCGAGCGCACAAACTTGAAGACGAAGCTGCCGATCGTCGGAATGAGGAAAGCAGCAACAGGAAGTTGCACCATCTTCGGCGCGTAAAGCGCGAAGGCGGAAAGCCCGATCGAGGTGATGGTGAAGAGAAGCGCCAGACCGTCAGCAAACCATGGTAGCCAACCGGCGAGAAAGTAATAGCGCTGTGCCGATGTGAGCCCGCCTTTCCGCGCCCAGGGAGCGAGCGAACGCCAATGGTGTTTCACGATCTGCACGGCACCATAGGCCCAGCGGAAACGCTGACCGATATAGCCGGCCAGCGTGTCGGGCGTCAGGCCCTTGCCGAACGAGTGGTTGATGTAAACGCTGTCATAGCCTTCGCGGTAGAGCTTGATGCCAAGCTCGGCATCTTCGCAGATGCACCACTCGGCCCATGCGCCGACTTTTATAAGCGCGGATTTGCGCACCAGGGTCATCGTGCCGTGCTGAATGACAGCGTTGAAGTAATTCCGCTGGACCATGCCGATATGGAAGAAGCCGGCATATTCCCAGTTGCACATGTTTTTGAACATGCTCTCGTGACCGTCGCGATAATCCTGCGGCGACTGGACGAAACCAATGTCTTCCTTGACGAAATATGGGACCATCGTCCTGAGCCAGTCGGGAGCGACCTGATAGTCGCTGTCGATCACGGCGATGATCTCGGCATCTTCCGCCGTCATCTTGAGACCGAAATTGAGCGCACCGGCTTTGAAGCCCGGCCAGTTTTCCAGATGGAAAAAGCGAAAATGTGGTCCAAGTTCGGCGCAGGTTTCGCGCACAGGCTGCCAGACTTTGGGGTCCACCGTGTTGTTGTCGAGCACGAGGACTTCAAAGTTCTTGTAATCGAGACGGCTCAGTGCGAGCAGCGTCTCGTGCACCATTTCCGGCGGCTCGTTGTGAATGGGCACATGGATCGAGACTTTATTTGGCGGATAGTAACCATCGGGATGGGCAAAGGGCGTGAAGTGGCGCTCGCCGTGCCGTGTCCAGATGACTTCGACAAACTCGATGGCCTCGGCAAGCAGCACCATCAGCAGCAGGCCCTGAGCCGCAAAGAGGAAGGTCCACACGGCCGTATCAACAGAGCTGAGATAAAGACCCGTCACCGAAAGTCCCGCCCATGCAAAGGCGGAGGCAGCGATCTGCGTGACGATGGTGAAGATGATGACGCCTGCGGGTTTCACATGACGGCGGATCATCATAAAGGCAATCGCGAGAACGAGTGCGAGACCAGCGGCAATCGACGCCCAGAGACGCCATTGCGGCGCTTCCGAAATCGAACCCTTCATCGAGAATTTGGGATTGCGGTTCGCGTCATAAATGCCCCAATAGGCACCGGCAGCGCCTTCTTCGGAAACCTTCCACGGCTGGTCGAAGGCTTCCATGACGTAATAGGTGATGTCGGCATCCTTGGCGCGGTTGAGAAATTCGCGCATGAAGGTCGCCTGATTGACGAGCGAGGGCACGGCCTCGCCTGTGAGTTCGGCTTCGGGGATGCCCGGATAGGGTTTGCGCGGAATGATCTTGCCGCGCGACGGCCAGCCCACTTCCGTGATGACGATCGGCTTGTCGGGATATTTTGCGTGCAACTCGTCGAGGCGCTCGAACACGGCGTCAACGGCGCGGTCCACGGGGATGCCTTCCCAATAGGGCAGGATCTGCACGCCGATATAATCGACCGCTTTCACAAGCTCTGGATTGTTGAGCCAGATATGCGGCGGCTCGGCGGTTGAGATCGGTTTCCACACACCGGCTTTGCGCGCCGCGTTGATATAGCCGATGAGATCGGCGACGGGGAGATCGTTGCGCAGCAGGCTTTCATTGCCGACCAGCACACGCACGACATTGCGCTTCTTGGACAGCGTGATGAGGTTGGCAAGTTCTTGATCATTGCGGGGTTTGTCGCCGCTGATCCAGGCACCGACCGCGACCGAAAGACCATCTCCAGCGGCGAGATCGGGAATGTCTTGCTGGCCGCGAATGACCGAATAGGTACGGATCGCCTGCACCGTGCCGGAGATGAGCTTGAGATCGGCGGAAATCTGATCATGTGTCGGATGGATGTTTTTGGTGGGATCCTGATCGCGCTGATAGGGCGAGTAGGAGAAGCCCACAATTTCGCCGGTCCAGGCTTCGGCCTCATGCGGCTGATTGAACGCCGCCCAGATTGCCAGATTGGCGACGATGACTATGGGGAGGACGAACAGCGCGAAAGCGACAACGCGGGCCGCAGAAAACTTGCGGGCCGGTGCGGGTTCGGGCGAAGGTGCAGCGGGCGGAGTTGGAGCAGGATTGTCCATAAGGTGTCAGCTTGTCCAAAAGGGTACAGGTCAGATTTAAGGCATAGGCCAGTCTCCATGAATGGCCGATGAACAGAAGTTCGTCGGCCGTTCATAGATAGTTCAATCGGCGGCAGAGGCCACACGGACACCCGAAGGGCGGCTTTGTGCGCCGCGCAGGAGGCGACCATTGAGCGCGCCCGTAGGCACACCTTCGTGGAAAGCGACAGTGCCCGACACGATGCTTGCCGTATAGCCGTCGGCATGTTGGATGAGCCGTTTGCCGCCAGCGGGCAGATCGTTGACGATATGGGGCGAGTAGAGTTTCAGTCCGTCAAAGTTGATGACATTGACGTCGGCTTTCATACCGGGCGCAAGGATGCCGCGATCCAACACGTTGATGAGTTCGGCATTGCGGCTCGTGAGCCCGTGGATCAGCCATTCGAGCGGCAGCTTCGGACCACGTGTACGGTCGCGGCCCCAATGGGTCAGAAGCGTTGTCGGGAAGCTCGCATCGCAGATGACGCCGCAATGCGCGCCACCATCCGACAGGCCGAAGGCGGTGTTGGGGTGTTTCAGCATCTTCTCGACATTGTCGAGGCTGCCGGATGAATAGTTCATCAGCGGAAAATAAAGAAGTGCCTTGCCGTCACGTTCCAGCATCAGGTCGAGCACAATTTCGCGCGGGTTTTTGCCCGTGGCCGCCGCGATGCCTTTGACGCTTGTTTCGGGTGCAGGCTCGTAGTCCGGCACTTCACCGAGTGCAAACATCTTGTGATAGGCGGTGCAGATCATCTCGATGATTTCACCGGCAGGATAGACCGGCTCTTCGGCGAGCAACTTCGTGCGGAACTCGGGATCGCGCAGTGCCTTGATCTGTTGCTCCAGCGGCGCGCCCCAGATCGTGCGGAATGTCTGGTGCATGACGAACGGATTGAGCGACGCGGTGAGGCCGAGCAGCAGGCCCGTCGCGCGCGGCGGCACCTGACCTTTGATCGGCAGACCGGCCTTGTTGGCTTCGGCAATGTTGTGCAGCACACGCGCCCAGACATCGGGCCAGCGGTCATCCTGTTCAATGGTGATCGACATCGGACGGCCCGACAGTTCGACCATGCCGCGCAGCATGGCAAATTCATTGTCGGTGTCTTTGAAGTCGGCGATGAGCTGGAGCACGCCCTTGCCCGCCTTGCCCATCGCGCGCGCGATGCCGTGCAACTCGGCGGCTTCGGCTTTCAGCGTCGGCGTCAAGCCACCTTTGCTGTCCTTGTGCTTCACCGTGCGCGAGGTCGAGAAGCCGAGCGCACCGGCGTCGAGCGCTTCAACGACGAGACGCGCCATCTCGTCGGTGTCGGCTTGCGTTGCCGGTTCCAGCGCAGGCGCGCGTTGGCCCATCACATAGGCCCGGACGGCGGCGTGGGGAATTTGCAAACCCACATCAAGCGCCAGCGGCGAAGCTTCGACCGCATCCATGTAATCGGCAAAGCTCTCCCAGTTCCATTTGATGCCTTCGACAAGGGCCGAACCCGGAATATCCTCGACACCTTCCATCAGGCTCAACAGCCAGTCGCGCTGCTCAGGTTTGCAGGGCGCGAAGCCGACGCCGCAATTTCCCATGACGGCGGTGGTGACGCCGTGAAAGGTGGAGGGCTGGAGGAACGGGTCCCATGTGACCTGACCATCATAATGCGTATGCACGTCGATGAAGCCCGGCGTCACGATCTGGCCTTTGGCGTCGATCTCTTCACGGCCCGCGCCTGCGACCTTGCCGACGGAGACGATGGTGCGTCCATCAATGGCGATGTCGGCTTCGACCGGTGCGGCCCCCGTGCCGTCAAAGACTGTGCCGCCGCGAATGACAAGATCGTGCATGGCTGAAACTCCCCATAAGTGCTCTGCATGGCATTGGGTCAAGCATAGCGGATTTTTCGGGGCATGTGGCGCGAAATGGGCGCGCTGCGTCCCTCAACCCGTCTGGTTCTTCCCGCGCGCCTGAACTTCCGCGCGGCGTTCTTCGATGGCAGATGAATCGACGTTACTGTTACGCTCGCCGGAGAACTTGCGCTCGGTCTTCAGCGCCTCGCCGAAGCTCTGGGCGAAACCGTCATTGATGAGTTGCTTATAGGCGGGCAGGCAGTCCGGCACGACGGTCAGCATGTCTTCGGCGAGCTTGCGGCAGGTGGCCAGTAATTCTTCAGGTGCGACCACGCGATTGATAAGGCCCCAGTCATAGGCCTGCTGGGCCGAGAGGAAGTTGCCGGTGAACGACAGTTCCCTGGCGCGGTAGATGCCGATGGCGCGGCTGAGTTTCTGGCTGAGACCCCAGCCCGGCAGGATGCCGACGCGGGCATGGGTGTCGGCAAAACGCGCATTGGTCGAGCAGATCAGCACGTCGCAGGCCAGAGCGAGTTCAAAGCCACCGGTGATGGCTACGCCGTTGATGGCGCCGATAACGGGGCCTGAAAATTGACCGATGGAGGTCACGGGATCCTTATCGCCGATCGTGCCGCCCACCGTCGAAGCGCCCGAACCCAGTTCCTTAAGGTCCAGACCGGCGCAGAAGGCCTTGCCAGACCCCGTCAGGATCACTGCCCTGACATCGCGATCAGCCTCAAGGGCCTGAAAAGTATCTGCAATCGCCAGACGCAATTCGCGCGACAGGGCGTTCATCGCGGTCGGGCGACTGAGCGTGACTGTGGCGATTCCGCCGGATTTTTCAACGAGAAGGACGGCATCAGGCGCTCGGTCTGTCATTTTATTATTCCATAACGCATAATCTTTGTGGAAAAACGGCTCTAATCCTCATCTATCAGAGGGGGCGTTTGGCCGCAATTCGTGCGCTTCATGCTTTTGTTGACCCGAGACACTCGTTCGGCAAGTATCCGCGCCTTCGCTACGCCTGCAACAACCGCCCACGATACTCCACGAAACAATGTAAGGCTCGGTCAGTTGAGCACCGCTTTATCCGATGAGAAACAGCCAGTGCGGCTGGCTCTCCATGTCGCCGCTCTTGGCGTCGTGTTCGGCGACATCGGCACAAGCCCCCTTTATACGATCCGCGAATGTTTCGAACCCAAAGTGGGTCTGGAGCCGACGTCGGCAAGCGTTATCGGTGTTTTGTCGCTCGTCTTCTGGGCCGTCACGCTTGTCGTGATGACAAAGTATGTCTTCTTTATTCTGCGTGCCGACAACAAGGGCGAAGGCGGCGTGCTCGCTCTGACCGCCCTGTCACTGAAACGCGCCGGCACGAACACGAAGCTCGGCGGTTTCATTATGATTGCCGGCATGATCGGCGCGGCGCTCTTCTACGGCGACGGCATCATCACCCCGGCGATCTCGGTTCTTGGCGCGGTTGAAGGTCTCGAAGTCATCTCCCCCGCCTTTGCCGATATGACCATGCCCATCGCTGCGGTCCTCCTTATCGGCCTCTTTCTCGCGCAAAAAAGCGGCACAGCCCGCGTCGGTGCCTTTTTCGGCCCCGTCATGTTCATCTGGTTTGCGACGCTCGCCGCTATGGGCGTCTGGGGCATCTCCTATGCGCCGCAAGTGCTCAACGCGCTCGACCCGCGCCATGGCATCGAGCTTCTGCTGAGTGGCAATGTCCGCCCGCTGCTGCTGCTCGGCTCCGTCGTGCTCGCTGTCACAGGTGCCGAAGCGCTCTATGCCGATATGGGCCATTTCGGCCGCTCCACCATCCGCCGCATCTGGATCACGCTCGTCTGGCCCGCGCTCATTCTCAATTATTTCGGCCAGGGCGCGTTGATCCTGCATGACCCCGTGGCGATTGAAAATCCGTTCTATCTCCTTGCCCCTGAAGCCTTGCGCATCCCGCTCCTGCTCCTCGCGACGATGGCCGCGATCATTGCCTCGCAGGCCGTGATCTCCGGCGCGTTTTCCGTGACCAGTCAGGCCGTTGAACTCGGCTGGCTGCCGCGCGTGCGCATCCGTCATACATCCGCGCGCGAAAGCGGACAGATCTATGTACCTCAGATCAATGCCGCCATGATGGCGGGCGTGCTTGCCGTTGTCTTCGGCTTTGAAGATTCATCAAGCCTTGCGTCGGCTTATGGCATCGCTGTTGTCGGCACCATGATGATGACGACGCTTCTCGGCTTTTATTATTACCGCTTTATCGCCGGTTGGCCGCTCATCCCCGTCTTCATTGTCGCGGCCTTCTTTTTCGTCCTCGACATCGGCTTTCTCGCCTCCAATCTCACCAAGGTTCTGCAAGGCGGCTGGATGCCGTTGATGATCGGTCTCATCATTGTGACGGTCATGGAAACATGGCGGCGCGGACGCAAGGCATTAAGCGAACAGTTCCTCGACGGTGCCATTCCGCTCGAAACCTTGCTGAAGCAGGCCGCCGACCAGAAAATCCAGCGCGTCAAAGGGGCCGCTGTCTTCCTCACCGGCAATCTCGAAGCCGTGCCGACGGCGCTGCTGCACAATCTCAAACACAATCAGGTCTTGCACAAACGCGTGGCGCTGCTGCGCGTCAGCACCGAGGACACGCCGCGTGTGCCCCTCAGCGAACAGATGAGCGTCGAGACGCTGCCCAACGGTTTTGCGCGCATCGAAATCCGCCACGGTTTCATGCAACTCGTCGACGTGCCGGAATCGCTCGAACGCTGCCGCACCTTCGGCCTCGACTTCCCGCCCATGGAGACAAGCTATTTCGTCTCCCGCCAGACGCTGGTGCATGAACACTCGTCGAAAATGCCGGGCTGGCAATCGCAGCTCTTCATTCTGCTGATGGACTATGCGCTCTCGCCGACCGAGTATTTCCAACTTCCACCGAACCGGGTGGTCGAACTCGGCACCAAGACGGAAGTTTGATTTCCGTTTTCATTTCGCACTGTCGGGTCGGGACGGGCACAAGCCGGGCACGGTGGTAGGGCAAACCCCTGCTCCTTAGAGCGGGATGACATATGACTGATTCAAAGGGGATTCCCTTTGGAGGAGATT
>JAZJXO010000034.1:0-3259 GCA_040390855.1 Pseudomonadota bacterium
TATCAGGCAGAAAATCCACTTATCGCCCTGTCCAGATTCCCGAGGCCAGCTCTGTCGATGATCACCTTGCGTTTTTAGCAGCCGCAGCAGCGACATTGGTGTCAGCGCCAAAGGCTTCAGCGTAAGCGGCCTCGGCTGCTCCCACCTCCTGATCGGTCAAGCGCGCAAACTCGTTTTCGCGCCCGCGGCTAGAGAGTCTTCCGTCATTCTGCTGCAGGAAACGGAACAGCAGGTCGACCATAGTGTCGGGCATGTCGACGATATTCTGGACCTGCTCGCGAAAGCGGTCGTAATTCCGCAAGAAATCCGTCTCGCGCGGCAAGTCCTCATCAATCGTCTGCTGCACGCAGGCATAGAGGAATTCCGCGTGCGGGGTGGCATCGAAGAACCGATAATAATCGGCCGTGTCGTTCCGGACGCGCACATTGCGATCGTCTGTCGGCTCCCACTGGATGAGCGGCAGAAGACGCCGCGAATAAGTTTCCAGCACGCGACGATATTCATCGATGCGTTCCAGGATCGCCGCCGAAACCGGAAACACGACACCCGCCGGGTTGTATCCGCGCTGCGCCAGCACGTGATGCATCAGGTAACGATGGATACGCCCGTTGCCGTCAGCGAAGGGATGGACGTATACGAAGCCGAAGGCGAGCACAGCGGAAGCCACCACGGCGTCCAGTTTCTGCGCCGCGCCGCGGTCGAACGCGGCCATGCCTTCGACCAGCGACGGCAAATCTTCATGGCGCGCACTGATATGGTCAGGCAGCGGCGCGCGCGATTCCCGGTCGTGCTCACCGACGAAGCCGCCCTCCCGCCGCAGGCCCATCTTCACGAAGCGCGCGTCGCCGATAACGATCTGCTGCAAGCGCAACAACTCATCCAGATCGATCGGCCTCCGGCCGGCTTCGCCGATGGCGCGGCCCCAGCGCTGAATGCGGTCCTGTGGGGCGCTTTCTCCCTCGATGGCATAGCTGGACTTGGAGTCTTTCAGCAGAAGAAAGGCGGCGGTGCGCGACAGCAGATCGCGCGGCACGTCATCGACGACAGCCTGCGCGCGCTGCGCCAGATCCATACGGACGAAGTCTTTCAGGGTCGGCGTACAGAACACCAATGGGCAGAACAGATTCGTACCAGGCAGGTTGTTACGCACACGGTGCCGTACAGAATTCATCCCGTAGACTTCGAACTGTTGATCGGGATCAAGCACCGGCACATAGGTCCCCATCGCAAGGTCGGGCAGATCGAGGCGCGTATCGGTCAGCCATTCATAGAGGAACCAGATGCGCCGCGCGTAACTGCCGGTCGGCGTGGCACGCACCAGCGTGGTGATCGCCTCCGCGCCGACGGCGCGAAAGAGGCGGTTGAGGACGGCGAGATCGAGGCCTTCGTATTTGAGGGCGAAGGTCAGGTGGCTTTCGAGACTGGGCGACGGGGCATGCCGCGGCGTCATTATTCGCCAGCCGTCGCGCACGACCATGCGGTGATGCTCGCCGGTGGCCATGAGGGTATGCGGCAACGGCACGGCCAGAGCGTAACGGCCAATCAATGCTGCATACCCGGCAGGCGTCGCCCTTTCGGGCAGCGGTCTTTCGTGAAAAACCGTTACCGAGCTTGAAAAACCGTTTTGTGCCACCTCTGCCATGAAAACCCGTTCCGAACCATGAAAATGGGTTCGCTTGAGCCAAGAACCATGAAAAATCATTATAATCCATGAAAAACGATTTTTCAAGAACCATTCCCATGAAAAGCGCTTTGCTCGTAGCGCGGGAAGAACTTGGCCTTTCGGCGGCTCCGGCTGCGAAAAAAAGCCGGTTTGCCGCCTCCGTTGGCAGGAATCAAACCGAACGCGACGAAGCCGCTGCGATTCCTGAACTGCACGCCATAGCCGAGCCGGGCGCAATCGCATTCGGCAGTCAGAAAGCAGTTACGCCCGGCTACGTCTCACCCTGCTGCGACGAGAACTAAATACTCCTTAAGCTACAACCTCAAATCTGTGCCATAGGCGCTGACGGCGGACAATCAAAGTGACCTGGTCAAACATCAGTATTGCCCCTTTTCTTCCCATGCCACTATTCAACATTAATTTTGGCCGCACCAGTCCCTTCAAAACAACAGAGAGCAGCGAAGGCGAGATAGCCAGAGCCCTCTCCAACAGGAGAGCGGCCTCTGGCCAAATTGTTTTAAGGGAAGAAAATCATGGCGCTTCAGGTCCTTATCGAGCAGCTCAAAACCATGAGCAATGACGATGCCGCACGGTTTCTCGCCAAAGAAGCGTTTGGTGATATCGTTTTCTGGGGGACTGAGCCGATAGAGCCGCAGATCCCGCTGGTTGCGATTGATATGGATAGCCCTGAGTATTTCTCCCTCATCTCAACGATCAGGTTCGGTAACGCGCCGCGCTGGAGGCTGATGATTGGAATGTGCGCCAGATACGGCGTAAAGAGCCCGGAAGGCGTGATCTTGTTTTGGTCCACAGGCCGTTATGGCTATATCGCTTTTGTCGTGCCGGGCCATGGCACCTACCGCGCGATTGATAAGTGCGACTTCGATGATTTCGAATTCCTGCCTTGCCAGCACTGAACTCCATCGGCGTCTTTGATCTCAAGATCGAGCCCCATTCATCCTGAAGACAAGGGCGAAAGGTTGTGCGAGCGAGGTCTTGCGACACTCGCACAACCAAATGGGATGAAGAAAATGTCGATGACCTTTGACGCTTGCAAGATCGACGATAGCGTGCTCGTAAAGATCGCAGTCCTCAATGAAACATCCGGCCCCAATTGTGCCAACGGGGACTTTGCGTCGGTCTTCTCGATCAACGAAAAGACCGAATACGTCTACAACCCCGACCCGGACGCCAAACTCGTCGCAAACCCCGGCTACATGCCCATCTGCGATATGAACATCTCAAGCGGCAACGCCGAAGGCATTCTCGAACTCATCGGCTACAAGGTAATTGATGGTTGTTTCCATGCCGAAATCAACGATTTCATCGCGCGTCTTAATGCTGCGCTCGTTGCGACCCCAGCGGACCTTTCCGATGAAGTCTATTACTTCCGCACGCTCGGCCGCTGTTCGCCGTCAGGGCCTATGGCGCAGATTTGAGGTTGTAGCTTAAGGAGTATTTAGTTCTCGTCGCAGTGACGGAGGACTGGATATGAACAGCAAACACCCGAGCTCCAAGAGGCCTGCCGAGCAGGTGGTCAAATGTTCGCCGTCAGGGCCTATGGCGCAGATTTGAGGTTGTAGCTTAAGGAGTATT
>JAZJXO010000035.1:0-33248 GCA_040390855.1 Pseudomonadota bacterium
GCAAATTACCTCAAAAACTCCGGCTATGCGTCAATCTAATGTCATCAAGCTCTAAGTAAAAAGGCGGACCCGAAGGCCCGCCTTTTGATATGACGTAAGTTGAGATGAGACTTAACGCACCGGCGTCTGCTTCGCACGATCTTCAATCGCGCGTTTCTGGATATAGGATTTAATCGCTTCAGCATCGTCTTCGGAAATAAGATCACCAAAGCTCGCCATCCCGTTATCTTTCAGCATCCCGCCGCGCACGATGTCCTGAAAATGCTGACGGATATTTTCATCCATCCGGCGCAGATCAGGAATCACGCCGGGGCTGACCGCGCCCGAACCGTGACAGAACGCACAATGGCGCGCGAAGGACACTTCGCCCTTATGCACAGTTGCCGCATCCGCCGTGAGGGCCGGCCATTCAGGGATCGACTGGTCGCGCAGCGCGAGCTTTTCAAGCTGGGCCGTGCCACCGATTTTATAGACGAGCAGCTTGCCGTCATTGCCGTATTTCGCGGCCGCCGACGTGCGCGCATCGCCTGAGGTGATGTTGACGCCACCCCAGCCAGCCAGCACCGCCACATATTGCACACCATCAACCGTGTAGGTCACCGGCGGGGCCACGATGCCCGTCTGAATATCCTGGCTCCAGACTTTCTCGCCCGTATCCGCCTTGTAGGCAAAAATATGCCCGTCAGCCGTGCCTTGGAAAACGAGATTGCCCGCCGTCGTCAGCACGCCGCCATTGAGCGGAGCGGGATAGGCAACCTGCCATTTGACTTTGCCTTCGACGGGATCCCAGGCTTTGAGGAACCCTTCAGAGGGTGGCAACTCACCGAAACTGTTGGCCACTTCAACAAGGTCTTCATAAGAGATGCCGAGGTTCCACCAGTTCGCTTCCGGCGTGTAATGATGCTTTTCCTTCCACTCTTTATCGAGTGAATAGGGGAACGCGAGGTCCTGTCCGGGAATATAGACAAGACCCGTATTCGGATTGAACGCCATCGGATGCCAGTTATGTGCACCATTGGCCGACGGCATCACCAGAGCTGTCTTTTTGTCATAGGCAAGCGAAGGGTCTTCGATGGGACGACCCGTTTTCAGATCAATGCCCTTGGCCCAGGTGACAACCGCATAATTCTTGGCCGACAGAAGCTCGCCCGTGTCCGCATCCAGCACATAGAAAAAACCGTTCTTCGGCGCGTGCATCAGAACGTGGCGTTCTTTGCCGTCAAGTTTCAGATCGGCAATCATCAAGGGCTGAGTGGATGTGTAGTCCCAGTTATCGCCCGGTGTTTCCTGATAGTACCACTTCATTTTTCCGGTATCGGGATCAAGCGCGATGATGGAGGAGAGATAAAGATTATCGCCGCCGCCGGGCGAGCGGATTTCGCGCGTCCAGGGCGAGCCGTTGCCCGTGCCGATGAAAATCGTATTGGACTTCACGTCATAGACCATCGAGTCCCAGGCCGTGCCGCCGCCACCGAGCTTCCACCACTCGCCGCCCTTCCATGTCGGAATGGCTTTGGTGAGTTCGGGATTTTCAACAGGCAATGACGGATCGCCGGGAACTGTATAAAAGCGCCATTCCTGCTTGCCGGTTTCAGCATCATAAGCGGTCACATAACCGCGCACGCCGTATTCCGCGCCGCCATTGCCGATAATGACCTTGCCGTTGACGATACGCGGTGCGCCCGTCGATGTGTAAGGCGAACCGGGAATGGTTTTGACTTTCCAGACGACAGACCCGTCTTTGGCATCAAGCGCAAAAAGATTGCCGTCGAAACTCGCGACATAAACGCGGCCCTTCCAAACTGCCGCGCCGCGGTTGACAACGTCGCAGCAGCCATAGCGGCCCCACTCACCGGGCACTTCCGGATCAAAGCGCCAGATCTCATGACCTGTGCGCGCATCAACCGCAATCGTGATGCCCCAGTTGAGCGTCACATACATGACGCCATCGACAACGATGGGCGAGGCTTCATTGCCGCGATGCGTGTCGGTATTAAGCGACCAGGCAAGACCGAGCTGACTGACGTTATTGTCCGTAATCTGATCAAGTGGTGAATAACGCTGTTCACCGTAAGTGCGGCCATGTGCCAGCCAGTTGCCCGGTTCGCTGTCCGCATTTTCAATGCGCGCCCCGTCGACATCGGCAGGTCCGCGCGAACCATCCGTAGACGGAGTAGCCGGATTGGGCTCCCCGACGGCAATCGAAGTCGGCGCGCGCTCACTGTTTGATTTGATCGCGGCAACCCCCACCCCGATCACAAGCGCGGCGCAAGCCGCCAGACTGACCGCGCGTGGCCAGATGCTGTCTGCTGAATTAGCCATGTCGTTCTGTTCCCTCTCGTTCCGCCAAAGGTCTTTGATTAAAGACCCGCTGCCCCTCAAGAGGCTCTTATGGGCCTCTTAATTCAGCCGAACCATAACGGAAGCGCGTTCGCCTTAAAAGTCACGGAAACGCGTCTATCCGCACCCGCCCTAGGAAAAAGCCTAAAAAATAGGCACCAATAATATAATGCTCAATTTTTATGCTGTTTTAATCCTCCTGTTCACTGGCTTGTTCCTCCGGTATCCTGAAAGCCTTAACAGAATCAAACTTCTACCCAGTTGGGAGCATTCCGGCACGGTTCTTGAGAACGAATATTCCCAAGTGCCCTCATGCGCCTTTGTAAAGCGCATGGGATCAGGCGCTATCGCTTCGAAGCCGGGGGGCAATGACCCGGCAGTCAATGGAGAGACGGATGAACGAGAATAGAAACGGAACGGGGGCTTGGACAAAGCTCTCGTTGGGGGCGACGGCGGCAACGCTCGGACTGCTCACAACAATGGGCGGGGCTTTGGCAGAGGATGCCGTGCCCACCATCAACAGTGGCGATACCGCCTGGATGCTGACATCAACAGCCCTCGTGCTGTTGATGACGATCCCCGGTCTTGCTCTTTTCTACGGCGGCATGGTCCGCAAAAAGAACGTCGTGGCCATCAGCGCCCAGAACTTCGCCATCGTCGGCGTTATGACGGTCCTCTGGATGGTCATCGGCTACACACTCGCCTTCACGGCCAATCCGAGCGAAGCCGTCAATGCCTATGTCGGTGGCTTTGACCGCCTGTTCCTGAAGGGTCTGAGCGTCAGCTCCATTTCCTACACCATTCCGGAAAGCCTTTTCATGGTTTTCCAGATGACCTTCGCGATCATCACACCGGCGCTCATCACGGGTGCTTTTGCTGATCGTATGAAGTTCTCGTCGCTTCTCGTCTTCATGTCACTTTGGCTCGTCTTCATTTACGCGCCGATCTGCCATTGGGTCTGGGGCGGCGGCTTCCTGTCGACAGATGGCGTTCTCGATTTCGCCGGCGGCACGGTCGTTCACATCAATGCCGGCATTGCCGGTCTCGTCGCCTGCCTCGTGCTCGGGCCCCGCAAGGGCTACGGCACGGAAAACATGGCCCCGCACAATGTCGTGCTGACCATGATCGGCGCCGCCCTTCTGTGGGTGGGCTGGTTCGGCTTCAACGCCGGTTCGGAGCTTGCCGCTGACGGTCGCGCCGCCATGGCCATGGTCGTCACGCAGATCGCCACCGGTACAGCCGTTCTCGGCTGGATGTTTGCCGAATGGATCGTCCACAAGAAGCCGACCCTTCTCGGCATGTGCTCCGGTGCTGTTGCCGGTCTCGTTGCGATCACACCGGCCTCGGGCTTTGTGGATCCGATGGGCTCGCTCTGGATCGGTCTCGCAGCCGGCATCGTCTGCTTCATCGCGTCGACAAGCGTGAAGCGCGCCATCGGCTATGACGATGCGCTCGACGTCTTCGGTGTGCATTGCATCGGCGGCATCGTCGGCGCTCTTCTCACAGGCGTCTTTGCGACAATGGCCGTCAAAGGCGGCGACGTTCCTGTCGGCGGCATTGATGGCAACTGGGGTCAGGTTGCCATACAGGCCAAAGGCATCGCCTACACGCTCGTCTACTCCGGCGTTGGCACCTTCGTGCTCCTGATGGTCACCAAGATTTTCTTCGGTCTGCGCGTCTCCCCGCAGGAAGAAGTCGAAGGCCTCGACATCAACCTGCACGGCGAAACGGTCCAGTAACCGCTCCGTATAACAACAATAAGGGCGCTCAATGCAAATCGTATTGAGCGCCCTTTTTTTGTGCGTTGCGTCATGCACAACAACTGGGCAAATGCCCGATTATTCACAGATTCACTTGAAGTAACCATGGGCAATGCCTGGTCTATTCTTCGGTACGACTTGAATAGTCTAACGAAAACAATGAATTACAGATTTTTTGTCCTGCGGCACGGTTCTTGATTAACACCAGTCAGACCCGGCGGCGGAAGGACCCGAATAAAAGGCCTTCCGGCACCGGCATCTGATCCATAGCGCCCCAAGCGGCAGAGGCCATCGGGGCCAAGCAAATGAGGAAATGAAAATGAAACTTGTTATGGCAATCGTAAAGCCATTCAAACTCGATGATGTCCGTGAAGCACTGACCGCCCTCGGCATCGAAGGTCTGACTGTCTCCGAAGTCAAAGGCTACGGCCGTCAGAAGGGCCAGACGGAAATCTATCGCGGCGCCGAATATGCCGTGAACTTCCTGCCCAAAATCAAAATCGAAGTCGTCGTCGCCGCCGGCCTCGTGGACAAGACCATCGCCGCCATCTCCGGCGCTGCCAAGACCGGCAATATCGGCGACGGCAAAGTCTTCGTTGTTCCCGTCGAACAGGCGCTGCGCATCCGCACCGGCGAGACCAACGACGACGCGATCTGAAATAACCCTGCACGGTGGCGGCCGCCTTTAGGCTTCCGCCCCGCGCAACGGTGATACCCGTAAGTTGCTTACCCTATGTGATCGGTCCTCCGCCTGTGCACGCCGGACCTTGCTATTACCCCGCAAGGTTCGGCGCTCTCGCCGGTTTTGACTGCCTTATTTTACGTCGTTTGCCTAAAAAACGTGTCCGTAAATCAGGCGAGACCGTCACCCCGCAATCCTTCTCTTCCAATCCTATGGACAAAAATGGCTGAATACAGCCATTTTCATTTGCTCAAAATTAAAGCATCATGTTGGCATGACGCTTGATTGGGCATTTGCAAATCAAAACGGCGGTGGCCGCGACGCTAAGAGCCTCACAAAAAGGCAAATGTCGCAAAACATCGCCGCTCCACAGGGGACAAGCAGCATATGAGCACGGCCATTGCCGGCGCCGCCAACGGCGCCGACGTTTTTTTTATACTCATGGGAGGCATCCTCGTTTTCGCCATGCATTCGGGCTTTGCCTTTCTTGAGGTCGGCACCGTGCGGCACAAAAATCAGGTCAATGCCCTTGTCAAAATTCTAGTCGATTTCGCCGTCTCCACCGTCGCCTATTTCTTTATCGGCTACGGCATCGCCTATGGCGTCCATTTCTTCGTCAATGCCGCGATCCTCAACGGCAACGAGGGTGGGCAATTCGCCCCGCAAGGCCGCGACCTCGTCAAATTCTTCTTCCTGCTGACTTTTGCAGCCGCCATACCCGCCATCATCTCGGGCGGCATAGCCGAGCGCGCCCGCTTCTGGCCGCAGGCCTTTGCCACCGCGATCATCGTCGGCCTCGCCTATCCCTTCTTCGAAGGCATTGTCTGGAACGGCAATTTCGGATTTCAGAGCTGGCTCGCCGCCACTTTCGGTGCGCCTTTCCATGATTTCGCTGGTTCCGTCGTCGTCCATGCGATCGGCGGCTGGCTTGCGCTCGGGGCTGTCATCATGCTCGGCCGCCGCACGGGCCGTTATTCCAAGGACGGCCGCCTCATGGCCTTTCCGCCCTCCTCGATCCCGTGGCTGGCGCTCGGCAGCTGGCTTCTCTGCATCGGCTGGTTCGGCTTCAACGTCATGTCCGCCCAGACCCTGAGCAACATTTCCGGCCTCGTCGCCATGAACTCGCTGATGGCCATGGTCGGCGGCATCCTGGCGTCACTCCTTGTCGGTCGCAACGATCCGGGCTTCACCCATAACGGCGCTTTGGCAGGCCTTGTCGCGATCTGCGCCGGGTCCGATCTCATGCACCCGCTGGGCGCCCTTGTCACCGGCGGTGTAGCCGGTGCGCTTTTTGTCATCATGTTCGAATGGAGCCAGACCAAAGCCAAAATCGACGATGTTCTCGGTGTCTGGGCGCTTCACGGCCTGTGCGGGCTCTGGGGCGGCATTGCCTGCGGGATCTTCGGAGCCGCAAGCCTCGGCGGCATTGGCGGCGTTAGCTTTATGAGCCAGATCATCGGCTCGCTGGGCGGTGCCTCCTTCGCCCTCCTCGCCGGACTCGCGATCTACGGGGCCCTTGCCAAAACCATAGGCATCCGCCTCTCGCCCGACGAAGAACGCCGTGGCGCGGACATCTCGATCCACAAGATCGGTGCAAACCCCGAATCCGACATCCCTGCACGTTAACGCCCCCAAGTCAGGCATGGTTAACCACAGATTAACGGATTACTTCCGATTTTGTGGATAAGGCGCGGAGACTCCACAGGTTTTTCCACCGGTACGGACTCTTGTCGCGACTGGACCCGATGCGGTCGCGTCGGTACTATCGCGCCAGCTTAACCATGCCTGCTTCGTTTGCGAGCGGGTATCGCACAGGATTGCCACGCTTGGCCCCCACAGAGTTCCGTCTCGACACACTGCCCGACAGCCCCTTTCCGCGCCTCAATGCCCTGATCGAGGGTGTCGCGCCGGGAAAGCCGCCGCTTGTCATGTCCCTGGGCGAGCCGCAACATCCCTTTCCCGATTTCATCACGGAAGCGATCATCGAGAACGCCAAGGATTTCGGCAAATATCCCCCGATTATCGGGACACCGGATTTCCGTAACGCCGTCGCAGGCTGGATCGCGCGCCGCTATGATCTGGAAGACGTCATCGGCAAGGACAAGCCGCTCGATCCCGAAACGCAAATCCTCCCCGTCAACGGCACCCGCGAGGCGCTCTTCAACGCCTGTCTTGTCGCAACCCCCGTGACCAAAGCCGGTCAGCGCCCCGCCGTACTGATGCCCAACCCGTTTTACCAGTGCTATGCGGCTGCGGCGCTTGCCGCCGGTGCCGAGCCTATCTATGTGGCCGCCACACGCGACAACGGCTTCATGCCCGAGTTTGAAAAATTGCCGGACGAACTCCTCGCCCGCACCTCGATGATCTATGTCTGCTCACCGGCAAATCCCCAAGGTTCCGTCGCGAGCCTCGATTACCTCAAAAATCTTCTTCGCCTTGCGCGCGCGCGCAACATTATCCTGGCGGTTGATGAGTGCTACGCCGACATTTACGACCGTGAGAAACCCGCAGGCGCATTGCAGGCGGCGATTGATTTGGACGGCACGCTCGACAACCTCATCGTCTTCCACTCGCTCTCCAAACGCTCAAGTCTGCCTGGCTTGCGCTCCGGCTTCTGCGCGGGGGACAAAAAATTCATGATGCGCTTTCGCGCCTTCCGCAACATAGCCGCGCCGCAAGTGCCGCTGCCTCTGATGGCAGCATCGGCCGCCGCATGGAGCGAAGACGAACATGCCGCTGAAAACCGCGCACTTTACCGCCGCAAGATCGACATGGCCGAACGTATCTTCGGCAATCGTCTGGGCTTCTACCGTCCCGCCGGTGGCTTCTTCCTCTGGCTCGATGTCGGCGACGGCGAGAAAGCCGCTTACGATCTCTGGGCCAAAGGCGGTGTGAAAGTCTTGCCGGGAGCCTATCTCTCGCGCGAAGATTCCGGACTGACGGGTGATTTGCCGAAAGGCTCAAATCCCGGCGCCGCCTTTATCCGTGTTGCGCTCGTCGAGAGCGAAACCAAAACCGAGGAAGCCCTGCAACGCATGGCGGACATCCTGTGATCGGCAGCCCCGCGCGGAGCAGGTCGGCAAAAAAGAACCCTAAGTCCAAAGCAGCGATGAAATCATCACCGCCGCCGCGGGCCCGCTGGAGGTCATTGGTGAGACTGCCCAATCCGCTCGACTGGCTGCCCGCGTCGTTGCGCGACTTCGTCGCCCGCCGCGTCGAGGAGTTGTTCGGCATAGCACTGATTGCACTGGGCCTCTTCACCCTCATCGCCCTGATGAGCTGGACGCGCACGGACCCGAGCTGGAACAATTCGACCAGTGGCACGATGATCGGCAACTGGGGCGGTGTGCCCGGCGCCTATATTGCCGACATCCTTTTCCAGACGCTCGGCCTCGCAAGCCTCGTTCTCATCCTGTCACCCGTCGCATGGGGCACACGTCTTTTTGTGCATGAGCCTGTGAACCGGATCGTGCGCCGCGTCGCGGCCTGGCTCCTTGCCACTCTCTTTGCCGCAACCCTTCTCGCCACCTTCCCGATTGCCAAATTCTGGGCGCTGGCACCCCGCGTCGGCTTCGGCGGTGTCCTTGGCGATATTCTCGCAGGCTTCGGCCAGAGCGCCTTTGCTGCTGTCACCGGACGCGGACCGGCCTTCGCGCTCACCGCCCTCATTACCGCCCCGCTGGCAGGCTTCCTCGCACTCTTTGCCGCCGATCTGAGCCTCACCGACATCAACGCCGCCTTTGACCGCCTGCGCAACTGGCGCGGGACCAAACCCGACGAGACACCCGCCGCCGACACATTGAGCTATCCGCTCCGCCGTCGTCGCCGTGATGCCGGAATCGACGACGAGCCTGTGCCCGAACCGCGCGCCACGCCGCGCAAAGTGAAACGCCCGAACCGTCCCGACGTCGAGCCCAGCAATCTGCGCGTGGCCTTCTGGGCCGTCTCCGACCGCCTCACTGATCTTCGCGACCGCATCCTTCGCCGTGGCGAATACGGCTCGTTGACAGCCGAAGAAATCGCCGATGCACGCCTGAACGACAATTTCGGCAAACGGGCGACGGGTCGCATCAACAGACCCGTGAGCGACGATGACGACGACCTCCCCGACGAGGACAGCGACGACAATTACGAAGACGAGGATGACGAGGACGATGTCCATGCTGCAGGCCCCGCCGGTCGCGGCCCCCGCGTCTCGCGTGTCAGCCCCAAAACAAAATCATCCAAACGCGCCAAGGCAGAAGCCCAGCCGCGCCTCGCTCTGGAACCCGCATCCGACTATCAGCTGCCGCCCCTGAGCCTGCTCGCCAAACCGAAACAGCAGGCGCTTGAGAAAGTCACCGACGAGAGCTTTGAACAGAACGCGCGGCTTCTTGAAAGCGTACTCGATGATTTCGGCATCCGTGGCGAGATCATCAATGTGAGGCCGGGCCCCGTCGTCACGCTCTACGAACTCGAACCCGCACCCGGCATCAAATCATCCCGCGTCATCGCGCTTGCCGACGACATTGCACGCTCCATGAGCGCGGTTTCGGCCCGTGTTGCCGTCGTGCCGGGCCGCAATGTCATCGGTATCGAACTGCCCAATGCGCGCCGCGAGATGGTTTTCCTGCGCGAGCTTCTCGAAACGGCGGACTATGAAAGCTCGTCACAAAAGCTCGCGCTGGCGCTTGGCAAGAATATCGGCGGCGAACCCGTCGTCTCTGATCTGGCGCGGATGCCGCATCTCCTGATCGCAGGCACCACGGGCTCGGGCAAATCGGTCGGCATCAACACGATGATCCTGTCGATCCTCTACCGTCTCTCGCCCGACCAGTGCAAACTGATTATGATCGACCCCAAGATGCTGGAACTTTCCGTTTATGACGGCATCCCGCATCTCCTCGCCCCCGTCGTCACCGAACCCAAAAAGGCCGTCGTGGCGCTCAAATGGGTGGTGAAGGAGATGGAAGACCGCTACCGCAAAATGTCGAAAGTCGGTGTACGGAATATCGACGGCTACAACACCCGTGTGATCGACGCCGACGCCAAGGGCGAAGTGCTGATCCGCACGGTCCAGACGGGCTTTGACCGCGAGACCGGCAAGGCGATCTACGAAGAAGAGGAAATGGACCTCTCGCCCATGCCCTTCATCGTCGTCATCGTCGATGAAATGGCCGACCTGATGATGGTCGCGGGCAAAGAGATCGAAGCCGCCGTCCAGCGCCTCGCCCAGATGGCGCGTGCCGCCGGTATCCATATCATCACGGCAACACAGCGCCCCTCCGTCGACGTCATCACCGGCACAATCAAGGCCAACTTCCCGACGCGTATTTCCTTTCAGGTCACCTCCAAAATCGACAGCCGCACGATTTTGGGCGAACAGGGCGCCGAACAGTTGCTCGGTCAGGGCGACATGCTCTACATGGCCGGCGGTGGCCGTATCCGCCGTGTCCACGGGCCTTTCGTGTCGGACGAGGAAGTCGAGAAGGTCGTGACATTTCTCAAGCGTCAGGGCGTGCCCGAATATCTCGAAGCCATCACGGCCGAGCCCGACGAAGAAGGCAGCATGTCGGACTTTGAAAGCGGCGGCGGCTCGGGTGACGATCTCTATGACAAAGCGGTTGCCATCGTCGCCCGCGACAAACGCGCCTCCACAAGCTATATCCAGCGCCGCCTGCAAATCGGTTATAACCGCGCCGCCCGCCTGATCGAGATGATGGAAGAACAAGGCATCGTCAGCCCTCCCAACCATCAGGGCAAACGCGAAGTACTGGTCGGCGACCACTGAAACATCCGTTGCAGGTCGTAATCGGCAATATCATTCCGCTATGATACAAGTCCGGAGCCGGAGCGGTATGTGAGGCGTCCGATATTGCAGTTTTGACAACAAGAGACCGCCGCGCCGCCCTGCCCAACCCACTATTTTGCCACAAAGGCTGACCATGCTTGTGACCATGAGTGACCTCGATCACAGACACCGTTTCGAACAGCGTCATCGCCTGCGCCAGATGACCTTGGCGGCATTTGCAGCCCTTGCACTTGCCATCCTCGCCATCGTCATAGCGAGCGCCAGTGTCACCTCCGCAGCCCGTGCCGACGACGCCAAGTCCGCGATCACGCTGAGCGATAGCGACCGCGCCGACATCGACCGCGTCAGCACCTATCTGTCAGGCCTTGCCAACATGCAGGGCAACTTCCTGCAAGTCGGCCCCGACGGCTCGCTCGCCGAAGGCAGGTTCTATCTGCGCCGCCCGGGCCGCTTGCGCTTTGAATATTCCCCGCCCGAAAAAATCCTCGTTGTCGCCGACGGCACATGGGTCGCCGTCAAAGACGGCTATTCCGCCACCCAGCGCTATCCTCTGGGTGCCACCCCCCTCGGCATCCTGCTCGAAGACCATGTGAACCTCGGCACGGAAGTCCGGATTCTGGGTGTCGAGCGCCAGCCGGGTTCGCTGCGTGTCAAACTTGCCGATAAAAGCGGCAATGCGCCGGGTGACATCACGCTGGTTTTTGACGAACCCTCGCTGCAGCTGCGCCAATGGGTTGTGACGGATGCCCAGGGTCTTCAGACAACGGTCGCCCTGCGCAGCATCCAGAACGGCATCCGCGCCGATAACGGCCTGTTTGTCATCAAGGCCGAACAGCGCCCCATGATGAAAGAAACGCGCTGACACAGCGGTAGATACCTCTTACCCCCCGCTTGACCAAACGGGGGGGCCTCGTGTTACCTCTCAAGGGCATGAACCCGCATCCGACATCCTCCGGCCTTCGAAGACGCCCGATCATCGGCATCCCTTGCGATGTCAAGATGCTGGGCCCCCATCCCTTTCACGCGGTCGGTGAAAAATATATCGCCGCCGTTGACGGTGCTGCCGGTGGGCGACCGGTCCTTCTGCCCGTTCCGCGCCTGAGCGCGGAAGCAGGCCCTCTGGATGTTGCCCGCGAAATCGACGATATTTTTGCGCTTTGCGACGGCATATTCCTCACCGGCTCCGTCTCCAATGTGCATCCCAGACACTATGACGGACCGGCCCCGCGCGAAGGCACCCTGCTCGACGAACAGCGCGACACGCTGACGCTTGATCTCATCCGCGCCTGCGTCGAGCGCGCCGTACCTTTGTTCTGCGTCTGCCGCGGCTTTCAGGAATTGAACGTCGCTTTCGGCGGCAGCCTCTATCAGCATATCCACGAGATCCCGTCCGAGTCGGGCTACGCCCCGCGCCTTGATCACCGCGAAGACAAAAACGCCCCCCTCGACCTCCAATATGCCCCCGCCCATGATGTGTTGCTGACCAAGGGCGGCCTGTTTGAAAAAATTCTTGGTACGGATAAAATTGCCGTGAACTCGCTCCACGGTCAGGGCATCGCCCGTCCTGCCACCCGCCTCGTGATCGAGGGTCGCGCACTCGACGGCACGGTCGAGGCCGCCCGCATCAAAGACGCCCCCGCCTTTGCCGCTGGTGTGCAATGGCACCCGGAATGGAAATACTGGGACAACCCCGTTTCACAGAAAATTCTCAAAGCCTTTGGCGATGCCGTACGCGAGACCGCCAAAGCGCCCGCTTAGATCATCTCGCGCAAACCTCCAACGCGCGACACCGCGCACACAGAAAAGCGATGGGCCCCATGACGGGCAGCACTGTAGTCAAAAACAAAGACGATCTTATCAAATGGCTGAAAGACCGCCGCATCACCGAAGTCGAAGTGATGATCACCGACATGGCAGGTATCGCGCGCGGCAAAATTCTGCCGACACGCAAGTTCATTTCAAGCCTTGCGGAACGCACGCTGCGTCTGCCTGAATCCATTTTCGGCCAGACCGTCACGGGCGATTTCATCGACAGCACGGCGCTTTCCGACATCGAACCCGACATCGTGCTCGATCCCGATCCATCATCGGTACGCATCGTTCCCTGGTACAGCGAGCCGACCGCGCAGATCATATGCGATGCCAATAATCGCGACGGCTCACCCGTTGCGATTGCACCGCGCAACGTCCTGCGCAAAGTGCTCGCCCTTTACGAAGCGCGTGGTTGGCAACCCGTTGTGGCGCCGGAAGTCGAATTCTATCTCGCCGCCAAGAACATCGACCCCGACTATCCGCTGGAGCCGCCAATCGGCACCAATGGTCGGCAGGAAAATGCGCGCCAAAGCTACGGCATCGACGCGGTCAATGAGTTCGATCCGATCTTTGAGGACATGTATGACTTCTGCGAAGCGCAGGATCTGGACATCGACACGCTGATCCATGAAGCCGGTGCCGCTCAGGTCGAGATCAATTTCGATCACGGCGACGCGCTCGACATCGCCGATCAGGCCTTCCTCTTCAAACGCACCATGCGTCAGGCCGCAATGAAACACGGCATCTACGCAACCTTCATGGCCAAACCCTATGAAGGCGAACCCGGCAGCGCCATGCATATCCACCAATCACTCGTCGATGTGGACAGAGGCGAAAATCTTTTCGCAACCAAACAAGGCCGCGACAGCAAACTTTTCCTCTCCTATATCGCAGGCCTGCAAAAACATCTCCCCGCCGCCATGGCACTCATCGCGCCCAACGTCAATTCCTACCGCCGCATCGTCCGCGACCTCGCCGCCCCCATCAACACGCATTGGGGCCACGAAAACCGCACCGTAGGCTTGCGTATCCCCGAAGCCAAACGCTCGGCGCGCCGCGTTGAAAATCGTGTGCCCGGTGCCGACTGCAACCCCTATCTAGCCATCGCCGCATCGCTGGCCTGCGGCTATATCGGCATGGAAAACGGCCTCGTCCCGACCAAGGAGATGAAGGGCAACGCGTATGAAAGCAAACGCTACGCGCTGCCGCGCCATCTTCTCGACGCGCTCGACAACCTGCGCACGTCCTCGGACCTCAAAGAAGTGCTGGGCCATGATTTCGTGACGGTCTATCTCGACGTCAAACACACCGAGCACGAAGCCTATCAGCAGGTCATCTCTGCTTGGGAGCGCGAGCATTTACTGCTCAATGTTTAGAGCCCATTTGCATAGGCAGGGTATAAGCGGTTAGCATCATCTTATGACCGATACGTTTGACCATAAGACGCAAGGCCGGAAGCGACAGCTTCTGATCCTCTGCGCCCGTATCGGCTACAATCCTTAGGCCAGCCTCCGAGCCCATCCGCCTTTTCATTTCACGGATCACCGGAGAACTCTCATGTCTGCACCAATCGCCAAATCAAACCAGACTAAACGCTGGCAGGAGATGGATGCCGCGCATCATTTGCATCCCTTCACCACGCACAAAGAACTCGCCGCGACCGGCGCGCGCGTCATCACCTCGGCCAAGGGCGTCTATATCTATGACTCGGAAGGCAACCGCCTGCTCGACGGCATGGCGGGCCTGTGGTGCGTGCAGGTGGGCTATGGCCGCGAGGAGCTGGCCGAAGCAGGCTACAAGGCGCTGAAGGAACTGCCCTTCTACAACACGTTCTTCCAGACCACGCACCCTTACGTGGCCGAGCTTTCCGCAAAGCTTGCCGACGTCACGCCCAAAGGTATCGAGCGTTTCTTCTTTGCCAATTCAGGCTCCGAAGGCAATGACAGCGCGGTCAAAATCATCCGCTACTATTGGAATCTCAGGAAGCAACCCAAAAAGAAAGTTATCATCGCCCGCGACAAGGCCTATCACGGCGTCACCATGGCGGCGGCCTCGCTCTCCGGCCTCACCTCCATGCATCCGCAGGCCGATCTGCCGCTGCCGGGCTTTGTGCACATCGTCTGCCCCGACTGGTATGGGCTCGGCGGCGATATGAGCCCCGATGATTTCGGCCTCAAATCCGCCCGCGCGCTTGAGGACAAAATCCTCGAACTCGGTGCGGAAAATGTCGCCGCCTTCGTCGCCGAGCCCATTCAGGGCGCAGGCGGCCTCATCATTCCACCGGCGACCTACTGGCCCGAGATCAACCGCATCTGCAAAAAATACGATGTGCTGCTCCATGTCGATGAAGTGATCTGCGGCTTCGGGCGCACCGGCCAATGGTTCGGCTCCGACACGTTCGGCATCGAGCCCGACATGATCAACATGGCCAAGGGTCTCTCGTCCGGCTATCAGCCGATTGCTGCCGTCGGCCTTGGCCAGAAAATCGGTGATGTGCTTTTCAATTCCGACGAGGAATGGTCCCACGGCTTCACCTATTCAGGTCATCCCGTTGCCGCCGCCGTCGCGCTTGCCAATCTCGACCTGATCCAAAAGGAAAAACTCGTCGAAAAGGCGGGCGGTGCCACCGGCGACTATTTCCAGAAAAAGCTCGCCGAACTTGGCGCCCACCCGCTTGTCGGCGAAACCCGCGGCCGCGGCCTCATCGGCGCAATCGAACTCGTCAAAAACAAGACAACACGCGAGCGTTTCCCCGAAGACATGAATGTCGGCTATCGCTGCCGCCTCCATTGTTTCGCCAACGGCCTTGTCATGCGCGCCATCGGTGACACGATGGTGCTGAGCCCGCCACTCGTCATCACCCATGCCGAAATCGACGAGCTTTTCAGCCTTGCCCACAAGTGCATCGACCTCATATCCCACGAGATCAGCATCAGATGAATTGGCGTTCAACCCTTGGATTGAACAATAATTCACGTCCTTAATGACAGGCCTGTTGTCTAATCCACTGTAGGACCCCGCAGCAGGCCACGGAAACATAAGGAAAATCGACGGAGAATGCGGAGTTTATAGTTCTTTAACAGAACCTTACTGCCCCCATTGAACCTTGAACCCGGGAAGCCTATCTCTTGTCTATGAGGGGTGAGCGTGTTGAGCCACCGGACGACCTGCCCCCCGCTCGTTCCGTTGGTGCTCGCCTCCCGAGGTGTCGGAAGTCCCCTCCCGATACCAGCGCATCAGTCGCGCGGCAGCGCCCCGTCATCCCCCCGACGGGGCGCTAGCTTTTTTAACTCCCCAAAGATTCACCGCCTCGCGTATAAGCATCCCCATGCATGATGAAGACGACGACCAAGACCATATCGTCCTGAGCGACGATGACCTCGATGCGCTTGAGGAAGAGATCCCGCTCTTGCGCGGTGTACGCGCCTTTGCCGAGGAGGCAGCGCTCATGCCGTGGTTTGCCAATCTGGGCAAACCCCTCGACCGCAACGTGAAGGCGCTGGCGCAAGCCTATCTCGACGGGCTTGGTTTCCCCGATGCCGAGGTCGCCCGCATCCATGATTGGGAAGACGCGCTTGACGCCGCCTCCGGCCTCGACTTCGACACCGCCCAATGGGAAGCAGAGGAAGGATTGCGCGCAAGTCTCGCCTTTGAGGCACTTGAGCGCCTCTCCGAACACGGGCTCACCATTGCGCTCACCCATGTCTCCGCCGTGCTCGGCGAGCGCATCGGTGCGGCGATCCGTCAAGCAGCGGCCTTTGCCGACATCGACGACGAAGAGCTTTTGAATTCCGCCGCCGGTGCCGCCATTCAATCAGCCCATAATGCGGTCCTCGCCCTCATCGCCGAAGAGGACGCAAGCCATCCCTTCCACAAGAAATTCGCGCTTTTCACACATGGCCGCTGGCCCATCGGTCTGGCAGGATTGAGCCTCAATCTCTTTTGATTTTTCTTTACGCTTCGCGGAACACCACAAGAAATGCCCAAACGCATCGTCAAAATCGCCACCTGGAATATCAACTCCGTCCGTCTACGGATTGAACTTGCCAAGAAACTTCTCGCCGATCACAAACCCGATGTGCTCTGCCTGCAGGAAATCAAATGCGTCGATGATGCATTTCCGCTGAAAGACTTTCACAAGGCGGGCTACACCCATATCGCGATCAACGGCCAGAAAGGCTATCACGGCGTTGCCATTGTGAGCCGCATCCCCTTCACCAAAGTCGATAAGCGCGGCTTTTGCGAGAAAGGCGATGCACGTCATATTTCAGTGGATCTCGACATACCGGGTGGTCTTACAGTCCATAATTTCTACGTGCCCGCAGGCGGCGACGAACCCGACCCTGAGATCAACGAGAAATTCGCCCATAAGCTCGCCTTCATGCGCGAAATGGCCGACTGGTACAAAAGCCATATGAAAAAATCGGAGGCCCGCATGGTCCTTGTCGGCGACCTCAACGTCGCGCCGCTTGAGCACGATGTCTGGTCCCACAAACAGCTTTTGAAAGTCGTCAGCCACACACCCGTCGAAGTGGACCTGATGGAAAAAATCATCGCCTCCCATGACTGGGTCGATATCATGCGTCAATTCGTGAATCCATCCGAGAAACTTTATTCTTGGTGGTCCTACCGCGCCAAAGACTGGGACGCCGCTGACAAAGGCCGCCGTCTCGACCATGTCTGGGCGACACCGGCCTTGAAAGATGCGGCCAAGGATATGGTTGTGTTACGCGAAGCGAGAGGATGGGAGCGGGCCTCCGACCACGTCCCCGTGATCGTGTCCTTCGCCCTTTAAGCCTCAAGGGGGTAAATGAGCCAGGGGGATGGCTCAAAGGCTTAAAGACCGAAAGACGGGAGAACAGAAGGTCAAAGCCCGCTCCGTCAAAGTCACCTCATGTCTGCTTGCCGGTCCGGTTCGAGGGGGATCGTCCGCACTTCTAAGTAGCAGCAGTCCGCATAATCTAGGGTATTGACCCTAGACCTGCAAGAGGCCAAAGTCGGCTCGGCGAAATCATCAAAAACCGGCAAACGGGCCAACCAGAAAACGGGATCAAGCGCGTCGAGCGCCCGCTCCCCTTTTCTGCTATCGGCTCAGAGACAGACGCGATGGCCTCAAAGACGAAAGACCGTATCCTTGTCGCAAGCCTGCGCCTCTTCAATGAGAACGGCTATGACACGGTGACAACCGCCCGTATTTCCGAGGAGGTCAACATCTCGGAGGGCAATCTCTGGTACCATTTCCGCACCAAGAAAGACCTCGTCAAAACACATCAGAACGCACTCATCCGCCGGATCGACGCGCGGCTTGCAATCAGATCAACGCCCGAAACCGTGCTCGACGCCTATGCCCATTTCAACCGGCTGATGTTTGAAGAGGTCTGGGAATATCAGTTTCTCTATCGCGATCAGTCCGAGTTCGGCCGCACCGATCCGGAAGTCGAAAACAAGGTCGCCCGCGTCTACGAGCATACGACAGCGATTTTGCAGAAAATGTACCGTCACATGATCGAGGCGAAACATCTCTCGATCCCCGAAGATGAAATCGCCCCGCTTGCCGACAATGTCTGGATGGTGATCCGCTACTGGCCGAGTTTCCTGCGCGAGACGCGGCGCGTCGTCAAACTTGACCGCATGACACTGAACGCCGGCATCCGCCATCATTTTGCATTGTTCGAAACGCACCTCACAGCCAAAGCGCGCAACTATTTCGAAGCCAATGCCTACGCTTAGATAATCACTCTGCCGCAGGCTTCTCTTTGCGCTTCAGCGTCACGAAAGTCGCCGTCGAACTCCCCGTCGCCAGCAGCGTACCGTCGGCATCAAGCAACTCACCCTCGATGAAACCGACCGACTTGCCGCGCTTGATCACACGACCACGACCCGTGATGCGGCCAGGGCGTGATGGCGCCAACATCGAAACTTTAAGTTCCAGCGTTGGACTGATCTGTCCCCATTCAAGGTCGAGCCCGACCGCAAGCGACATCACATCGTCAAGCATGGCAGCGACCATACCGCCCTGAATGCCGCCCCACATATTGCACATATCGGGTCCGGCATTGAACACAACCTCGACAGTGCGCGCTTCGGCATCAGCCGCAATAATCTCAAGACCCATATACCGGCTCGCCGGTGCCATGCGCTTGAAAACAGCCAGTATATTCGGTGGCCAGTTTCCTTCAGGAATATCCGTCTTGCCCGTGTCGCTCTCACTCATCAGTTTTTTCCGTTTTCCCGTTTGGTCTGCAATGCGCCCATATCCCGTACAAGAAAATTCATTTCCTGTGTCGTCTGCGCGAGCCGCCGCGTCAGTGCCGCGGCCACCGTCCCCGCCATTTCGGGAAATTCCTCCATCAGACGCTGAAAGAGATAGCGGCTCACCGCCAAAGCCTCAACCCTTGTCCGCGCCCTGAACGAGGCCCGCCGAAGCGGCCCGTCCGGCCCCTGCGTCAGCAGCGCCGCCTCACCGATGAGATCGCCCGCGCCGATCGCCTGCCCGTCCATTTCGGCGTCACCGGCAAGGATCAGCAGCGCTTCATGCCCCTCCTCGCCCGCCTCGAAGATCAGCTCGCCCGCCTCGAATATCTGACGCTCTGCCGTGAACGCAATGACCTCAAGCCGCGCCTCGGCAAGACCCGCAAAGAGATCGTGACAGCGCAAAAGTCCTATGATGGATTTCAAACTCATATTCTGTCCAGACTCATGGGCCCTACCATAGCAAACACCGCCCTGCCCTGCTATTCCTGAGCCTTGACCAAACATCCGGGTCCAAAACTATGTCTGATCACAACTGGGACCACCCCGACCCCTTCATCCATGAAGTCACGGTCGAAGGGGGTCATATCGACGATTTTCAGCATACGAACAATGTCGTCTACCTGAGCTTCATGGCGCGCACCGCCTGGGAACATTCAAAATTTCTCGGCCTCGATTTTGCGACCTATAAAAAACTCAATCGCGGCATGGTTGTGCGTCGTCACGAGATGGATTATCTTGCCGCTTCCCACGAAGGCGACAGAATTCTTTGTGCCACATGGATCACCGGCAATGACAGACGCATCCGTATGCGCCGCCGCTTCCAGTTCATCAAAGCCGCAACGGGCATTACGCTTTTGCGTGGTATGTCCGAGTTTGTCTGCATCAATATCGAGAGCGGCAAGACGACACGTATGCCGCCCGAATTTACCGACATCTACAAACTCACAGCTCATATGGAAGCCGACGTTTAGGTCTGGCCTGCACCACATCGCGATAGTCCTGACGCCGCTTGACGCCCCCGCCCCTTACGGCACGAGCCTGTAGCCGCCTGCATCCGTCACCAGAATAGTCGCCCGCGACGGATCGCTTTCGATCTTTTGCCGCAACCGATAAATATGTGTCTCCAGCGTATGTGTGGTGACACCCGAATTATAGCCCCAGACCTCGGCGAGCAGTTCTTCGCGCCCGACAACGCTCTGACCTGCCCGCAACAGATATTTGAGAATATTGGATTCCTTTTCCGTAAGCCGCACCTTGTGCGCGTCTTTATCGACAAGCTGCTTGACCGTCGGCCGGAACGTGTAAGGACCGATTGTGAAGACCGCATCTTCACTCTGCTCGTGCGCCCTGAGCTGGGTGCGGATACGGGCGAGCAATACGGCAAAACGAAAAGGCTTGGCAACATAGTCATTGGCGCCCGCTTCGAGGCCGACAATCGTATCATCATCGCTCGTGACGCCCGTGAGCATGATGATCGGCATTTTGAAATCCTCGTCGCGCAGCCTGGCGCAAAAAACCCTCCCGTCCATATCGGGCAGGCCGACATCGAGGATCACAAGATCGAACCGGTTTTGTTGCAACTCGATATAGGCCGTCGCCGTATCCTGCCTGCCGGTGCAGACAAATTCGCCGCCAAGTTCGAGCTGCTCACTCAGGGATTGGAAAAGGGCGACGTCATCATCAACAATCAGTATGGATTTGGGGATCATCAAGTGTCCGTTCAGAGGTCGTATCCGAAGTGGCGTATATGTTTTTCAAGAACAGGCAGATCGCCGGACAAATGCTTTTGATAGCGCCGCCAGCGATCGGCGGCACTCGAATAAATAGGTTGCGTCACTTGGGCATAAGAAGGAGTGCGGATCGTGCCGCGCGCGCGCGCATGGGCGGCAGGATCAGCCTGCGCATCGTTCCATTCGAGTCCGAGAAAATCCAGAACAGGCTGAACCTCTCCGCGCAGATCGCTGATCAGATGCTCGTAACGCACTTCCACAACATCAAGTCCCAGATAAGTTTCATAGCGCTGCCAGAGCGTCATCACCTTGTCATAGAGCGAGACCGTCGAGGCCATGCTTGTGAAATTGAGCATCGCCCCGTTCATCTCAAAATCCTGCATATAACAGGAAAGACAACTATCTGCCGGATGGCGCAAAGATAAAATGATTTTTGCATCCGGAAAGACAGCCGCTATCACCGGCACTTGTACTAGGCTCAACGGCATTTTGTCGATGATAACGGGTTTGGAAAAATCCGCACCGTGCCGGGCCATTTCCTTTTCATACACATCTTGCAATCGCCTGCGCTGCGCGGTTGTAAGCGCCACCAGTCCCTTGGCAATACCACCGGGAAGCTCAGCGGCCTGATCAACCATACGGCGCGTCAGCGGCTGTTCTTCAATCACCTGCACGTCCGGATTGGCGTCGAGAATCTGATCTAGCAGCGTCGTACCGGAGCGCGGAAAACCGACAATAAAAACCGGCGCATGTAATTTCGGACCCGTGGCCATCGCTTGCTTTGCCGCAAGCCGCGCCCGCGCGATCTTTTGCAAAACGTCTGCATTGAAGACGTCGAGATAATGATCGACCTCGGCGAGAAATAACGTCCGGTCGAGACCGATGCAGTCAGCATCCACCGAGGTCTTTTCATTCTGCTTCTGAAAACAAGCAAAGGCCACATCAAAATCGCCCAGTTCATCGCAAATCTGCGCCAGCTCGGAATAGACAAGACGGGCATCATTGAACGACATGGCTTCGGCATCAATCGCCTCAAGCCGCGCCCGCAGTTTCTCCAGAACGGTTTTATCGCGCTTGGCAAGACGCCTGCTCGCTTTCGCCCATACGCGCAAACACGCCGCATGAAGCGGCTCGCGGGCCAGAACTCTCTCGGCCCAGACGATAGCCTGTTCAAGCTCGCTCAGACGCTCATAGCAAACCGCGATCATCGCAAGCAATTCGATCGGCTGATCGGCAAAACGCGTCAGCGCCCTTTGACAATAGTCGATCGCCAGACGGAACTGTCCGGTTTCGGAGGCCGCATGTCCGGCACCTGAATAAGCGGCGAGACTATCGGGATTGAGCGCGAGCAAATGTTCAAACTGCGCCAGCGCCTCTTTGAAACGCCGCATATCATTGAACAGAATGCCGCGTTCAAGATAGATATCCTCATACCGCGGATCGACTGCCTCCCCTTGAGCATAATATCTGAGCGCCTTCTCCGTCTTCCCTTGCTTGCGCGCCGCATTGCCGAGATTGACCTGAAGCACCGCGACGGGCTTGCCGAAAATCTTGGCTGCTTTCAGCATCAGTTTCTCAGCCTCCGCGGCATCGCCGATCGCGAGCGTCACAAGACCAAGCAGATGCAGTGCATCCACCTGTTTCGGCTCGAACTGCAGAATGAGTTTTGCGACGCGCTCGGCATCGGCAAAACGCTTCGCCGCAAAGAGCGCCCCGCCCTGATGCAGGGCCTGGTTGATTTCTGCCTGTGTCGGTGCTGCGGATCGCATATTCATCTGCGCCGGTGCGGCCGCCTGACCGGGCATCCGGACGGTTGGTTGAACAGTCAGGGACACAGGATTGAATGGCAATTTGGACATCTGAAACTGGAAACTCTGTACGGGTGTATGACAAGGGCATGTGGGCGGGGAGTTTGCCATAGGGTTTACACCAAGACCAACCGCAAGCATCCGACCGTGAAAGACCGGTCAGAACTGCCGCTCCGGCACAATTTGCCGTGAGGGCCCACCCGTCTGACCGTAAAAACCCAATGAATCCCTGCAAGAGAAATTGGCCCGCCCCTTGCTCCTCTCTGCCTATGACCAATTTCGCCTCCATCGCTCCTGAGCACCTGCCCGGCCGGCATAATATGGCCAGTGATGCCTTTCGGGCATTGGGGCAGGCGCGTGGCAATGGCGAGGCGTCGAAGTCGGACTTCAGCTTTGCCGATCTTATCGACACGGTAAACCCGCTCCAGCACATTCCCGTTGTGGCAACCGCTTACCGTGAACTGACCGGCGACACGATCAGCCCACAGGCCCGCATGGCCGGCGGCGGGCTCTATGGCGGCGCCATCGGTTTTGTCGCCTCGATGGTCGACAGCGTCATCGACATAGCCACAGGCAATGATATCGGCGGACACATCTTCGCAGGCTTCTTCGGTCCCGACAAACCCGTCGAAACCGCCGCCGCCACACCGCCCCAGCAGACGGCAGCGGCCATTACAACAGCCTCCATTGCCACAGACACACGCGCCGCCAAAGCGCCCGCGCCCGCAAAATCCACCAGACCCGCCCCTGCCATTCCGCAAATGAGTCCCGAAACATTTGACGCCCTGCTCAAATCCTTTGCCGATCCCAAAGCCGCCAAAGAAGCCAATCCCGGTCTTGCCCAAAGTATGACAGCCCGGAGTATGACAAATGACGTGACGGGCTCGACCGTCGAACCGTCTATGATGCCACCCGTTGTCAGCGCCAAAACGCAAGCTCAGGTGAAAGACATTCAAGGCAAATCCACCATGATGCAGTCAATGACCTCGGGCCTTGACCAGCTCGACGCCTTGAAAATGGCCAACGCGAAAAATCTTGCCATGCAGGCCGCCGCCTCTCAGGCCAATGTCGGCTTCTGACCCGTATCGTTTCTGATTTGGCCCGTGATAAACTCGCCCGATGACATCTGGAAATATCATCGTGACCGGCAGGCGCGGCGCGACCATGGGTCGCCTGCGCTTCGGCCCCGTTGACGTGCCTTGCGCGCTTGGCCGCAGCGGCATCGTCACAGACAAACGCGAAGGCGACGGCGGCACACCCATAGGCATCTTTCCGCTCCGCGAATTGCACTACCGCGCCGATAGATTGCCGCCTCCCGTCTCACCGCTCGAAACCCTCATCATCAAAGCCAGTGACGGCTGGTGTGATGCGCCGGACGATGAAAACTACAACCGCCTCGTCATGCTCCCCTATGGACCAAGCCATGAAAAACTCATGCGTACCGACGGGCTCTACGACATCGTCATCATGCTCGGCTATAATGACGGGCCCATCGCGCCGGGCAAAGGTAGCGCCATCTTCTTTCATCTCGCCAAAGAAACAGAAAACATCTTGCAGCCGACCGAAGGCTGCGTCGCGCTGCGCCTTGCCGATATGACCCGTGTGCTCGCACTCATCACACGAAACACGATGATGAACATTTCACTCCGCGATTAGCGCGCCCCGAACAAAGCGCTGCCGACACGGATATGCGTCGCACCAGCTTGCAACGCCTCTTCAAAATCCGCGCTCATCCCCATCGAGAGACCGGTAAGCCCGTTCCGCCTGGCGATTGCAGCCAGCAATTTGAAATAGGTCAAAGGTGTTTCACCCGCAGGCGGAATGCACATAAGCCCGATCACCGGCAATTTCAGTTCGTCGATACAACGGCGAATGAAAGCATCCGCCTCGTCGGGATCAATCCCGGCCTTCTGGCTTTCACGCCCGACATTGACCTGAATGAAAAGTCGCGGCAGCACCGCGCCCTTGTCACGCTCGCGCATCAGCGCCTCGGCAAGGCCCCTCCTGTCAAGCGTATGAATGACCTGAAAAAGCGCCAGCGCCGCCTTGAGCTTGTTCGTCTGTAACGGCCCGATGAGATGAAGCTCGATACCGTCCGTTTGCATCATCAGAGCTGGCCATTTGGCCTGCGCCTCCTGCACGCGGTTCTCGCCGAAAACGCGCTGACCCGCCGCAATCAAAGGCTCGATCTCTGCCGCCCCGAAGGTCTTGGAGACAGCGACCAGCACCGCATCGGATCGCGCACCGGCAACATGCGCCATGCGCGAACGGATCGCCTCAAGCCGCAGAACCGCCTCTGCCGATTTTGGATTTGTCGCCGACATATCTATGCTGGAACCGTTCAACGGAAACATAAGGATCAGAACCGTGGCGAGAATAGGGGCTCGAAGCCTTCAGGTAAATCTCTCCCGTTGCCCCGCCTTGCCAAAGCAGCTTGCTTTGACCGATCCCGAGCGTGCGCCCGATGCTCACACAATCCTCGCCGCCCTGCCCAAAGGAAGCGGCCTCGTCTGGCGTGCCTATGACACGGTTCTCACCCGCCATGCGCTCCGCGCGCTTGAACGCCATGCCAGCAAAAAAAAAATCATGCTCCTCATCGCTTCGATGCCGTCCGACGCCCGCAAGCTCCGCTTCCACCATCGGCATTTCGCGGGCCATCGCGTAAAAACAACGTATACGGATCAATTCACCACCGCCGCTGCCCATTCCGAAAAAGAAATCATCGCCGCCGCGCGGGCCGGAATTGATGCGGTGCTGATCTCGCCGGTCTTTGCGACCGTGAGCCACAAAGATGCAAAGCCGCTCGGTGCGCTGCGTTTCGCCGATCTCGCCCGCATCGCGCGCACAAAAAATCTTGTCGTCTATGCGCTGGGCGGCGTGACAGATGAAAATAAAATCCGCCGCCTCAAAGGCAGCGGCCTCACCGGTATCGCCGGCATCGGCCTTTTCGTTCAGGCATAGTCCGCCGGAATATAGTTGAACCGTTGCATCTGCACGCGATGGTCGGCAATGATCCGGCGCACCTGATCAGGCGTAAGTTCTTCGCGCCATTGATCCGTGCGGCCTTCACGAAAGAAATTGGCCGTCGCTTTTTCAGGCCTTTCCTTAAAGCCACCTTTTTCTTCCTGCTCCTTCAGAACCTTAAAGGACGAAAATCGGATGGCCCGATCAAGACGCTCTTTGGGTGGATTGAGGCCGAGAAAATGGCAGGTCAACGCAAAATTCTTCTGCGGCTCATCCAGCATATCTTCATAACGCAAAACCAGCTTCTGCGGACTGGGCTCGGCCGTCCAGCTCGCGACATTATGCGACCAGGACGAATGGATTTCGGGGACATGACCACCGGCCAATTTGGTGCCATTGCCAATGGTACCCATGCGCCTGATCGCCTCGTCTGTGCTGATCGAATAGTGGTGGCGCATGGACAGGACGACATCGAGCGGATTGCGCACAATATAGATGGCCCCCGCTGTGACTTCCATATTGTGGATGGGCTTGTCGAACCAAGTCCCGAGATAATTGTGGGTCTTGACGAAAACACTGTCCGGCGAGACGAGGGTAAAATCACGATGGATCTGGGGACGCAGCCTGACAATATCCTCCTCGGTCAACTCCTCTGCTGGCTTCTTTGCGCGCGCCACATAGGGACCCACGTTGGACTCGCCGATACAGAAAAGGGTCAGACTATCAATCGGGATGGGCTTTTTAGCATTGGTCAACATATTGTGCAGAAAGGATCGCATCCAGGTATTGCCGGACTTGGGATACGAGGCAAGCCAGATAATCGCGCCCATAACAAACTCTCTCGCAATTGGAAATAAACCCCTTTTTATCAAAATACTCGAAGTTCATAAAAAGAGAAAACCGTCGCTGCCGACCATAAATGACATATCGGACGAGACAAAAAAAGAGAGCGGGCCAAAGCCCGCTCTCTCAACCATATCCTTTCGGAATGGATTAGAACGAAACGGCGAGAACCAGACCGGCCGACGTCGTGTCGAAGGTCGTTGTGCCCGTATCGATCGAGTTCAGCTGGAGGTCGAGACCAACGTCCACACCGGAACCGAGGTTGTAACCACCACCGGCCTGCCAAGATTCGTTGCTGACCGAAGAACCGGACCTGTCGTCTTCGCCATTGAGGTAGGCAACGCCAACCGTCCAGGGACCCGTGGCATAAGACAGACCAGCCGTCCAGACAGTTGCCCCGGCGCCCGGCGATGTCGCGAAGACGGGAGTAAGACCGCCACCGCCCAACAGGGATCCGATGAGCGAAATGGAGCCCACGTCGCTCGAATTGTAATAGGCACCGCCGAGGGTGAAGCCGGCATAGCCGACATTGGCACCGAAGCCGTATTCTTCCGGATCAGCCGAGGAAGTCGCCCCAAGGTTGTCCGCAATGCTGTCGCCAGTTGTATAGAAACCGTCGACGCCCACGTCAAAGCCGCTGAACGAACCGGCGTAGTTGGCGGCCACTTCGAACACGTCCGTCACCTGCGGCAAATTCAGACCGAATGTGTTGGTGCTGTTCAGAACCAGACCGTTGGCCGTCACGTTGCGTCCACCAAGAAACGCATTGCCTGCGTCAGGTGTATAGGACACGCCGAGCTGGAAACCGGCAAGGCGCGGTGTGAAGTAGCTAACCTTGTTCGCATCTGTTGCGAGAAGCGAGAAGGTCGAAAGACGAACCGGTGAAGCACCACCTGCGTTATAGATGTTCGGCGAGTCGACGCCGTTGCCCGGAACGAACCAGGGCGAGGTATAATGCATCTTGTAAGCGGCGCCATCCGTGCCACCGATTTCGAAACGACCGAAGCCGCCTTCGAGATAGGCAAAGAGCTGACGGAAGGTCACGTCGCCCGTGGCATTGGAAACCGGGGCGATTGCGTTGTAGTCCGAACCAAGCATCATTTTGGCGTCCACACCGGCTGTAAGACCGTTGTCGAGTGTGCCTTCGGCGATGATGTCGATATTACGGGCGACGACGGCAACTTTCGTGTCCTGATAGGATGTGCCGCTGGCACCGTTATCCGCATCAACGTAGTAGAAGCCCGTGACGACGTTACCGCCGACAGTAACCTTCAGCGGGTCGCTCGCGAGCGCCGGGCCGGCAAGAAGGCCGACGGCGACAAGAGCGGTCGTGCCAAGGAGTGTCTTTTTCATATGTTCCTCGCAGTGTCAGCGTTAGCTGTTCAATTTTACGACCGTCAGGATAGTCCTGTTCAGGATCATCCTTAGGCCGCGTCCATCGCCGGGCCGACTGAATTTCTGCCCCCCGAGCGCGTGCGTAGATTAATCAGACGATAAGCATGTTGCGTCAAGTCAAGCCCGCCCTGCTTTCGCCTGAAAGTCGCCACATGTTGCGCAAAGGGCACAAGTCAATTTGTCCGCCTGACCAAAGCGTTAGAGCCATTATCCGAAGCCCTTTACGAGCGTATGGCTACCAATTATGGCAAGACTGCTCTGAATGACAAAATCTTTGGAAACAATTTGTGACGATATGGCCACAGGTTGCGGCCGCCGCTTTTGCTTGTTTTGAACCCCGCTCGGGTCCGCTTGGACCGGCTTGCGATGATTGCGGCGCGGGGTGCCCTACGGCTATAAGATGGGGACGCATCAAGCCTCGCGCAGATGGCGGATTTCCGGCCAAAATCACCTGATTTTGCTTGCTCGGAGGCTGAAGGTGCGCAAGAACCATGTGGGGCTGAAGTCAAGCTCGTCCGCGCGGGACTTGGGTCAAGACTTGGGTCGGGGCTTAACCAGAGGGATTGCCGTAACAGCGATGACGAAGAATTTTTCCACGCGCCAAGATCACCGGGCGCAAATGGGTGACGGTGCGTATCTGTCTGGACAGAAAACCCGGAGCAAATCCTCACGAATTTCTCGCCGGACATCGAAAGCGGCCTTTGCGGCGGCGGCCCTTGGCGGGCTGTTGATGCTCGCAGCCTGCGGCAGCGTCAGCAAGGAAGACAATTATCCCACCCAGATCGGTTCCGGACCAAACAATCCCAATCCGCAGGGAACGCGCGAGACGATCTTCGGCTCGGACGGCATCACGCTGTTCGGCGGTGACGACAAATCGGCTGGCAACGCGCAGGGCATCGGCGTCAACAGCTTCCTCTGGCGCGCCTCGCTCGACACGATCAGCTTCATGCCGCTCGCCTCTGCCGACCCCTTCGGCGGTGTCATCATCACCGACTGGTATCAGGATCCCAAAGCGCAAGGCGAACGGTTCAAGCTCACGATCTACATCATGGACAAGCGTCTGCGCGCCGATGGTGTGAAGGTTGCGGTCTTCCGGCAGTATATGGACCCCAAGGGCACACTCGGCTGGGTTGACGGGGCAGGCGACGGCGCCACAGCCTCCAAGATCGAAAATGCCATTCTGGTCCGCGCCCGCCAGCTCCGCATCAATTCGGTCGAAGCAGGCGACGTCAAATAACACCCTCTGGTTTGAATCCGCGGATCAGATGATAAACATGTGGCCGGGGGGAAACCTCCGGCCCTCGCTATTCTGACACCCCACCTCCATCCGACCTCTTCCCTCCGACACACCAAGCCTCCGATCCGAGCCAGATGACCATGTCCACACGCTATAATCACCGAACCGCCGAACCGAAATGGCAGAAGGTCTGGACAGACAGCGCGAGCTTCAAAACGCGCGAAGGAGCCGACGCAGGCGACAAGCCCAAATATTACGTGCTGGAGATGTTCCCCTATCCGTCTGGCAAGATCCATATGGGTCACGTCCGCAACTACACAATCGGCGACGTCACCGCGCGTTTCAAACGTGCCCGCGGTTTCAACGTGCTTCACCCGATGGGCTGGGACGCCTTCGGGATGCCGGCTGAAAACGCCGCCATCGAGCGCAACATTGCGCCCGCCAAATGGACCTATGAAAACATCGCCACCATGCGCAACCAGCTCAAAGCCATGGGCCTTGCGATCGACTGGGAGCGCGAATTCGCGACCTGCGATCCGGAATACTATTGGCACGAGCAGGAACTCTTTCTCGACTTTCTTGAAAAAGGTTATGTCACGCGCAAAAAATCCTATGTGAACTGGGATCCGGTCGACAACACGGTGCTGGCCAATGAGCAGGTGATCGACGGACGCGGCTGGCGCTCGGGCGCGCTTGTCGAACGGCGCGAACTGACACAATGGTTTTTGAAAATCACCGACATGGCCGACGATCTTCTCGACGGCCTCAACACGCTGACGCGCTGGCCCGACAAAGTGCGCCTGATGCAGAAGAACTGGATCGGCCGCTCCGAAGGCGCGCGTGTCTTTTTCGATCTCACAGACTCAAACGAAAAGCTTGAAGTCTTCACCACCCGTCCCGACACATTATTCGGTGCCTCCTTCTGTGCCATCTCGCCGGGCCATCCGCTCTCGGTGAAACTGGCCGCCAAAAATCCGGCTATCGACGCGTTTCTCAAAGAAGCCGCCCTTACCGGCACGACAGAAGCAGCACTCGAAAAAGTTGAAAAAAAGGGCGTCCCCACAGGCCTTTCTGTGAAGCACCCCTTTATCGAAGGTGCGATACTGCCCGTTTTCATCGCCAATTTCGTGTTGATGGATTACGGCACAGGCGCCATTTTCGGCTGCCCCGCGCATGACCAGCGCGACCTCGATTTCGCCCGCAAATATCATTTGCCTGTGATCCCCGTCGTCGCACCAAATGGTCTTGGTACGGATGAAATAAAACTCTTTATCGACACGCTCGCAACAAGCGGCAAAGAGGCTTTCACCGGCGACGGCGTAGCGGTCAATTCCGGTTTCCTCGACGGTCTCGATGTGGCAGCGGCCAAACGCGCTGCGATCGAAAAACTCGAAACTCAGCATCAGGGCGAAGGCACGGTCAATTACCGCCTGCGTGACTGGGGCATTTCGCGCCAGCGCTATTGGGGCACGCCAATTCCGGTCATCCATTGCTCCGGCTGCGGCGTGGTGCCGGTACCGCGTAGCGACCTGCCCGTGCGGCTGCCTGAAGACGTGAGCTTCGACAAGCCCGGCAATCCGCTCGACCATCACCCGACATGGAAGCATGTCGCCTGCCCGACCTGCCGGAAACCGGCTTTGCGCGAGACCGACACATTCGACACATTTGTTGATTCAAGCTGGTACTTCGCCCGCTTCTGTTCGCCGAAATCGGCAAAGCCGACCGAACGTGCATCCGTCGACTACTGGCTTCCCGTCGACCAGTATATTGGCGGCGTCGAACACGCGATCCTGCATCTTCTCTATTCGCGCTATTTCACGCGCGCGATGAAAGGCACCGGCCATCTGGGCTTGTCCGAACCTTTCGACGGTCTTTTCACGCAAGGCATGGTGACGCACGAAACCTACAAGGGCGAAGACGGCCGCTGGCTTTTTCCCGAAGAAGTCAAAATAGTAAATGGCGAACCCGTTCATGTCGAAACGGGCGAGCGCGTTACCGTGGGCCCCATCGAGTCCATGTCAAAATCCAAACGCAACGTGATCGACCCGACCGCCATTATCGAGCAATTCGGGGCCGACACGGCCCGCTGGTTCATTCTGTCGGACAGTCCGCCGGAACGTGACGTCCAATGGTCTGAAGCCGGTGCCGAAGGTGCCTGGCGCTTCACGCAGCGCTTCTGGCGCCTCGTCACAGGCGACGAGGACATGCTCGCCCCCATAGGTGCCGCAAAGCCCGCCGCCTTTGACGCACCCTCCGAAGCGCTCCGCCGTGCCGCCCACCAGACGCTTGCCGCCATGACCGACGATCTTGACAACCTGCGCTTCAATCGCGCCGTCGCCCGTGTTTACGAACTGGCCAACGCGCTTTCGACCTTTGAAGCAGGTCGCGACCTCGACGCCGCCCGCTGGGCGCGGCTCGAAGCCGTCGAGATCATGGTTCTCGTCGTCGCCCCGATGATGCCGCATCTGGCCGAAGAGGCTTGGCGTGAACTCGGCCACACGACCATGGCCGTTGACACGCCCTGGCCCATTGCTGAAGCCGACCTTCTCGTTGAAGATAGCGTCACCATGGCTGTTCAGGTCAATGGCAAGCGCCGCGACGAACTCGTCATCGCAGCCGACGCCGACAACAAGGCCGTCGAGGCAGCCGCTTTGGCGCTGGAAAAAGTGGAAAAAGCCATTGATGGCAAGCCGATCCGCAAGGTCATTGTGGTTCCTGGCAAAATCATCAATATCGTGGTCTGATTTTTATTCTGGAACTTTGGGCGGCCCATGATGTCAAAGCTTAAACGATCTCTGATGCTGGCCTTGGTTTTGCCCGCACTGCCACTTGCGGCCTGCGGCTTCCACCCCCTTTATGGCGACAATGGCACATTGACATCCAACGCCTCGTCGCTTGCCAGCATCACCGTCGAAGCACCCGAAAACGCTGTCGGTCGCAAGCTCAGATACAACCTCCTCGACAATCTGAACAATGGCGGCGAGCAACCCTTGAACCCCGCCTACCGCCTGTCGATGTTTCCGACAAATTACTCGCAAGACGTCGCTGTGCAGCAGGACGCCTCCGTCACCCGCGCGACCTCTGTTCTCGTCGTACCCTATGTGCTCATCTCCAACGCCACCGGCAAAGTCGTCTACCGCTCAACCGCCCAGGCACGTTCGTCATATAACCGCTCTGACAGCGAATTTGCCAACCTGAGCGCAGCCGAAGATGCCGAGAAGCGCACCGCCGAAGCGGTCGCCAATGACATCCGAATGCAGGTCAGTGTCTATTTCGACCGCCTCGCACGAGCGGAAAAAACCTCTGCAAATTAACGTTTTCACCTATATCTTCTTTCCCGTATCTTCCTTGAATGAAAATATCGCCTAAAGACGCCGACCGGTTTGCTTCGAAACCCGATGCCAAAGTGGTCGCCGTTCTCGTCTACGGGCCTGATGGCGGATTGGTCCGCGAACGGATGAATGTGCTGCTTCGCACCGTCCTCGACGACATCAACGATCCCTTCCGTTTGAGCGATCTGGGCGAAGCCGAATTGAAATCAGATCCCGCCCGTCTTACCGATGAAGCCGCCTCCATCGCCATGCTCGGCGGTCGTCGGGTGGTCCGCATCCGTGGGGCCGGCGACAATCTCACCAAAGTGTTCGAGAGCTTTCTCGCAGACCCCAGGGGCGATGCGCTTGTCATCGTCGAAGGCGGCGACCTCGCCGCGCGCTCCTCTTTGCGCAAGCTCTTTGAAGAAGAGGCCAATGCCGCGGCCATCGCCTGCTACGCCGATACCGGCGCTTCGCTCGGTGAGACAATCCGCAAACGTCTTAGCGCCGACAATCTCGTCGCCGAACCCGCCGCCCTCCATTACCTCATGTCCCATTTGGGCAGCGACCGCGGTGTCACGAACAACGAGCTTGAAAAACTGTCCTTGTATATGGGGTATATGGGCCCCGCCACGCCCGACCGGAAGAAGCAAGTCACGCTCGATGATGTCCGCGCCTGTGTCGGAGACAATGTTGAAAGCGGTATGGATGCCGTCGTCGATGCCGCCACCGGTGGCGACCTCGCCGCCCTCGACGTGGCGCTCGCCCGTTCGAGAAGCGCCGACGTCAGCCCCGTCGCACTCCTTAACGCGCTGTCGCGCCACCTCATCCAGCTTCATCTGGCAATGGACGGACTGGAAAACGGCCAGTCACCCGAAATGATTGTCGGCGCCATGCGCCCCATTGTTCACTTCAGCCGGAAACCCAAAATGCAACGCCAGCTCACCCTCTGGTCCCGTCGCCGCCTCGACCGCGCACTCGTCATCGTCGCCGAGGCGGATGCCCAATGCAAAACCACCGGACTGCCCGAACGCGCCATCTGCGGCCAGACACTCATGCGCATCGCCCAGGCAGCCAATGCCGCCCGGCGATAAAAACGATGCCCGTCCGTCAAAATGCAAATCCGTCTCGGTCTGCTTTGATGGGCCATCAATCCTGTTCACATTCGACATCGCCACCTTATCCCCAACCCGGATCCTCAACCCGAGTATAATTTCAGCGCGCTCGGTCACCCCCGTCTACGACACAAAACCCGATCATCGAAGCTAGAGCTTGATGACATTAGATTGACGCATAGCCGGAGTTTTTGAGGTAATTTGC
>JAZJXO010000036.1:0-27116 GCA_040390855.1 Pseudomonadota bacterium
AAATCTCCTCCAAAGGGAATCCCCTTTGAATCAGTCATATGTCATCCCGCTCTAGCCACGAACTCTGCATGGAAACGCTCGATCTCTGACAAGAAAGGCTCACATATCAAGTGACATGCGAGCCTTCTTTGGAAAGACAAATTAGCGAATAGAAAAAAAAGTTAGATGAAAAAAATCTCTATCAGTTGATTTTCGTTGCGCCCCGACCGGCCAGCCGACGGCAGATTTCATCAAGCTGCTCCAGCGACTTGTAGCTCACCGTCACCGAGCCGCCTTCACCGTCATGGTCGATCTCGACTTTAAGCCCCAGTTGCTCCGCGATATTGCGTTCCAAAGCGAGCGTATCGGCATCCTTGCCACCACGGGTTGCTGCGCCGCCGGAAGGTTTGCGCGGTTCCGCCGAGCCCGTCGAAGCCTTGCGAGCTAGCACTTCGGCCTCACGCACTGACAATTTCTTGGCCGCGATCTCTTTGGCAAGCGCCTCCGCACGATCCAACCCGATCAAAGGCCGGGCATGTCCCGCCGTCAATTCGCCCTGCTCGATCAGATTGCGCACCGATACCGGAAGTGTCAACAAACGCATGGTGTTAGCGACATGGCTGCGGCTCTTGCCGATGAGTTTCGAGACCTTTTCCTGCGTATAGTCGAACTGCTGCATCAGCCGATCATAGCCCGCCGCCTCTTCGACCGCGTTCAGATCCGCACGCTGCACATTTTCGATAATCGCGATTTCGAGCGACTGGGCGTCAGTGAGTTCTTTGATAAGGATGGGCACTTGATGGAGTTGCGCCTTCTGTGCCGCCCGCCACCGTCGTTCACCCGCAACGATTTCAAACGCATCGCGCTCACCCGCCACAGGACGCACCACGATAGGTTGCAAGATGCCCTGCTCACGGATCGAGTTCGACAAGTCTTCAAGTTCTTCTTCACGGAAAGTATGACGCGGCTGAAACGGATTGGCGCGCAGAAATTCAATCGGCACTTCGCGCACACCGCGCGGGGCCGGGGCCTGCTCGTCACCCAATGCAAGAGCCGCATCGTCACCGATCAGAGCGGCAAGTCCACGTCCAAGACGACTCGGGCTGTCTTCTGCCATCATCATATCCCCCACAACATACCTGCCATCATTGTTCAAGCGAAACCAGTTTAAGCCCTGTCCGGAGGCAGAAAAACTGGCCTCTTCAGTTCATTCCGTTAACGGATAATCAACTCATCCGCCATCCCGTCCGCAGGCCATGCGAAATGGTATGGCCGGATTTATTCAGCCTCCATGCCGGTTTTATCATCCGACGGCAGCTCAAAACAGTCATACTTTCCCGTAGGGCCGAAGCGCGCGAGCCTTGGCTCGCAGAAAGAAAATCACATGGTCGCGAAGCGATCAAAAATTCAGGCCGCCGTCTGGCGCAGATCGCGCTCGCGGCGAATAAGCTCCGACGCCAATTTCATGTAAGCCTTGCTGCCTGCACAACGATGATCATAGACCAGAGCAGGCTTTCCATAGGACGGCGCTTCCGACAGACGCACATTGCGCGGGATGACTGTTCGGTAAACTTTGTCGCCCAGATGCTGACGCACATCCATCGCGACCTGATCCGATAGCTTGTTACGCTGATCGAACATGGTGAGCACAACACCCTGAATTTCGAGACGCGGATTAAGACTCGTCTTCACGCGCTCCACCGTTCGGAGCAACTGGCTCAGGCCTTCCAACGCGAAAAACTCGCATTGTAGCGGCACCAAAATCGCGTCCGCTGCCGTCATCGCATTGATGGTCAGCAGATTCAGTGAGGGCGGGCAGTCAATAAGAATATAGGTATAAGGACGCTTGGACATCTCGCGTTCCTTGTCACTCGTGTCGCGAGGAATACCGGATCGCGGCATCCGGCCCAGTGCATCGCGCAAGCGATGGGAGCGGCGCGACACAGAAGCCAGTTCGAGTTCAGCACCGAGCAAATCCATCGTAGACGGAACAATATCCAGACCCGGCACTTTGGTAGGTACGACCGCATCTTCAATAAGGGCAGACCCGATCAGCACATCATAGGCCGACACTTTGCGCTCGGCCTTGCTGATACCGAGACCCGTGCTGGCATTGCCCTGCGGATCAAGATCGACAATCAGCACGCGTTCGCCGACAGCGGCTAAAGCCGTTCCGAGATTGATAGCAGTGGTGGTCTTGCCAACACCACCCTTCTGGTTGGCCAGAACCAGAATACGGGGCTTAGGCAGCGATGCTTCAACTTGGAGCGGTGTTGCTTGAAGCGGTGTTGCCGTCTCAGGTGTCGCTTGCGAGTTTTGCATCTTTGAGCCCCCGTAGCTTCAGCACAGTTCCGGACCCGTCCGTCTGGCTGGCTATCGCCTCAGCCTCAAATATCCAACCTTTATTGGCTTGCGTCAATTCTTCCTGCGCGCTCTGCCCTTTGAGAAAGAGCCCGATGGTCTGTTTTCCCCAGAAAGCGCACGTCCATTCCAATAATTTCGGCAATGGCGCTAAAGCCCGCGCACTTATTATGTCCGGTCGGCTCTCCCCTTCCGGCTGCCAGTTTTCGATCCGCATAGTATGAACCTTCACCGGCACGTCCATCATACGGGCTGCTTCGCGCAAAAAAATTCCCTTACGCTGGTCACTTTCCACAAGATGCATCTCGAATTGAGGTCGGTCTCGCAGCATCGCAGCCACAACAAGGGCCGGAAACCCCGCTCCGCTCCCCAGATCGAGCCAGAATGTGGCTTCAGCGGGCACCAATGCCACCAACTGTGCGGAATCCCACATATGGCGCTGCCAAATCTCATCCAGAGTACTGGCGGAGACAAGATTGATACCTTTCTGCCATTTCAGCAGCAAAGCCTCGTAAGCCTTCAAGCGCTCCAATGTTTCACGTGAAACACTGGAAACGGCTAAAAAGGATTCCGCATCAATGACTTGCATCGCTTCTGACACTATATATAGGGTATGACGCGGCCATACAGACACAAGAAACAGTCAAGCTGACTTCCGCGCTTTCTGCTTGATATGGACCAGCAAAGAGGTCAAAGCCGCAGGCGTCATACCCTCGACGCGGGAGGCCTGCCCCAAAGTGGCGGGACGGGCCTTATGGAGCTTCAGCCGCGCCTCGCTGGATAGACCGTGAACCAGATCAAAATCGAGCCCTGCCGGAATAGCGAGCCCCTCGTCTTTGCGAAAGGCATTGATGTCGGACTGTTGGCGCGACAGGTAGCCTGCATATTTTGCATCAATTTCGAGCTGCTCGGCAATCTCCGGCGCCAGTTCGCCGAGTTCGGGTCGAACGGATATGAGCGACTCGAGATCAATCTCCGGTACGGCCAGCAAATCAGAGATACTCCGCGCCACCCCGTCCTGATTGACTTTGAAACCTCGCTTCAGCAATTCACTTGGCGAGAGTTTCATCTCAGAAGCAAAGAGCTTCGCCGCAACAAGCGCCGCCGACTTCGTTTCAAAAATCTCTGTCCGCTCCCGCCCGACAAAGCCCCGTTCTATGCCAATCGGCGTCAGACGTTGGTCGGCATTATCAGCCCGCAGTGTGAGTCGGTATTCAGCGCGAGACGTAAACATCCGATAGGGCTCACTGACACCCCGCGTGATGAGATCGTCCACAAGCACACCCATATAAGCCGTCGCCCGATCAAGAATGAAAGGCTCTTCACCCTTCTCGGCCAACGCCGCATTGACACCGGCGAGAAGTCCTTGTGCCGCCGCCTCCTCATAGCCCGTCGTGCCATTGATCTGACCCGCCAGATAGAGCCCCGCCAGTCGACGTGTCTCTAGTGTGGGTCTGAGTTCACGCGGATCAATATAGTCATACTCGATGGCATAGCCCGCACGCCGCATCACGACATTCTCTAGACCCGGAATAGTCTTGAGAAAAGCAAGCTGCACGTCTTCTGGCAAAGCTGTAGAAATGCCATTCGGATAGATCGTGTCATCATCCAGACCCTCGGGTTCCAGAAAGATCTGATGACTGTCGCGTTCCTTGAACCGGACGATCTTGTCTTCAATAGAGGGGCAGTAACGCGGCCCCACACCCTCGATCTGACCGGAATAAACCGGCGAATACTTGAGATTGTCCTCGATAATCCTGTGTCCGGCCAGACTCGTTCGCGTAATATGGCAGTTGATCTGCGGTGTGGTGATCTCTTTGGTAAGAAACGAGAAGGGCACCGGCGGCGTATCACCGGGCTGAACGGCCAGATTTGAGTAATCAATACTATCGCCCGCGAGCCGCGCCGGTGTTCCCGTCTTCAACCGGCCAAGCTGGAAACCAAGACTATAGAGCCGGTCAGACAGGCCCAGAGCAGGAGCCTCGCCTACCCGCCCTGCCGGTGTCCGCGTCAGTCCCAGATGGATCACGCCCCTGAGAAAAGTCCCTGTCGTCAGAACCACTCGGCGGGTGCTGAAAGCGCGTCCGTCCTCGGTCACCACACCGGCGACAGCGCCTTTTTCGACAATAAGATCATTCACGCCGCCTTCAACGACTGTCAGCCCCCTCTGGGCTTCAATCGCGGCCTGCATGGCTTGTCTGTAGAGTTTGCGGTCTGCCTGCGCTCTCGGGCCGCGCACAGCAGGTCCCTTGCGCCGGTTGAGAAGGCGGAACTGGATCCCTGCCGCATCTCCCACACGGCCCATAAGCCCGTCCAGCGCATCAATCTCGCGCACAAGATGACCCTTGCCCAGACCGCCGATAGCGGGATTACAGGACATCTCGCCGATCGTGTCATAACGATGGGTGATGAGCAGCGTCGAGCCCCCCGCGCGTGCCGCCGCTGCCGCAGCTTCGCAACCGGCATGACCGCCGCCAATCACAATCACATCGAACTGAGGATGAACCAATTTCGCCTCGCAAACCCTTTTAGGGGCGACATCGGGAGAAGCTCTAAACTGAACCGGCCCAAGCGGTCAAAGACTTTTCAGAGCATATTCCACGCGACATGATCGCAGGTCTCTTTTCGTTTCACGTGAATCATCCTCCGAAAAGATGACTCTGTTTCACGTGAAACATTATTTGCCTATACAGAAGTCACGGAACACAACATCCAGTAGGTCTTCGACATCGACCCGACCCGTAATCCGGCCCAAGGCCCGCATAGCCAAACGCAGGTCTTCAGCCACCAAAGCACTGTCCCGCCCCGCCCCCAAACCTTCCCCCACCCCCAAACCTTCCATAGCCCGCGTCAGATTGTGGAGACAAGCCTCCAATCCCTCGCGATGTCGCGCTCTGGTAATCGGTGCATATTCCCCCGCTCCGTAAAGCGTCGTCACCCGCTCTTCAAGCACCGCGGCCAGCGTGTCGATCCCCTGCCCCGTCAGTGCCGAGATCGCTAGAATGTCAGACCCGAAAGCCGATGACAGGCCTTGATCGACCTTATTCACTATCCGCAAGTCACCTTCTCGCGCCAGAGCAAAATCACCTGTCATTTCCCCGTCTGGCCCCGCTGCAACCATGACGAGTCTCAGGTCGGCAGAATCAGCCCTTGCGAGTCCCCGCCGGATACCCTCCTTTTCAATGGCGCCCGACGCTTCTCTGAGACCCGCCGTATCGGCCAGCATTACAGGGATGCCCCCAAGATCGAGACGCACTTCCAGCACATCCCGCGTCGTCCCCGCTTCTTCGGAGACAATGGCCGCATCCCGTCCGGCCAGCCGGTTGAGGACACTGGACTTGCCGACATTGGGCGGTCCGACAATCGCCACCTCAACCCCGTCGCGTAATCGCTCCCCACGATGCCCATCTTCCAGATGCTTGCGGATTTCCTCACGCAATACCCCGATCTGAGGACCGAGTTTTGCCATCAGATCATCCGGTAAATCCTCATCGGCAAAATCAATATCGGCTTCGGCATAGGCGAGCACGTTCAGAAGACGCCCCCTCCAGCCCTCATAAATCTGGCCCAGCGCCCCTTCCATCTGACGCAAGGCCTGTCGCCTCTGGCCTTCCGTCTCGGCGTCTATCAGATCGGCCAGTCCCTCGGCCTCGGTAAGATCAAGTTTCCCGTTTTCAAAAGCCCGCCGCGTAAACTCCCCCGCCTGCGCTGCCCGCACACCACCAAAACCCGACAGTACCTTCAAAAGCGCACCGACCACAGCGCGCCCGCCATGAACATGAAACTCGGCCACATCCTCGCCGGTGAAACTTTGCGGTCCTTCAAAATAGAGCACCAGCGCCCGGTCGATCACTGCCCCGTCCTTCGGGTCGGTGAGCCGTCGCAAGGCCGCTTCGCGAGGACGCGGCAGGGGCTTGCCGGTCAGCGAGGTCACAACGCGAGAAACCTCCGGCCCCGACAACCGGATGACCGCTACACCGGCGCGACCGCCAGCACTGGACAACGCATAGATCGTTTCCAAACCGATTCATTCCTTGAAACTATTTTCGTATCCGATTCATTGGTCGCGATTGAAAAGAGTGAACTGCCACAGGGACTCTTTCAATCGCAAGCGGAGCAGAACCTACTCTGATTTGCCGGATTTCTTCGCCGCTTTTCCCCCGCCGGTCGCGCTCTTGGCAAGGCCCCAAAGCAGATTCTGAAATTGTTCGAACCCCTGCGCGCCAACCGGCAAGACAGATTTCACGAGCTGCTCGGGGTCCATATAGGAGATGTTCGACGCAATCTGCTTTTCAAGCTGTGAGAGCAGACGTTGCTGCATCGGTTCGACATCAGGCAGCCCCATCAGTTTGCGGGCCTCTTCCGGTGTGAGGTCGACATCGAATGTGACTTTCATGGCCTGATCTCTCTTCTGATGTCTATGCTAGACAATGCAAACCTGCGCAAATCTCTTTCCGAAGTGAAGCCTTAGGACGCCGTGATGTCACGTAATTTTCTGAGTGAAGAAACAAGCCCCTACCTCCTCCAGCATAAGGACAACCCCGTCCACTGGCGGCCTTGGGGCGCGGCGGCGCTTGATGAGGCGCGGTCTGCAAACAAACCGATCCTTCTGTCTATCGGCTATGCCGCCTGCCATTGGTGTCATGTGATGGCGCATGAAAGCTTTGAGGATAACGAGGTCGCCGCCGTGATGAACGCAAATTTCATCCCCGTCAAAGTCGACCGCGAGGAGCGCCCCGACATCGACACGATCTATATGAACGCACTGCATCTCCTGGGCGAACAAGGGGGCTGGCCCCTCACCATGTTCCTCACACCCGACGGCGAACCCTTCTGGGGCGGCACTTACTTTCCGAAAGAACAAAAATTCGGACGACCCGGCTTCATCCCCCTGATGGAAGAAATAGCGCGTCTCTTCCGTGACGAGCCCGACAAGATCGAACAGAACCGCACTGGTCTGCTCAATGCACTTGCCGCTCAGGCCGCCCATAATCATCCGGGCGAGCCAACACCAGACATGCTCGATCATGTGGCGGGCAAACTCTTAAGCCTTAGCGACCCCGTTCACGGCGGCATCTGCGGCGCACCGAAATTTCCTCAATCGACGCTCCTCAATTTTCTCTGGCGCACCTATCTGAGAACCGGCAACCAGCAATTCGGCGACGCGGTCTTCAAAGCTCTCGATCATATCTGCGAAGGCGGCATCTATGATCACTTAGGCGGCGGCTTTGCCCGCTATGCCGTCGACGAGCGCTGGCTCGCCCCTCATTTTGAAAAAATGCTCTATGACAATGCGCAGCTCCTGGGGCTCCTCGCATCTGCCTATGTCGAAACCGGCAAGACGCTTTATGCCATTCGCGCCCGCGAAACAGTCCGCTGGGTTCTACGGGAAATGACGCTCCCAGAGGGCGGCTTTGCGGCTTCGCTCGATGCCGACAGCGAGGGTGTCGAGGGCAAATTCTATGTCTGGTCCGAAGCCGAGATCGACGCACTGCTCGGTGCCGACAGCCTTCTCTTCAAATCTGTCTATGACGTCTCCGCCCATGGCAACTGGGAAGAAGCAAACATCCTCAATCGCCTCGCCCGCGCCGACGAACCTTTCTCCGACGCCGAAGAAGTCATGCTCGCTCCATTACGCGAAAAACTTTTTGCCGCCCGCACGCCCCGCATCCGGCCGGGCTTTGACGACAAAGTGCTGGCCGACTGGAACGGGTTGATGATCACGAGCCTTGCCAATGCCGGTGCGGTTTTCGACGAACCGTCATGGATTAGAGCCGCCGAACGCGCCTACGGGTTCGTCACCACAACCATGATGAAACAGGGCCGTCTCCACCATGCTTACCGTGCAAAGAAGCTGCAACATAAAGCAATGGCCGACGACATTGCCAATATGCTTGATGCGGCTTTGACGCTGAACGAGGTAACCGGAAAATCGGCTTATCTGATGACGGCAAACCGCCTCGCCGCCGATCTCGACGCCCATTATCACGATGATCATCTGGGCGGGTATTTCTTCACCGCCGACGACGCGGAAGCCCTAATCATCCGCACACGGAGTGTATCCGATAATGCCACACCGGCGGCCAACGGCACGTTACCCCATCATTTCACCCGGCTGGGGCTCATCACCGGCAATAACCACTGGCTCACCCGTGCCGACGAGCTGATCCGCTCGTTTGCCGGAGAATTGTCGCACAATGTTTTTCCCCTCGGTTCTTATCTTGCAAGTTTCGAAACGCGATTGGGCGCGCTCCAGATCATCCTGATCGGCACCACGATTGAAACAACGGATCTCGCGAAAGCAGCGCTCAAACTCGCCCTTCCTGCTCGTGTACTGATGCGCGTCACCGACAGCGCAGAACTGGCAACATCCCATCCCGCTCACGGCAAGAAAAAACAGGGTGACAAACCAACTGCCTATATCTGCCACGGTACAACTTGTTCATTGCCTCTGACCGACATTGAGGCTTTCACCACAGCGCTTAAACAGTTTCGCTCACATCCCCTCTGAGAGATCACAATGTCATGGTCATAAACACACTGTTGGGATCAAGCCGGTATTCGGCAAAAGGCCCACAAGGCTGAAAACCAAATCGCGAATAGAGCTGTCTTGCAGGCACAAAACCCGCTTGCGATCCGGTTTCGAGACTGAGACTTTGATAACCGCGTGCTCGCGCTTCCCCGATCATATGTATCAGCAATCGGGAAGCGACGCCTCGCCTCAGATAACGCGCGTCCGTGCGCATGGATTTCAGTTCGCCTTGCAACGGTCCAAGTTCCTTCAGCGCGCCACACCCAGCCAGCACTGTGCCATCCCAGACACCCCAGAACGTAATCTCCGGTCGACGCAGACCAGCAAGATCCAAGGCGTGAACACTCTCTGCCGGTGACTGCTCATGCATCGAAGCGAGATGCAGCACCAGAAGTGCGATCACTTGCGCACTGCTAAGATCATCAACAGCTATTCTGAAATTCACACCAATCCCTCTTGAGCCTGCACAAAAATCTCAGACGTAAAAGGCAAAAAAGATTGAGGCGCGAGCGATGAACCGAGATCAAGCCCCCACCAGCCGACATCGTGCCATTTACCGAATTTGAAACCGACTTCGCGATAAATGCCGATGGCTTTGAAACCGCAGGCCTCATGCAAGCCGACACTCGCCGCATTGGGCAACGTGATCCCCCCATAGGCGCGGTGACAACCCTGAAGACGAAGTGCCGACAAAAGCACCGCATAAAGTGCACGACCAATGCCACGCCGCTGCGCCTCGGAGCCGATATAAATGCCGACCTCGACCGACCATTGGTAAGCCGCCCGATCACGATGCGGACTTGCATAGGCATAGCCCAAAACCGCTCCCGCCTCCTCATAGACGAGCCACGGCAAACGCGATGTGATTTTTACAATCCGTGCCTTCATCTCCGCTTCATCCGACGGCACATATTCAAACGAGATCACCGTGTCGCGGACATAAGGTGCGTAAATATCGCCAATCGCTTTGGCGTCCGACACCCGTGCAATCCGGATATGATCTATCCCCTGTCGCATCCCCGCCTCCGTGAGCCCCCGACCTCCATATAAAACCAAGACGCGCAGCTTTGTATAGTTGCCTACTTTCTGGTCGAGCGCGCACGCTGATCTTTGAGCGTCGCAATCTCAGACGGCAAAAGCCCCGCCTCTTCGCGGATCCAGTTGCGGAAAGCCTGCACCTTGGCCTTGCGCGCCGAGCGTTCGGGATAGACGAGCCAATAGGCTTCATCATCCGGCGTTTCGAGATCGAACAGACGCACGAGACGCCCTTCCGACAGGTCGGCCATAGCAAGCGGATCATTGCCGAGCGCCACGCCCTGCCCCGCGGCGGCTGCCTGTAGCGCCAACGATGCCTCTTCAAACATCGGCCCGCGCTCCGTCCAACGATCTGGTGCAACACCTGCAGCCCTCAACCAATCCTGCCAGTGCTCAACCGTTTCTTCATGCAGCAAAGTGTGAAACCGCAAATCGGATGCCGCACGGATGGGCTTTCCCGCCGCCTCTGCCGCGCTCAAAAAAGACGGCGCACATACGGGATAAACGGTTGCCTCGAACAAGCGCTCGCAGGTCACGTTCTCCCAGTCGCCATGCCCGTAACGGATGCCGAGATCGACATCCTGCCGGTCAAAATCAATCAGATCGCCCGACGGCATCAGACGCAGGCTCAAATCCGGATAGGCACGGTTGAACCTGCCAAGCCGCAGCACCAGCCAGCGCGCCGCAAAGGAAGGCTCCACCGACACCGTCACCGGTCCACCCGTCTCCCCGCGCGTCTGCGCCCAGCCTTCCGCCATCTGGTCAAGGGCCGTGGACAGCACCGGCAACAGCGACAATCCGGCGTCTGTCAGCACCACAGCCCGCCCCGTGCGGTGAAATAGCGCAACCCCCGCCTCCTCTTCCAGAGCCCGCACCTGATGCGAAATCGCGGCATGAGTCACATGAAGTTCGGTAGCCGCTTTTGAGAAATTCCCGTGGCGCGCTGCGGCTTCGAAGGCCCGTAACGCATTCAGGGGAGGAAGGCGTCTGATACTCATATGTTAGTTATTCTCATATCTGTTGTGAAAAGTCATCATTTGAAACCGCTGATTAAAGCAACTATCTCACCATCACGACTAACAATGGTGATTAAAATGAACACGATCGGCTTTTATGCCCGCTCTTATATTGACGCTCTGACCATCGCTTTTGCGCCGGCCATTCAGACGTCGCGCCGTCCGGCCCGTCTGCCTGCCGCATCCGTGAAGTCAGAACGTGCCGACACACTGCTCGCCAAAGCGGCTTGACCTGAGAATTTCGTCGGGGCGGGATCCCTCCCCCATCCCCCGTTCCCGCTCCGACTTCTTCTTGCCTTTTTCCCTATCAAGTCTCGCAACTGAGACGCGCCGTCGCTAAAGTTCCCCCCAACAAATCACTTCAAGGGATGTGGAACACATGAGCGGCAAATCCATCACGATCAAAGGCCCTGACGGCTCTTTTGCGGGCTACCTCGCCACACCGGCATCGGGCACAGGCCCGGGCATCGTCGTCATTCAGGAAATTTTCGGCGTCAACAAAGTCATGCGCGACATTTGCGATGATCTGGCCGCGCAGGGTTTTGTCGCCCTCGCGCCCGATCTGTTCTGGCGCATCGAGCCCGGCATCGACATCACCGACCAGACAGACGCCGAATGGGCCAAAGCCTTCGAGCTTTTCGGCAAGTTCCAATCAGACACCGGCATCACAGACATCAAAGCGACGATCGACACCTTGCGCCCGATGACGACCGGCAAGGTCGGCGCGGTCGGCTATTGCCTCGGTGGGCTGATGGCCTATCTCACCGCCTGCCACACATCGGCTGACGCATCCGTCGGCTTCTACGGCGTCGCCATCAACACAAAGCTCGATGACGCCAGAGGCATCAAAAAACCCCTCATGCTGCATATCGCGGGCAAAGACGAGTTTGTGGATCCACAAGCACAGGCCGCCATGCATGAGGGCCTCAAAGACAATGCCAATGTCACGCTCCATGACTATCCCGACTGCGACCACGCCTTCGCCCGTGTCGGCGGCAAGCACTATGACAAACAGGCCGCAACCGATGCCAATGAGCGCACACTCGCCTTCTTCAAGAAGCATCTGGTGTAAACGGTCTTGGTCACACCGAGCCTCTATCTTGCCTTTGTCGTGGCGACGCTGGTGCTCTGCATCATTCCCGGTCCGGTCGTCACCTATCTGGTGGCGACCGGCATAGCGCAAGGTCCGCGCGCCGCACTCACAGGGCTCGCAGGCTCCACAAGCGCACTCACCATCCATATGATCTTTGTCGTGGCGGGCCTCGCGCCCTTGCTCGCCGCTCTGGGCCACTGGGCCGATATGCTGAAATTCATCGGTGCGCTCTATCTGATTTATTTAGGCATTCAGGCCTGGCGCACACCGATCACATCACATGATGATCTCGCGCCACCCAAGAAACTCTCCGCCCGCACTCTTTATACGCGCGGGCTTCTCATCTCGCTGACGAATCCCAAGACACTCGTCTTCTATGCCGCCTTTTTTCCGCAATTCATTGATCCCGCAAAGCCCGTTCTGCCGCAGACTATTCTGCTCGCGGTCACTTTCGTTTTGCTCGGACTCATCTCCGACGGCACCTATGGTGTCGCCGCCGGTCATCTCGCACCATTCATCAAATCTCCGCGCGCGCAAAAAATCCGCAACCGCACAACAGCCATTGTCCTCACCCTCACAGGCTTCAGCCTCGCACTGGCGCGCAGATAAAGGAACTGAAAATGAAAGCCATCCGCATTGAAACGCAGGGCACACCCGATGTGATGAAGCTACAGGATATAGATCTGCCCGCGCCCGCCCCGCATGAAATCACCATCCGCCACAAAGCCATCGGCATCAATTACATCGACACCTATCACCGCTCCGGCCTCTATCCGGTCAAGTTCCCTTCCGGCCTCGGCATGGAAGCGGCAGGCACCGTTGAAGCGCTGGGGTCGGCCGTCACCTCATTCAAGATCGGCGACCGTGCCGCCTATGGCTCTGGCCCCATCGGCGCTTATGCAGAGGCCAATAATGTGCCCGCCGCCCGCGCCGTCAAATTGCCGGACGGTGTGTCCTACGAAGTCGCCGCCGCCATGATGCTCAAGGGCATGACCGCGCAATTTCTCTTGCGCCAGACTTTTGTCGTGAAGCCCGGCGACACAATCCTCTATCACGCGGCTGCCGGTGGCGTCGGCCTCATCGCGACGCAATGGGCAAAGCATCTGGGGGCCACTGTCATCGGCACCGTCGGCTCCGACGAAAAGATAGCGACCGCCCGCGCCAATGGCTGCGATCACGTCATCAACTACCGCAGCGAGAACGTGCCCGAACGCGTGAAGGAAATCACCGGCGGCAAAAAACTTCCCGTGGTTTACGACGGCGTCGGCAAGGATACATTCATGATGTCGCTCGACTGCCTTACGCCACGCGGACTTCTCATCAGCTTCGGCAATGCATCCGGTCCCGTCACCGGCGTCGATCTCGGCCTTCTCGCCGCCAAGGGCTCGCTCTTTGTGACGCGCCCCACCATGTTCCACTACGCCGCCACCGATGCGGATTTTCAGGCGGTGGCCAAAGACCTCTTCGATGTGGTCGCCAAGGGTGCCGTGAAAATCCAGATCAACCAGCGCTACAAACTGGCCGATGCCGCGCAAGCCCATCGCGATCTGGAAGCAAGCAAGACAACCGGCGCGACGGTGCTGGTCCCGTAAGACGAAATGAAAAATGAACCTTAAACGCTCAGGCGTTTGGCATCATCCGGCAAACCAAAACCTATATCGACAAAGACGGCACGGCGCACGGTGAGCGCCGTCTTTAGCGAAAAGTCCAGCTTGCGTTCATCAACCTGTTCGCAAGGCGTAATGGTCCCGATAATCCGGCTCATCTTTTCCGCGCCGCCCGACACCGGCAGGTTCATAAACTCGCATGTATAGCTGGAGCCATCAGGTCGGCTCAGATCACGATGGAGCAGCAATCCGCACGGATGGCGATGCATCAGCTTCAGGCGCGCCACATCATCCTCTTTGCCCGCATAGTCGAACGGCGCGATGGAATTCATGCCCGTGAGATCCATACCGGTTGCTTCGGTCAGCGCACTGCCATAGATGCGAAAAACCAGTCGTTCCTCGTCTTCCCAGCGCAACATCCGGAAATAGGGCAGAAGCTCGATCAGTGCTTTCGGGTCAACATCTTCCGCCACCGGCATCGCGCGATCAAACCGCGCCTCGCGCCACCAAGCAAACAACTGACGGCTGATCGGGCGAAGCTCGACGCCACCGATATGCGACGGCACATCGTCAACAGTGCCTTTGAGACGCGCCTTGGCCTTGTTGATGGCCGACCATGACAAGGACGGCAACACCCAGGCGCTACGACCGTCTTCCGCGTTTTCCATACTCATGTGATTGCCCGTTACCCGATGCCCCGAAACGCGAGTCTAGCGGGCAAACCGGCAATGACAAGACGTGAAAGCAGACCACAACAAAAAAGGCGGCACTGATGGGTGCCGCCTTTTCAATTCGATCCCGCAAAACTCACGTATTCATCGAGTCAAAAAACTCGCTGTTGCTCTTCGTCTGTTTGAGCTTGTCGAGCAGGAACTCGACCGCATCGACAGTGCCCATCGGATTGAGGATACGGCGCAGCACATACATCTTGGACAATGTGCCCTTCTCGACCAGCAGCTCTTCCTTGCGCGTACCCGATTTCAGAATATCCATCGCCGGGAAGACGCGCTTGTCGGCGATCTTGCGATCAAGCACGATTTCGGAGTTACCCGTGCCCTTGAATTCTTCAAAGATCACTTCGTCCATGCGCGAGCCGGTGTCGATAAGCGCGGTGGCAATAATCGTGAGCGAGCCGCCTTCTTCGATATTACGTGCCGCACCGAAAAAGCGCTTGGGGCGCTGCAACGCATTGGCGTCGACGCCACCCGTCAGCACCTTGCCGGAAGAGGGCACAACCGTGTTGTAAGCACGACCAAGACGCGTGATTGAATCAAGCAGGATGACCACATCGCGGCCATGTTCGACAAGGCGCTTTGCTTTCTCGATCACCATTTCGGCGACCTGCACGTGGCGCACGGCTGGCTCGTCGAAAGTGGACGAGATGACCTCGCCCTTCACCGAGCGCTGCATGTCCGTCACTTCTTCGGGACGTTCGTCGATCAGCAGCACGATCAGATAGCATTCGGGATGGTTGGTGGTGATCGAATGGGCGATGTTCTGGAGAAGAACCGTCTTGCCCGTGCGCGGCGGCGCGACGATCAGGCCGCGCTGGCCTTTGCCCAGAGGTGCGACGATGTCGATCAGGCGCGACGAGCGATCCTTGAGCGTCGGATCAGCCACTTCCATTTCGAGTTTTTCATCGGGATAAAGCGGCGTCAGATTATCGAAATGCACCTTGTGACGCGCCTTTTCAGGGCTTTCAAAATTGACGGTCGAGACTTTCAGCAGCGCGAAATAGCGCTCGCCATCTTTGGGACTGCGGATTTCACCCTCAACCGTGTCGCCAGTACGAAGCGAGAAACGGCGGATCTGGGAAGGCGAAACATAGATGTCGTCGGGACCGGGCAGATAATTGGCTTCCGGCGAACGCAAGAAGCCGAACCCGTCGGACAGAACTTCGACAACGCCTTCGCCGATAATATCAACGCCCTGCTCGGCATATTGCTTGAGGATCGCGAACATCATGTCCTGCGTGCGCAATGTCGAGGCGTTTTCGACCTCAAGTTCTTCGGCAATGGCCAGAAGTTCGGTCGGCCCTTTGGCCTTGAGGTCCTGCAGTTTGATCTGCGGCATGGATAGTCTTTCTGGAAGGGTGCTCGCGGCCTGACGGCCTGCAATAGCAATAGGATGGGAAGATGGGCGGAAAGGATTCAGGCGGGGAATGTCGCGGGGAAGACGAAGCACTGGGAAAGTCGGGCTTGCCAGCCTCAATGCGGGTATTCGGATAAAGAACGCCGCATCGGGTGCCGCACAGCTTCACGCATCGGGACCCAGAGAGGGTCGTGGCAAAGTCAGGCAACGAACAAGTCCACCGGAGAACTCCGGCTCGCAAAACCTATAATCCCTGAGGGACTGAAGCGCAAACGGTATTTGGTGGGCTTAAAACGGCTTCACGATCACCAGTATGACGATAAAGACGACGAGAACCGGAGGTACTTCATTGACAATCCGGTAGAAGCGCGCAGGCCGCACATTCATGTCAGCCTTGAATTCTCTGGTCCATTTGGAAAAAGCCCCGTGCGCCCCAGCCATCAGCAAAACAAGGGTGAGCTTGGCATGAAACCAGCCCTGATGCATGAGATCGGGGTTTGCCCAGATCAGCAGCCCGCCAAAGAGTAACGTCGCCACCATGGCCGGATTGATAATGCCCTTGAGAAGACGGCGTTCCATCACCTTGAAGGTTTCGGACTTGTCGGAACCCTTTGCCGCTTCCGCGTGATAGACGAATAGACGCGGCAGATAGGACATGCCCGCCATCCAGAAGATGACCGAAATCACGTGAAGAGCTTTGATCCATGTGTAATGGCCAAGTAGAAAATCACTCAATGCATTAAATCTCCGCAAACCCGTCCGGCCGCTTCTTCAGGACAGTAGGCACCCGGTGTTTCGCGCGCGATTTTCACCAGATCGGCCAGACATTCTATGAACAAAGGATGCGTGCCGAGCGCCGGTACACGCAGATAGCGCGGCACGCCTTTATGTTTGGCCAATTCGCCATATTCGAGATCAAGCTCGACCAGAGTCTCCGAATGTTCCGACACAAAGGCAATCGGAACCACGATCAGACTTTTCCCGTCGGCCCCCGCCCGTTCTATCTCATGGTCGGTCGCAGGCCCAATCCATTCCATAGGGCCTACACGGCTCTGATAGGAGGTCACCCAGTCGAACGGACCACCGCCGACCCCTGACATGACGGCAACACAGGTTGCCTCCACCTGGGTCTGATAGGGGTCACCGGACGTGATAACTTTTTTCGGAAGTCCGTGGGCCGAAAACAGGATTCGGAACTCATCACGTGTTCCAAATTGCGCAATGGCATCGCGCAGCTGCGCTACATGGGCGGCGATAAATTTAGGCTCGATCGGATAGCAGCATATCTTTTTGGCGCGCGTGTGAAGACCCGCGGCCTTGGCCGCCCGATCCCAATCCATGAACGAGGATTCAGTTGTTGTGGTCGAAAACTGGGGATAAAGCGGAAGGAGAATAATTTCATCCGGTGCATAGGACTTCACTGCCTTCGCCGTTTCATCGGCAAAAGGGTGCCAGTAACGCATCACAGGAAAAGCTCGAAACTCGACACGAAAAGGCTCGATCTCGCATCGGATTTCGAGCGCACGAGCCTGCTCTTCCGTCAGCGGCAAAATAGGCGAACGGCCGCCGATCCTGTCATAGATAGCCCGCGCAACAGGTGCCCGCCTGCTCGAAATGATCTTGGCCACAAGCCAGCGAAAAGGTTGAGGTAAGCGAATAATGGCAGGATCGCTGAATAAATTCATCAAAAACGGTTCAACCGCTTCCGGCGAATCCGGTCCACCAAGATTGAACAGCACCAATGCAACTTTCCGTGCCCGCTTCAATGCCCGTAATCCCTGACAAATTTCACTAGCTCAGCTACATGTTCAGGGGGCGTTTGCGGCACGATGCCATGTCCGAGATTAAAGATAAATGGTCTATTTTCTAATGTTTTCAATATGTTATTAATTGCATTGCGCATTTCCGAACCACCTGCAACAAGCAGCAACGGATCAAGATTACCTTGAACACAAGCCAGTTTCTGCACCTCGTCCCGCGCCCATGAGAGTGACATACCAGTGTCCAGACTGATCCCTTGAATGCCTGTTTCCCTAACATAATCAATAACTAATGGACCTGCCCCACGTGGAAAACCAATAACCGGCACATGCGGATACTTTGCTTTCAGCAAAGAAACGATGCGTTTAACCGGTTCAATCGCAAATTTACGGAATTGAGTTTCCGGAAGCGACCCCGCCCAGGTATCAAAAATCTGAACAACCTCGACACCGGCATCGATCTGGGCACCAAGATGAAGCACTGTTGCCTCTATCAGAATATCAATAAGACGTTGAAATTCTTGAGGATTTTTATAAGCCCAGGCCTTGGCCGCGCTCTGATCCGGTGAACCCCTGCCGCCCACCATATAAGTTGCAACGGTCCATGGAGCACCTGCAAAGCCGATAAGTGTCGTCTCTTCAGGTAGTGATTTTGTAAGTCTTTTCACCGTTTCATAGACAGGCGCCAAATGTTCGACCACGCGCGCCAAATCCAGTTTATCCAAGCCTTGCTGTGTTGTGATGGGATCAAGAACCGGACCCTCGCCCTCTTTGAAATCTACGGTCTGTCCCAAGCCATCAGGCACCACCAGAATATCTGAAAAAAGGATAGACGCATCAAAGCCATAACGACGAATAGGTTGCAGAGTCACTTCCTCTGCTAACTCCGGCGAATAGCAGAGATTAAGAAAACTTCCCGCCCTTGCTCGTGTTTCGCGATATTCGGGCAAATAACGACCGGCCTGTCGCATGAGCCAGATTGGTGTCCGGTCCGTCTTCTCTCCGCTCAATACCTGCAAGAGCCTTTTCTGTAATGCTCTGGACTTCATATGCACAGGTTTTCTCTCTTCTATAGAATCTTAGATTCTAGATGATGGTAGTAGAGGATGGCTGTGTGTCATGGGGATTAACAACAGGCCACCGGGCCATCCACATCCGTTCAATCCTTATCCACTGGTCTAGGGCTTTCTCTTCTAAACCATGCCCTGTGCAAAAACATGGCCTTTTATGCGGCAAATTCGACAGGTCCGCGCGTTCCGGCGGGCTTTCTATGTTCATGTTTTTTCTGGGGACAAAACGAATAACGTGGATAGTCTGCTACAGGCGATGCCTTTGCTAAATGATCCCCAGTTTTTCAAACCTTGAGCAAATCTTCTTAACCGGGGCATTGACCGGCGTATCAAAAACGAATGACGGGCATGGAATTTTGCGCCTCGGTCGAAACACCCCGTTTATTCCCGTTTCCCACAGCTTTCCACAGATAGCACCAGATATTCGTATTCCCCCAAAAAGACTGGCATGGCTCATGTCCCATCGTTAGCTTGGCGATCAATCCCTCCTCAATATGCAGGATCCATATGGCTTCGAGACGCGTCTTTCATCTTCATCTCGTCTCGGATGCCACAGGCGAAACACTGAACGCGGTTGCTCGTGCGGCCTGCGCGCAATACGAAGACGCACAGCCCATTGAGCACGTCTATGCTCTGGTGCGCGGACCCAAGCAGCTCGACCGTGTGCTGAACGAGATTGAAACTTCGCCCGGTATTGTCATGTTTACGATGGTGAATGATGAACTGCGCCAGCGCCTCGAAGCACGTTGTCTTGAATTACAGACGCCCTGTATTTCGGTACTCGATCCGGTGATGGGTGCCCTCGGTCGTTATCTCGGCAAGGAAAGTTCGCACAAGCCGGGGCTCCAGCACACGATGAATGCCGAATATTTCGGCCGTATCGAAGCGCTCAATTATACAATGTCGCACGATGACGGCCAGTCCGCCGGCGATCTTGACGAGGCGGATGTCATTCTTGTCGGTGTCAGTCGCACGTCGAAAACACCGACCTGCATCTATCTTGCTAATCGCGGTATCAAGGCCGCCAATATTCCGGTCGTGCCGGGTGTGGTTCTGCCGCCTGATCTCGAAATAGCAACGCATCCGCTGATCGTCGGTCTTACGACAAGTCCAGACCGTCTTATCCAAATCCGCAAGAACCGGCTTTTATCGCTGCATGAAAACACACAGACAAGCTATGTCGACCATGATGCGGTGGAAGAAGAGGTGGCCGTGGCGCGTAAACTTTGCGCCCGCCACGGCTGGCCGGTGATTGACGTGACGCGCCGCTCCATCGAAGAAACAGCCGCTGCCATTCTCAATCTTTACAGCGAACGCCAGAAAACGAACTGAACTCATTTATGCCCACACCCTCCCTCATTCTCGCCTCCGGTAGCGCTGTCCGCGCCACGCTTTTGCGTCAGGCGGGCCTCATATTTGAGGTGCAAAATTCACATGTTGATGAAGATGCTATCAAAGCACGTTCAGACCAAAGCGACGTTGATGCACTGGCTCTTTTGCTCGCTGAAGACAAAGCAAAAAATGTGAGTAAGGAGAACAGGAGCGCGCTCGTGATCGGTGCTGATCAAATACTTTCCTGTAACGGGGAGCGTTTTGATAAACCGCGACATATGCAGGAAGCGCGTGACAATCTAAAAAAATTCAGAGGTCAGACCCATCGCCTTCATAGTGCTATAGTGCTGGCATCAAATGGTGAAATTTTATGGCGGCACAGTGATCATGCCGATCTCACCATGAGGCATTTTTCAGACATGTTTCTCGATCAGTATCTTAATACGGTCGGCGACAGAGTGATGGCGAGTGTCGGCTGCTATCAACTTGAGGGCGCTGGTATTCAGCTCTTCGAGAAAATCGACGGTGATTATTTTACAATTCTGGGTTTGCCGCTTTTGGCGTTGCTCCATGAATTGCGCGCGCGGCAACTGGTGGTTACATGACCGTGACGACATCGTCTCTCGCCAAAGTCTGCGTCTTGGGCTGGCCGATCACGCATTCGCGCTCGCCGCTTATCCATAATTTCTGGATCAGACATTACGGTATCAGCGATGCGCTTTATGAGCGCCTCGCAGTCGCGCCTGAAGATCTTGCCGAGACATTGCGCAACCTGAACGATCTGGGTTTTATCGGAGCAAATGTCACCGTGCCGCATAAGGAAGCGGTCTTCAAAACCCTGATGCGACATGATGCTTTGTCGGCACGTTTAAGAGCCGTCAATACGATTGTGACAACCGCGCAAGGACTCGAAGGCCGCAACACTGACGGCTACGGTTTCATGGCGAATTTGAAAGACCGCGCACCGGATTGGTCCGCCAATGGCGGACCCGCCATTATACTCGGGGCCGGTGGCGCGGCACGCGCGGTCGCCGCCGCACTTGAAGAGGCGGGTGCCCCGGAACTCAGGATCGTCAATCGTACAAGGGTGCGTGCTGAAGCATTGATCGCCGATCTCGGTTTGAAACGGGCACATGTCTATGCCTGGGATAAAATGGAAGAGGCTTTGGCGGGGGCCAATCTTCTCGTCAACACAACGACACTGGGCATGAAGGGTCAGGACGATCTTGAAATCAATATGGGGCCGCTGCCTGCCTCGGCACTTGTCACCGATATTGTCTATACCCCATTAGAGACAGGTCTCCTCAAGGCGGCGCGGGTACGCGGATTGAAAGTGGTGGACGGGCTCGGCATGTTGTTGCATCAGGCGGTCCCGGGCTTTGAAGCCTGGTTCGGTGTGCGTCCGCAGGTAACAGTGAAACTGCGCGCCCTTGTGCTCGCAGACATGGGAATTACAGAGGATAAGGATTGATGCTGCTTATTGGTCTCACCGGCTCTATCGGTATGGGAAAATCTGAGACCGCGAAAATGTTCGCTCGTCTCGGGGTGCCGGTCTATGACGCTGATGCTGCTGTTCACGCGCTCTATGCCAAAGGCGGTGCCGCAGTCGAGCTTATCTCCAAAGCCTATCCGCATGTGATTGTCGACGGAGCGGTTGATCGTCAGGCTTTGTCGCGTGCCGTGCTCGGCCTGCCAGATGAAATGAAAAGGCTGGAGGCGATTGTCCATCCGCTGGTCGGTGCCGCGCAGATCGAATTCCTGAAAACGAAAAAAACAGAAGGTCATAAGGCGGTGTTGCTTGATATTCCGCTGCTTTATGAAACAGGTGGTGAAACGCGCGTCGATGTGGTTGTCGTTGTGAGTGCGCCTTTCCATATTCAAGAGCAACGTGTTTTGGCGCGTGGCGGTATGGATGCGGCGAAGTTTGCCGCCATTCACGCCAAGCAGGTGCCAGATGTGGAAAAGCGTAAACGTGCTGATTTCATTATCGAGACGGACAAGGGTCTCGACCATGCTTTTGACAGTGTCAAATCAGTGATTGCAGCGCTTGAAGGCCGCGAAGGTAAAGTGTTGAAAGCGCGTTTGGGCTGAGGTCAGAAAAGATAGAAATAGAAAATGCGGCAAATCGTACTTGATACTGAAACAACAGGGCTTTCACCGCAAGGCGGTGATAGGCTTGTTGAAATCGGCTGTCTTGAAATCATCAATCAGGTAGCGACCGGAAAGACATTTCACAAATATATCAATCCCGAACGAGATGTGCCGATTGAGGCGTTCAATGTTCATGGACTGTCAGCGGAGCGGCTTTCGACCGAACCGATATTTGCCGAAATTGTGGATGAATTTCTGGAGTTTGTGCAAAGTGACCAGCTCATCATTCACAATGCGTCATTCGATATGGGCTTCATCAACAATGAATTGAAAATGACTGGACGGCCGCTCATTGAAGCCGGTCGCGCGATTGATACGCTCCTCATTGCCCGCAAGCGTTTTCCAGGCGCACAGAACAATCTCGATGCATTGTGCCGTCGTTTTGGCATCGACAATTCAAATCGCATCAAGCACGGCGCTCTGCTTGATGCGGAATTGCTGGCCGACGTTTATCTGGAGCTGATGGGCGGACGCCAGCCCGGGCTGGTGCTTGACGCCAATCTCGATCGTAAAACCAACGAGGTGGAGGTGCAGGTGCGCTGCAAGCCGCGCAGCGTGTCTCTGCCCCCGCGCCTCACCGAGGGTGAACGTGAAGCACATGAAGTTTTTGTTGCCACTCTCGCCGAAGGCGGGCTCTGGTCGAAATAGAGTTAGTTGGGAACAGTGCCCGCAGGCATCCCCGTCGGGCGGCCTTCGGCGCGGCGCTGCTGATAGAGACCGACAAAATCAATCGGATCAATCATCAGGGGTGGAAAGCCACCGTCCCGCGTGACGTCCGCGATGACGCGACGTACAAAGGGGAAAATCTGGCGCGGGCATTCGATCAGCAATATGGGTTCAATATTGTCAGCGGGAATATTGGCGAGGCGGAAGAGGCCGCAATATTCAAGCTCGACGACAAACATAATGCCCTGTTTGGCTTTGGCATCAATGCCAATCGATAGCTTCACTTCGTAATCGGTATCGCTGAGGCGGCCGACGCCGACGTCAACGCGAACGTCGATTTGGGGCTGATCGGCAATCGGTCCGAGCGATTGCGGCGCGTTGGGGTTTTCAAAGGACAGGTCTTTGACATATTGCGTGAGCACACGGAATTGCGGCCCTATTTCTTCGCTTACGTCGGAAATATTTTCGTCAGCCATTTTTGTGTAGTCCTTGAGCCCGCCCGAAACTGAGGCCCAAGCTGGCTAACATGGAACGGGATTGCTCACAAGATGCGAGCCTGTCCGTAACGGGCAGGCCTTCACCTTTTGGGTGGCAGGCGGTGATCGGGGTCTGCTTTGTCCCGGATCTCTTCGGCCTCACCTTCGATGATCGGGCCACCGGAACGGGGAGCACGCGGATTGCCGCCGCCCGCATAAAAAGTGCTCTGCACCGTTTGCACATTAAAGCGGCGACGCAGATAGGTGCCCAGCGCTTTGCGGACTGGCGGCAACAAAAGCGCAAAACCCAGAATATCGGAAAAAAATCCGGGCAGGACGAAAAGGATGCCGGCTGCGACGAGAAAAAATCCGTCGAGCATGTCGCCGACAGGAAGCTCGCCGCGCGACATCGCGCTTTTGGTCTTGGTGAAGCTCTGCAACCCCTGACGGCGCAACAGGGTGGCGCCCAGCGCCGACATGGCAAAGATAAGTAGCATGGTTGGTGCAATACCGATCAACCCGCCTATTTTGATGAAGAGCGAGATCTCGACGACGGGAAGTCCGATGAGCAGGAGGAAAATAAGAAATCGCAAGAGCTGTACCTTTGACGGGTGGGAACGGGAGCAGGAAACACATGTCTAATCTGCACCTGCATATAGCAATAAGCGAGTGATTGGCTTACGTTGGAAGAAAGTCAGAGCTGCGTTCAATGCGGCTCTCGCGTGGGCCGTGGCAACCCGCGATCATTCGCCATAGCGTCTCACGCCAATCAGTCGCTGAAAGGTGGCCCGCATGGGCGAAGCATCCTCTTTGATCAATCTGATCCTGCTTGCGGTAGCGGTCGGTATTTTCATTAAGTTGCGCAGTGTGCTCGGTCAGCGCACGGGTAAAGAACGCCCGCCTTTTGATCCCTATTCATCGGATGACAAAGCGCAGGCCAATGACAAGGTGGTACAACTGCCGCGTGCGCGTGGCCAGAAGCCTGCAAATGACGAGACTGACGATGCGAGCGGCATTGATGCCTATCCTCAAAGACCGCCATATGTGGTGAAAGATCCTTGGGGCGGGCTCGCAGCCGAAGGTTCGCCGCTGGCCGCCACGCTCACTGAAATTACTCTTGCCGATCGTCGCTTTGATGCGTCTTCGTTCATGTCTGGAGCCAAACTCGCCTACGAAATGATTGTGACGGCTTTTGCCAGAGGCGAGCGCGACACGCTGAAGCCGCTGCTCGCCCCTCATGTCTATGAGGACTTTGTCGGCGTGATCGCGGCGCGCGAAGCCGAAGGCCAGACGGTCGACCAGAATTTCATCGGCATCGAGAAGGCAGAGCTGCAAAGCGGCAGCCTAGAAGGCTCTCGTGCCCGCCTGAGTATTCGTTTCGTGAGCGAACTGACGGCCTGCACCAAGGATCGCGATGGCAAGGTGATCGAGGGCGATCCGGTGACAATCCGCAAAGTGACAGATCTCTGGACCTTCGAGCGCGACGTCAAAGTAAGCGATCCGAATTGGCGGCTTGTGGCCACCGGCTCGGCAGACTGACGGTACGCGTGGGGGACGACGTGGACGCAAAGGTGAAAAGCGCGCGCAATGCTCGTGGGATGATGGGTGGAATGGCGGGACTTGTCACTTTGGCATTGCTCGGCTGTGCAAGTGGTACAAATGCCGGTGAGACCGGTATGGCGGGCGGAGTAGTGCCAAGAGAACCTTTGAATTACAGTGACTTGCAGGGATGGTCGGTAGACGGTCAGACTTTGGCTCTGGAGGCCTTCAGGCGCTCGTGCACCCGTTTGCTCAAACTTAACGCCCGCGATCCGCTCGACAAAAAGAATGACAGCGGATTTTACGGCACCGCCGGTGACTGGTTCGATGCCTGCCGTGCGGCAGGCAAAGTCGGGGCCGGAGACGATGCGGCACGGGGTTTTTTCGAGAGCTACTTCGTGCCGGTGCGCGTGAGCAATGGGTCGGAGGCAGGTCTTTTCACAGGATATTACGAACCCGAAATGAAAGGCTCATTGAGCCGCCACGGTGTTTTCCAGACGGCAATTTTGAGCTTTCCTGCCGAATTTGCCAGTGCCCAGAGGTCAGGTCAGATCTTGCCGACACGGGCTGAGATCGAGGACAGAATCAGAAGTGGCTCCATTGATGCCGACAGGCTGGCGGTCGTCTGGCTCGAAGACCCGGTAGATGCGTTTTTCCTCCACGTCCAAGGGTCCGGACGCGTAACGCTGGAAGATGGCGCAATCCTGCGCGTAGCTTTTGCCGCCAAAAACCAGCGGCCTTATACCTCAATCGGCAAAGTTCTGATTGATCAGGGGGCCATACCGCGTGAAGAAGTCTCGATGCAGACGATCCGCGCCTGGCTGAAGGCCCATCCTGCTGATGTCGGCCCGCTGCTGCGACGCAACGAGTCCTATATATTTTTCAAAGTGATACAGGCAGACGATGATCTTGGCCCGCCCGGTGCCGAGGGGGTAAGCCTCACCCCTGAACGGTCTTTGGCAGTTGATCGTTCAGTTCATCCGCTGGGAAGTCTGTTCTGGCTCGAAACGACCGCGCCTGTGCCCCATACGGATCGCGTCACCCCCTTTCGTCACCTGATGGTGGCGCAGGATACGGGCACGGCTATTCGTGGTGTTGAACGTGGCGATGTCTTCTGGGGTCCGGGAACGGACGCTGCGGAAATCGCAGGCCGGATGAAAGAGCCCGGACATCTCGTGGCCCTGCTGCCGCGCGGTCTAACCGGACGATGAGCGGGGCCCCGCAATGAGTGATGACCCTCCCATCAAAACGGGACCGAAATGGCGTAAATCTCGCACATTGAGCGCTGATGAACGTCAGCTCTGGCGCAAGGTTGTGTCCGATGCGCGCTCACTTTCGGGTGGTCAGATCGTTGTGGATCTCGAACAGCCCGATACAAGCGTCGGTCTGTCAGTGGACGAACCCTCCAGAATTGTTTCTAGACCGAAACCATTATTATCTGTTCCACGCGCAAGACGGAATACCGAGCTTCTGGCCACCCATCTCGCGCCTTCGGAGACGCCGCCGCCGCTCAACAGTCTGGACCGGCGCACCGCGCAAAGGCTTTCGCGCGGACAAATCGAGGCTGACGCCCGGATCGATTTGCACGGGCTCCGTCAGGATGAGGCGGAGGCCGCGCTTTACCGCTTTATCAGCCGCTCCCGCCAGGAGGGTGCGCGTTGTGTTCTGGTTATCACTGGCAAAGGCGAAAGCCAATTTGCTCGCCACACGCTCCATTCGGTGCGCTTTCAGGCGACGTCCGACCATTCAGGCATTCTGCGCTCTGCTCTGCCGAAATGGCTCGATTCTGCGCGTTTCCGCACCGAGGTGACCGGCTTTCAGCCAGCTCATCCCCGTCATGGCGGGGGTGGGGCTTTTTATGTCTGGCTCCGGAAACTCAAATGACGCCGTTCGGCGAGAAGATGAGGGAGCTTCGCAAGCTCCGCGGTGTGACGATGAAGGAGATGGCCGCGGCGCTGCGTGTGAGCCCTGCTTATCTGTCGGCCCTTGAACATGGACGACGCGGTCGCCCGACCTGGGCGCAGGTACAGGCGATAATCGGTTATTTTAATGTGATCTGGGACGAGGCTGAGGAGATCGAGCGTCTTGCCCGGCTCTCCCATCCGCGCGTAATAATCGATACATCGGGTCTGCATTCGGCGGCAACGGAGCTGGCGAACCGGTTGTCAGAGGATATTGCCCATCTGAACGAGGCCGAACTTGGTGAATTGAACTTGGTGCTTGCCCGTATTCTGCAAAATTACTCGTCGCGTAAACCTGCGAGAGTTAAGAAATCAAAATAATGGCAGGTTCCACCGATTTTATGACTCTCTCGACGTAAACAATTCAAACGCCGCCGGATTCACAAATAGCAAACCTAGAGCTTGATGACATTAGATTGACGCATAGCCGGAGTTTTTGAGGTAATT
>JAZJXO010000037.1:0-39061 GCA_040390855.1 Pseudomonadota bacterium
ATCTCCTCCAAAGGGAATCCCCTTTGAATCAGTCATATGTCATCCCGCTCTAATGTGCCGCGTCCTTGTCCGGTGTGGCTGGTGCGGCATCTGTTTTCGGTGCATCACTCTTCGGCGCGTCCTGAGCAGGGGCAGGCTTTGACGGTTGGGACGCCGCTGCTGGCTCTGCGTCTTCCGGCTTCTTTTCGCCCTCCGCCGGTTGCTCGCCATCTGCCGGTGCCGCATCTTCCTTCGCAGCAGGTGCCGCCTCCTTCTTGGGTGTCTCCTTCGCGGGCGCAACCCCTGTTCCCGTCGCCGGAGCCGTACCGGGAGATGTCGTCGCCGTGCCCGATTTTGTCTGCTGCGTCGGTGCGGGAACAACAACCGTTGCCGATGGTGCGGGCTTGGGCTGCGTCGTCGGTTGCGGCGATGAAGGCGCAGGCGTGCCGATCGGTGCCGTCGCGGCTGGCGCAGCCGGAGCCGGTGCCTCGACAGCCGGAGCCGACACAGGTGCCGCCTCTGCCGGTTCTGTCGCGGCATCAGGCTGCGCCACAATCGTCGTGCCCGCCGGAGCCGGTGTCGCACCGGAAGGTGAGGGAGACGCTGGCGCCGGTGCCGCGTCCTTGTCCTTGTCTTTCATGCCTTCAGCCGTGATCGCCGTCACAGCGGCCGCAGCGGCAGCCCCCGTCAGTTGCTCCATCGTGCCCTGTGCGTTAGGTGCAGGGGTCTGCAACGGTCCGGAATCCTTATTCGCGCCACTGGCGGCCTTCGACATGTCGCTCTTCTGCGCGTTCGGCTTGTCCTGCATGTCCGTGTCCACATGCTCGGTATAGTCGTCGACAATCCGCGCCTGCGAGCCCTGGATGAGCAGCACGCGCTGGCCGATCTTCAGTGGCGTCACGTCCTTCTGCGTCACCGACAGAAGATCGCCCTTGCCGTTGCGCACGATATATTCGTAGCCGTAGGTGTCCTGCATCTTGTGGCCTGCTTCGCTGCCCGCGAGGCCGCCGACGACAGCGCCGCCGAGTGCGCCAAGCGCGCTATAGGCCCCTTCGGCCACCTGCGAACCGGCGATGCCGCCCGCCGCCGCGCCCGTTGCCGAGGCCACCGTCGGATCGGCGCTGATCGTCACCTTGCGCACACCGACCACAACGCCTGATTCGACTTTGCTCGCCTGCTGCACGGCGGAACTTGCATAAGTATTGGGCGAATAGTCCTTGCCGCAGGCCGTGAGCAGAAGAGCAAGCGGTAAAATAGCGAGGAGGCAGGTAGCTGGTTTTTTAGATCGCACTTTAATTTCCGACATTCCAGAACTCGATTGGTCAGAACTCAACAAAGGGGAGGCGTACTATCCGATTGTGTCGGCTTTACGCCAAAACTGCACCCTGTAATTGGCAAAATGGTCCCGTCAGCCGCCTGACGGCAAGAATATTAGATGTCCGTGGCATCGGAGCGACAAATTATGAGAAGGTTGCGGGCCTGAACGGAACGGCTCGCGCGGATCGGGCGGCGATTCAGATGCGGCTGACGAGCGCCGGTTCGTCCTGCGCGTGCAGCAGGCGCTGTTCGGGGAACACGGCTTCGGCCTGCGTGCCTTTGCCGAGCTGGCTGCGGATTTCAAAGCTGCCATTATGGATCTGCAACAGGCCTTTGACGATGGAGAGGCCGAGGCCAGAGCCCTTGCCTGGCTGGGCAATACCGGCGGACCCTTGCGTGAAGGCCTCCGTCACGTGGCCGATTTCGCTTTCCGAAATGCCGCTGCCCTGATCATGCACGCCAAAGCGCAGATCGCCGTTGGGATCCAGCTTGGCAATCAGGGTCACCGTCGTGCCGCGTGGCGAGAATTTGATCGCATTGGTAAGCAGATTGATCCAGATCTGGCGCATGGCGCGCGCATCGGCATAAAGCAGCGGCAGACCGGGCGCAAAATCGGTGACAACGCTGACGCCCTGCGCCTCGGCGCGGATATTGAGCAGATGCTGGGCTTCTTCAGCGAGCGCCGTGATCTCGACTTCCTCTTCCGATATGTCGAAGCGACCGGCTTCGATGCGCGACAGATCGAGAATATCGTTGATCAGGCCGAGAAGATGCTGGCCCGAACGGTTGATGTCGTTGGAATACTCTTTATAGACGGGCTTGGCGTGCTGCCCGAAGATTTCCGTCGCCATCACTTCCGAAAACCCGATGATCGCGTTCAGCGGTGTGCGCAGCTCATGGCTCATATTGGCAAGAAAATGCGACTTGGCGCGGTTGGCTTCTTCGGCGCGGGCACGCGCCGCGTCGCTTTCACGCTTGGCGCGGAAAAGCTGTTCGATGAGAGCATTCTTGTCCGATTGCAGATTGATCGAGCGCGACATTGTGCCGTGGACCGATAGCGAGAGGCGACGAAGCATGAAGCCGAAAACGATCAGCACACCGGCAATAACAAAATGCTTCGGGTCGCCCATGGTGAGAAACCGCAAAGCCAGCCCGCCGATCATCGGCAACAAAGTGCGATAGAATGCCGGCGCATAGCACAGCGTCACCAGCGTCATCGGGGCAAGCGAAATGGCAATCGTCGAGACAACATAGTTTTGATAGAGAACATCGTCCGGCACCCAGAAGAGAAACAGGATCGACGTCAGCGTGATCGCAAAGGCGAGTGACGATCCCTCGAAATGACGGACCCAATAATGCACATCAATATCATCGCCCGTTAGCTGCATGAATTTTCGTGCACTAAAGGCATTGTAAATATAAAAACCGATCATCAGCGCGCCCCATGCGACAAGGCGTGGCCATTCGATGACCGGCAACAAACTTGCACAATAAGCAACGATGAGAAGTGGGAAGGCGAGCGGTACGGAGTTTTGCGATTCCGCGAGAATGCGCATCTGCGCAAGGCGTATCGCATCGGACGGAGCCTGTTTCTTGCGGGCGAGACCGGCGCGCAGACTTTCGCGCAGTGAAACAAACGGTTTCACGCCTCGTGTTCCGGAGGTGGTTTGGCCGCGACGTCGGAATCTATCCGCCACACGCGACACGTCAGCCCAACTCATCGACCCGTTACCCTTCGACGGAAATGTCAGTGCGACCCCAATGCCGTTCTGATTCCACCATTCCGTCTTTCATTAAAGTCGTCTAAAATTGTTAACGTCGGTTTCAGACACTTGGTTAATTAAATCCAAATTTCTGCGTAACGTCGCAATTATGAGAGGCGGCTCATGCAAGCCGCATCCGCCCCGGGCCTACGCCCGCAAAAAAGGAACGTCCCTGCCATGTCCGATGCCTTGTTGTTCGAGAAAAAAGGGCCCGTCGTCACGCTGACGATCAACCGTCCCGAAATCCGCAATCCTTTAGGCGCGGCAGACGATCCGGAAAATTTCATTAAGGCGACAGCGGCGATCAATGCTGACCGTGACGTCCGCTGCGTCATCCTCACAGGCGCGGGCAAGGCCTTCTCCGCCGGCGGCAACGTCAAGGCGATGAAAGAAGGCACGGACGGTTTCGGCGGTGCCGGTGTCCATATCCGCGAACACTACCGCAGCGGCATCCACCGCATCGTCCGCTCCGTCTGGGGCATCGAAGTGCCGGTTATCGCGGCGGTCAACGGTCCGGCCATCGGTCTCGGCAATGACGTCGCCTGTCTTTGCGACACGCGCATTGCGGCGGACACGGCTATCTTCGGTGCGACCTTCCTCAAGATCGGCCTCATACCCGGCGACGGCGGCGCGTGGCTCCTGCCGCGTATCATCGGTATGGCGCGCGCCAGCGAGCTTCTCTATACCGGCGACACGATCGACGCCGCCACAGCAAAAAATTGGGGTCTGGTTTCGGAAGTCGTGCCCGCTGGCGAACTCATGGACCGTGCCCGTTCGGTTGCCGCCAGGATTTGCGGTCAGGCCCCTGACGTGCTTCGCATGACCAAGCAGTTGCTGCGTCAGGGTATGATGCAGTCCTTTGACAACATCATGGAACTCTCGGCCTCCATGCAGGCCTTGGCCCACCACACGCAGGACCATCAGGAAGCCCTCGACGCCTTCTTCGAAAAGCGCCCTGGCATTTATAAAGGCGAATAGAAGCCTCTTCGTTCTCTAACAGGGCATGGCAGGGTTCGGCGTTGATCGACGGGGCCAATGCCCCTAAAGTCCCGCCATCCGAACTATAAAACCATATAAAACACAGGGAGAAGTCCAATGACCATCGGTCTCGTTGCCACGTTGAAGGTTCAGCCGGAAAAAGCCGACGATTTTGCCAAGATTTTCAGCGAGCTGCGCACTCAGGTGAAGGCAAACGAAAAGGGTTGCCTCCAGTACGATTTTTTCAAGTCCAAAGCCAATGACGGCACCTTCATCGTCATGGAACAATATGCGACTCAGGCCGATCTCGACGCTCACGGCAAGACCGACTACTTCAAAGCGGCTGGCGCGAAGTTCGGCGGGATGCTCGCCGGTGCGCCGGGCCTCGTGTTTGCCGACAAGGTCGAATAAGGGACATCATGGACCTGAGTTTCAGCGCCGAAGACGAAGCCTTCCGCAAGGAAGTCCGCAGCTTTATCGAAGAGGCCTATACGCCTGCGATGCGTGCCAGACACGCGCGTTCCAAGCATGGCTATCTCGACAAGGCGAGCCATATTCAGTGGCAGAAGTCGCTGGCCAAGAAAGGTTGGCTCGCGCCGAACTGGCCGGCGGAATATGGCGGTCCGGATTTTTCTCGGTCGCAGAAATATATTTTCGACGTCGAAATGGGTCGTGCGGGCGTTCCCCACACGATCCCTTTCGGCCCCACCATGGTCGCTCCCGTCATTATGAAGTTCGGCACGCCCGAACAGAAAAAACGTTTCTTGCCTGATATTCTTGAAACCAATGTTCTCTGGTGTCAGGGCTATTCTGAGCCGGGTGCGGGTTCTGACCTCGCTTCGTTGCAGACCAAGGCCGAAAACAAAGGCGACCATTATCTCGTCAACGGCTCCAAAATTTGGACCTCCGTTGCTCAGTGGGCGGACTGGATTTTCTGCCTTGTTCGCACCTCCAAAGAGGGCAAGCCGCAGGAAGGCATTTCATTTCTGCTCATCGACATGAAGACACCGGGCGTCAAGGTTGAGCCGCTCATTCTTCTCGATGGCACGCCCGCGCCGCATCAGGAGGTCAATCAGGTCTTTTTCACCGACGTGAAGGTGCCGATTGAAAATCGCATTGGCGAAGAAAACAAAGGCTGGACCTACGCCAAATACCTGCTTGAGTTTGAACGCGGCAATCCTTATTCGGCGGGCCTTTATCGTTCGCTGAAGAAAGTGCGCCAGATTGCCGCCGACACCAAAGTCGGTGACAGCACGTTGGCGGAGCAGTCGGAGTTTCAGGCCGCCGCCGCCGATCTCGAAGCCCAGATCGTCGCGATGGAGTTCACCGAGCTTCGCATTTTCGCAGCGCTTTCAACCGGCGGTAACGTCGGCCCGGAAAGCTCTCTCCTGAAATGCCGTGGCACGGAGATTCAGCAGGCTCTCTCGCAGCTCGCCGTCGAAGCCGTCGGTTCCTACATCACGCCCTTTGTCGAAGACGGCATGATGGAAACCAACGAGCCCTCTGTCGGTCCCGCTTACGCAATGACCGTTGCGCCAAATTACTTCTCGCTCCGCAAGGCATCGATCTATGCCGGCTCGAACGAAGTGCAGCGCAACATCATGGCGAAAGCCGTGCTCGGCCTCTGAGCGCCACGTCCTGATTTTTAGGCCGGAGGCACCGAACTCACAACAAGCGAGGAAATCTTCTTTATTTTCGTCTATCCCGCAAAATAAATACATTTCCCGCAAAATCCGGAAAGCTCCGCACCGGAGGCTCGACGAATACCAACGATCTCGACATGGAAACGCTCGATCTCTTGCAAGAAATATAGACTGATCACGAGTGTCAACGAGCCCGAAATCCGCTTATCCCCGCTTTTTCGTACATGAAAAAAGGGGGCCAGAAGGCCCCCTGAGTTCATCCGCATACGTGTAATTCTTACTTGCTGCCCGAAGCGAGCTTGAAGAATTTTCCTGTCTGCTCGCCACCCATGAAATAGGGCGAGGCGTTCGAGAAGTCGGTGATCTTGGCCCAGTTCTCGGCAACCTTTTCAGCGGTGAGACCCTCGCGACCGAGATAGACGCCTTCGGCTTCTTCCATGCGCGTGGCTGCAAAGACGCCCGCACCGGCGCAGAGGATGATGCCCGTCGGCGCGTCTTCCGACACGAGATACATGACGCCAGGCGACACGACGTCGGGTGTCAGCATCGCTTCCGATTCCGGCGGCATCAGGTCCGATGTCATGCGCGTGTAAGCGACGGGCGCGAGTGCATTGCAACGGATATTGTTCTTCTGGCCTTCGAGCTTCAGCGTGTTGATGAAGCCGACAACAGCAAGCTTCGCCGCGCCGTAGTTTGTCTGACCGAAATTGCCGTAGAGGCCGGTCGATGAGGCGGTGACCATGATGCGACCGTAGTTCTGCGCCTTCATGATTTCCCAGACCGCTTTGGTCGGCTTCACGGTGCCCATCAGGTGCACGTCAACGACGAGCTGGAAATCTTCCATCGTCATTTTCGAGAAGGACTTGTCGCGCAGGATGCCCGCGTTGTTGATCAGGATGTCGATGCGGCCATAAGCATCCAGCGTCTGCTTGACCATGTTCTCGACGCCCGCGTCATCCGTGACGCTCGAACCGTTCGCCATGGCTTCGCCGCCGAGTGCTTTGATTTCATCGACAACAGCCTTCGCCGCTTCCGAATGTGCGCCCGTGCCGTCGCGCGAACCGCCGAGATCATTGATGACAACCTTGGCGCCACGACGTGCGAGTTCAAGCGCATGGCTGCGACCAAGGCCACCGCCTGCGCCGGTCACAATGGCAACCTTGCCGTCAAAACGAATGCTCATGGGGTATCTCCCGTTATGTGTTCCAGAGGATGCCGTGGCGTTTTCGTCCATCGGCTGACGTGATGTTTCGGTGGGAGTTTGTGCCCAAAACACGCGCTCCGGTCAAGTGAGTGCGAGGTCGCGCCAGCCCGTCGTTGCACTCGTCTCCGGCACCCCTATGATATGCGCCATATTCATATGCCTTGCCCCTCCGCCGGAGCCCTTCATGCCTTGGCTAAATCTTCAAAGTGCCTTCGGACTCGCTGCTATTGTGTGCATTTCCTGGGCCTTGAGCGAACGTCGCGGCGCTTTTTCGCTCCGTCAGATTGCGGGCGGCGTGGCGCTCCAGATCGCCATAGCGCTCGTCATGCTGAAGCTGCCGCCCGCCCGCGAGGCATTGTTGGCGCTTAATGCCGCCGTCGATGCGCTGACGCAGGCGACGCTCGCGGGGACGGGATTTGTCTTCGGTTATCTCGGTGGCGGACCCGCCCCATATGACGTGACACATCCGCAAAACAGTTTCGTATTGGGCTTTCAGGCCTTGCCGCTCGTCCTCGTCATGTCGGCTTTGTCGGCACTGCTCTGGCATTGGGGCGTGCTGCCCCGCGTCACGCGCGGCTTTGCATTCCTCCTGCAAAAGAGCATGGGCCTTGGTGGCGCGGTGGGCCTTGCTTCTGCCTCCACCATGTTTGTCGGCATGGTGGAGGCACCGCTTCTGATCCGCCCTTATCTCGAACGCCTCACGCGCGCCGAACTCTTCGTGATGATGACGGTTGGTCTTGCCTCGGTGTCAGGCACCGTGCTTGTGCTTTATGCCAGTGTGCTGGAGCCGGTCGTGCATGGCGCCCTCGGTCAGATCCTTGTCGCCTCATTGATCTCCTTGCCCGCAGGCATCACCGTCGCGCGGCTCATGGTGCCTGAAGACGCTGAATTCAAAGGCACCAAGGTCGCGCATGACGAGCCGCTCATCCATTATGAAAGCAGCATGGATGCGATCACGCGTGGCACAGTCGATGGCTTGCATCTTCTCCTCAACATTCTGGCGATGCTCGTCGTCATGGTGGCGCTCGTCGCGCTCGTCAACATTCTGCTTGGTGCTTTCCCCGATCTCTGGGGTGCACCGATCACCTTGCAGCGCTTTTTCGGCTGGGCCTTCGCGCCGTTCGTCTGGCTCATGGGCATTCCGTTTCACGAAGCCGAAACAGCAGGGCAACTCATGGGCACAAAAACAATCCTCAATGAGTTCATCGCCTATATAAATCTGAGCCAACTACCCGAAGGGGCGCTCTCGTCGCGCTCTGCGCTCATCATGGTCTATGCCATGTGCGGCTTTGCCAATCTCGGCAGCGTCGGCATTCTGATCGGCGGACTCACCGCGCTCGCACCATCGCGCCGCTCCGATATCGTGACGCTCGGCACCCGCGCCATCGTGTCGGGTACGTTGGCCACCATGATGACAGGCGCTGTCATCGGCCTTATGACTTGAAAAGAAAATCGAAACGGGAAAATGGCGGCGCTCATGGGGTACGGTCTGAGCGCCGCCATCACGTTCCGCCTTTAAGCACCCGAATGCGGTTTGGCAGAACTGTGTCGAAGGCTTCATCAGCAATCGACATGCATGAACCTAACGGCCCGTACATGAACGGCACCTGAAAACCTGGTTCACTCTTGTGATGGGCACTGGGTTTTTTATCTAGACAGATAACGTCGCAGAGGATGTGAGACCGAAGACATCAGCGAGAAGTTCGTAGGACTTCACGCGGTCAGCATGATCATGCGTGATCGTGAGAATGACGAAATCATTAACGCCATATTCCTGTCCGAGCGCAAGGAGTTTACCGCGCACCTGTTCCGGCGTGCCGACAATGCCGCGTTTTTCAACGGCACGGAGCATGACTTTTTCCTCGTCGGAAAAATTGTAAGCCAGTGCTTCGTCCATGCTCGGGAAGGCCCCCGCGCGGTTTTGCAACAGATGTAGCACCCAGAGATTGCGCGGCGCGGCGAGACGTCGGGCCTCTTCTTCCGTCGCGCCGACAGTCACCGACACACCGATGGACCCGTAGGGCGACGAGAGACGTCGCGACGGTTTGAAATTGCGACGGTATAGCGCCAGTGGCTCGACGCCTGCATCCTGATTGATGAAATGTGCAAAGCAATAGGCCATGCCCTGCTGTGCCGCATGGATCGCACCGTCTCCACCGGAGCCGAGCATCCACATGGTCGGCAGGCCGGGTCCGCGCGGCGTCGCGTGAATGCCGGTGTAGGGATGCCCGATAGGAAAGCCGCCCGCCTCGCCGCCAAGACCGGTCGAGTCTTCGAGAAACTGAATAAGCAATTCCACCTGCTGCGGAAAAACATCAATCGGATAGGCTTGCGGGCCAGGTTGCAAAGCACGTGCGGTGCGCTGGTCCGATCCCGGTGCACGGCCAAGACCGAGATCGATGCGACCGGGATAGAGCGTTTCGAGCAGACGGAAAAGCTCCGCAACTTTCAGCGGGCTGTAATGCGGCAGCATAATGCCGGCCGACCCCACATTGATTTTCTCCGTGGCGGCAGCAACTGCCGCAATCATCACCTCGGGCGCGGAACCCGCAAATGAACTCGTGTTGTGATGCTCGGCCAGCCAATAGCGTCTATAGCCGAGACGTTCGGCATGTTTGGCAAGATCAATCGTATTGCGCAGAGCGTCGGCGGCGCTGCTGCCTTTGCTGATAGGGGACTGATCAAGAACGCTGAGAGTGACCATCGGTATGTCTTTCTAGATCGGCCTACGCTTCACGATGTCGCGTGATGTGAATAGACGATGCCTTTGTCCGCCAACGCGGCAGGTCGTGCACTTGGAGTTTTCGTCATGGAGAAGGGAATATGTAAAAGCAACGTTTTTCATTTCGGCATATGAGCTTCATATCAGGAACTCGTCCGGAATCGAAACAGCTCATTCATATCCGGTTAGGTGTTGAGGACTAAATTCTTGCTCATGGGCACGGGGGTAGCGAATTCGATAGGTGGACATGTTATGGATGAGTACGCGTCGCTGATTTCCGAGGCAGGTGCGGATCGCGCAGGTTTACGAAAATTGCGCGATCTCAAAGATCCCAAAGTACTTGAAATTCTGAACTACTGGTATGCCCATCGCGGTTCGCGCCGGATGCCGTCTCCCAATGACATTGACCCCATAGATTTTGCCAGACATTTGCCGCATCTGATGATGCTGCAAGTCGATTATGAGCCTTTCCGTCTGACATACCGGCTGATCGGCGAACATGTTGCCTATTCGCACGGAACCAATTTCAAAGGTCGGTCGGTCCTTGACGTCAACGACAAGATGCCGAAGCTCGGGACATTGCTGTTCGAGCTTTATCGGGCTGTTGCCGAATTGAAACGCCCCGTCGGTGTCGGCGGCGAAATAGAATTTGCCGGTGGCGGCTATATGAGCTTCGAAGCGGCCTATATGCCGCTGTCTTTTACAGGCGAACGCACGGACCGCATATTTACGGTGTCTGTCTACCGTGAAATCTCGGCCAGGCAGCGCTTTGAGAATGAATTGTCGATGATTTGACCCGCTTGGGGCCAATAGCCTAAATTCCGCTCCGCTTGAGATTTTCCTCACATTCCGCCGGAGCGACCATGGCCCTCGACGCCGAAACCCTTGACCAGCTTCTCGTTACCGTTCGCCGCTTCGTCGATGAGCGCCTGCGCCCCATTGAAGATCAGGTGTCGGAGAACGACGCCGTGCCCGACAGTATCGTCAATGAGATGAAAGAGCTTGGTCTCTTCGGCATTTCGGTGCCGGTCGAATATGGCGGGCTTGGCCTCACGATGGAGGAGGAATGTCGCGTCATGCTCGAACTGGGCCGCACGTCACCTGCCTTCCGCTCGGTCATCGGCACCAATGTCGGCATCGGCAGTCAGGGCATCGTCATGCATGGCCGTCAGGATCAGAAAGAAGAATGGCTGCCGAAAATCGCCAGTGGTGAGGTCATCATCAGCTTCGCGCTCACCGAACCCGAAGCGGGCTCCGACGCCGCCTCGCTGAAGACAACGGCGATCCGTGACGGCGACCATTACATTGTCAATGGCACCAAGCGTTTCATCACCAACGCACACAAGGCCCATGCCTTCACATTGCTCGCGCGCACCGATCCCAAAACACCGGGGGCCAAAGGCGTCTCCGCCTTCATCGTGTCGCGCGACACGCCAGGCCTGACGCTCGGCAAGAACGAAAAGAAAATGGGCCAGCAGGGCGCGCATATCTGCGACGTCATTTTTGACAATGCGCGTATTCACAAATCGTGCTTGCTCGGCGAAACGGAAGGCAAAGGCTTTATCACCGCGATGCAGGTGCTGGAGCGCGGACGTCTCCACATCTCCGCCGTCTGCATGGGCGTGGCCGACCGCCTCGTGGCAGACTCAACGAAATACGCTGCCGAGCGCAAACAGTTCGGTGCACCCATTGGCAATCTCCAGCTTGTGCAGGCGATGCTCGCAGATAGCCGTATGGAGCTTTACGCCGGTCGCTGCATGGTCATCGACGCTGCCAAGCGCCGCGATGCGGGCGAGGACGTGGCCACGGAAAGCTCTTGCTGCAAACTGTTTTGCTCCGAAGCTGTTGGCCGCATCGCCGACCGCGCGGTGCAAATTCATGGTGGCGCGGGCTATGTCGCTGACTACGGCATCGAACGCTTCTACCGCGACGTGCGCATCTTTCGTCTTTACGAAGGCACTAGTCAGGTGCAGCAGGTCATCATCGCCCGTAACATGCTGAAAGAAGTGAGCCAATAGGCGAAGAGTTTCCTCGCTCAAAAAAACAGTGACGGCATGGCAGGACTATTTGCCCGATGCCTTATCATTGCCACATCCTTCGTGACGTAATACCGGCTGGATAAAAAACAAATCCGTGGTTTGAGCGCGATGTTCAGCCGGTATGGCGGGACCGTGTTGCGGAGTCGATAAATTGAGCAACAATAATGCGGGGCAGATGGTGATGCGATTGCTGCGGCCATTCTTAAGTTCTTTGCTGGTGACTGCTTTGGTCCTCGGCTGCGCACCGCGTCTGATGGCGACGGGCGATCCTCGCTATGAACCGAAATTCGAGACACTGCCCAAATCCGAAAAGATGAATGTCGCGATGTCGGACGGCGCGCGTCTGCCGCTGCGCATCTGGCCGGCCAAAGACCCTCACGCCATCATTATCGGCCTGCACGGTATGAACGATTATTCCAACGCCTTCGACATGCCGGGACAGTGGTTTGCAAATCGCGGCGTCACGACGCTTGCCTATGATCAGCGCGGTTTCGGCGAAGCGCCGGGGCGCGGGCTCTGGGCGGGACCGGCGCGCATGGCAGATGATCTCAACACGGTTATCGCCCTCGCCCGCAAGAAATATCCCGGCCTGCCGGTCTATGTGATGGGCGAGAGCATGGGCGGCGCGGTGGCGATGCGTGCCTTCACAACACCCAATCCGCCGAAGGTTGACGGGCTCATTCTCGCGGCACCCGCCGTCTGGGGTTGGCGCGCGATGAATGCATTTTACGAAACTGTGCTCTGGATGAGCGCCCATCTCTTGCCGTCCATGACCATGACAGGCAGCGGTTTGAAAATCCAGGCATCCGACAATGTCGAAATGCTGCGGGCGCTCGGTCGCGATCCCCTTGTGATCAAGGGCACCGAAATCGGCACGATCTACGGCCTTGTCGAATTGATGGACGAGGCCGCTGCCGCCGCGCCGCGTATCAATGTGCCTGTCCTGATGATGTATGGTTCGCATGATCAGGTCGTCCCCGCTCTGCCGGTCGGCGACACATTGCGCGACATGCAGCGCAACAAGGTCAACGTCACACCGGCTTGCTATCCCGACGGCTACCACATACTGCTGCGCGATCTTGAGCGGGAGACAGTGTGGAAAGATGTTGAAAGCTGGATGCTGACGCCTGAAATGCCGCTGCCGTCGGGCGCGCAAAATCTGGACCCGTGCCCCGCGCTCAGTGCATCACCCGTGCAGGGCGCTCTCAATTAATCAGCGTCAGAAACCTTTGCTTGAGCGTCGGAAATCTCGACCGGACCGTAATTTGCGTTAAGCTCGTGTTCGAGATCGGAAATGAGATCGGGCACGTTGAGCAGGAACGGTTTTTCCGCTTCAAGAATGGCGCGGAACAATCGTCCTTTGATGGCTTTGAATTTTGCGCCTTCGTCCAATGCTCCTGTCGATCCGGCGCTGGCAACAATATCGACAAGCCGGTCGGCGGCATGGAGGCGACCCCAGAGATAATCATTCTCTCGGGCGCGGCGGCTGAAGAAGGCCGCGAAGTGACCGAGATTGCGGCCCATCAATGTGGCCTGTGTGCCGCCCTGACGGATCGCCTTGGCATCCTCAGGGCTGATGCGGTCAACCTGGATGGTATCGACGTCATCCAGATCGTCCCATTTGTTGAGCGGTAAAGTCAGCACGTCAAAAAACGGAAATCCGACATAGGCCTGAATAAGATGAGCTCGTGCATCAGGCGGTAGATAAGTCTGCGCCATAAGGGCGAAGCTCTCGTCAATCATGCGGTCTGCGCCGACAAGATCAAGCGCGGGGCCCATATGCTGTACCAGTTCTTCAATCTCGTGCGTTTCGGCAATGCCGTCATCAAATATGCTGATGCACATTTTGCGAATATCATGCGTGTTGAGCCGGTTGCGACCACGCGCCGTCAGAAGTTCAAGGCTCTCATAGGCGCTGGCCTTGAATTCATCCAGTGCATTGGTGTTTTCCGCACCCGCTTTGTCATCATAAAGTTCGTTCAGTCGCCGGACCACAAAGCGCATACGACGGATACGGAAACTCAGATCAAAGTCGCGCAAAAATTTGACCCATGATGTTTGGGCTGTCGGAGCGTCCGAAACGCCGCGTTCCTGTGTCCATTGAACAGGGAATATATCCCGCGCCTTCGCCCATGCTTCAACAGCACGTGACAGGCTGAGGAGTTTTGTGGGATTGTGGACAACGCCGCTTGTATCCGCGATGAACTGTGTGAGCCGGTCAAGAACTGAACTCACTTTGAGCTGAATATATCCGTCATAGGCATAGCCCGCCTCAACAGCGGCCTGCGTATTTGCGCTATTGCGCCACGCGGAAAGTGTTTCCTTGGTCGGAATAGAATCCGGATTTAGCCCCAGTATATCGCGCACGCGACCGACAACATGCGGGCGTGTCGCGCTGACAATATGCTGATACTGCCGAACCCGTTCTGAAAACCGGTGGATTGATTCAAGTTCGTCGCGAACCGGCTGGTTGCGCGGAATGTCCGATAGCGCGCCGCGAATGGTGTGGAAAAAGCCCGGCGTAACGCCACCGGCTTCAAGGTGTCCACCTTCAGGGTCGGGATCAATATAGACAATGCGCCGGTCGACTTCGCGGTAAGCGGGACGTCCGCGCAACGAGGTGATAGCTTCGCCGAACGGTTTGTTGTTCAGCACGCTGCCGTCAATGAACGAGGATTTGGCGGGGTCCGATCCAGCGGCGAGCAGCGGCTTGAAGTTAGATGCAATAAATTCTGCCCGCGTCGGCCAGCTTTCGCGCCGCGTGACGAGGCATTGATCAATCTCGCCGATCTGTGCGGGTGGAAAGGCACCGGGAAATGATGATGTTGCGCGTGCCGCAAAGGCCAGACCCGGAATATGCGCATCATCAAAATCGCTCTCCGTGCGTCCGCCCGTGTGCTGCAAATACCGGAATTTTAAAACATGGCGATGTTCGCGCTCGCGGATCGAAATGGGGTCATGCAGCGGAATGTCCTGCGTGTAGCCATAGAAATCGGTGACAGAAACGATGAGTTCAAGCTCGTGCCCGACGGGCAGAAGCGACCGGCCTTTTTCTTTCGCGGGCGTCTCTCCGTTATGCATTTCGCCGAAGGCATTGAGCAGGAGGTTCGTCATAATGCGGCCCGAAAACGGCGGGCGGAACCAGCGTGAGCGTGTGAACAGCAGGAGTTTCTGGCGCATCTCGGCGTCGGGCGCAAAGCGGGCCAACATGCGGTTGTTGAGAAACCAGAATACCGGTTTCATAAAGAGTTTGCTCCATTTGCCCGCCAGATGTTCATCATCCATTAGCGCGAGAATGTCGGCCTCTTCGAGCCATATCTTGCGATGCTTGTCGAGCGAGAGATCATGCGCGATGGCGCGCGCCAGCAACACGCCGTTAATGCCGCCTGCTGATGCGCCTGCGATTGTGTCCACGAGCACACGAAGCTCGTTGGTCTCGCCGATCATTTTCAAGAGATCAAAATAAACGCGTTCCGTGTCGCGCTCGCCTACGGCGTCTTTCTCCAGTTCGGCAAAGCTCGAAGTCTGGCGGCGCGCGTAAGAATTTTCGCCGTGATAAATTCGCGAGGCGCGCACGAGTTTCAGAATTTCCTTGGTAACGCCGTGCATATAGATTGCAAGCGACACGCCGCCATAGCAGACCAAAGCCAGCCGAAGTTCTTTTTCCTTCATGGTCCGCGTCTATCCCGTTCCGTCCAGAATCGCTGGTTCTCATCAATGTGTCCGTTAACAATAGACATGTCTGTGCAACAGGGCATTAACGATGTTTGTGCCTCGGTGACAGAAGCTCCGAGAAAGTCTCCGTAAAATAATGGTCTCTATCCTTAAAATTAGAATGTTTTACGCAACCCCCTTTTAAGTAGCCAGGGGGATGATAGACGCTAGGGACGTGTGTGGAGGGTGGCTTCATAGGGTCCTTGAGTAAAAGCGTAAAGGCGTGGGCAGCTATGGATTCAGTTTCGAATTCTCAAGAGCATATCCGCCGCAAGGTTCTCCTTTACTGGATTTCGATGGAGGACAGGCTTTATCTTTTCCGGTGTTCCTTTCCTCTGGCACTGGCGCTGACGACGCTCGTCGCCAATGGTCTCAGCAGCGCCATCGGCTGGTTCTTATCCGCCATCGTGCTCGACACTGGTACGCTGATCTGGCGACGTAATGTCAAAAAACATATTATGTCCGTTGATATTGAACGGTGCTGGCAGGACGCAGGGCTGTTCCATGTTGCCGCTGTCACCATCTATACGATTGCCGGTTTTAACTGGGTGCTCTCTTCGCCGTCGAACTATGTTGTGACAGCCATTGTCTTTGGCGCAAGTCTTATGACGCATTGCTCATGGGTGCCGACCATGCGTATCTGGTCCAATGTTGCGGCGCTCCTGCTGCCGTTCTCACTCATTATTTTCACAGCCAATCAGGCGGGGCTCCTCAATCCGACTTCGGGTATTCTTTGTCTGATGTTGCTCGGCACTAGCGCCGTCATCATGCATTTCAACCGGCAGAAGTATTTTGACACCTTCTCCCAGTTGCAGGCCGAACAGGATTTGGCAGCGAAGGCAGACGAAGCCGTTAACATCGCCATACAGGAAAAAGCCCGCGCCGAAGAAGCCAATCGTATGAAGTCTGATTTCATGGCAACGATGAGCCACGAAATTCGCACGCCGATGAACGCCATTATGGGTTTCTCCGATCTCATCACGCGGATCAGCAAGGAGCCGAAAACACGCGAATATGGCGGTTATATTCAGGAGGCGTCTGTCGGGCTTCTGACCGTGCTCAACGATGTGCTGACTTTCTCCAAGATGGAAGCCCAAAAGGTCGAACTCGACATCGCGTCGCTTGAGCTTTCATCGCTCTTTGAATCGCTTCTGTTCTGGTCAGCGAAGGCTCGCGACAAGAATGTCGATCTCAAAATGCTGCTCGACGATCTGCCGCACGAGGCCATGCTTGCCGATGAAGGTCGCCTGCGCCAAATCCTGTCGAACCTCATTTCAAATGCGCTGAAGTTCACGCCGGAAGGTGGCCGCATCATCGTGCGGGCGCGTGTTGTCTTGCGTCAACACAGTGCGCTGCGTCTGCGTTTTGAAGTGAGCGACAATGGCATCGGATTTGCCGAAGGTGTCGCCGACAAGCTCTTCGCGCCTTTCGTGCAGGCCAATGGTGATATTGCAAAGACCTATGGCGGCACAGGACTCGGCCTCGCGATTTGTTCTCGTCTTGTCACGTTGATGGACGGCGACATCGGGGCCGACGGCAAAACCGATGAGGGGGCAACCTTCTGGTTTGAGGTGCCGCTCGCTTACGCTGTTACACCGTTGCATCAAAGCGCTTAGGCGCGACGGCTAGTCCGTTGATCTTCCTTGGGAAATCAATGGTGGACGATGTTGGACTCGAACCAACGACCCCTGCGATGTGAACACAGTGCTCTACCAACTGAGCTAATCATCCATTGGGCCCGTCTATAGGACGCGGAGAACCCCTCAGTCAAGCGGAGCTGATGCTTTTGAGCGGGGTTTTCTGTCGCGGTAAGGGGGCGTAACCTTCTGAGAATATAAAGTGGCAATCAGGTAGATTATGGCAGGGGCAGGTGCTGAAATGGCTCATTCTGTAGCGCCAAGGGGCATGCATTGCGCGTTTTCTACGCCCAGTCGCGGAAATGATCGGGCAGAATCTTGGCAAGCGCCGCCGGAAACTCATCGAAGTGATCAATGATCGCCGTCGCACCAAGCTCCTCAACGGGCAGACGCGAATAGCCAAAACTCACGCAGATCGACGGCATCTCCGCATTGATCGCCGCGTCGATGTCGGCCTCGCTGTCGCCCACCATAATGGTAGACGCGTTGTCGCCGCCGAGAAGACGCACGGCGGCAAAGAGATGTTCAGGGTCCGGCTTTTTGACGGGCAAGGTATCTCCGCCGATCACCACCGGAAAATACTGATCAATATGCAAAGCGGCGAGCACCTGTCGTGCGAGAAACTCGACCTTGTTCGTGCAGACCGCCATATTTATGCCAGCCGCTGCAAGACGTTTGAGGAGCGGCTCCATGCCGGGCCAGAGCACCGTATGATCGGCAATGTGCTCTGAATAATAGTCTATGAATTCCTGAAATGTCTGATCGAGCAAAGCATCCGTCACCGGATCGCCCGTTTCCTCGAAGCCGCGTTCCATCAGCAACCGTGCGCCACCACCGACGAGATGACGAACCCGCGCCTCCGGCACGCGGGCGCGACCGTGACGTGATAAAATCACGTTCATTGTTTCGCACAGATCGCCCGCCGTATCGGCAAGGGTTCCGTCGAGATCAAACAGAAGTGTGGCGGGGATCATAGCACCGACGTCATGGAGATTGCACTGTGATGATGTCTCGCATAGCGGCATGAGGCTGGCAAGTCTTCATGGACATGCGGGACGCGTAATGAATCCGTTAGAAACAGACAAGACACAACTTAAAATTTCCGTCATAATTTCGATATGACCGTGCTCACGCGATACCAGATGCGTATGGCTAACACCGAGCAGGATGCGCGAGTGATCGCTCATCTCAAGGTTGTCTGTTGGCGCGAATCCTATGCTGGACTGTTGCCGCAAGACCTTCTCGACGGTTTGGATGTAGCGCGTTCGGCCCGCACATGGACCGAGAGTCTGCGCACGGGTGTCGCGTGGATCGCCGAACATAACGGCGAACCCGTCGGATTCGGACATCAGCGCGGCGCGGAGGTCACCACACTTTATCTGCGCAAAACGGATCATCGCCATGGCGTCGGCAAGGCGCTGCTCGGTCATTGCTTTGATGAGATTGCGTGTCTCGGTCACGATCAGGCGCATCTCTGGGTGCTGGAAAACAACTACGCCGCGCGGCGTTTCTATCAGCGTCAGGGTGGCCACGGCACGGCGCGTCGTACCGTCGGTTTCAAGAAATGGCCCAACATCATGGAAGTGCGTTACGACTTCGACATAGCCGATTGGCTGGAGCGGTAGTCAATCCGCCGCGCGTAAGGATTCTCGGGTCCATTCGCCCATACCGATCAACGTGGTGCGATAGCATTCCAGTGCATTGCGGATGACGTTGACGTTCCATGATTTGCGATGTGGCGCATAGTCCTCTCGTATTTCGGCAAAGTATTGTTGTGCATCTGGCGCATCGAAGCCGCTTTCGAAGCGGAGCCAGCGTTCGAGCAGCGAGGCGCGGATGGCCTTGGCGGGATTGAGTTTCTGCTGTGCCGAACGGAACTCGATGACGGCACCGGCAAAATGAGCATGGCGTACAAGCTGTTCCTCCAAACCCCAGAACATGATGCCGCGCCGTGATGGTCGTTTGGAGCCCCACATGGCGTTGATCGTTTTGGGGTCAAGCGCATCGCGGCCCCACCAATGGGCGGCGCGGGCAAATTCGGCACTGTCGGGTTTTGAAAAGCAGAGATGGATCAATTCGCCGTCGCCAGCGGGACCGGAATGCCAGTCGATGAAACCGACGCGTAGGGCATGGTTCATTTCACGTTTCACAATATCTCGGATCGTTGTGTTCGACCATTCAGCCGCGTGGCCGCCGAAGTGATAGCCGTCGGGATGCGTATATTGCCCGCGGCTCATTGCATCTTCGAGCGCCCATTGTCCGTGGCGCTCTACAAAGCGTGCGCCCGCCGCGAGCATCTTGTGCATCGAGGCTTCGTCCAATGATTTTGGGCAGAGGAAACGATGAAGCTCCTCATAGAGTTGGTTTTCGGGATGAGGCAGCGAGTGATCAAGAAAATTACGGTTGATGTCGACGTTGTTTTCCGTCGCGCGCAGGCCCCATGCAAAACCGAACGGATTGACCGCATGAACGAGAAGGGCGCTCGTGTCGGGCGGCAAATCCTGCGGCCCGCAAGTGGTCATCCATGCAAGCTGCGCAGCAGAGCCCGCATAGCCTTCTGCGCCGTGCGTTCCGCTCGTGTTGAGCAAAACGCTTGAGGCATCTTCAGGGCCGAACCAGGCCGTGTCCAGCGTCAGCATTATGCCGCCCGGACCACGCGCCACAGGGTTTTCGTAAGTCCGGATGCGCGCGCCAGCGAGCTGCGCAGCTTCCAGAAAACGGGAGCGGGCTTCGTCATAGGTCTCAGAGAAAAATTTTTCTGCGTCCATATGTTAAGCGTCGGTCTTTTTTATCGTCGCGGCGAGTGGTACTTAAGAGAGTTCCCAATATAGCAAGCCTAGCTATGGGAAGTATGCCCCCAAAGGACAGATGATAGCATGAAACTCGTGGACCGCCTGAAGGATCAAAGCCTCCTTAAAACACAATGTTATATTGATGGGGAATGGGTTGGCGACAACACAACCGGCATCAAGGTCACGGACCCCGCGACCGACGAGCTGATTGCCATTGTTCCCTCATTGGGGGCCGTCGAAACGCGTCGCGCATTGGAAGCCGCTGAACGGGCGGGCAAGTCGTGGGCCGCGCGACCGGCCAAGGAACGCTCGGTGCTGATGCGCCGTTGGTTTGATCTCATCATGGCCAATCAGGATGATCTCGGCGCGATCCTGACCGCCGAGCAGGGCAAGCCGCTGGCCGAAGGCAAAGGCGAAATCGCCTATGCCGCTTCCTTCATCGAATACTACGCCGAAGAAGCAAAACGTGTTTACGGTTCCATCGTGCCGTCGCCATCGGCCGATCGCCAGATCGTTGTGCTGAAACAGCCAATCGGTGTTTGCGCCGCCATCACGCCATGGAATTTTCCTGCTGCCATGATAACGCGCAAGGCCGGTCCGGCGCTTGCCGCCGGTTGCACAATGGTTGTGAAGCCTGCGTCGCAAACGCCGCTCTCGGCATTCGCGCTTGCCGAACTCGCGGCGCGTGCGGGCATTCCCAAAGGCGTCATTAGCGTCATCACCGGCAAGGCGGGCGAGATCGGCGGCGAGATGACATCAAGCCCCATCGTGCGCAAAGTGACATTCACGGGTTCGACCGAAATCGGCAAGAAATTGATGGAGCAGGCCGCTTCGACCGTAAAAAAAGTAGGGCTCGAACTCGGCGGCAATGCACCCTTCATCGTGTTTGATGATGCCGACATTGACGCCGCCGTCGAAGGCGCGATTGCATCGAAATATCGCAACACCGGCCAGACCTGCATCTGCACCAACCGTTTTCTCGTGCAGGACAGTGTCTATGACGTGTTTGTTGAAAAGCTGACTGCCAAAGTCAAAGCGATGAAGCAGGGTGGAGGCTTTGAAGAGGGCGTTGTGCAGGGGCCGTTGATCGACATGGCGGCGGTGGAAAAAGCCGAAGAGCATGTGGCCGATGCGATCGCAAAAGCTGGCCGCGTTGTCGTCGGCGGCAAACGCAGCGCGCTGGGTCATTCATTCTATGAGCCGACGATCATCGCCGATGCCACCCCTGCCATGCTTGTTGCGCGCGAGGAAACATTCGGTCCCGTCGCGCCGGTTTTCAAATTCAAAACGGAAGCGGAAGCCATTGCGCTTGCCAATGATACGCCTTTCGGCCTTGCATCCTATTTCTACGCGCGCGACATTGGCCGCGTCTGGCGGGTGGCGGCGGCGCTTGAAAGCGGCCTTGTCGGTGTCAATGCGGGTCTCATCTCGACAGAAGTGGCGCCTTTCGGTGGCGTCAAGGAATCCGGCATCGGACGCGAAGGTGGACCGTGGGGCATCGAGGATTTTCTCGAAGTGAAATATGTAGCGATGGCAGGACTCTGAATCTATGGCTGGTGACAATCAAAAACAGGCGGCTGCGCGTCGCGCACTCGACTATGTCGAAGACGGCATGAAACTCGGCATTGGAACAGGCTCGACCGCCGAAGAGTTTGTGAAGCTGCTTGCAGAACGCGTTGCCGGTGGCCTGAAAGTCATCGGCGTGCCGACGTCTGAACGTACAGCGGCGCTCGCGGCCAAACTCAACGTGCCTCTTTCAACGCTTGATGAAACACCCCATCTCGATCTGACGATTGATGGTGCGGACGAGTTGGATGCGAAGCTCTCTCTCATCAAAGGCGGTGGTGGCGCGCTGCTGCGTGAAAAAATCGTGGCCACAGCATCGGATCGCATGATCGTGATTGCCGATGCGTCGAAAGTCGTTACCACGCTCGGCGCTTTCGCGTTGCCTGTCGAGGTCATTCCTTTCGGTTCGGTTTCGACCATTCGCCGTGTCGCCGAAGTCTCGAAAGTCTATGGCTGCGCGGGTGAAATCAAGCGGCGTGGCGACAGCTATGGCGAACCGTTTTTCACCGATAGCGGAAATTTCATTTTCGACTGTGCCTTCGGCAAAATACCCGATCCGGTGAGCCTCGCGCGCGAACTGAACCTCATCGCCGGTGTCGTCGAAACCGGATTATTCATCAACATCGCCACTTTCGCCCTTGTCGGCACGGACAAGGGTGTCGATATGATTGAGCCGGTATCGTAATTCTTTCAGAAACAAAAAATGCCCCACACATATAACTACGATCTCTTCGTCATCGGCGCCGGTTCCGGCGGCGTCCGCGCCAGCCGCATTGCCGCAAGCCACGGCGCGAAAGTGGCTGTTGCCGAGGAATATCGCGTCGGCGGCACCTGTGTCATTCGCGGTTGCGTGCCGAAAAAACTGTTCGTCTATGCGAGCCAGTTTTCAGAAGAGTTCGAGGACGCAGCGGGTTTCGGCTGGACGGTGGGCGAGACGAGTTTTTCCTGGGAAAAACTTATCGAGAACAAGGACCGCGAGATTGATCGCCTCAACGGCATCTATATCCGCAATCTGAAAAACTCCAATGTCGAAATCTTCCAGACGCGCGCGTTTCTGAAAGATGCGCATACGGTGCATCTCGTCTCCGAAGGCCGTGACGTGACGGCGGACAAGGTTTTGATCGCCACGGGCGGCGCAGCGTTCAAGCCGGACATTCCGGGCATTGAATATGCGATCACCTCGAACGAGGCGTTCTACCTCGAAAGCTTGCCCAAGTCCGGCATCATTGTTGGCGGCGGATATGTTGCTGTCGAGTTTGCCGGCATTTTCAACGGGCTCGGTGTCGAGACGACGCTGCTTTATCGCGGCGATAAATTTCTGCGCAATTTTGACGAAGACCTGCGCGACGGGCTGACCGAAGAAATGCCCAAGAAAGGTGTGACGCTCATCACGCGCAATGACATCGTGTCGATTACGCGGGACGGTAACGGACTGGTGGCGACGCTCAAAGACGGCAAGGTGATCCATACGGGTTTCATCATGTATGCGACGGGGCGCGTGCCCAATTCGCGCGGCCTCGGTCTTGAGGCGCTCGGCGTGAAGCTCAAAGCCAATGGCGCGATTGCGGTCGATCCCTATTCACAGACGGCGGTGCCGAACATTTATGCCGTGGGCGACGTCACCGATCGCGCGGCGCTGACGCCTATCGCCATCCGTGAAGGGCAGGCTTTTGCCGAAACTGTGTTTAATAACAATCCGATTGCCGTTGATCATTCCGTGATAGCGACGGCGGTGTTCTCGCAGCCAGAGCTTGGCACTGTGGGCCTTACCGAAACGGAAGCCCGCGCCAAGTTCGGCGAGATCGACATTTACAAGACGAGCTTCCGCCCGATGAAGCACACGATGACGGGGCGGACCGAAAAGACGTTTATGAAACTTGTGGTCGATACGGCGACGCAGCGTGTGCTCGGCGTGCATCTGATGGGTCATGCCTCTGGCGAGATCATTCAGGCCATTGGCATTGCCGTGACGATGGGCGCAACGAAAAAGCAGTTTGACCAGACAGTCGCGGTTCATCCGACAGCCGCGGAAGAACTCGTCACGCTCAAGGAAAAGTGGAAGCCAGCCGCCGAGTGAAGCGATCCTGATCAGGCTAAAAGCGGCAAAAACCTTATGTTTTTTGCCGTTTATGTGGTTTTTCAAGGGCTTATGCTTCCCAAGACGCCCCATTGTGGATTATAAACCCCGCTCCATATTGGGAGAAGCGATGGACTCCGACAATGAGTTTCGGGGCCCTTGCTTGTTTGCGTTTCTTGGAGTTGAGACCATGGCAGAGAGCTGGACACCGGATAGCTGGCGGGCAAAACCCGCAAAGCATCTGCCCGACTACCCTGATGCGGCGGCGCTGGCCTCCGTCGAGAACCGCTTGCGCTCTTATCCGCCGCTCGTTTTTGCAGGTGAGGCGAGGAAGCTGAAGAGCGATCTTGCCGAAGTGTGCGAAGGCCGCGCGTTTCTCCTTCAGGGTGGCGACTGCGCCGAGAGCTTTGCCGAATTCTCCGCCGACAATATCCGTGACACGTTCCGCGTGCTGCTTCAGATGGCCGTCGCGCTGACCTTTGCGTCTGCCACACCCGTGGTCAAAGTCGGCCGTATTGCTGGTCAGTTTGCCAAGCCCCGTTCCTCGCCCGTCGAGACCATCGACGGCGTGACGCTGCCGTCTTATCTCGGCGACAATATCAATGGCATAGAGTTCGACGCTGTGCAGCGTGTGCCCGATCCCGAACGTCTGCTACGCGCCTATTCGCAATCAGCCTCGACGCTCAATCTCATCCGCGCTTTCGCGACGGGCGGTTATGCCGATCTCGATTTCGTGCATCGCTGGAACATGGGCTTCGTGGCGAACAGCCAAGAGGGAGAGCGTTACGAGGAGCTGGCGAACCGCATCACCGAAGCGCTCGACTTCATGCGCGCCTGCGGCATCGACAGCGAAACGCAGCCGCAACTGCGCACGACGGATTTCTATACGAGCCACGAAGCTTTGTTGCTCGGTTTCGAGCAGTCGATGACGCGTATCGACTCGACGACCGGCGATTGGTACGACACATCGGCCCACATGCTCTGGATCGGCGATCGTACGCGTCAGCCCGACCATGCGCATGTCGAGTTCCTGCGTGGTGTAAAAAATCCGATTGGCTTGAAGTGTGGCCCGTCCCTCGACGCGGAAGAACTTGTCCGTCTCACGGATATTCTCAATCCGGCGAACGAGCCGGGTCGCCTCACGCTCATCTGCCGCTTCGGTTACGACAAGGTAGAGGACCATCTGCCGCAGCTTATCCGCGCTATCAAGCGCGAAGGCAAAAAGGTTGTGTGGTCGTCCGACCCGATGCATGGCAACACGATCAAAGCCTCAAGCGGCTACAAGACGCGTCCGGTGGACCGTGTGCTGAAAGAAGTGCAGAGCTTCATGGCCGTGCACCGTGCCGAAGGCACCCATGCAGGCGGCGTCCATTTCGAAATGACCGGCCAGAACGTCACCGAATGCATCGGCGGCGCGCAGGCAATTTCGGAAACAGATCTGGGCGATCGTTATCACACCCATTGCGACCCGCGCTTGAACGCCAGTCAGGCGCTGGAGCTTGCGTTCCTTCTGGCCGAGGGCCTTAAGGCTGAACGTCAGGAAGTGCGGAAGAAGGAACTTGCAGCGGCTGGTGTCGGTTTCCGCTGAGCGGATTGTGATTGAAAGGAAAAGGCCTGGATCGTTCCGGGCCTTTTCGTTTCAACTCACCCTGATCAACCTACGTCCGTGGTTCTCGCCCTCGAACAATCCGACAAAGGCTTTCGTCGACCCCTCGATCCCGTCAGAAATATCTTCCGTATAAAGTAACTGACCGCCGTGAATCCACGCGGCCATCTCGGTTTGCGCCATGCGGAAACTCTTGAAGTAATCGAACACGACAAGCCCCTCCATCCGCAATTTATGTGTGATGAAGCGCGTCACATTGCGGATGCCGACCAATTCGTCCGGTCCGCGATTATATTCGCTGACCTGACCCGACACGACGATGCGGCCATGGTCTTTCATGTTGAGGATCGCAGCATCAAGCATCCCGCCACCGACATTGTCGAAATATATGTCCACGCCGTCGGGACAGGCGGCTTTGATCGCAGCGACGAGGTCTTTCCCCTCGCGGTAATTGATTGCAGCGTCGAAGCCCAATGACATCACGTAATCGCATTTCTCTTTCGAGCCTGCGATGCCGATAACACGGCAGCCTTTCATTTTGGCAATCTGTCCCGCCGTTGCACCAACGGGACCGGCTGCGGACGAAATCAAAACCACGTCGCCTAGTTTCGGCTGTCCCAGATACAGCAAGCCGAAATAAGACGTGAGACCCGGAATGCCGAGTACGCCGATTGCGGCGCTGGGACGCAACTTGCCGTGATAGATAGCGGGGTCGAGCACCTGCACGCCGCGCCCATTGGAGAGCGCATGGCTCACCCAGCCGAAGCCGCCGGTAACGCGATCACCCGCTTTGAACTTTTCATTGTTCGAGGCTTCGACAATGCCAACCATGGCGCTGTCGATTGTTTCGCCGAGGGGTAATGCCGCCGTGTAGCTGTCACCGGAGAGCCGTCCCCGCATACCTGGATCGACGGAATGAAACTCCGTGCGGATCAGGATTTCATGCTCGCCGAGATCACGCAGCACTACGTCTTCGAGACAGAAATTTTCAAGCTTCGGCTTACCGTCGGGGCGTGACGCAAGCACCCATCTTTTTGCTTTTGTTGACATGGTTTTTCTCCGTTCGTCACACGCGGCGCAATCCGCGCGTGACGATGAGCACAATCAAACGGCTTTGTCGGGACCGATCTTCACCAGCATCTTGCCGGTGTTGGAGCCTGAGAACAGATTGAGGAAGGCGTGTGGCGCTTTTTCGATGCCGTCTTCAACTGTCTCTTGCCATTTCATTTTTCCGGCTTTAATGAGCGCACCTATCTCCTGATAGAAGGCTGGCAGAATATCAAGATGGTTGGAGACGATGAAGCCTTGCAGCTTTAGGCTCTTGCCCACCGCCATGATGATGTTGGACGGTCCGGGTGTCGCCGTCGTGTCGTTATATTGCGAGATCATGCCGCAAAGCGCGAGGCGGCCAAACGGCTTCATGTGGTTGATCGCGGCTTCGAGATGAGCGCCGCCGACATTCTCGAAATAAACGTCGATGCCTTTCGGGAAGGCAGCGCCGACAGCGGCGTCGAGATCGCCGCAGGTTTTGTAGTTAATTGCCTTGTCGATGCCCGCTTCGTTCAGCAGCCATGCGCATTTGTCGTCGGAGCCCGCCGAGCCGACGACATAGCAGCCATGGGCTTTGGCCAACTGGCAGACGATCTGGCCGACTGCGCCTGACGCCGCCGACACAAACACTGTGTTGCCGTCTTTCAGTTCGCTGACTTTGATCAGGCCCGCATAGGCCGTCATCCCAGGCATACCGAGCGCGCCGAGATAGGCCTGCAAGGGTCCGAGCGAAGGGTCGATCTTCTGGAAGGTTTCGGCCTTGTTGGTTTCATATTCGCGCCAGCCCCACATGGACTGCACGAAATCACCGACCTTGAGCTTGTCCGATTTGCTCTCGACGACCTGACCGAGCGCGCCGCCCTGCAAGACTTCGCCGATCTGGAACGGCGGCACATAGCTTTCGCGGTCCATCATGCGGCCGCGCATATAAGGGTCGACCGACATCCAGATGTTGCGCACGAGGACTTCACCGTTGGCAGGTTGCGCGACGGGCCTGCTGGCTAGTTCGAAATCGGAGGATTTCGGCATCCCTACGGGACGGGCCTTCAGCCGGATTTCTTTCGAGACTAGGTTCGACATTTTTCTCTCCCTGAAAGGTCTGGTTCTTGTTGGGGAGAGTAAACACGTCTTCCGACGCGACGGAAAGGCCCGGCGATGAACGGGACTTGTTTAAATATAGGTCCGTTCAGGACTTCCAGCCGCCGCCCAGCGCGATAAAAAGGTTCACAGCCGCCGTATATTGGCCAAGCCGCGCCTGAGCCTGATTGTCCCGTGCAGACAGCCAGGCGCGCTGGGCATCCAGCACTGATGTGAAGTCGATAGCACCGGCTTTGTAACTCGCCTGCGACAGTTCATAAGCCTTGCGCGAATTGACCGCAGCCTCGTTGAGCGCCGCCTCGCGCCGCGCATTGGCATCCGCACTCGACAGGGCATTCTCGACTTCCGAGAACGACGTCAGCACGGCTTTGCGGTAATTGGCGACCAGCTCGACCTTGCGTGCATTGGCAGATTGCAACGACCCCTCAAGCGAACCGCCGGAGAAAATCGGGGCAAGCAATGACGCGCCGATCGAGGTCGCGTTGCTCGTGCCGATACCGGCGAGCCAGTCGACCGTCTGCGTAGCCGAAAGATTGATGCTGGGGAAGAAGGCCGCTCGCGCCGCGCCGATGTCGGCATTGGCAGACAGAAGCTGCGCCTCGGCACGCAGAATGTCCGGTCGACGCTCAAGCAGGCGTGAGGGCTGCCCCGTTGCGATGACGGGGAGAGCAGGGGCATTCGTGTCTGACCCGTCAACCGCGAATCCTTCCGGTGCACGGCCAAGCAGAATGGCCAGCGCATTGATGTTGGATTTCAACTGGTCTTCGAGTGCGGGGATACCTGCTTCGATCGAGGCTACGGTGGCCTTCTGCTGCACGAGATCAAGCGCCGAGATCGCGCCGAAGTCATAGCGCGACTGCACGAGCTTCAGCGTTTCCTGCGCGGCGGCGAGAGATTCTTTCGAGATCGCAAGACGTTCGCGATAACTCAGCACATTAAAATAGGTAGTGGCGACGGAAGACTGAACAAGCAGCACTGTGGCGTCGTGATCAAATTGCGTGGCCCTGAACGATTGCTCCGAGGCTTCGCTTTCGGAGCGATACTGGCCCCAAAGATCGAGTGCATAGCTGATCGAAATATCTCCACCACCGGATTTGGTTGTGCCTTTGGCCGAGTTGCTGCTTTCGCTGCGCGATGTGCTGCCGCTCGCATCAACTTGCGGCAGGAGCGATGAATTGGTCGCGCGCAAGGCGCCCTGCGCCTGATCAATGCGGGCGAGCGCCGCGGCAATATCCAGATTGTTGGCAAGCGCCTGTGTCATCAAGGCCGAAAGGGTGGGGTCGTTGAAGCTCGCCCACCATTGCGATGAAATATCCGCCTCACCCGCGCCGCCTGTCGCGCTGGTATAGCTCGCGGGCACATCTGTTACGGGCCGTTCATAGTCGGGGATCATCGTGCAGCCGCTCAGGAGCGCGCCGAGAACGAGCACACTGGCAGTGGAGCGGAGAGAGCGGGGCATCATCATCTCAAGAAAATCCTATTCAGAAGCGAGAGCTATCACGGGGTCGAGCCCCGCTGCCTTGCGGGCAGGAAGATAGCCGAACAAGAGCCCTGTTGCGAAGGCGCAGGTAAAGGCAAAAAGGGGAGGGCTGATCGAATAGGCGACCGGCAGGCCGAAGAGACTGCAAATCGCCGCCGTCAGCAATCCACCGAGCACGCCGATAATGCCGCCGACGCCGCAAACGACCAGCGCCTCTGTGTTGAATTGCAGCATGATGTCGGTCTGGCGCGCACCGGTCGCCATGCGGATACCGATTTCGCGCGTCCGTTCTGTCACGCTCACGAGCATGATATTCATCACGCCGATACCGCCGACGATGAGCGAGATGGCGGCAACCGAGCCGAGCAATATGGTCAGCGTGTTCTGCGTCTCTGTTGCCGTTTCAAGCAGGGATGCCGTATTGCGCACTTGAAAGTCCTCTTTCCCGTGGCGAGCCGAGATGACCTTGGTGATTGCGTCCTGCGTCGCGTCCACCTGCGCCGCATCCGTCACCTTGGCCGAGATCGTGCTCACATATTGTCCGCCGAAAAGACGCATATATCCTGTCGAGAGCGGCACGATTGCCACGTCGTCTTGATCGCTGCCGAAGCTCGACGCGCCTTTGCCTTCGAGCAGGCCGATTACTTCAAATGGGATGTTCTGGATCAGAATATATTTGCCGACCGGATTCTCGCCGTCCGGAAAGAGATTGGTTTTGATCGTCTGGCCGATAACGACAACGGGCGCATAGCTGTCCGTATCGGCCTTGCTGAAGAATGTGCCGTCAACGACGCTCCAGCCGCGCACAACTGGATAGGCGGCCCATGTGCCCGTGACCTGCGTGCGATAATCGATATTGCCGTAACGCACCGTGACGCTTGTCGAGCGTTCGGGCACGGCGGCTTCGATATTGGCAAGGCCGCCGATCACTGTCGCATCGTCGGGTTTCAACGAGGCATTGTCGCCGCTGGAGCGCACACCGGGTGCGCCGGGCCGGATGACCAGAAGATTTGTTCCCATCTGCGCAATGCGGTCGAGCACATTCGCCTTGCTGCCATTGCCGATGGCAAGCATGGCAACAACCGCGCCGACACCGATAACAACACCGAGCAATGTCAGCGCGGTGCGAAAGATGTTCATGCGCAGCGAGCGCAGCGCCATTTTGGCGGCCTCGCCAAGTTCCGCGCCGAGCAGCATTTTTTTGTCTGACCGAAAGGCAATGATCTGCGGTTCAACTGCGGGCCGTGCCGCCACTTTGCGCGTATCGTCCTGCACCTTGCCGTCGGCAAGCCGGATCAGCCGGTCGGCATGTGCTGCCACTTCCGCGTCATGCGTGATGAGAATAACGGTGCGGCCTTCCTTGTTGATGTCGGCGAGCAGGGCAAGAACTTCCGCGCCGCTCTGGCTGTCGAGTGCGCCGGTCGGTTCGTCAGCGAGGATCACCGCTGCATCGTTCATCAGCGCTCGGGCAATCGAGACGCGTTGCTGCTGTCCGCCCGAAAGCTGCGTTGGTTTATGGTCGCCGCGTGCACCGAGGCCGAGCCGCGCGATGAGAGATCTGGCGCGTGTCAGACGTTCCTCATACGGACGACCGGCATAGACGGCAGGCAGTTCGACATTTTCGGTTGCCGTCATCGTTGCAAGCAGATTGTAGCGTTGAAAGACAAAGCCGAATGTGTCGCGGCGCAAAGCAGCGAGTTCGTCGCTTGTCAATCCGGCAACGTCGATGCCCTGCACGAAATAGTTCCCTGTGCTGGGCCGGTCGAGGCATCCCAGAATGTTCATCAGTGTCGACTTGCCGGAACCTGATTGACCCATGATGGCAACGAACTCACCGGCCTCGATTGTCAGTGACACATCGTCGAGCGCCCGCACTTCGCTCTCGCCGGTGGCATAAGCCTTCACGACATGACGGATTTCAATGAGTGGTGCGCTCACAGTCGCGCACCTCTGCCGCCGCCAAGTCCGCCGGATCCGCTACGGGCCGGTGCAGCACTGCTATTGGTCTGCACGCCGGTCACGACAACATCACCTTCCGAAAGTCCGGACAGGACTTCCGCCGAGATGCGGTTCTGCAACCCGATTTTCACCTGTTTCATTTTCGGGCGACTGCCATCCATCACCTCAACGCGGTAAGCTCCCTCCTCACCGGAGCGAGCGGGTTTCAGTGCGCCGACAGGCACTATCACCACGTTTTTGACTTCGCCCAGCACAAAAAACACCTGCGCCGTCATGCTCATCATCAAAGCCTGATCAGGATTGTCGACGTCGATCAGCGCGTTATAAAGAATGACATCATTGATGGTTTCCGGCGTCGGAAGAATCTGGCGGACGGTGGCGTGCCATTTGCGGTCGGGCATTCCGAGCGTGGTAAAATAAACCGGCATACCGGGTTTCAATTTGCTCACATCGGCTTCGGCGACCTGCGCTTTGACTGTCATCACGCTCAGATCGGCAATCTGCATGATCGTCGGGGCCGATTGCTTGTTGTTCAAGGTCTGGCCCTGCAATGTCGTCTGCGAGGTCACGGTGCCGGCCATCGGCGCATAGATTTTTGTGTAGCCGAGATTTGCCTCATCGCTCGTCAAAGTCGACTGTGCTTGTTCGAGTTGCGCCTTGGTGGCGTCAATCGCCGCCGTCAGTTGCTTCACCTGCACCGCGCTGATATCGGCCACGTCCTTGCTCACAGCGTCGATTTTCAACAGACCCTGATTGCGCTTGTTTTGAATAACGGCAAGCGCCAGTTGCGCTTCCTGTCCTCTGATCTGAGCGCCCAGGTCTTTCAACTGTGCGTTGTCCGATGCCACGGCGGCTTCATAGAGCGTCGGATCGACTTCAGCGAGCAACTGGTCCTTGGCCACCAGATCGCCGATATTGACATGCACTTTTTCCAATGTGCCCGACACCTGCGCGCCGACATCAACATAGACTTTGGGCTGCAACGCACCGAGCGCTGTCACCGTCTGTTCAATGTCACCGCGCGTCACCGTCGCTGTGCGATAGGTCACGCCGCCGTCGCGCCCGTAGATGAAATAACCCGCCACAATGATGATCAGCGCCGCGACGATGCCTGCGAGCATCCATTGCTGACGCCTCGACAATCTGCGCATCGCGTCCGGCAGCTTCAATTTGAAAGTATTTAGGCGTGACATGGCGTTCATCGGGACGGCGGCTTTCTCGGACGTGTGCAGTCTCATAATCTCGAACGGATTAGACCATAATGTCCGTCGCACCTACGATAACAATAAGGCGGCTGAAGTTGTCTCCTGCCGCCTCAACTTTGCCGCAATCAAATGCCCGCTTAATCGAGCGAGACCATCCGCTTGCCGATGTTTTCACCCGCGAGCAATCCGATAAGCGCACCGGGCAGGCTTTCGATGCCGGAGAGAATATCCTCGCGCACTCTGATCTTTCCCGCCTTCACCCATGATTGCAGATCGGCGAGCGCTTCTGCTTGTTTGTCGTGGAAGTCCGTGACGATGAAACCTTGCATGGTAAGCCGCTTCACAACGATGAGGCCGGGAATGCCGCGCGGACCGTGGGTCGGCGCCGCGCCGTCATATTGTGACACGGCCCCGCAACAGGCGATGCGGCCATTGACGTTCATGCCGAAGAGGACCGCTTCGAGAATACCACCGCCGACATTGTCGAAATAAACGTCGATGCCTTTGGGAGCTGCGGCGCGCAGGGCCTTGCCGACATGTTCTTTTTTGTAATTGATGGTGTGGTCGAAGCCGAGATCGCTTTTCAGCATGGCGCATTTGTCATCGCCGCCCGCGATGCCGATGACGTTGCAGCCCTTGAGCTTGGCAATTTGCCCGACAATGGTACCAACCGATCCGGCTGCGGCGGACACGACCACCGTGTCGCCCGCCTTGGGCTTAGCCACATCGAGCAAACCGTGATAGGCCGTGAGACCGGTAATGCCATAGACACTGAGAAGATGGCTCAAAGGTCCCATGCGCTCCATCTTCTGCAAGGATTTGGCAGGGAGGGCGGCAAATTCCTGCCAGCCTGTATCGCCGAACACGATGTCACCGGTCTTGAGATCAGGTGATTTGCTCTCGACCACCTCGGCAATCGCGCCGCCTGCCATCACGGTGCCCGCCTCGACGGCCGAGCGGTAGGTCGCGCCCTGCATCCATGCGCGGTTGGCAGCATCAAGCGAGACAAGCTTTATTTTCAGCAAAACCTCCCCGTCTTTGGGTGTGGGGATTTGCCCGTCATTGAGCGAAAAATGATCGGCTGCGAGCTTGCCCGATGGCGTTTCCATCAAAAGAATCTGCCGGTTGATCCCTTTACCCATCTGGTCCCCTCCTGATTTTTGCCGGACGGCCCTTGCGAGCACCGGATTGGCTGCGACCTTAGCCATTTTGGGCCTCGCGCGCGACCTCCTGGCCCCTATTGTTAGAAACCCCGCCAAAGGCTAGAAACCCTAGAAGGGAACTCCCATATTCAAGGCCAGATGACCGACAAACTTTGCATCGCGCTCGCCCAGTTGAACCCCACCGTGGGTGACATTGCGGGCAATCTCGAAAAAGCCGTCGCCGCCCGCCGCGTAGCGGCCATGTCCGGTGCTGATGTCGTTGTTTTCAGCGAATTGTTTCTGGTGGGCTATCCGCCCGAAGACCTCGTGCTGAAACCGGCCTTCCAGCGCGCTGCCGCCGAAGCAGTGGCGAGCCTCGCCCGCGATACGGCGGATGGCGGTCCGGGTGTGCTCATCGGCGCGCCTTGGATGCATGAAGGCCGACTGATGAACGCGGTGCTCTATCTCGACAAGGGCGAGATCAAGGGCCATACGTTTAAGGTCCATCTGCCGAATTACGGCGTCTTCGATGAGCCCCGCGTTTTCCAGTCCGGCAACCCGCCTGGCCCGCTCAACATTCGCGGCGTGCGCGTCGGTGTGCCGATCTGCGAGGACATCTGGTTGACCGATGTGGTCGAGTGTCTGGCTGAAACGGGCGCCGAAATACTGCTGGTGCCCAATGGCTCACCCTATGACGCAGGCAAGTTCGATGCCCGCTCGCAGCTTGTCCTTGCCCGCGTGCGTGAAAGCGGCTTGCCGCTGGCCTATGTCAATCAGGTCGGTGGTCAGGACGAACTCGTGTTCGACGGCGCGTCCTTCGTCATCAATCCCGATTACACGCTCGCCGTGCAGATGCCCGCATGGCAGGAAAAAGTGACCATCACCACATGGAACCGCACGGCTAAAGGCTGGGTCTGCGAGGCGGGCGAAAAGGCGCTGGTCGAAGAGGGGCTGGAGTCGGTCTATCTGGCGCTTGTGCAGGGCCTGCGCGACTATGTGAACAAAAACCGCTTTCCCGGTGTCGTGCTCGGCCTCTCCGGCGGCATCGACAGCGCGCTTGTCGCGGCGATTGCCGCCGACGCACTCGGACCCGACAAGGTCCATTGCATCATGCTGCCCTATCGCTACACCTCCGACATCAGCATCGCCGATGCGCAGGAATGCGCCAAAGCTATCGGTGTGCGCTATGACGTCGTACCGATCGAAAATCCGGTGGCGGGTTTTGCTTCAGCGCTTGAGCCGATGTTTGCAGGCACGCAGACGGGCACGACGGAAGAAAACCTCCAGTCACGAACACGCGGCGTCATCCTCATGGCTGTATCCAACAAATTCGGCGCACTCGTGCTGACAACGGGCAATAAGTCCGAAGTCTCGGCGGGTTATGCGACGCTCTATGGCGATATGAACGGCGGCTATAACCCGATCAAAGACATTTACAAAATGCAGGTCTTTGCTTTGTCGCGCTGGCGCAATGTGAACAAACCTGCAAGCTGTCTGGGCAATACAGGCATCGTCATTCCTGAACGCATCATCACGCGGCCCCCGTCCGCCGAGCTTCGCCCTGATCAGAAGGACGAGGATTCGCTACCGCCATACGAAATGCTCGACGCGATTCTTGAATGTCTCGTTGAGAAGGAAATGTCGATCCGCGATATTGTGGCGCAGGGCTTTGATCGCGCGATTGTGAAGCGCATTGAGCATCTGCTCTACATTTCCGAGTACAAGCGTCGTCAGGCGGCACCTGGCGTTAAGATTTCGTCGTGCAATTTTGGCCGTGACCGTCGCTACCCGATTACCAACGGCTTCCGCGATGCGGATTGAAATGATTTTTGTAAAATGACAAGCCCCGTCATCACCCGCTTCGCACCAAGTCCCACAGGACATCTCCATGTCGGAAATGTCCGCGCGGCGCTGTTCGGTTATCTTTACGCCAAGCGTGCAGGCGGGAAATATATGCTGCGCCTCGACGACACGGACACCGAGCGTTCGACGGATGCCTATGCACAGGGCATCGAAACCGACCTCGCATGGCTTGGCCTGTCCCATGATATTTTCGCACGCCAGTCAGACCGCTTCGTGCAGTACGAAACTGCCGCCGAAAAGTTGAAGGCAGATGGTCGCCTATATGCTTGCTACGAAACGGCGGGCGAACTGGACCGCAAACGCAAACGTCAGCTCGCAATGAAAAAGCCGCCGGTCTATGACCGCGCTGCACTCGCTCTCACGACGGATGAGATCAAAGCCCTTGAAGCCGAGGGCCGCAAACCGCATTGGCGTTTCAAGCTGGCCGACGAAGAAACCAGTTTCGAAGACCTGATCCATGGCCACACCCGCATTGATCCTGCCTCGCTTTCGGACCCTGTGCTGATCCGCGAAGACGGCCGCTTTCTCTACACGCTGCCAAGCGTGGTGGACGACATTGATTTCGCCATCACCCATGTCATTCGCGGCGCCGACCACATGACCAATACGGGCGTGCAGGTCCAGATCACCCGTGCGCTCGGTGCGGCGCCGCCGACTTATGCGCATTTCTCTCTTCTGTTGAGTGTCGAAGGCCGTCCTCTGTCCAAGCGCCTCGATGCCGAGTTCACGCTTCAGACGATGCGCGCCGACGGCTATGAGCCCATGGCGATTAATTCGCTGCTTGCCCGCCTCGGCACCACGGACCCGATCGAGGGGAAGCTCACGGTTGCCGAACTCGTGGCCGGTTTCGATATTTCGCATCTGGGCCGCGCCGACATCCGCTTCGATCCAGCCGATCTCGACAAGCTCAATGCCGCATATCTTCACATGCTGTCTTATGCCGATGCGAAGCCGCGTCTTGCTGCCATCGGTTGCGATCTGGGTGAGAGTTTCTGGCTGACCGTGCGAGCAAATCTCGCGCGTTTTTCGGATGTGAAACTCTGGGCGAATGTGGTCGAGGGCCCTGTGACGCCGGTGATCGAAGACGCGGACTTTGCGTCTGCTGCTGCCGAAGTTTTGCCGCCGGAGCCGTGGACCGCAGACACATGGAAGCTCTGGACCGACGCCGTGAAAGAGGCGACGGGGGCCAAAGGTAAAGCGCTTTTCATGCCGCTGCGCCTCGCGCTCACCGCGCAAGAGCATGGACCGGAATTAAAAAACCTGTTACCTCTCATCGGAAGAGAACGGGCTCTAGCCCGTCTTTCCAACGTAAGTCATTGAAAATACAAGACTTTCGCGGTTTTAACGGCACGACACCACAACTTTGAATGGCCTGTATCATGGCGCTTGAACGCCGAGCCATCATTTGGACCGTCATTATTACCGGCTGACTTAAGTCTGCCGCCGCCGTACAAACTCGCCTTAAATATCATGTGAGAACACGGGTCCGGTCGCGGCGACAAGCCTCCGCGCGACTTTGGAACTGAGAGCAAGATTATGAGCACGTCCGATAAGAAAGCCCGCCTCTACCTGTTCGACACGACGCTGCGCGACGGTGCGCAGACGCAGGGCGTCGATTTTTCGGTGGAAGACAAGCGGCTCATTACCGGCCTGCTGGACGAGCTTGGCCTCGACTATATCGAAGGCGGCTATCCGGGCGCGAACCAGACCGACACAGCCTTCTTCGCCGAACGCCCGTCGCTGCGTCATGCAAAGTTCACCGCTTTCGGCATGACCAAGCGGGCAGGCCGCAGCGCCTCGAACGATCCGGGCCTTGCCCAGATCCTTGACGCTGACACCGATGCCGTCTGCCTTGTTGCCAAGTCATGGGATTTCCATGTCCGCGTTGCGCTCGGCATCACCAACGAAGAGAATCTCGAATCCATCGAAGACAGCGTGAAGGCTATTGCCGCGCGCGGTCGCGAACCGATGATCGACTGCGAACACTTCTTTGATGGCTACAAAGCCAATCCGGCCTATGCCTTGTCTTGCGTCCGCACCGCGCTCGACGCCGGTGCGCGCTGGGCGGTGCTCTGTGACACCAATGGCGGTACGATGCCCCATGAAGTCGCGCGTATTGTTGGCGAAGTCATCGCCTCGGGCATTGTCGGCGAAAAGCTCGGCATCCACGCGCATAACGACACGGAAAACGCGGTGGCAAATACGCTCGCCGCTGTTCATGCAGGTGTGCGTCAGGTGCAGGGCACACTCAATGGTCTGGGCGAGCGTTGCGGCAACGCCAATCTCACCTCGCTCATCCCGACATTTCTGCTGAAGCCCGAATTTGCCGACAAGCTGGAAATCGGTGTCAGCCACGAGAATCTGATGAAGCTCACCCATGTCTCGCGCACTTTGGACGAGTTGCTCAATCGCGCACCCAATCGCTACGCGCCTTATGTGGGCGAGAATGCGTTTTTCTCGAAAGCGGGCATCCACGTCTCGGCGATCCTGAAAGACCCCTCGACATACGAACACGTTGTGCCTGAATCCGTCGGCAACACGCGCAAGATCGCCGTGTCCGAACAGGCGGGCCGGTCGAATATCCTGATCAAGCTGGAAGAAGCGGGCATCAACATTGATCCCAAGGACACGCGCGTTCAGCGTCTTCTTGATGAAGTCAAAGACCGCGAGTTTCTGGGCTATTCCTATGATGGTGCTGGCGCGAGCTTCGAGCTTCTCGCGCGTCGTCTGCTGGGACAAGTGCCGGAATTTTTCAATGTCGAAAGTTTCCGTGTCCTCGTCGAGCGCCGCTACAACGCAGTCGGCGAAATGGTGACTGTGTCGGAAGCGACCGTCAAGGTGAATGCTGACGATGAAGTGCTGATCTCGGTGGGCGAGGGCAACGGCCCCGTCAATGCGCTTGATCAGGCCTTGCGCAAAGACCTCGGCAAATACTCGCCCTATATCAGCGACCTCACGCTCGTGGACTACAAGGTGCGCATCCTTACATCGGGCACGGAAGCTGTCACTCGTGTGATGATCGAAAGCCGTGACGCCAATGGCAACCGATGGTTCACCGTCGGTGTGTCGGAAAACATCGTGGACGCCTCGTTTCAGGCCCTTGTGGACAGCATCACCTACAAACTTCTGCGTGACGGTGCTCCGGCGCGCAAACACGTGGCTAACAAAGTTTGATTCAAGCAGAGCGCCGATCCCCGTGTGACGCTCCGCTTGCGGAGCACAAACGGGGACCGATCATTCTGAAAGCCCTGCAAGATGTCTGATATTTCGCAAACCGAACTGGAGTTCCGCAGACAGGCAACCCTTGGCAGCCTCGCTGCCGGTGGTGGTTATCTCGTTTGGGGCCTGTCGGTGATGTATTACCGCCAGCTCAAGGGCATATCGCCCTTTGAGATTCTGGCGCATCGCGCGGTCTGGAGCCTGTTCCTCGTTGTCGCGTTCATTTTTATCTTTGATCGCAAGGCGAAGCTCATGGCCCTGCTGCGTGAGCGCCGCATGGTGATGATGCTCTGCCTCACAGCCACGATTATAGGCGTCAACTGGATCGTCTTTATCTGGGCGGTCAATGAGGGGCGTATTCTTGAAACAAGCCTTGGTTATTTCATCAATCCGCTTGTGAGTGTTCTGACGGGCGTGGCCTTGCTGGGCGAGCGCCTGTCGCGCGCGCAAGCCGCCTCCATCGGTTTGGCTGCGCTCGGTGTTCTCTATTTTACCGTGGCGCTTGGCTATGTGCCATGGATTTCGCTCTTTCTGGCGGTGAGCTTTGCAGGCTACGGCTATCTGAAAAAGACGATCCGCGTTGATGCACTGGAAGGTCTATTTGTCGAGGTGCTGTTCATCACACCATTCGGCCTTGCCTATCTTGCATGGGTTGTGAGCAATGGCGGCAGTATCGTGCCACCAAGCGCGCTTGCGGGCACGCTCCTCGTCCTCACCGGCCCGATGACGGCCATCCCGCTTTTGCTATTCACATATGGCGCACAGCGCATCCGGCTGACGACGCTGGGTCTGCTGCAATATCTCGTGCCCACAACGTCCTTTTCGATTGCGGTCTGGGTCTATGGCGAGCCTCTGGGTCACGGCCAGATCATCACCTTTGCTTTGATCTGGATCGGTCTGGCGATTTTCACATTTGATACATGGTGGCGCGAACGGCGCGTGACAGTTGCTTCCTAGCATTACAGTTGCATTTTTGACTTGAGATGAGCGCGTCTGGCGGTGGCTTGA
>JAZJXO010000038.1:0-18756 GCA_040390855.1 Pseudomonadota bacterium
CTATCAGGCAGAAAATCCACTTATCGCCCTGTCCAGATTCCCGAGGCCAGCTCTCGAACGCCGAGGTGCGCGAACTCAACGAGGCAGCCCGTGATCGGATGCGGGACGCAGGCGATCTGGGCGAGGACGTGCGCGTCACCGTCGAGCGCGGCGCGCGCAGCTTTGCCGCCGGGGATCGCGTCATGTTCCTGCAAAACGAGCGCGGGCTTGGGGTGAAGAACGGCACGCTCGGCGCCATCGAACAGGTCGGCGCGCAGAGCATGACCGTGCGCACCGATGACGGGCGCGACATCTCATTTGACCTCAAGGACTATAATCGTATCGACCACGGCTATGCGGCCACCATCCACAAGGCCCAGGGCATAACGGTGGACCGCACCCATGTTCTGGCGACACCGGGCCTGGACGCCCATGGCAGCTATGTCGCCCTGTCGCGGCATCGCGACGACATGGATCTGCATTATGGTCGCGATGACTTCACCAGCCAGGATAAGCTTGCCCGCACCCTGTCGCGCGACCGGGCCAAGGACATGGCGTCGGATTACGACCAGCAGATCGACCCCGCCAAGGACTATGCCGAACGGCGCGGCATCACCTTCCGCGCCCGCGTCGCCGAGATTGTGCGCAAACTCGTGCCGGAGAACGTCCGCGACAGGATCGACGGACTGTTTGGCGGAGAGCGTTCCCATGGAGACGGTGTGCCTGGCCCGGACGGAGTGCAGCGGCCGGAAAGGGGAAGTGCGGATGTGGCGGCCGCGCGCGACGCTGCCGTGCCGGGAAGGGAAGCTGCCGGAATGGAAGTGCTGCGCGAAACGGACGCGGCGGAAGACCCGGAAGCGGCGCTGCGCAAAGCCCGCACCAAGGCGCTCATCCGCCATGCAGGGGCCGTGGGCGCGATCTTCGAGGCGCAGGAACAGGGCGGCAGGGCGAGCCCAGAGCAGATGAAGGAACTGACCGAGGCCCGCAACGCTTTTGACAAGGTGCGACCCCACGGTTCTCACGATGCGGAAGCCGCTTACCGGAAGAACCCGGAACTTACTTCGGAAGCCGCCACGGGACGCACCGCCCGCGCGATCCAGGCCCTCCAGCTCGAAACAGAACTGCGTACCGATCCGCAGCACCGCGCCGACCGTTTTGTCGAGCGCTGGCAGAAGCTCGACCGGACAAGCCTGACGCAATATCAGGCGGGCGACATCTCCGGCTACAAGGCCACGCGGTCGGAGATGGGCAACATGGCGAAAAGCCTTGAGCGCGATCCGCAATTGGAATCCCTGCTTGCCAACCGCAAGGCGGCGCTTGGCATCGAATTCGAATCAGGCCGTCGACTCGGTATCGAACTCGCCTTTAATCACGGCATTGATCTCGGCAGGGGTCGGGGGATCGGAATCTAGACCCGTCCCTTTTACCGCCGATAGCAAGTATTTTTGCGCCACACTACGCCGACCCGCCGGAAGCTCTTGCGCGCCTGTAACCGCCTGTTTTGTCTGGTCTTGGAACCCGTCAGAGAAAACCAGCAGGAGGCAGCAGCGCCATGCCCGAACCAGACCGTATCATTCGCCTGAACACCGTCCTCGCCAGGACGGGCCTTTCTCGCTCAACCATCTACCGCAAGATCGCTGAGGGCACATTCCCGGCCCAGATCAGGATCAGCGTCAATGGTGCTGGCTGGCGGGAATCCGACATCAACCGCTGGATCGCTGATCCGGTGGCATGGCGGCCGGAGGGTGAGGGGCGATGAAGGAGAGTAAGGCGGTTGCATTGTCCGACCTAACGTTCGATGGCACGAATGGTGATGAGGCAGATAATGCCCCCCTCTCTCAGCGGGCCGAAAAACCGCCGTCGGCATCGGAGCAGCTTGAACAATTGCTGGGCTATCCATGGCCGTTCCCCGGCAGGCCGCCCAAGCACGACCTCAGCACATGGACCGTCACTGACGACTGGCCCGATCCCGTTCCGGTCACGGACGCTGAAATCGAGGTGTTCGAGCAATGGTTCGGTGATCTGTTCGATGAACTCTTTGGATTATCCGATCCTTGATATACCCGGCAATATGCCGTATATAATTGAGGAAAGGAGATTGCCATGCCCAGACCCGCCAGTGAAGTCGAAACCGCCCGCCTTGAGGCGCGGGTTCCCTTAAACGTCTACGAGCAGATGCAGCGCGCCGCACGGCTGCGCGGCATGACGCTCACCGGCTATCTCATCGCGACAGCGGGCGAGGACGCCCGCCGCACGGTCGAGGAAGCCGACGTGTTGCGTCTGGCTGCCGAGGATCAGGTACGCTTTGCCAAGGCGCTGATCGATCCACCCGCACCCAACGCTCGTCTGACCCGCGCCGCGAAACGCCATGCTGACCTGATCGCGCCCCGGTGAGGCCAAGGTTTGCAATAGAGGCGCTGACCAAAGCACACAAGCGCGAGACGTTCTCGTGTGGCAACGAACGGATCGACCGCTATTTCCGCGAGGCCGTCACGCAGGACATAAAGCGTCGATACGCGACCTGCTTTGTTGCCCGAGACCTTGAGACCGACCGGATCGCGGGGTTTTACACGCTCTCATCGAGCAATGTGCCGCTCACGGCCGTGCCCGAGCCGCTGGCGAGCCGGTTGCCGCGTTATCCGACCGTCCCGGCAGTGCTCATCGGCTGGCTTGGTCGCGATCAGTCCTATGCAGGGTTTGGACTCGGCGAGGCGCTGCTGTTCGACGCGATCAGGACAGTCACTGAGGCGCCGATTGGCGCTCACGCCATATTCGCCGACGCCATCGACGAGAAGGCCGCAGCCTTCTACGCGGCCTTCGGGTTCGCAGCGCTGACTGATCGACCGAATACCCTCTACCTTCCTGTTGCCACCGCACAGCACCTTTTGTCGGGAGAAACGCCATGACATCTTCAAACGATGGCAAATCTCAGCCTCGGGTGATGCAGCGTGCCGCCCTTTATCTGCGCGTCTCGACAGCGCGTCAGGCCAAGCATGATGTCTCCATTCCCGACCAGAAGCGGCAGGGTGAAGCCTATTGCGAGGCGCGCGGCCTGCACCTGGTCGAAACCTTCATCGAACCCGGCGCATCAGCGACCAATGACCGCCGCCCCGAGTTCCAGCGCATGATCGAGGCAGGAACAAGCAAGCCCGCGCCCTTCGATGTTGTCGTGGTCCATTCGTTCAGCCGGTTCTTCCGCGACCACTTCGAGCTTGAGTTCTATGTCCGCAAGCTCGCCAAGAACGGCGTGAAGCTCATCTCCATCACGCAGGAGATGGGCGACGATCCCATGCACGTCATGATGCGGCAGATCATGGCGCTGTTCGATGAATACCAGTCCAAGGAAAACGCCAAGCATGTGATGCGGGCCTTGAAGGAGAATGCCCGGCAAGGCTTCTGGAATGGCTCGCTTCCCCCTATCGGCTATCGCACCGTCGCTGCCGAGCAACGCGGAGCCAAGGTCAAGAAGAAGCTGGAGATCGACCCGCTCCACGCCGACACGGTGCGACTGATCTATCGTCTTGCATTGGAAGGCGACGGCACGACCGGCCAGATGGGTGTGAAAAAGATCGTCTCCTACCTCAACAGCCGCCGCATCTTCACGCGCGATGGCGGGCGCTGGGGCATCGGGCAAGTTCACCGCATCCTGACCCGAAAGACCTATATGGGCGAGCATGAGTTCAACAAGCGTTCCAAGACCAAGGAATTGAAACCGGTCAGTGAGATCGTGACGGTTCCAGTGCCGCCGATCATCGACAAGGAGATGTTCGACGCGGTTCAGAAGCTGCTCAAGGCCCGCAATCCCAAGGTCATGCCCGCCCGCGTCATCAGCGGCCCGACCATGCTCACCGGCCTGATCCATTGCGCCAAGTGCGGCGGGGCCATGACCATTCGCACCGGCAAGGGCGGGCGCTATCGGTACTATGCTTGCTCGATGAAGGCACGGCAGGGACCCACCGCCTGCGAGGGCATGGCCGTGCCGATGGAAAAGTTGGACGATCTGATCGTCAACCACCTTGAGAAGCAGTTGCTCCAGCCCGAGCGGCTGGAAACCATTCTTGCCGCCGCCCTCGACCGCAGGGACGAACACGCCGAGCGCCGTCGCGAGCATATCGGCGAACTCAACAAACGCTCCGCCGAATCGGAACTGCGCCTCAAGCGGCTCTACGACGCCATCGAGGCGGGCGTGGCCGATCTGGACGATCCGGCGCTGAAAGATCGTATCGACGGCCTCAAGGCCATCCGCGATCAGGCCAAGGCCGATGCCGACAGGGCGCAGGCCATGCTCCAGAACTCGGGGCAGAAGGCAGTGACGCCCGAAATGCTGCGCAAGTTCTCCCAAACAGCACGCCAGCGTATCCGGCTCGAAGGCGGCGGCTATCGCCGCGATCATCTTCGCGCGCTGGCCCAGCGTGTCGAGGTTGATACCGGCGAAGTCAGGATCATGGGATCGAAGTCCCGGTTGCTTCAGACGCTGGTGGCGGGCGGTGGCGTAAACACAGTGCCCACTCAGGGACTGAAGTGGCGGAAAGGGTGAGATTCGAACTCACGGTGGACTTGCACCCACGCCAGTTTTCAAGACTGGAGCCTTAAACCACTCGGCCACCTTTCCGTGCGGCTATGGCTACATGCTTCCGGTGATTTCCTCAAGTGCGGCATGGCCGCCCGCAACACTTTTTTGGGTCAAATGCTGTCTATTCCGCCGCGCGTCCTATGTCCTTGGCCACACCCATCGCGGGCGCGACAATGCGCCCGCTCACCTCGTCGCCCGCATTGGCCGCGAGCGGAAGGAAGAAGAACAGCGACGTGAGGCCAAGCCCGCCGATGAAGAAATAGGCAGGGCTGAAATCCGCCGCGATCAGATGTTCGCGTCCGCTCATCATCACGGTGAAATGTAGCACCATCGCGCCGATGCCGACGCCGAAACTCAGCGAGAGCTGCTGCATCACGCTCGACAATGTTGTCGCCCGGCTCATGCGCGGTGTCTCGATCTCGGCATAGACCACCGTGTTGAGCGCCGTGAATTGCAGCGAACGGAAGAAGCCGCCGACAAGCAGGGTGAGGATGATCACAAAATGCGGCGTCATCGGCGTGAACAAACCGTATGCGGCCATGAACACGGCACAGATGACCGTATTGCCGATCAGCACATTGCGATAGCCGAAGCGCCGGATGATAGGCCCCGCCGTGAATTTCATTGTGATCGCGCCCGCCGCACCGGCAAAGGTGATCATGCCCGAGGCAAAAGGCGTGAGGCCGAAACCGAGCTGCAACATCAGCGGCGTGAGGAAGGGAAGAGCACCGAGCCCCATACGGAAGACAAATCCGCCGGTCACGCTAGCGCGATAGGTTGTGATATTGAGAAGCGACAGGTCAATAATCGGAGCGGTTGTTTCGCTCGCCAAAACTTTACGGAAATGCATGTAGTACAGCGCCAGCATCACTGAGCCACCGCCGAGCAGGCCGATGACAACAGATGTCGGCAATATCCCGCGCCCGATATTTTCAAAACCGAACATGGTCGCGGCAATACCGATGCTGATGATGACGAAGCCGTAGGCATCGAACTTCTCGCGCCGCTCCTCTCTAAAATTCTCGATATATCGCAGCGCTAAAAACACACCGAGAATGCCGATGGGAATGTTGATAAGGAAAATCCCGCGCCAGCTTCCGTAGGTCGAAATGAAACCGCCAAGCGGCGGCCCCAGCATCGGCCCGATCAGCGCAGGCACTGTGAGCCAGGCCATCGAATTGACGAGGTCATGTTTGGGGACCGAGCGCAGCACGACGAGACGGCCCACCGGCACCATCATCGCACCGCCCATGCCCTGCACGATCCGTGCGACCACAAACTCCGGCAGGTTGTTGACAAAGGAACAGCCGATGGAACCGAGCGTGAAAAGAACAATCGCCCAGCAAAAAACCGTGCGCGCGCCGAAGCGGTCCGCCGCCCAGCCGGAGACCGGAATGAAAATGCCGAGGGCGAGCAGGTATGAGGTAATGGCCAGATTGAGCCGCAACGGATTTTCGCCAAACGACACCGCAATGGCAGGCAGCGAGGTTGACACCACTGTGCTGTCCAGATTTTCCATGAACAACGCACAGGCGATAATGAGGGGAACCAAAATCCGGTTGGGCGTCGTCGAACCCGTCATGGAACAGCAATCCTGGAACAGCAATCCTGACAATTTTATGCCCGCGACGCGGATCGTGGTCGCGGCAACACCGTCTTGCGGAAAACTGAGGGAAACCGCCGCTAAAGAGTGCTTGCAGGCTTTGTAGGCCCCCTTCGGGCGAACGACAAGGCCCCGTGAAAGGCGTTCTATTGGCAACGTTTGGGCAAAATTGGCGCTCTATCGCGCAATTCCCTTTTGCCAGCGAGGCAGATGATTGCCAGAATGGCACAAAATAGGGTGAAAAGCCCAAGGAGGGGGCCCATGCTTGGGTTAGTAACAGGGGGAGCGCGTTACCGTGCCGATGGATATCAATCTCACATCGACTTGGATTCCTATGAGCCTGCTCGTAGTGCTCAGTCTTTATATGTACGTCTTGTTCCGCCGAGAACGTCGCGAGGCAATGGCCTATCTTGCCACCGGTGGTGACACACAGGGCCACGCAGCCGCACCTGCGGCAGATCATGGCCACGGTCAGGCAACCGATCATGGGCACGCTTCAGACCACGGGCACGTATCTCACGCGCCCGCAGCGACTGCACATCACGCGCCGATGGTCGCCGCTCCGGTCAAAAAGAAACGCCGTTTCGTCTGGCGCTTGGCACCTCTCTGGGTGCCCATCGTTTTGGGTTTCGCCGCTCAGGCCTATCTCGATTTTGGCGGTCACACCTATTATCAGGAAACGATCAAGCCGATTCTGGAGAAGTCGACGGCAAGCTGATTAAAGCAGCGACAGGTCGGGCAGGGAACCGTTTTGAGCCAGTGCCAATATGCCGTCGATCACACGGGCCGGATTATCAACGCCGCCATGTGTCAGCAACATATGCGCTTTAACGACCATATCATCATGTGAAAGGGGGGCTTCAGGGTCCCCCTTGGCATGTGTGCGGCTCGCAACAAGCTCGCTTCCGTCTTTCATCAGTATGCTGACTTTTGCGCCCCATGAGACCGGATAGTCCGAGCGGTAGGGTTCTGCTGCAATCGGGTTGACGCACAAGGCGAGACTTGCCGCTCTGGCGCGACCGGCTTCGCTGAAAGCCGAAAAATCAACCAATGGCAGCAACAAAGCCGCGGCAACGGTGTGCTGCAATGAAAACTTCGCCTCATATTCGCTCTTGGCCACAGGCCGGTTGCAGACATCGAGTGCAGCCTGATAGGTGCCGACTTCGATGCTGAGAATATCGTCTTCGTCGCGCGGTCCGAGCTTCAGGCGCAACTCTTCGGCCGCATCAATGGCAGGATGGGTGTGGCGGCAGGACGGCCATGGCTTGATGGAGGTGACAGCGAGTTGCCATGCATCATCGGGATTGGCAAGCACGAGGTCCGGCTGCGCATCGGGACAGGCGGCTTTGAAAAAGCCTTTGTCGCCTTCCAGAATTCGCGGCGGGCCGGTGAAACCAAAGGCGGCGAGGTCCGCCGCTTTCAGTCCCGCTTCCGCCGCGTGTCCGGCGTGAAGATGCTTTGTCATCGCGCCGGTTTCGAGAAACTGCCAGAGGCCGGACGATTGCGTGCCAGCATTGCCGAGCGCATGAACCGCCTGCTCATCGTCGAGGCCCAGAAGATCCGCCGCCGCCATCGCTGAGCCATAGGGCCCGCAGGTCGCTGTGTTGTGCCAGATTTTATAATGCGCCGGACCGACACCCATACCGACCCGCGTTGTCGCTTCAAACCCGTGCAGCACGGAACGCAGCAATGCATGTCCGCCGACACCCTGTTTGTTGGCGAGCGCCCATGCGGCGGGCACGACAACACAGCCCGGATGCACAACAGAAGTGCGATGCAGATCGTCCGTTTCCAAAATATGACAGAGCGCACCCATCAAAAACGCCAGCCGCGAAGGCTCCGGCGTTTCATTGGTCGCCCGTGCCTGCCACCAGTTCAGCAGCACGCGTCCGGGTTCGGAATTGCGACCGGCGAGGATATTGGCCACCGCATCCAGTGTGAACAGCGCCGCAGCCTCGTAATCGGGCTGGGTCACGGGCTTTGAGCGGATGAGCCGTACCAAACCTTCCGTAATCGAGGGTCCGGCATCATGCGGGGCGGGGCTGGCAGCTTTTTTCATTTTGGTCGTTTCTCTCGTCGCGCTGATCAATCGTTAACACAGCTATGCGACAAAAGATAACCCGCGCATGGAGAAAACCCGCGCATGGCTTGCCGCCCATCCGGCGGCTGACTATAAGGTTTTCAATACATTCGCGCGTAATGAGTCGGTGTTTGACTTGGGGCCTTGAGGCCGTTTTCAGGCAGGTGCAGCGCGAAATCAGAGGTGTCCGCATGTCCTATCAGAAGAGCCGGTTTGACTGGTCGTTGCCGCGCAACGCCGCCGTTCTGGCTTTGGCATTGGCCCTTGCCGCTTGTGGTAGTACCGGCAAACCGTCCATCCCGACAGGAGAGGGCGGCGTCTACAAAGTCGGCAAACCCTATCAGATCGCGGGTGTCTGGTACTATCCCAAAGAAGACGAGAAATACGACGCCACCGGCATAGCCTCGTGGTACGGTCCGCAGTTCCACATGAAGCGCACCGCCAATGGCGAACGCTTCGATCAGGAACAACTGACCGCCGCGCATCCGACATTGCCCATGCCGGTCCTCGTGCGCGTCACCAATCTTGAAAACGGACGCTCCGTTGTCGTGCGCGTGAACGATCGCGGTCCCTTTGTCGCCGGTCGCGAAATTGATCTCTCGCGCAAGGCCGCAGAGCTTCTCGGCTACGATAAGAAAGGCACCGCCCGCGTGCGCGTTCAGTTCGTCGGTCGCGCGCCTCTGCCGGGCAATCCGGGTACTGTCGTTCAGGGCGATAGCTTCACGCTGCCGCCCGCGCAAATGGAAGAGAGTGAAAAGCAGGTCGCCACCATCGCGCCGACATCAAGTGTCGTTGTGGCCTCCACACTCGCAGCCCCCGCAGGCGCAAAGTCGGCCGCGAGCACCGTGACGCCCGCACCGCTGCCCGCGCCCAGCATGTCGACTGTGCCCGACACGCCGCTGACACAGGCCGTACCCGACGGCACCGTCAATCAGGTGCCCGTTGCGCCTGCCACCAATATCTATGTGCAGGCCGGTTCCTTCACCAGCTTTCAGAATGCCGAAACCGTGCGCCAGCGTCTGCTCTCGCAGGGCGTCGGCAACGTGCAGGTCTCGCCGACCTATGTTGACAGTACCAAATTCTATCGTGTGCGCGTCGGCCCCGTAAGCAGTGTCGAGGCCGCCGATGCTTCGCTCAAAACCATCCGCAACATCAATGCCGGCGCGCGCATTGTTATCGAATAATTGAACCGGAAAGCCATCCCCATGCCCACAGCACTCATGTCCAACATCCTCCGGTCCGTCGCCTTCGCCTGCCTGCTCATCGTTAGTCTGGCCGCGCGACCCGCCTTCGCTTTCGACACATCCGCGCAATACGGCGTGCTGGTCGATGCCGAAACCGGCGCGGTGCTCTGGGAAAAAGACGCCGACGCGCTGATGCATCCCGCGAGCATGAGCAAGCTGATGACGCTCTATATGCTTTTCGACGCACTCAAAGCCGGTACGGTCAAACTCGACAGCGAATTCCCCATCAGCGAACACGCGTGGCGCGCGGGCGGCACCACGTCGGGCTCCTCCACCATGTTCGCCGAACTCAATTCGCGCATCCCCGTCGAAACGCTCATACAGGGCGTCATCGTCCAGTCCGGCAATGATGCCTGCATCGCCATCGCTGAAGCGCTTTCGGGGTCCGAACCCGAATTTGCCGCTCAGATGACAAAACGCGGCAAAGAAATCGGCCTCACCAATTCGACCTTCTCCAATTCAACCGGCTGGCCTGATCCGAACCAGATGATGACCTCGCACGATCTCGCGACGCTGGCGCGGCATCTCATCAAGGATTTTCCGGAGTATTATCACTATTTCAAGGAAACGGAATTCACATGGAACGGCATCACGCAGCACAATCGCAATCCGGCGCTGTTTCTGGACCCCTCCGTTGACGGCCTCAAGACCGGCCACACGGAAGCGTCCGGCTACGGTCTCGTCGTCTCTGCCAAGCGCGGCGACCAGCGACTGATCCTCGTGCTCAACGGTCTGCCCTCCATGAAGGCGCGTTCGGACGAAAGCATCCGTGTGCTCGACTGGGGTTTCCGCTCCTTCAAATCCTACAAACTCTTCGCCGTCAATGCTGTGGTCGAAAACGCGCCCGTCTGGCAGGGCACCTACGCCCAGGTTCCGCTGGTTGTCGCGCAGGACGTTAACCTCATTATGACGCCTGACCAGCGCAAGGCATTGAAAGTCTCGGTGAAATATAACGCACCCGTCGCAGCCCCCATCGCCGCCGGTCAGACCATCGGTACACTGAGCATCGAGGTGCCCGACAAGACCACGCTCCAGATTCCGCTGGTCTCCGGTGCCAATGTCGATCAACTCGGCATCTTCGGCCGCGGCATGGCAGCGCTGCGCCACATGATCTTCGGCAGCTAACCAAATGACCGCGCCCGGTTTCATCACGCTTGAAGGCGGCGAGGGCGCGGGCAAGTCGACCCAGATCAAGAGGCTTGCGGCCCGTCTCACCGAAGCGGGCCACAGGGTTATGGTCACCCGTGAACCCGGCGGCTCGACCGGAGCCGAAGCTATCCGTGCGCTCCTCGTCACCGGCGAGGCGAACCGCTGGACGCCGCTCGGCGAGACGCTGCTTCATTTCGCGGCCCGTCAGGAACATCTGGAAGCGACCATCCGTCCGGCGCTGGCGCGGGGCGAGATCGTTCTCTGTGACCGCTTTGTCGACAGCACCTTTGCCTATCAGGGGGCGGCTCAAGGACTTGACCCTGCTACCATCGAAGCACTTGCCACCCGCATTATTGGCGACACCATGCCCGCTCTGACCCTGATTTTAGACCTTCCCGTCACCATCGGTCTCGCCCGTGCCACATCACGGGGCGGTGAAGACCGATACGAACGCATGGGCGCAGCCTTCCACGAGACGCTGCGGCAGACGTTCCTCGCCCGCGCCAAGGCCGACCCTACACGGTGCAAGGTTATTGACGCCAGCGCCGACGAGGACACGGTCGCGCGGCAAATATGGCACAGTGTTACATTACATTTACCATACTAAGCCTTGTTCTGATTAGTAAATTCGGGTTTGACCTCACCTCCCGCCTTGCTTATAGAGGAGTCCTGAGAAGCGACCCCAAGCCGAGCGGGACGCCCTAATGAGGAACCCGCCAAGCATGTCGACCCCCCGAATTCTTCGCGCCGCTATTTTTTCCGCCGCTCTCGGAACACTTCTTTCCACAACATCTCTCGCACATGCGAACACACTCGGCACACTGACGATCCGCACCGACAGCACGGACACGTCCGAGGCCAATATCGACGCCATTCTCTCCGGCGCGGCCAAGGGTGAAGTCTCGGCGAACCGCACGATCACGATAAGGTCGGGTGACACGCTGAACAGCGTGCTCGCCGCTCAAGGCATCACGGCGAACCAGCGCGCCGCCGCGCTCCATGCACTGGGCGAGCTTTACGATCTCAGGCAGGTGAAACCCGGCGACAACATCGAAACCTCGATGAGCGCCTCTCTCGCAGGTTCCGGCGACACCCAGCTTGTGGCCCTTCACCTGAGGCCCGCTTATGGCGGCACGCTCTCCGTCGTCGCAGGTTCCGACGGTGCCTTCCACCGCCTCGGCACCGCCGCCAACCGTCCGAACACGGTGACGTCGGGCATCAACACCCGCCACGGCACCGTGCAGACGAGCCTCGTCCCCGACCTCCTTGCCGCCCGCGTGCCGCGTGACGTTGCCGACGATGTCGCCGAAGCCTTCAACAAAGACGCCGACACAAAATCCGCAAGCCTGAAAGGCGCGAAGTTCACTGTCGTCTATGAAACCGCCAGAACCGGCACCGGCGATAATGTCAGCACGCGTCACGTCATGCGCTACGCCGAACTCGGCGAAAGCGGCGTTCCCCATCGTGTCTATCGCTACGAAACCAATGACGGTAAAGTCGCCTTCGTGGATGAAAGCGGTCGCGGCGTCGTGCCGATGTCGCTCGCAGCCCCCATCCACAATGCCCGCATGACCTCACCCTTCGGCTGGCGTGTGCATCCCGTTCTGAAGGTCCGTAAATTCCACAACGGCGTCGACTTCGCCGCCGCCCGCGGCACCCCGATCTATGCTGCCGAAGACGGCATGATCGAGACAATCGGCTGGCGCGGCAACTATGGCCGCTTCCTCAAGATCAGCCACAATGACCGCGTCGCTACGACCTACGGCCACATGTCTGGCTTTGCCAAAGGTCTGCACAAAGGCTCGCATGTCAAGAAGGGCCAGATCGTCGCCTATGTCGGCAGCTCGGGCCTCTCCACCGGCAACCACCTCTATTACGAGGTGCTGGTGGACAACAAACATGTCGATCCCGAACAGGCCGAAGTGATGATGTCGCTCAACCTCGATGGCAGCGCATTGGTGCGCTTTCACTCCTATGTCGCCCGTTTGAGCGAAGCGCAGTAATTCCCACATCGACGCATGACGTCCCCGTCCGCCTCAGGTAAAACAGAACCATGAGCAAAGACGACGACATCATCGAGAGCGACCGCCTAGGCGAGTTTCCTCATCCACGTGAAACAGCAGACCTGCTCGGTCAGCGCGATGCCGAACTCAGTCTCTTCGATGCCTTCATGTCGGGCCGGATGCATCACGCATGGCTCCTCACCGGACCCAAGGGCATCGGCAAGGCAACGCTTGCTTATCGCACCGTGCGCTTCGTGCTTTGCCACGGACAACCCGAAGTCGCCGCTGCTGCCCGCGCGCGCGATCTTTCAACGCACGCTGACCATCCCGTCTTCCGACAGGTCGCTGCGGGTAGCCATCCCAACGTGCTCACCATTCGCCGTCCCTATGACGACAAAGCCAAACGCCTCAAGACCGTCATCACGGTCGATGAAGTCCGCCGCACGGCAAATTTCTTTGGGCTCAGTGCAGGGGCAGGGGGCTGGCGTATCGCGGTGATCGACGCTGCCGACGACATGAATGTGAACGCCGAAAATGCGCTCCTGAAAATTCTCGAAGAGCCGCCGCCGCAATCGCTCTTTTTCCTCATCGCGCATCAGCCGGGACGTTTGCTTCCGACCATCCGCTCGCGTTGTCGCGTATTGCGGATGTCGCCGCTGCCCGCGCATGATGTCGCCGCCGTGCTTGCCGCCAACAACATCAAAGGCAGCGATGCCGACCGCCAGTCCATCGCGCGACTGTCGGAAGGCAGCGCCGGTCGTGCGCTTGCCATTGCCGACGGCGGTGGCCTCGATCTCTATACCGAGATCGTCGCGCTGCTCATGGCCCTGCCGCGCCTCGACATCAAAGCGCTCCATAAACTTGCCGACAAAATCGCACGGCGCGGTGCCGACGATGTCTGGGTGACGGCCATTGATCTTCTAAGTGACTGGTTGCAAAGGCTTGTCCGCATCGGGGCAGGGGCGGCCCACCAGCCCGAACTGGTCAATGGCGAAGCGGCGGCCATGTCGCGTCTCGCCCGCTCCGCCAACCTTGATCGCTGGGTCGATGTATGGGAAAAGATCACCCAATCCGTCGCCCGCGCCGAGGCGCTCAATACGGATCGCAAACTTGTGATCCTCAACATCTTCTCCATGCTGGAAAACGTCGCAGGCGAACGGACACACGCTTAATCGCGGTCACCAGTACAAGTACATTTCAGGTTCCGGTTCTTATGACGTCGAGCAAAAATTTCTACATCACGACGGCCATTGCCTATTCCAATGGTGCGCCCCATATCGGCCATGCCTATGAGTTGATTTCAACGGACGTTATCGCCCGCTTCAAGCGCCTTGATGGCTACAACGTCCATTTCCTCACCGGCGTCGATGACCACGGCCAGAAAATGGTGATGACGGCCAAGACGCGCGGTGTCACCGCCGCCGAACTTGCCGACGAGATGGCGCCGAAATTCAAGGCCATGACCGAACGCCTCAATGCGTCAAACGACGACTTTATCCGCACGACCGAAAAGCGCCACGAGAAAGCCTGTCAGGCAATCTGGAAAGCCATTGCCGCCAACACCGGCACGCACGGCTCCGACATTTATCTCGACACCTATAAGGGCTGGTACTCCGTCCGCGACGAAGCCTTTTACGACGAAGACGAACTCATCACGAGCGAGAGCGGCGAAAAACTCGCCCCCACAGGGACACCCGTCGAATGGATGGAAGACGACACCTATTTCTTCCGTCTTTCGGACTATCAGGACCGCTTGCTCAAGCATTATGAAGACAATCCCGATTTCATTCAGCCAATCTCGCGCCGCAATGAAGTCGTAGCTTTCGTCAAACGCGGTCTTACGGATCTCTCCATCTCGCGCTCCAAAGAAAAACTCGATTGGGGCATCGACGTGCCGGGCGACAACAAACACGTCATGTATGTCTGGTTTGACGCGCTGACCAATTACATCACCGCGCTCGGCTATCCCGATACCGACGCCAAACTCTTCAAACGCTTCTGGCCTGCGGATGCGCACATCATCGGCAAAGACGTGGTTCGCTTCCACGCGATTATCTGGCCCGCCATGCTGATGGCTGCCAAGATAGAACTCCCCAAGCGCGTCTTCGGCCACGGCTTCCTTTATAACCGTGGCGAGAAAATGTCGAAGTCTCTTGGCAACGTTATCGACCCGATTGTGCTGACGCAGGATTACGGCGTTGATCCCGTACGGTATTTCTTCTGCCGCGAAGTGCCTTACGGTGCCGATGGCGCTTATAGCCACGAGGCTATCATCAACCGTGTCAATGCCGACCTTGCCAACGACATCGGCAATCTCGCCCAGCGCTCGCTCTCCATGATCGCCAAGAACTGCGACGGCAAGGTTCCGGTCCGCAGCGCCTTCAGCGACGAGGACAACGAGTTGTTGCGCTCCGCCGCCGCGCTTCTCAAAACCGTCCGTGAACAGATGGATGGTTTCGCCATTCACAATTATCTGGCCTCGGTCTTCGCCGTCGTCAGCGACGCCAACCGCTACTTTGCCAGTCAGGAACCGTGGGCGCTCAAAAAAACCGATCCCGACCGTATGGCGACTGTTCTTTATGTCACCATCGAAGTCGTGCGCTACGCCGCGATCCTGCTTCAGCCGGTGGTGCCCGCCTCCGCCGCCAAGCTCCTTGATCTCCTTGGCGTGGACGAGGGCGACCGCAACTTCGAAGACCTCGATGGATCACCGCTGAAACCCGGTATTGAATTGCCCGCGCCGACCGGCATTTTCCCGCGACTGGTAGAGGCAACAGAAGACGCCACGCCCAAGACGTAATGCGTCAATATCTATTGACATGTTGAAATATGTCAACTAGCGTTGACATATGGAATTCGATCAAGCCCTTATAGCCATCTCGGCGCTGTCTCAAGAAACACGTCTCAGGGTTTTCAGGATTCTTGTCGAATACGGAAAGACCGGCGCGCCTGCGGGAACTATCAGCGAACGCCTGGGTGTCTCGCATAACAATCTTTCATTCCATCTTTCACATCTCAGCCATGCGGGCCTCGTCACGTCCTGCAAGTCCGGCCGTTCGGTCATCTATTGCGCCAACACGGACGCAATGAAAGGTCTCGTCGGCTTCCTCAATGAAAACTGCTGCACACTCGCAGAAAGCGAAGGCTGCTGATGCTGACCGTGCTTTTCCTCTGCACCGGAAATTCCTGTCGCAGCGTCATGGCGGAGGGCATCCTCAACCATCATGGCAGCGGCAGATTCCGTGCCTTCAGCGCCGGAAGTTTTCCGACAGGTGAGATCAATCCGGCAAGTCTCGCCAGACTGAAGACGCACGGCATGAAGTCTGATGGTTATGAGAGCAAATCATGGGACCGCTTCGTGGGCGGCGACCAGATCAACATCGTCATCACGGTTTGCGACAATGCAGCCGGCGAGGTCTGCCCGATCTTTCCTGGCGCGCCGGTCAAGGCCCATTGGGGTGTGCCGGACCCTGCACATTTTGAAGGAACGCCGGACGAGGTCGAAGCCGAGTTTGAACGTGTCTTCAACATGCTGGAACAGCGCATCGAGGCCCTGATCCGCCTGCCTGTTGAAACAATGGATAAAGTTTCGCTCGCCACATCACTCAACAGGATCGGCAACACATGACGCTTCTCCGCCGCCTGACCGCCGAAACATTGGGAACAGCGTTCTTGCTGGCAACGGTTGTTGGCTCCGGCATCATGGGAGAACGATTGGCGGATGGAAACTCAGGCATTGCCTTGCTCGCCAATTCGATTGCGACGGGAGCCGTTCTTGCAACGCTCATCATTACCTTCGCAGGCATTTCAGGCGCGCATTTCAATCCCGCCGTCACGCTCATAGAGGCTTTTGACCGCCGCATCGAATGGCGCATCGCACCGCTATACTGGATCGCACAAATCTCCGGCGCTCTTATCGGTGTCGTGAGTGCACACCTGATGTTTGAGAGCCCGTTGATCTCGCTGTCACAGCATACCCGCACAGGCGGGGCACAAATGTTCAGCGAGGCTGTTGCCACATTCGGTCTCATCATGGTGATCTTCGGCAGCCGGTCCTATCGCGTACCGGTCACCGCCTGTACCGTCGCGGCCTATATTACGGGTGCCTATTGGTTCACGGCTTCAACGTCTTTTGCCAATCCTGCCGTCACTCTCGCACGATCCCTGACCGACACATTTTCAGGCATCCGCCCGCAGGATGTTACGGGGTTCGTCGGTGCGCAACTCATCGGCGCAATGGCAGCGATGCTCTTGTTCAAATGGCTTCTTTCGACCGATAAGACGCAAAATCAATAAATACACAAAGCGCCTTGCTGGTAGGGGTTCGAATTTTGTACAAGGGGCGGATATGCGCCATTCCCCTTGTCAGAAAACAATCCCGTGAAACCCGTCCTTGTCGATAGCCATTGCCATCTCGACTTTCCCGATTTCGCCTCCGAAGTCGATCAGGTTGTCGCGCGCGCGGGCGAGGCGGGCATCGGCCTCATGGTCACGATTTCCACCAAGGTCAGCGAGTTCGACCGCATACTCGCCATCGCCGAACGCTTCCCGAATGTCTATTGCTCGGTCGGCATCCATCCGCATGAAGCCGCGACCGAGCCGGACATAGACGCCGTGCGCCTGATCGAACTGGCAAAGCACCCGAAGGTCGTCGGTATCGGCGAGACGGGCCTCGACTATTATTACGAGCACAGCCCCCGCGAGCCACAGCAGCGTTGCTTCCGCGCCCACATCACCGCCGCGCGCGAAACGGGCCTGCCGCTCATTGTCCATACGCGCGACGCCGACGATGACACGGCGTCGATCCTCAGCGAAGAAATGGGGAAGGGCGCTTTCACCGGTCTTCTCCATTGCTTCACGTCAAGCCACAAGCTGGCGCACCACGCCCTCGACCTCGGATTTTATATCTCGCTTTCCGGCATCCTGACCTTGAAAAGCGCCGCCGAGTTGCAAGTGACCGCGCAGGGCGTGCCGATGGACCGTCTGCTGGTCGAGACCGACGCACCCTATCTCGCACCCGTGCCCAAACGCGGCAAGCGCAACGAACCTTCTTTTGTCATTCACACCGCCGCGAAACTCGCCGAACTCAAAAATGTCAGCGGCGACGAACTGGCGATGCAAACATCCGAGAATTTCCTGCGTCTCTTCAGTCGCGTCCCGCGCGAGGCCGTGTTCCATCCATGAAGATGCGTGTCACCATTCTCGGCTGCGGGTCTTCCGGTGGCGTCCCACGCATCGGTAATGTCTGGGGTGCCTGCGATCCGAAAGAGCCACGCAACCGCCGCCGCCGTTGCTCGCTGCTCGTCGAACAATGGGATCAGAACGAAGCCCAAAAAACCACCGTGCTGGTCGATACCTCGCCCGACATGCGCGACCAGTTGCTCGACGCCAACGTCAAATGGATCGACGGCGTCTTGTTCACCCATGACCACGCCGACCAGTCGCACGGCATCGACGATCTGCGCATGATCGCTTTGAATGGTCGGCGCCGTGTCGATGTATGGATGGACGAGCCGACCTCCAAAACGCTGACGACGCGTTTTGATTATTGCTTCCGTCAATTACCGGGCACGGGCTATCCCGCCATCCTGAACGAACACCGCATCGGCGCTTTCGGCGAACCGATTGTCGTGTCTGGCGCGGGCGGTGATGTTGTCGCTGTTCCATTCGATCAGGATCACGGCGCTATCCGCTCCCTTGGATTCAGATTCGGACCCTTGGCTTATTCGAGCGACGTAGTCGGCCTGCCTGCTTCAAGTTTTGATCTTATTCGCGGCGTTGAATACTGGATCGTCGATGCGCTGCGTTACACACCTCACCCGACACACGCGCATCTTGATCTCTCGCTGGAGTGGCTCGATCTCCTGTCAGTTTCGCACGGGATTCTGACCAATATGCATGTTGATCTGGACTATCAGACGCTGGTGAAAGACCTGCCGTCCGATGTGGTGCCAGCCTATGACGGCATGACAATCATGCTGGAAATCTAGGTGCTCCTGTGACCGGGCATAGGGTCAATCATCCTTGAACGGAACGGCTTGACTGACCTGCCCCTACGATTTTCCTCCAGCTAGCATTACAGTTGCACATTGTCCTGAACTCTGAATCAATAGGTCTCCATGGTA
>JAZJXO010000039.1:0-1597 GCA_040390855.1 Pseudomonadota bacterium
GCGCCGCGTGATGATCTACGGGTCGCTTCGGTGGGTTCCTGCTTCATCGAGCGGCCTGAATGCGCCGACCCTCCACAGGCTAAGACGCGATGTCCTCGCGCTAAAACATTGATCGCGCCAACTACATCGGCGTGATTTTCGCAGCCACAGTCGACGCACTGAAATGAAGCCTGCGTCTGCCGATTGTCTTTTGAGACGTGGCCGCAAGCCGGGCACGTCTGGCTGGTATGGCGCGGTGGCACGGCCAGCAACATGCCGCCGTTCCATGCAAGCTTATAGCCAAGCTGACGACGGAACTCGCCCCATCCCTGATCGAGAATGGCGCGGTTCAGGCCCGACTTTTGGCTGACCTTCTTGCCCGGTTGCTCAACAGTACCTTTGGAAGACCTGGACATATTGCGTACCTGCAAATCCTCAATGCAGACGAGCGCGTGATTTTTGCTGATCGTCGTTGTGGTCTTGTGCAGGAAGTCCTTGCGGGCGTTGGCGATGCCGATGTGAATCCTCTGGACGCGGGCTTTCGCCTTCTTCCAATTGCTGCTGAACTTGACCTTGCGGCTCATGCGCCGCTGGTAGCGGGCAAGGTTCTGTTGGTGCTTCTTAAAACTGTTGAGTGGTGCGACGAAGCTGCCGTCGCTCATCGTGGCGAAGCGGGCGATGCCGACATCGATGCCGATGGCTGTCGTCGCCGTGGGCAAAGGCGGTTCGACTTCGCGTTGCGTCTGGATAGCCGCGAACCATTTTCCGCCCGACTGGCTCACGGTCACATTGCGCACCTCGCCCAGCACGTCGCGGCTGTTGCGGTAACGCAGCCAGCCGAGCTTGGGCAGGAAGATGCGCTCGTTCGCCTCGTCGAGCTTGATTTGCTTCGGGTCCGGGTAGCGAAAACCGCCGCCGCTGCCTTTGCGCTTGAAGCTGGGGAAATCGGCCCGTTTCTCGAAAAAATTCTTGTACGCCTGGTCCAAATCCTTCAACGCTTGTTGCAGCGGATGGCAGGGCGCCTCTTGGAGCCACGGCGTTTCGGCGCCTTGGCGCCATCCAGTGAGCGCCTTGCACAGCCCGGCGAAGCCGATGAACTTGTTGCCCGCCTCGTGATTGTCTTTTTGCATCGCCAGTGCCTTGTTGTAGACGAACCGGCACGACCCGGCGAAGCGGCGCATGTCGCGCGCTTGCTCACCGTCCGGCATCAGTTCGTACTTGAAGGCTTGTAGACGTTCCATACTTGGATTATAGTTTGGTCTATGGGTAAAGACAACGAGATTCGCCACGGGAGACACTGTGTTTTTGTGATGCATGTTCATTTGGTCTTCGTAACAAAATACCGTCGCGAAGTCTTTACAAAAGAGATACTCGACGACCTCAGGCCAATCTTTGCAAGCGTCTGCGCGGACTTCGAGTCCGAACTGGTGGAATTCGATGGCGAGGACGATCATGTACGTCTGCTGGTGAACTACCCGCCCAAGGTTTCCGTCTCGAATCTGGTGAACAGCCTGAAGGGCGTGTCGAGCCGGATGATTCGGAAGAAGAACTATCCGAGCATCCGCAAGAAACTATGGGGAGGCGCGTTGTGGTCGCCGTCCTACTTCGCAGGCAGCTG
>JAZJXO010000040.1:0-6314 GCA_040390855.1 Pseudomonadota bacterium
TACCATGGAGACCTATTGATTCAGAGTTCAGGACAATGTGCAACTGTAATGTTAGCAATCCACTTTTTCTTTAAGCAGATTCAAAAATGTAAGAACTCGATTTCCAGATCACAGTCGCTTTGCAATAAACGCTAAGGACGGTCCATTCGGATGATCTACATGATCAAACCCGACAGAGGAAACTGCGAACCCGCAATCCTCGACAGCTTGAAACAATGAGTCGCGCGTCAGCCAATTCGCCCAAGTGTTCCCGCCGCCACAAAACCCGGCCCAGCCCAATGCCTCCATATAGTTTCGCTTAACGACACAATATTTTTTGCCGCCGACATTAATTTCAGAAGGGGCACCAAATTGGCGATTCAGGTTATTTTCCTTCAGAGCGTCTTCATCAAAATAATGTGTCCAAACGAACATCGTGTTGGACAGCTCTGTCAACTTTTGAAAAAATTCAATTGGCTCAGTCATATGGTAGAGAATTCCGGATGCTACACACAAGTCAAACCGTTCTGTTGATTCACGCGCATAGGCCAGAGCGTCGCCGTACCGAAATTTCGCCTGATCAAGTTCAAACAGTTCCTTGATACAAAGACATTTCAAATACGAACGCGAATTCGACTCGATAGCCGTAACCGACCTCGCACCGCCCTTGCAGAGCATATATGTGTGACCTGCTTCAAGAGGTCCCATCTCCAGTATGTTTTTACCATCAAAGCCTCCGATCTGATCAGACAGCCAATTTATACGCGCGTCGGAAAACAGAGCCGCAGTACCGGGCCTTGAAATCAATCCGGATTTTTCAGGCATTTTTGAGGACCATTCGCCCGCAAAAATATCAATTATATTTTGCGGATCAGGTGCGGTTTTGACATATGCATCTAGAATATCCATTGGGATATTCCTCCAGACGTTGGTAAGATTGATAAAACGAAAATTGTCTAAAGTAACATTCCTTCACCACTTCAATGAAGTCGAAAGGAAAAATCTGCGTGATCAAGCGTGAGGTTGGGCGAATAGAACGGGTCCGTTAACAGCTCCGCCCACCAACGCTCTTTCATCACGGCCACCTCGCCGGCAAACCGGAGCATTTTCTCAGGCGTATCCTCGTAGCCGCGGCTCAGCGATTCATGATGGTAAAGCAAGGCGAAAGGAGTGAAAAGGTTGCGGTAGCCGGCCTCCCTGACCTTCAAACAAAAATCGACATCGTTAAAGGCAACAGTCAAATCCCTTTCGTCCAATCCGCCCACCTGCCAAAAAATTTCTGCACGGACAAGGAGGCAGGCAGCGGTCACAGCGGAATAGTTCTGCACGACCTGCAGACGTCTGAAATATCCTGGCTCTGTCCGACTAAATCGGGAATGGCCGTGTCCAGCCACGCCGCCTAATCCTAAAATTACGCCCGCATGCTGGATCATATCATCAGGATAAAGGAGTTTCGCGCCGACACAGCCAATTTCTGGGCGTAGCGCGTGAGCAACCATTTCATCAAGCCATTCGGGTGCACTGACCTCGATGTCATTATTGATCAACCCCAGAATTATGCCCTTCGCTTCGTGCGCCGCAAAATTGTTGATGGCCGAATAGTTGAACGGCCTAGCGTAGCTCAACACTCGGATACGTGGATCCGCGACCACTTCTGCCAAATATTCCAGCGTCGCTTTTTCGCAGGAGTCGTTATCAATAATGAGAATTTCATAATTGGTATAAGCAGTCTTCTCGATGATGGAGCTTACACAAGTTCGCAAGACGTCGACCATGTCGCGCGTCGGAATGATGAGAGAGACCAAAGGTTCAGGATGAGGCACGTTCCATCTGAGCCTATAGACGGGCAAACCTTCTATTTCTTCTACTTTTGCAGGTAAGCCGCATCGAGCAACATGGTCTTCAAGTGCACGGAAACCGGCGGCATAGGCGTAATTCTTTTCCGATTCAGCCTGCGCAGTAGAGCCCTTGACCGCCCTCCAATGATAAAGAATCTTTGGAATATGAACAATCCTGCGTGGATCAATCGTCTCGATGATGCGGAGATTGATGTCGTAGTCTTGCCCCCCCTCATACCCCTTGCGCCATCCGCCAACTTTCCGAATATTTTCTGCGCGATGAACTGTGAAGTGGTTGAGATAGTTCATCGAGTAAAAGAGATCATGGGAGAAGTCCGGTTTGAAGTGCGCATCATAGCGCTCCCCGGACTCTCCCAACTTGTCCTCATCGCTGTATAGCAACTCGGCATCCGGGCGATTGTTAAGAGCGATGACAATTTCTGCAAGCGCGTGTTCACGCAGAACGTCATCGTGATCCAGCAGACCTATATAATCACCGGTTGCCAGAGCAAAAGCGGAATTCGTGGCTTCCGAGATGTGCCCGTTCCGTTCGCGGTAAACCACCTTGATACGTCGGTCTCGCAGCAGGGCGGCTTCCAATATGGTTTTTATACTCGCATTGGTCGAGGCGTCATCCGCAATACAAAGTTCCCACTCTGGAAAAATCTGGTTTTCAACGGACTGTATAGCATCCTCCAGATCAGTCGGATTCGGGTTGTAAACAGGCATCAAGATCGAAATTCTTGGATGCCACGGCAACGCAGCAAGCGCCGCTATGCAAGTCGGGCGATCCTGTTCCGGTTGATAGTCAAATCTCGTCTGCCATAATCTATAAGCTCGGGCGGGACTGGGCCTGTGTAGCAACCGGCCCTCCGCTTGCCCGTAATGCAGGAAATGCTTGAGCGGGTCGACACCGGCCGCGGCCACATCTGGGTTCCCGTCGAGATACCATTCGGTCGAAAACTCCGGCCCCGGATCGCGCTTCTCCGTCGCGCCTCGCTGCACATAGTGAACGAGCGGATTCTGTCCCATTGCCGCGACATCCGGATATCGCCGCAAATACCATTGCGTATCGAAAAGAGGATTCGGATTTCGGCCCTCCACAACCCCGCATTGAAGATAGTGGTTCAGCGGCTCTTTGCCCGACAACGCCACATCCGGAAAGGTCCTCAGATACCATTCGTGATCGAAGAGGCCTGAATCAACGATAATTTCGGCCTCGCGCACAAGTCGCTGCTTGCGTCGCCGCTGCCGTCGCCGTCCCGGCAAGAGTCCTTCAATCGACGCAAACTCTTTCATCTGCCGCAACAGCCGCGCACCCCTGCGAACGACGCGCGCGAAGCTCCGCACGGCAGGATTGTCAAACTCACGACAAACCTCAATAAGTCGCGTGACTTCAGCTTCCGCCGCTGCGCGCAAGGCGCGCTCCGCCACTAGCGCCGCCCTTATCTTCGTCTCCGCCGCCTCAGCCGCAAGCCGTCGGACGTTCGCGTCGCGGGCACTCAAATCGCCGGGCAGGCCCAATTCTTGCCTATTTACGCCGGCATGATCAATGCCGAGGGACAAAACCCCTTCCTGAAGTCCTCCGATCTCGCGTGCGCCTTCAACGTGATCCTTTCGCATGGCCTCCTCCTGTCGTCGCACCTCCATCTCACCGACTTTCTTATGCAAGGTGACCTGCCACTGAAGTTTCCCCCAACGGAGATTAGAGCCACGGCAAGATTATGCCCTCTCGGGCGGGTTGAGCAACAGGCTGGCACACGGAGCCATCACAAAGCGCAGGGTGACAGGCTGTTGCGGTGAGTTTGGCAGCGAAGTCTGCGGGTGTCAGGTAGCCGAGCGCCGAATGTGGTCGTCCGGTGTTGTAGTCCTCCTTCCACTCGGCGATGGCCTGCTTGGCATGATCAAGGCCGAAGAACAGAGCTTCGTTCAGCAACTCGTCCCGCATCCGCCCGTTGAAGCTCTCCACGAAGCCGTTTTGCATGGGCTTTCCGGGCGCGATGTAATGCCAGTCGACGGCATGGTCCTTCGACCAGGCAAAGACCGCATGCGAGATGAACTGTAAGCGATGCGAACGCATCACGTATTCAGTGTGTTGACACTCTTGCGAAGGGCCCTGGCAGGAGTTTATCGAGACGGCTCATGGGATGGCCCTGGGCGATTGCCTGCAGCGTTGCGGTCAGGTAGCCGAGCGGCTCGACGTCATTGAGCTTGCAGGTCTCGATGAGGGACGCGATGCAGGCCTAGGCATGGGCACCCTCATCATGACCGGCGAACAGGTGGTTCTTGCGTCCGAGGGCCAGCGGACGGATCCGGTTCTCGACCGGGTTGTTGTCCATCTCGACATGGCCATCGGTGAGGAACACCTGCAGCCCGCCCCAGCAGTTGGCGATGTAGGTGAGCTTTTCTCCCAGACCTGATTTCGCAGAGATCCGTGCACATTTCTGTTTCAGCCAGTCACCGAACGCGGCAACCAGCGGTGCCGTTCGGGACTGGCGGACAAGCCGACGCGCTTCCGGATCTCGACGAGGTTCCTGCGCGCATGCGCCCAGCAGTTGGCAAGCACTATGCTCCGCCCGGGCGGTCATGGCGCGACAGGCGCTTTTATCCCGCATAGGCATCGACCTGCAGGGTTCCGGAGAATCCCTCGAGGAATGCCTCGGCATGGCGGCCGGCGCGGCCATCAGCGTAGAAGTAAACCACACTAGGCGGTCCAGTCCCGGCCCAGCCGCGCTGGTCGCGGGCAAGGGCCCAGGGATAGCCGCTCCTAGTCTTGCCACGTCCCGGATCGAGCACCGGGCATCGTGTCTCGTCCATGAACAAATGGCCCGAGGCCTTGAGGAGTTTAGCAAGACGCCGCGTCAGCGGCGCGAGATGATAGCCAGCAGTCCCGCTCCAGCTCGCCAGCGTCGAACGATCAAGCTGGACACCGGACCGGGCAAAGATCTGCGCCTGCCGGTAGAGCGGAAGATGGTCGGCATACTTGGACACCAGTACCTGCGCGATCAGCACTTCCGTTGGTAGTCCGCCTTCGATCAGGTGTGCCGCCGCAGGTGCATGCATTACGCCCTCCGCGCAGATCCTGCAGGCGTATTTTGGACGTACCGTGACAATCACCCGGAGCTGCGCAGGCACGCAGTCGAGACGCTCGGTGCGCTCCTCGCCGATCTTCACCATCTCCCCGCAGCCACACCGGCAATCCAGGCTCTCCGGCTCGATCACGCGCTCAATGCGCTCAAGATGTTCCGGCAGGTGACCAATATTGCGGCGAGCGGGTATACCCGCGGTACGGCGCAGACCGCGTTGCGAACCTTCCGTCTCGGTTTGAGCAAGGGCGGTTTCGAGATCTTCAAGCAGGAGGTCGAACTGGTCAGGATCAAGACGCTCGGACTTCCTGCCATAAAGTGCCTGACGCAGTTCCTTCACCAGATACTCAAGTCGCAGGTTCCAGGCTTCAAGTTCGCCGTTCTGGTCGGCAAGGACTGCGGCCTTCTCTTCGATCTGTGTGATTACAGACGCCTGCGCCGCCAGGATCGCACGCACCTTGGGGGGGGGAGAACGGCAAGTTCGGCGTATGTGAGCGTCTCAAGCATAGTTCATATTATACAGTGCTTCGTTCGCTCTGACTCACCTATTCGACAAGCTGCGGACGCCGAACGTTCACAGCCCGCACATTGCGCCAGTCCAACCCCTCAAACAGCGCACCGAACTGAGCGGCAGAGAGTTTCATCACTCCGTCCCGGATCGGCGGCCAGGCAAAGCTGCCTTGTTCCAGCCGCTTGTAGGCCAGCACAAGCCCGCTCCCATCCCAGGTCAGCACCTTGATCCGGTCTGCCCGTTTGGAGCGGAACACAACAACGATCCCGCAATGAGGGTCAAGGCCGAGTTCCAACTGCACAACCGCCGCCAGGCCGTCATGGCCTTTGCGGAAGTCGACCGGATGGCCTTTGCGGAAGTCGACCGGATGGCCTTTGCGGAAGTCGACCGGTTTCATTGCCACGACAACCCGTATGCCCTGTCCGGTCAGCATCATGTGAGCCGCAGCGCCATGACGATTTCGGCAAGCCGGGACGCGCTGATGTCACAAGGCACACAAACGACGATCCCGTCCGTCTCAATGCTGATCGTCGCAAGGCCGCCCTGATCATCGTTTCCAGCCGCAGGGTGATCATCCACAACCAGTTCGGCAAAGGGCTCTTCGCCAGACGCAGGCAGAACCAATTTCCCCTCGCGCGCCGCCCGGCGCCAGGACGTCAGGTGTTGCGGCGTCAGCCTGTGACGGCGCGCAACCGCGCTTACCTTCGCACCCGGCTCGAAGCTTTCCGAAACGATCCGCGCCTTGACCTCATCCGGCCACAAACGCCGACCCGTAGGCCCTTCCAGGACCTCTACTCGGCTTAGGTTACCCTCCGCCGACGCTAACAAATGTTGCACTGTTTGTTGCTTAGCATTACAGTTGCACATTGTCCTGAACTCTGAATCAATAGGTCTCCATGG
>JAZJXO010000041.1:0-10959 GCA_040390855.1 Pseudomonadota bacterium
CAAATTACCTCAAAAACTCCGGCTATGCGTCAATCTAATGTCATCAAGCTCTAGATCGCCGTTTGGGCGCGGGACCGTTAATCGCCAGCAGGTTTCAGCGGCTTTTTGATCTCGACCGGCGGGCCGGAGGGAGCGGCCCCAGGGGTGCCGGAGGACGCGGGCGGAGGCGAACCGGCGGGCGCTGCCTTGTCATCTGGCAGAGACGAGCCAAACTCGAAGAGGCGGCGCAACATGCCCGGCGCAATGACGGACAAGGGATTGACGATGACGGAGGGATTGTCCGCCGCTCCCTTCACAGCATAGGTGAAGCCGAAAATACCCTCGCCTTCGCGTCCCACAAGGAGCGGGCCGAGAATGGGGATATAGCCTAAAATCGAATTGATTGTGTAGGCGGGAACGACGGTTCCTTCGAGGTCGAGCACACCGGCGGCGCGATCCATTTGTCCTTGAACGGACAATCCAATGGCGGGACCGGCCATGCGGGCTTCTTCAATATAAATGCGGTGGCCCGAAGTACGGAAGGGCAGCACGAGCTTGTCAAACCTGATACCATCGCCCATCAGCGTATCGCCGATGCCGGTAAGGGACCCGAGGGTCAGCACTTTGGCGAGGATCGGCGCATTGGTAATGCGGAAGTCCGTGATGTTGATTTCGCCGGTCATGGGCGAACCCGGCAAAGTGTCGTCGATACTGGCTTTGGCATCGAGCGCACCGCCAGTGATACCTTTGACCAAATCGAGTCCGCGGAGGATGATGCCGGCATCCGTGGACGACATGAGAAATTCGCGCGTCCGGACTGTGGTCGGTTTGATCGACGCGCTGAGCGGTGCGCCTGCCCCATCGTAGCCTTCAATGTTGAAGGCATAGACCCAATCATCCAGCAGCGTGAAATGCGCGTCGATGTCGGAATAGCGCGAGTCATTTTGTCCCGCGACCGTGCCGATGGCGGCGCGCAGCACCGTGCGCCGCGCGGGATCCGCAACCATGTCAGATGTGACAATGCGCAATGCGGCGGCTTTGGCTTCTTCCTTATCGCCGTCGCCGGATCCCAAATTTTGCAGAAGGCCGCTCGCATCAGCTTTAGGGCCGGTGATGTCGAGCGTCAGCGTACCAGCACCATCGCGGCGACCACGCACAGCGAGATCGTTGTGGGGCCCGAGCTTTACCTGCGGGAAGGTGATGCTCATCCAGTCCCATGATTTATTCATCACGAACTCGCCCCGCGTGTCGACGCTGGGGCTGACCTTCGGCCCGTTCTCGGTGCTTTGCAGATTGAATTTCGTGAAGGCGTAGTGATCGGGTTCGAGTGCGATGTCGACGTCGAGCGAGACTTTCTGGCCGACGGGCTTCGTCCAGCCGAGATAGTTGACCGTCACCTTTGCGGGCGTGAGGTCGGCATGGACCTTGGCGCGGTTGATGCGGCTGCCGTCGCCGGTCAGTGTCGCGTCGATAATGGCAGGGCCCTGAATGAATTTATCGAACTTGAGACCGACGGCTTTGCGACCTGCATTGTCGATGGGGCCGGTCACGCGATAAGACGAACCAGGCCCTTTGCCCTTGGTGAAACGTTCGGTCCAGACGAGATCCAATGGCGCATCTTCATTGAGCGTGACTTTGCCGGTGGATTTAAGGCCGCTGCGCGAGACTTCGATGTCGAGTGCGCCGGTCGTGATCGAAAGATCGGGTTGCAGGTTCGGGATCGCCAGATCGTCGACATGGGCTTTGCCTTTGAAATCAATCTGATCGAGCGTCACGCCTTTGACGAGTGGCAGTCTCAATTCGCCACTGACTGTGCCGGTGCCTCCGATAGTCGAATGGTCGAGCGAGAATTTCGACAGGAGATGCAGGGGCTCGTGATCGAGAAGAGCAAGAATATCAGCGGTCTTGCCAGCACCGGTGAATTCAATATCGCCGACACTATGGCGGTTCGATAGCTCTCCATCGGCAAAATGACCGGCGGAGACGGCAATCGTGTGTCCCTCGGACACATTCACGACGGCGGATGAGACCCATGCGTCGAAACGGTTGTCTCCGACGACGCCGTTAGCCATCACGTTCATCAGGGGTGGCATACCTTCAATATATTGAACCGTCGCGCCCGACACACGGAAGGCAAAACGCAGGCCGCCATCGGGGATGCGAATGTGTTGTTCATCGACGATAGCCAGAAGATCAACAGGAACGTCGATGATGAAGTCTGCGCCGTCAAGATTACCGTCTTTGAGATTCTTGGAAACCCAGGCGCGGGATTTTTTCGACAGGACAAGCGGCCAGACTTTACGCGCTTCGTTGACAGGGATGTTGCTGATTGTCGCTTTTGCTTTGAGGGCGGGCGAGCGCAAACCTTCTGTGACGAGACCGGACGCGGTGATCGAGCCACCGGCGACGCCAAGCGTCACGTTCTCGACGTCGATGCTGCGCTTGTCAAGATCGAGCGTGCCGAGAAAGGCGATGTTGTCGAAGGTTACGGGGCCTTCGAAAAAGCCCGCGATTTCGGTGGTGGTCTTATCCGCCTTGAGATCGAGCTTTACCGAGGAGACATTCGCTCCCTCGCCCATAAGATAATCCGCACTGCCAGTGAGGTCGATACTGTGGGGGCCGGCCTCGAAGCGCAGGGCTTTGATTTCGACGCGACGTTCTGCGGCGTTGAGTGTGAGTTCTGCATGGGCTTTTTCGAGATCGACGGGGGCCTGCGCGAGACCCGGTATGGTGAAGCGGCCCTTGCCGCTGTCCATGACGAGGCGAGCGGTGCGCACCTCACCTTCGCGCGTCACGTCGAGTTCGCCAGATGCAGACATGGCTGCGTCGATCATACCGTAATTTCGGAAGCTGTCCGACATGCGGGCAAGTGCTGCGGGGACAACATTGGTGGCCAACATGCGTAGATTGGCGACGGCAGCATTTTGCGGCAATGCGCCTTCAAGCTCGATACTGGCGGTCTGGTCGTCGAGCTTCACCTCGGCACTCATCCGCGCGGCAAGGCCACCACGACCGCGGTAGATTTCAAAATCAGCGTAAGGCGCTTCAAAGGTAACGTTGTTTACCTCGTCAACCATATGCAGCGTTGCGTCATGGACAGCCAAGCGGCGCAGATGGGAGAGCATGGGCACCGTTGGTTTGCCCTGCACCAGTGTTTCGATCATCGGGCCGATGATGTCTTCCTGCGGCGCGTCAATCGGCGCATCTGCGGGTGCGAGGCCAAACGTAAAGCCGGTTGCGCGACGGATGAGTGTGGTCTTGACGCCGTAGAGTTCAACCGTGGTCGGCGCAATCTGACCGCGCAACAAGGCAGTGACCGACAAGCGGAACGATAATTCGGGCAGCGAGGCGACATCATTACCGTCGGCGCCTTTGACTTTGAGATTGACGACGCGCAGATCGACCTGACGGCGCTCAGGCGACCATTTGAGGATCGTATCGCCCACGTCGATGGAGCCACCATCCAGCTCACTGCTGATCGTGCTTTCCAGAATCTGGCTGAGCAGCGGGAGCGACACAGGGCCGGACGAAAGTTTCCAAGCCAAAACGGCAAGCAGAACCGCCGTCACAGCAACGGCGACGCCTGCAATTTCAAGGATAATTTTACCAGCGCGACGGAACAAAGAACGAGCGGACTCCATTTGCTTCCGGCCTGACGGAATTGGTGAAACGGCGGAAGCATTATGCCAAGCAAAAACACGGCCAGATCGGAACCGCTCCCCTATTTAGACGGGCAGGAGGCTCTTGTCTCAGGAAAAGGCATGTGCGATCTGACAGAAACGCGAAGGCCGTTTACTATGATGATTATGAAGATGCACGGAAATTACGGCGGGAAAACGGAGAGAGAGCGATGGTCACGGCGAAAAAGGCAACAACAAGCGGACTTGAAGCGGGCACGAAGGCCCCTGCCTTTGCCCTGCCGGCCGATGACGGAAGCACAGTCAGCCTGAAAGACTTTAAGGGTAAAATGCTGGTGCTCTATTTTTACCCGAAGGACGATACGCCGGGCTGCACTGTCGAGGCACTCGATTTTACGGCACAAAAAGCAGCCTTTACCCGCGCGGGGGCCGTGGTTGTCGGTGTGTCAAAAGACACCATCGAGAAGCACTGCAAGTTCCGCGACAAGCACGGACTGTCCATTCCGCTTCTGTCGGACGAGGACGGCGCGATGCTGGAGGCTTACGGCGCCTGGGCCGAGAAGAGCCTCTATGGCCGCAAGTTTATGGGTATCAACCGCACAACATTCCTCATCGACGGCAAGGGCGTGATCGCCCGTATCTGGCCCAAGGTTAAAGTCAAAGGCCATGCCGACGAAGTGCTTGAGACTGTAAAGGCCCTGAAGTGACAGAATTCTCTTCGCTCGCCGCCGGTGCTTATGCGGTGCTGACCTGCGCTGATGCCGACGAGAAGGCACGAACAGGACAGCGCGTGGCGACGCTCTGGCGTGCGGGAGAACTGCCCCTGATTGCAGCGGATGATGCGGGTATGCCTGACCACCCTGCCCGTCCCGCCAAGCCGGAGCTTCTCTCTCACCGTGATATGCCCAAGCGCACGTTCAAAGGAGAACGCGGGCGTTTTGCAACCTTCCATGCGCTGGCGCATATCGAACTCAACGCGATTGATCTCGCCTTCGATATGGCAGGAAGGTGGGCCAATGCCGGACTGCCGCGCGCGTTCTATGATGACTGGGTGAAAGTGGGCAGCGAAGAGGCCAAGCACTTCCTTGCACTCCAGACCCGCCTTGCCGCGATGGGTGGAGCTTACGGGGATCTGCCTGCCCATAACGGGCTCTGGGAAAGCGCCGAGGAGACGGCCTATGATCTCGTAGCGCGTCTGGCTATTGTGCCGATGGTTCTGGAAGCGCGCGGGCTCGACGTAACGCCCGGCATGATCGAAAAGCTCGATAATGCGGGCGACCACGAAAGCGCAGCCGTGCTTACTATGATCTATGCAGAAGAACAGCAACATGTCGCGGCGGGCACGCGCTGGTATACTTATCTTTGCGGGCAACGCGGGCTCGATCCGGAAGTGACATTTCATCATCTGGTGCGGACGCATTTTCGCGGCCTGCTGAAGCAGCCTTTCAACACGGAAGCGCGGGAAAATGCCGGTTTGTCAGGTAATTTTTATCTGCCGCTGACGGTTAAGCCATAATGAGGCTTTTAAATGTCACACTTATGAGTGACACTAAATGGGACAGTTACGTGGGGGTCCGGACAAGGGACTGGCTGTCATAGTGGAGTAAGTCGGGCTGTCGGCGGGGTTATGGTTATCGGGTTATTAATCATGCACACAGGAAATTAACCCTCGTGCGGAAAACTCAACCCACTCCATGGTTTTGATGCTGATGAAGGGATGATGGCGCATGAGGGGCGTGCACCATAATAGTTCTGATTTTAGAGAGACGGTTCGCCGTTTCCTGAAGCACCACTATGTGGAGCGGCAGATATATCTGCGCAGCCACGGTCAGGTGCAGTTCATCTCGCTCTCGCCTTTCACTCAGGCCGTTTTTCTCGCCATCGGTGCCATCTTTTTTGGCTGGATCGCCTTTTCATCCGTCAACGTCGTATTCAAACAGCAGATCATTGCCTCCAAAGATCAGCGCTACACGAAAATGCAGGGCTCATACGAAGAGCGCCTCGCCCATTTGCAATCAGCCTATGACGAGTTGAACGGGCAGTTGGTTATTTCGCAGGAACGCTTTCTCGCCACGACGCGCGACCTTGAGGACAAGCACCGCCAACTCACCACACTGCTCGGCCAGCGCAAAGCAGCCAGCAACGATCTCGACACTATGCGCCAGCAGTTTGCGGCAACCTATCGCAACTCTGCCGAGGGCGATGCAACGGGCAACACGATCCTCATGTCGGTTGATCAGGATGCGGCCGGTATCAATGTCGCCCAGACCACCGCACGGCCCCAGCGCATGGCCGCTGACGGCAGCTATATTGTCGAAGGCGGACAGGTCAGTGCCGTCGCGGGCGGCGGCGTGGACATTGTCGGCCTTGCCGGAGCGGCGAGCAGCACTGCTGATCAAAACGGCGCAACGTCTCTGATTGATACAAAATTGACCAATCTGGACCGCGCCCAGCAGAGCCTCATCAACACTATTGACGAGACAACAGACCGCCGCATCCGCGAACTCACTTCGATTATCGACATGACCAAAGTGGCCGATGTGGACACGCTGATCCGCGCCAACGACAACCGGTCCGGCAAAGGCGGGGCCAAAGAGGAAGAGGCCGAGGGCGGGCCATTTCTGGGTCTGGCTGACGGCGAGGCCCTTGCCGGTGCCGACAATGGCAGCGCCTTCAGCAAGCAGCTTGCCCGCGTCAGCCAGAACATCAACACGATGGGTGAACTTGAGGCAGCCATTGCGAAATTGCCTCTGGCAGAGCCTCTGCTCGACTATCACGAGACCAGTGGATTCGGAGTGCGTCGTGACCCTTTTAACGGGCGCATGGCCTTCCATGCCGGTGAGGACATGGCGGCTGCCTATGGATCAACCGTTTATGCCACAACAGCAGGCACTGTCACCTATGCCGACTGGCGCGGGGCCTATGGCCGGTTAATCGAAATCGACATCGGAAACGGCTTCAAGACACGATACGGTCATCTGAGTGCGATAAATGTCAAAGTTGGCCAGAAAATTGCATTTCGACAAGTGATAGGCCGAGTTGGGTCCTCCGGCCGTTCTAGCGGGTCCCATCTACACTACGAGGTTTGGTTCGACGGCATCGTCCGCGATCCCACCAAATTCATCGAGGCAGGGCATTATGTTTTCTCGAAAAGATAGAGACAAAGATACCGACGCTCCCGTGATCCAGGCCGCTTCGGCTGCTGCTCCGTCCGTGCCTGCAAAGCGGACCGGCGCACGCACCGCACCATCCATTATTTCCAGCGACCTTGTGGTCCATGGCAATCTCGTTGCCACCGGCGACATTCAGGTTGACGGCACTGTCGAAGGCGACATCCGCAGCCAGTCGCTGACCATCGGCGAGAAGGCTTCGGTCAACGGCGAAGTCGTCGCCGAAGACATCGTGATCCGCGGCCGCGTCATCGGCACGATCCGCGGTCGCCGGGTGCAACTCTCGTCCACATGCCATGTCGAAGGCGACATTCTGCATGAAGCGCTCGCTGTTGAAACCGGCGCGTTCTTCGAAGGTAACTGCCGCCATTCCGACGATCCGATCGGACAGGCCAGCGCGCACAAGCCGACCATCGCCGCCCCCTCACCCGTCGCCGCCGCTCCGCGCCCTGTCGCGCCGCGTCCGGCAGACGTTCATGCCTCACCCGTCGTCGTCGGCGACAACGGCGTGGTCGTTAAGCGCCCCGCCGCGCAATAAAGCATTTGCCTCAGGTCGAGGCACACGAAACAAACGAGCCCCGGTGGAATTGCCTTCACCGGGGCTTTTGTTTTTGGGCCGTCATGCGCCGCGATGGTGCAACATTCGTTTCTGCATTGATTTTCTTACCTTCCGTTCATTTCATGTTGCCTAGAATCTGCACCACTGATGAATGCAATCAGACGAGACGGAAGACATGGATCACAGCCTCGGCGAAGACGGGACACTGCGACACGAGATGCCATTGCATCCGCTCGTGCGCGTTCTGCTCATCGCTGTCGGTGCTTTCGTCATCGGAATTACATTCTGGGAACCGCACCCCGCACTCTGGCCGCTCAATATCTTCACTTTGTTTTTTGGTATCATCATGGGCGGTGCTGCTTTTGTCGGCGGCAAATCTATTTATGCCGGTCTCTTCGGCGACTCCGCAAGCTGGACCATCAGCCGCAATCGCATAGAGGTCAACGCGCTGAACTTCTTTCGGGTGCGCAAGTTCACCTTCACGCAGGCAGACATTCAGCGTTTCGAAATCCGTGAACGTATATCGTCGGAAGACGACAACACATGGGACGTAAATGCTATAACCATCACCAGCGGTGAATACACGCTGAGCAACCACGGATCAAAGGCCGCCGCAGAGACAATGCGCAAGCAGATCGAACAGGCTTTCAGGTATCGGCGTTAGTCAATATCTTCGACCGCTTCGATGCCGCCCTTCACGCGGGCAGCAAGGGCTGCGGCCATGAAGTCATCGAGCGAGCCGTCGAGCACATCGGCGGGTGACGGGCTCACGACGCCGGTGCGCAGATCTTTGACCATCTGATAGGGCTGCAACACATAAGAGCGGATCTGGTGACCCCAACCGATTTCGGTTTTGGTGGCGGCTTCGGCATTGGCCTGAGCTTCGCGCTTTTCGAGTTCGAGTTCGTAGAGACGCGCGCGGAGCATATTCCATGCGGTCGCTTTGTTCTTGTGCTGGGAGCGTTCGTTCTGACACGCCACCACGATACCTGTGGGCACGTGGGTGATGCGGACCGCGCTGTCTGTAGTATTGACGTGCTGTCCACCGGCACCTGACGAGCGATAGGTGTCGATGCGGCAGTCGCTTTCATTGATGTCGATGTCGATCGTGTCATCGACCACGGGATAGACCCAGACGGACGAAAAGGACGTGTGGCGGCGCGCGTTGCTGTCGTAAGGCGAGATGCGCACGAGGCGATGGACACCGCTTTCGGTTTTCATCCAGCCAAAACCGTTATGGCCTTTGATCATAATGGTCGCTGATTTGATGCCCGCTTCTTCGCCGTCATGGCGTTCCATCAATTCGACTTTGTAACCTTTGCGTTCGGCCCAGCGCGTGTACATGCGCAGAAGCATCGACGCCCAGTCCTGACTCTCGGTGCCGCCCGCTCCTGAATGAACTTCGACATAGCAATCATTGCTGTCGGCTTCGCCTGCGAGCAACGTTTCGATTTCGGCTTTGCGGGCATCTTCGCGCGCGGCTTTGAGTGCGGCTTCGGCTTCCGTGACAATGCTCTCGTCACCTTCGGCTTCGCCCATCTCGATCAGTTCGAGATTGTCATTGAGCGCACTTTCCAGACGGAGGTAATCGTTGATCGCGCCTTCAAGGCGTGTGCGCTCGCGCATCAGACTTTGCGCATTGGCAGGATCGTTCCAGAGGTTCGGATCTTCGGCCTTCGCGTTTAATTCGTCGAGGCGCTTCTGAGCTGAATCCCAGTCAAAGATGCCTCCTCAGCAGTGCGAGCGACTGCTTGATTTCATCGGCGATGGTTTGCGTCTCGGCGCGCATTGGATCGGGGCCTTCCGGTTTAAGTGCGGGCGGAAAATAGGATGATTGGGGGCAGGTGTAAACCTGTGTTTCGGGGGTCGCAAAAAGCGGGGACAGGCGGGTTATCCAGCAAGTCCGAGCCACGATTTCCTAGCGATTCTTGCAAGAGATCCGAGGTTTCTTGCAAGAGATCGTTGATGACGGTTGCTCCCCAGATGAGTCGTTTTCCCGAAATTGCGGGAAATGTATTTATTTTCCAGGCAGGGCCGGATTTTCATTATTTGCGGTGGGGACAAAACATAGGCTGCGGTGAAAAAAATTATGCCCGTGACGGAGATGGATCCCGTGGCCGAGCCACGGGATCACAGTATCGGGTTTGCGGAGAGAGGGTTCCGCATCTCACATGTCGAAGTAGTTGAGGTTGGCTTTGCAGACCGTGGCCACTTCGCGAGTGGACATGAAGCGGCTCAACTCGTCAAAGAGCGCCGCGACGCTGCGGGCTTTGCCATCGGGATTATAAAAGAGCCAACGGTTGGACGCCGCCGCCGAGGGCAGAATTTTGGCGGCGGAGGTTGTCGCTGATTTGTCGCGTGTCTTGACCAGCAGCACCGCATTGCCCGCACCGAGAACATGGGCGGCATAAAGCTCGCCATGGGCGGGGGCGCGACCGAGACTCTTGGTCATGCTTTCCATGTTTTCCATCGTCAACTCCCCCGCCATAAGCGCCGCAACATAGGGATCGGTGCGCAAGGCCAGAAGCTCGACGCGGGCCTCCTCGGAGACAGGTTTGAAATTGCCGTTGCTTTGTTTCGTGAGCAAGGCTACTTCGGCATCGAGCTTATGCTTGGCACCGTATGTGCCGAGCATCTGATACCAGGTCTGTTGAATGAACTGGAACGGGCCGGTGGCCGACGAGGTCGGCGCCTTCGCAGCGAGCACGAGGCCGCTCTCGCGCAACGCGATGTGCAGGAGGTAACCGGAATTGGCGCCTGTCTCCTTCGAGGCTTTCACAATGGCCCCTAGAATGTCCGGACCAAGAGCGGCGGCGGTTTCTTCAACTGTCTCGATAGACGGGACTGTTTCGGGGGCAGGCACCGGCACGGGCTGAGGCTCAAGCGATGATTGCTTCGCGGCGGCGGCGGCAGCAGCGGCTTCCTGTTCCTGCTTGTAAAGTTCGTTCACGGCCTCAGCAATTTTGACCACGTCTTCGGGCGAGATGCGCAGCTCGGCGCGCCTTTTCTCGCGCGTGGCCTGCCGCTCCAGCCGCTCCTGTTCAAGAGCTTCTGCCGCTTTGGTCAGCGTATCATTGGCCTTGTCTATCTTCACAAGAGCCTCGCGGGTCGTTTGCTCTGATACGTCGGCCGCTTCGTTAGCCGATTTATCCGCTAACGGAATATCCTTGCGGGCCGCAATAAGCCCCTGCGCGGCAGCGGCGTCGGTGATGCCGGTCGTCAGGGTGACGGTAAAGTTCTTCACATCTATGAAAAAATCACCGCTTTGAACATAGCCGGAAAGGGACTGCACCACTTCGAGATGCTTGAGGCGTCCCAGTGTCGATTGTCCGTTTTCCGCTGTGGCTGCGTCCCACACAAGCAGGGCAACCAGTACCAGGGCTATTCTCATCCACATGATCAGGCACTCCCATCGAGAAAGAGGTCACCGATACATCAAGGACATCGGTGACCCACCAATTCCCCCATGGGCATAAGGTAAAATGATCCCTTTGAATGGCGAATGATCCGTCCATTCACTATCGGTTCAGATTGCGTATTTTGCAGGACTCAACGCGGCTTAGAGCGGGATGACATATGACTGATTCAAAGGGGATTCCCTTTGGAGGAGATT